>CAYRGX010000045.1:0-31739 GCA_964423905.1 uncultured Leptospirales bacterium | reverse complement strand
CCTGAGAATCAAGTCTTTCAGAGGAATGTGTCAGGCGAATACTATCACTAAACACCATATTTAACTGATAGAATTGGAAATATTACTGAACTTAAACCTTATTTTCGACTTTGGGAGAAAATACAAGATATCAAAGGTGGTGTTAGAATAATAGTAATTGAACATGATTTTGAAAGTATCACTGTCCAAAAGATTCCAAAAGGAACGGATGGTAGAGCACTTTTATAGAATAATAATCTGATACAAATATAATACTTTATAATCTATATCTGCTGATATTTATTTCCTCGCCCGCTCGGATATGTACTTTCTCAGACGGGGAGCGTACTCGTCGCCGAACAGCGACGACACCACGCGGAATATCGTTTCCGGATTGCAGCCGTCAAGCAGCAGGTCCGTCCCTTCGACGATGACGAGCTTTTCGAGGAGCTCCGCCCCCGCGTCGTCGGGACCGACGCGCGATTCGAGCTCGTCCCGGATCGCGCCGGGGGTGGTCTCCCCGGCCATGAGCGCGACCGCCTCGCGCAGGAGCTCCGGAAGCTTCGGGTTGCGCGCGTGCTTCCCGATCGCGGGCAGGCCGTTTTTCCTCGCGGCGGAGGCCATGGCCATAATGGCGTAGAGCGTGCCCGCGCAGCGTTCCCGGTCCTCGTCGGGGCAGGCGAGGCGGCCGGCCAGTTCGAAATTGTATATTTCCCGGTTCACAGGGGCGTCTCCTTCGTGGGGCCGACCATCCACGCGAAGTCGGGGTTGCCGCGTATGTACGCGGCGAGCGATTCCTGGGCTTCGATGCATTGCTGCACGGACGGGCCCTTTTTCATGAGGGCGGTGGCGAGCTTCAGGCGCCGGCCTTCGTCATCGACCGATTCGATGGTCCACCGGGCGGCCCGGCTGCCGAAGTACCTGATCGCGTTCACGATCAGCTCGGGGTCCGCGTCCAGGAGCCCGCTCACGAGCTTACCCAGGCTGCGGGAGTCGAACGTTTCGATCATTCCCTCGATTTCCGCGCAGATGTCGCTTATCGTGGAGGGCCCCTCCCTCGGATTGTCGACGATATAGCGCGCGAGCAGCATGTCCGCGCGGGGGACCATGCCCTCGAACCGCTCCCGGTGCTCCTCGCCCGCGAGCCCGGCGATGGTTTCCACTAGGGCGACGAGGGAGACGGTATCGCAGGGGACGTGGCGCATGAACGCGATGCCGAGCAGCACGGCGAGGAGCTTCGCACCTCGGAATCCGTTCGCGAAGATTGACATTTCCAGGAAACGGTCGACGATCTCCGGGTCCGTCCCGTCGAGCAGCATCCTGAATCCCATTCGAAGCACGAGGGGGTGACGGGCGATTTCGCTCTCGATCATGTCACCGGTGCCGATATGTCCCAGCCGTTTAGACGCGATCGCCTGGCCCACGAGGTACTCCGCATAGGCGAGGCATTCCCCGAGCTCCTTTCCGGAACAGGCGGCGCGCTGGGAGAACCCGTCGAGCCGGTCCCCAAGGCGGATGGGGATATGTCCCCGGGCGGGTGCTTCGTCTACTTCCGGGCCGGTGCCCAGGAGCCCGTCGATCATGTCCGTGGACAGGGGCGGCGGGGCTTCCGTGGGCTCGGACGGGGATGCGGACGAGAGCGGGCGGTCCGCCTCGCCGAGGAGGGAATCGATCTCCGATAGCGAAGGCGGTGTCGCGGTCCCGGCGCGTGCCGGCGACGACGCGCCGTTCACGAGGTCGTCCGCGCCCGCGAGGAGCGCGTCTATTTCTTCGCCTGTCAGGTCTTTTGCGTGATGCGGCGGCCCGCCGGGTACGGCTGACGGCAGCGGCCCGATATCGACCGCCTCTTCTGCCGGTGCGGGCTCGCGGGAGCCCGCACCGGAATCGTCGCCGCCGCCGGCGAAGAGCGCGCGCATTTCGTCGGGCATGTCCCGCGTTCCGTCAAGGTAGTCCGCATCGAGGAGCGGGACGACTGGCGCGATGACCCCGAGCGGCACCAGGACCCTGGCGGTCCCCGGGGTGCCGCCGAGACTGGCGGCGATCTCGATTTCCACGGTCGCGGCGTCGCCGGGCGCGCCGTCGACGACTTCCCTGCCGGGGACGAGGCAGAAACGCGGCCGGAGAGGGAGTATGTCCCCCCATGCCTCGTGCAGCCAGGAGGGGAGCATGATGAATTTGTCCTCGGAGCCTCGTATGGCGTCGCCATCCATGCCCCCGCCGGACGCGGCGGGAGAGTCGCCGGTCACGTGCCCGGCCAGCGCCGCGATACATCCCGGTTCGAGCGCGATGAATGCGTACCCGGACAGGGGCCTCGGCTGCACCACGATGAGCGCCGTGTCGGCGGCGAGCGCGTCGCGCGCGCGGGCAAAGCGCGTTACGCGAAGCTTCACGATGTCGAGCGACACTGAAGCGGGTTCCCTGCCGGCGAGAAGTTCCGCGTCCGTGGAAAACCCCGCGGCAACGGTTTTGCACGCGCGCCGCACGAGAAGCCCGAAGGCAGCGAGGTTGTCGCGCGACGCCGCGCGAACGTCGCACTGCGGGAACGGAGCGCGCGCGACGCCGTCCAAAAAATCGAGGTACGGTTTCTCGATCATCCAGGTGACGAAATCGGGCTCCGGCGGGGGCGGACCTCCTTGCGGCTCATATTCGGGCGATTCGGGCGCGGCGGGTTCCCGGGGCGCGGTTTCATCGTCGGTAAAGTTCGAGTCGTACGCGTGGTACTCGTCGGTCAGCGTGTAGCCGGTTTCGATCTCGCAGCCCGGCAGCGCGTCGGCAAGCGCGGCGAGATCCTCGCCGGGTATGTCGTTGCCGGCGATGTTCAGGTATTCGAGGTCCTTCATGCGGCAAAGGGCCTCGGGCACCGCGGCAAGGCCGCATAACCCCATGTGGAGCCTGCGAAGCGCGGGCAGGGCGAGCAATGGAGACGTGTCGCCGACGTTGTTCCAGTAAAGCCTGAGCTCCTCGAGCTCCCGGAGGCCCTTCAGTAGGGCGATGTCCGCGAACGGGGTATACGTGAGGTCGAGCCTTTTCAGCCAGTGAAGCCCGGCGAGGGACGAGAAGTCGGCGCAGGGCGTGCATGCGAGGTTGAGCACCTCCAGGTGGTCCAGTCCCGAAAGGACGGCGGTATCGGCGGCGGAGGTGTTTTGAAGGTAGAGCTCGTAGATGCGTCCGCACCCCGCGAGGGGGCTGATGTCGTCGATGTCGGGATTGCCGCCCAGGTGGAGGTACTCGACCCTTTTCATGGCGCTCATGAAGGAGATGTCGGATATGCCGCAGCATTCCAGGTGGAGGATCTTAAGCACCGGAAGGTCGCGAAGTCCGTCGAATCCGGATGTGTCCACGATGCGGTCGCAAAAGGCCATGCGGAGCTCCTCGAGCTTTTCGAGGCCGGAAAGCACGGAGACTCCCTCTATCGGTTCGTCCCCGAGGACGAGCTTCCAGCAGTTTACCATGCCGCGCATGAAATCGATATCGGTAATGCCGCTTTTCCAGAACAACGCCTCTTCCAGGTCCTTGTTCCGGAGCGCGTCCCCATGTCCGCGGACGCGGGTGAGCGCAAAGGCGACCCGTTTGAGTGAGCCGCAGCCGGAAAGCGGCGAGAGATCGATCGCCGATTCGGGACCGGTCCCGGTACAGCGTTCCATGCGGAAGGATTCGACGGCCTGCATCTCCGCCATGAACGACAGGTTGTACAGGTTCAGGTCCGCGAGCGCGAGCTCCCTGAGATCCTTGAGATACGCGAGCGGCGAGAGGTCCAGGGGCGAGATCGTGCCGGACAGGGGCCTCCCCGCTATCTTGAGGCGCTGTATCCACGGAAACAATCCCGCCACCTGAAAGATGAGATCGTCATTGGCATTGTCCAGCCGGACCCTGTAGGTTTCGAGATCCTTGAGCCGTTCGATTGCCGCAAGGGCCGAGGCGGTGGCATTTCGTATGACGATTGTCGTGTTCTTCCGGAATATCGACAGGTCCTCGCTCTCGTGGTCCGGCGACCGGAGCTCCGCTTCGTCCTCTGCGAGCAGATCGGCCAGTATCGCGTTGAGCCGGTATTCCCGCTCCGCGTTTACCGGGTTCTCCGGGGCGGCTTCGGCTGACGGTCCCCCGGCGGAGGCCGGGCCGAAGTGTATTTCCACGGCCGGGTTCGCGGCCGCCGCGCCGATCCCTGCGGCGGAACGCATTTGCTGGTGCATCCGGGCGCGAAGCATGTCCTCCCTGGAATGGAACACGCGGAACTTCCAGTTGCCCCGGTGAATGATTTCCCCGTGATAGCGGACGCCGCTGTCGAGCCTGGCCGTGAACGGTTCTCCGATGCCGGTGTCCATGAACACGAGGGAACCCGGTTCGAACGCGGGCAGCTCGCCGAGCGGAAGGGCCCGCGCGCCGAGTATGATCGTGCCGCGGCCGTCATGTCCGTCCATGAGCATGAAGCGCTCCGCGTCGTCGGGCTCCCCGGTTACACGAATCCCGTAGCGGTCGCCAAGCAGAACGGCCTCGCCCCTCGCGACGACCATTCCGTTCATCGACAGCACCACGTTCGCGTCTCGCGGCATGTCGTCCGCATTCACCGCGGGCTCCTCTCCCGGCCACGACGAGAGTTTTTCGTCCTCCACGCCGCGGGCGTCACCCGCGGACATCCAGCGAAACAGGGGTTCGATGTCGAAGGAGTAGCCGTTGTATTCATCGACGGGGATATCGCCGCTGTCCGCGGTGCGGGCGAAAACCAGCTCCAGGACCGCCGTACTTTCGGAAAGTTTCGCTTCATCGAAGGTTATCCCCTGCGGGAGCAACTCGGCGTAATGGAGGTTCTTGCCGCGGTGGAATTTCAATTCCGCCCCGGCCACCGCGGCGCCTCCCAGCATGAGGGATCCGTGCTTTCCGGAATACTCCGCCGGGTCGCGTTTCACGAGCAGTTTCCCCGCGGTGTCGATGGTGTACTCCAGCGGCAGCCTCAGGAAAAGGGGGAGCTTCATCGCAGCGTAATCAGCGGCCGCCATCGCTATATCCCCCTGACAGGGGCGTTCATGTCCGCGCGCGGACGCGCGGACGCGTCGATCTCGAGCCTGCCCGATGGCCCGACCGTGCGAAGCCGGGAGAACGACGCGGTGCGCGCCTTGAGCGGAAAATCGATGACCGGTATGGTCTGAGCCGGGCCTTTGCCGTCGGTGTCGCGAAGGGATTCGAACACGGGCCAGAAAAAGATCCTTGGCAGGAGCACGCTTATGATCCCCTCCACGTATTCTATCGTCGCCCCGATGGAGACAAGCAGCCCCATCTCGTCGTCATTGCAGGGGGCCGCCTCCATCGGATCGGAATAGATGGCCTTTACCCTCGGGACGAGCGTCCCGTAATCCAGATTGTCGCAGAGAGCCCCCGCGATGAGGGCGAGGGGGCTGATCGCGGCGCGGGCGTCGGCGGCCGTAATGCCTGTATCCGCCGAGACGTCCCGTATTTCCCCGCCCGCGAGCCTGTCGACGAGCGCGCAGGCCAGGTTCGGCATCAGCTCGATGACCATGGGGCCCGGGAGCGGGTCGACATCGACCAGCGAGAAGAGCGTCGGCGCCGTGACGGAACGCAGGAACTCGCCGCAGGAAAGCTGCACGGTCTGTATCCCGTCGCGGTCGAGGGTCATTCCCGTCTGCGCGCCGAGCAGGACTTCGATGTCGTCGCAGGCTGAGGCGAAAAGGCCCTTCACGTGCGATTCGGCGGTTGAAGGAAGGAACATCGGGCGCCTGAAATCATGGATTCGCGCGCGGACCTCGTCGCCGTCGATGATGATTGGTTGTGCCGTCTGCGCGCCCGCCGCCTCGCCCGCGACCTCCGCGAGCAAAGCGTCCATCTCGTCCTGGGACATGATATCCGTCATGGGGCATGGTCCTCGCAATCATGCATTCAGGCCGTACCGGTGTACGGCTCAGGAGAGAGTTCCCTGGAATCATTAATGTACACTATTATCCCGCGAAGTCAACACGATTTTTTCAATCTTGAGAGGCGTGCCGCCCTCGATGGCCCGTCCGGGATCCGGGAAGGGTGGGGATATACTCCCGCCGGAACCGCGCTCGCCGCCAGGTGCCGGCCCGGGAAACGCCCGCGGGTATATCCCGATTTATCAAAACGCGCCGTTGCGGTGCATGTCTACGAGCAGGGGGATGAACGTGACGAGATCCTCAGCCACGATGTAATCGGCCACCGAGAAGATCGCGGCCGCCGGGTCACGGTTGATCGCGACAACGCACTGCGAGGCCTTCATTCCCGCGATGTGCTGCTGCGAGCCCGATATGCCGCAGGCGATGTACAGTCGCGGGCGCACGGTTTTTCCGGTCGCGCCGACCTGGTGGGCGTAGGGGAGCCACTTCTGGTCGCACACGGGCCTGGACGCGCCCAGGGCGGAGCCGGGAAAGATCGCGGCGAGGTCGCGTATCAGCGAGAGGTTTTCGGCATTGCCGATGCCGCGGCCCGCGGCCACGATCACCGCCGCGTCGGTCAGCGGAGTCTCGGCCTCCTCCGCCGCGGTGATCCCGAGCGGCACCGCGCCGTGGCCGGCGGCGCCCGCGCTCACGGCGACCGTTTCGGGCGGACTCGTTCCGGGTCCGGCGGGACCCGCCGCGGGGAATACGCCGGGAAGCGCGGTTATCACGGTAAGCCCCGGTCCGGCCGGAGCCTCCATGCGTATTCTTCCATTGAACAGCGATCGCGTGAAAACGAGGGCCCCGTCCGTGTTCCCGATCGCTTCGACCGCGGTCAGGCATTCGGCCCCGGCTTCCACGGCGAGCATCGCGGCGGTGAGCGCGGACTGCGTCGAGTGCGGCAGGCACACGAGCTCCGGGCGGTATTTCGCGGCGAGCGGTGCCAGGCACCTCGCGAGTAACGCGGGATCGGGTAGGGCGAGCGCGTCGCCCCCGAGCGCGATGGAGGCGGTCCCGTAGCGGGCGGAGAGTTCGCGCGCGCATGCCGCGACATCGCCTCCCGCGGCGACGAGCGTTACGCGCGAATTGTCCCCGCCGGCCGCGGCGAGCGCGCACCCGACGAGCTCGGCCGCCGCGGCGGGGACCGCGCCTCCCGCGCACTCGATTACCGCCATCGCCGATCGTGCAGTCACATCGGGCATGGCTCCTCCGCGCGCGATGCCGCGCGCATGCGGCGGTTACAGCAACGATTTTTCATGGAACATCCTCAAAAGCGCCGCGGCCTTGTCTGCTGGCGTCCCCCCGAGCACTTTCCCCTTTATCGACAGGGGGGGATATGACAGCCTGCGGCCGGGAACCTCTCGCGCGGCTTTCGCCTCGATGACCGGTATCCGGGCCCCCTTCGCCCGCAGCACGTTCGTGAGCGAGGGGTAGCGGGGCCTGTTGATGCCGCTCTGCACCGTGACCAGGCAGGGCAGGGGAAGGCGGAAATTCTCGCGGAGCCCGCCGTCGAGCTCGCACGAGACATGCGCGAGGCCCGCGGCGGGGTCGATGTCGCACCCCATCGCGGCGGCCGCGACCGGCAGGGACAGGAGCGCGGCGATCGCGGGGCCCACCGCGCACTGCATCAGGTCCTCGGACATGACCCCGCAGAAAACGACATCGTAGCGCCTGTCCCGCGCGAAATCAGCGATTTGCGTTGCGGTTTCCATGGCGCCCATGGGCTCGCGGCCTGTTACAATATGGAAGGCCTCGTGCGCTCCCTTCTCGAGACACCTGACCGCCGCCGCGCGCGCACGGGCGGGGCCCACGGTGACCGTCTCGATGACCGTTCCCGGGTGGCGCTCCCCGAAGAGAAGGGCCTCCTCCAGGGCGTATTCGTCGTACGAGTTCAGCCTGCAGGCGATTTTCACGGTTTCGTCGATCCATGTCCCGTCCCGGTTAATGACCAGGGGGGATTCGGGATCGACCACCTGTTTGACGCAGACGAGCAGTTTCAAGGGCGTCCTCCCGCGTGCCGGTCTTCCGGCACCGTGATCTCAATGTACATGGCGCGCTCCGAAGGGTCAATAAAAAAAACGAGCGCTCGCTCGTTTTTTTTATTGACGTCATGTTCCCGCGGGACTATATTGCTCATGGATGCACGGAACGCGATGAGTACCCTTTATTTCATACGGCACGGACAGGCCTCGTTCGGAAAGGAAAACTACGACGAGCTTTCCCCGCGCGGCGCGGCGCAATCGAGGCTCCTCGCGGAGCATTTCGAGCGCGCGGGCGTGCGCTTCGACGCGGTGTACCGCGGGGGGCTCGCGCGCCACGAGGGGACCGCGGGCGAGTACCTCGCGCACGAGCGCGGGAAAGGGCGCACGGTCCCGCCGGTGAACGTGCTGTCCGCGCTCGACGAGTACGATTCGAAGGCCATCCTCACGGCCCTCATTCCCGTCATGCTGGAGGAGAATCCCCGCATGAAGGAAGACGTGGAACGCCTCTTCACCGACAGGCGCTCGTTCCAGGCGGTGTTCGAGACCGCCATGAACATGTGGTGCTGCGGCGCCTACGACCGGCCGGGCCTCGAAACGTGGAGCGACTACCGTGCGAAGGTGAACGGGGCCATCGACGCCATAATGAAGAACGACGGCCGCGGAAAGCACGTGGCGGTGTTCACCTCCGGCGGGCCGATCACGATCGCGGCGGGGCGCACCCTCGGGCTTTCGGACGCGACGATAATGGGACTCCGCGACCAGATCGTGAACACCTCTGTGAGCCGTTTCCGGTGCACGGAAGAGCGCATCATGCTCGCGTCGTTCAACGAATATTCCCACCTCGAGCTTTCCGGTGACCGAAGCATGGTCACCTATCGATAAACGCCACGCGGTAAAAGGAGGAACCATGGATTTCGCCATATCCGATAAAATGCAGACTATCCTCGGGATGATCAACGAGTTCGTCGACAGGGAGCTCATCACGATGGAGCGCGAATTCATCACCGCGGAGTTCCGCGACATGCTGCCGGTGCTCGCCGAGAAGCGGCGCATGGTCAAGCAGATGGAGCTCTGGGGCCCGAACATCCCGAAAGATCTCGGCGGCATGGGCCTCACGCTCGTCGAGCACGGCCTCGTGTCCGAGGCGCTCGGGCGCTCGCCGCTGGGGCATTACGTGTTCGGGTGCCAGGCGCCCGACGCGGGGAACATAGAGATACTCCACCAGCACGGCACGCCCGAGCAGAAGGAGCAGTATCTCAAGCCCCTTGCGGCCGGCGACATCAGGAGCTGCTTCGCCATGACCGAGGTGGACATGCCGGGATCCAACCCCGTGATGATGGACACCACCGCGGTGAAGGACGGCGGCGACTACATTATAAACGGGCATAAGTGGTACACCACCGGGGCCGACGGGTCGAAGTTCGCGATCGCCATGGCGATAACCGATCCCGACGCGCCCGTGTACCTCCGCGCGAGCATGATCATCGTGCCCACCGACAACCCGGGCTTCAACCTGGTGCGCAACATCCCGGTCATGGGGCATTCGGGCAGCGACTACGCCAGCCACGGCGAGGTGCTCTTCCAGTCATGCCGGGTTCCGCAGAAAAACCTCCTGGGCAAGGAGGGGATGGGATTCGTGATCGCGCAGGACCGCCTCGGGCCGGGCAGAATCCACCACTGCATGCGCTGGCTCGGCATCTGCAACCGCTCGTTCGACCTGATGTGTCGGCGCGCCTCCGAGCGCGCGATTTCGCCCGACGGCAGGACGCTCGCCACGCGCCAGATCGTGCAGGCGTGGGTGGCCGAGTCCGCGGCCGAAATACAGGCGGCGCGGCTCATGACGCTCCACGCGGCGTGGAAGATAGACAACCTGGGCGCGAAGGAGGCCCGCGACGACATAGGACTCATCAAGTTCGTGGTGGCCAACGCCATGCAGCATGTCGTGGACAGGGCGCTCCAGGTGCACGGCGGACTCGGCATGACCGACGACACGGTCCTGGCCTATTTCTACCGCCATGAGCGGGCCGCGCGCATCTACGACGGCGCCGACGAGGTGCACAAGACGTCGTTCGCCAAGCGGGCGCTGGCCAGGTACGCGAAGTGAGGCGGGTGGGAAGTGAAGCTCGCAGAGTTTAAAAAGAACGTCCCGGTGTCGCTCGACGACATCTGCCGGGAATTCTACCGCGAGAACCGCGCCTCGATGAAAATCAAGAAAGAGAACGTGGCGGTGAAGAACATGGTCGCGATCATCGACGCGACCCTGGCCCTTTCGAACCAGAAGGGCTTCAACGCCATGAGCCTCCGCGACCTCTCAAGGCAGTCGGGCCTGAGCATGGGGGCGCTCTACACCTATTTCTCGAGCAAGGAGGACCTGCTCAGGATCATCCACGCGCAGGGCCAGCGCTACATACTGCGCGTGCTTTCAAAACTCGTCGAGGCCGAGAACGGGCCCGCGGAAAAGCTCAGGGCCTTCATCAGGTCGCATATCTACCTGAGTGAAATCATGGGACGCTGGTTTTCGTTCTTTTTCATGGAGACGAGGCACCTGGATCCGGCGATGCGGGTGATTCCCATGGAGAGCGAGAGGGCCACGGAGCGCCTCATTCTCGACATACTCGAGGACGGGACGAAGCGCGGCGTGTTCGATGTCCGCGACGTGGCGCTGACGGGCTCCCTCGTCAAGGCCATGATGCAGGACTGGTACCTGAAGCGCTGGAAGTACCGCGAAAAGAAAATTTCGGTGGAGGAGTTTGCCGATTTCGTCACGGCGTTTGTCGAATCGCGCATAACCCCGCAGCAATAATCACACGCTGGAGGATCTGGCAATGGCACACATGGACGAACCGGTCGCCATACGGGAGGGCGAGGAGCTCGATGTCGCGAAAACGCGGGAGGCAATCAGGGACGCGATCCCCGGAATCGAGGGGGATATGTCGGTGAAGCAGTTCCCGTCCGGGTTCTCGAACCTCACCTACCTGGTGCGGTTCGGCAACCGCGATTTGATACTCAGGCGGCCCCCCTTCGGGAAAAAGGCCAAGACCGCGCACGACATGGCGCGGGAGTACCGCATCCTGAAAGCGCTGAAGCCGCACTTTCCCTACTGCCCGGAGGCGCTCTTCTTCTGCGACGACGAATCCGTCATGGGCGCGCAGTTCTACGTGATGGAGCGCATCCAGGGCACCATATTGAGAAAGAACCTCCCGAAAGAGATGGCGCTCGACGAGGCCGCGGCCCGGAAGCTGTCGGAAAACCTGGTCGGGGTGCTTGCGAAGCTCCACGCGCTCGATTACCGCGTCGTGGGTCTCGGCGATTTCGGAAAACCCGAGGGTTACGTGAAACGGCAGGTCGAGGGCTGGAGCGGGCGCTACCGCGACGCGCGCACGCCCGACGCGCCCGACTTCGAGCGCGTCATGGCATGGCTGCACGAGAAGATGCCGCCCGACTCCCCTCGCGCGGCCGTGATCCACAACGACTACAAGTTCGACAACGCGGTGCTCGACCCGTCGGACCCGCTCTCGATCATCGGCATACTCGACTGGGAGATGGCCACCATCGGCGATCCCCTCATGGATCTCGGGAGCTCGCTGGCCTACTGGGTCGAGGCGGGCGACCCGCCGAACCTGCAGGCCATCCGGCAAATGCCGACCAACGTCCCGGGCATGCTCACGCGCGCGGAGCAGGTCGCGCTCTACGGGAAGCTCCTCGGCATCGACGTCGGGCGATTCGATTTTTACTACTGTTTCGGGCTGTTCCGCCTGGCGGTCATCGCCCAGCAGATCTACTACCGGTTTTTCCACGGGCAGACGAAGGACGAGCGCTTCAAGATGCTCGTGTTCGCGGTGAAAATACTCGAGGAAACGGCCCTCGGGGTGATGGGACGCTCCGGAATATGACGGGCCATGAACATGAAGGGGATATGCCGGCGCCGTCCATGGCGCATGACGTAAATGACACCACACACAGCGGAGGAAGGGATGGACAAGGACAGCATTAAAAAGGTACTCATCATCGGCGCCGGGACCATGGGGAGGCAGATCAGCATACCCTGCGCGCTGGCCGGCTGCGACGTCGTCGTGTACGACATCAAGCAGGAGGCGGTGGACAAGGCCCTCGCGACGATCCCGAAGTTCATGAAGGCCATGATCGAGTGGAAGACGATCACCGAGGAACAGGCAGCGGACGCGATGAAGCGCATCACCGGCACGACGGACGCCGCGGCCGCGGCGAAGGACTGCGATTTCGTGAGCGAGTCGGTCCCGGAGGACCCGGCGCTCAAGGGAAAGATTTTCGCGCAGTTCAACGGGCTCTGCCCGGAGCGGGCGGTGTTCACCACGAACACCTCGACGCTCCTGCCCTCGATGTTCGCGGAACAGACGGGCCGGCCCGACCGCTTTCTCGCGTTCCACTTCCACGACGTGCGCATCACCACCGTCGTGGACATCATGCCGCACCCGGGCACCTCGCCCGGGACGGTCGCGCTGGTGAAGGGGTTCGCCGAGCGCATGGGCCAGCTCCCCATCGTCATGACCAAGGAGAGCCACGGCTACGTGTTCAACGCGATGATATCGGCGCTCTTCTTCTCGGCGCAGACCCTGGCCGCGAACGGCGTGGCCGCGGTCGACGACATCGACCGCGCGTGGATGGGGGTGACGCACATGGTGTTCGGCCCCTTCGGGATGATGGACAGCGTCGGCATCGACACCGTATGGCACATAACGGACTTCTGGGCGCGGAAGAAGAAGGACCCCCAGGCCATACGGAACGCCGACTTTTTGAAGAAATACGTCGACGAGGGCACGCTCGGCCAGAAAACCCGGCGCGGCTTCTACGAGTATCCCAACCCCGCGTACGCGCGGCCTGGCTTCCTCAAGGGAGAGGGCAAGTAGCGTGCGCGCGGCGGTCACGACAGGGTAGGCGGCATGCCGGGGAGCGTGGATATACGCGCCGGCGCACGGGCGCTCCAGCTGGTCCGTGACGGGGGCCTTTCCCCCTCCGCGGTGACGATACTCGCGGGCGCGTCGGGCGGTCCCAAGTGGCTGGTGCTCGCCGGGATGGACCGGCTGCTGCCGTCGTTTTTCGCGGGGCGCAGGGAGCCGCTTCATTTCGTCGGCTCGTCCATAGGCTCGTGGCGGGCGGCGGCGCTCGCTTCGAAGGATCCGGCCTCCGCGGTGGAGCGATTCATCGAGAGCTATATCGCACAACGCTACGATCGCAAACCCGCGCCGGCGGAGGTCACTGCCGAGTCGGTACGAATACTGGACGCCTACTTCGGGGCGGAGGGGCCGCGCACCGTGCTCACGCACCCGTACCTGCGCCTCTCGATGATCGCGATCAGATCGAAGGGAATCGGGGCGCGCGAGGAGCGTATCCCCCTCGCCCTTTCCCTTGTCGCCGCCGCCGCGGGTAACCTCGCGTCGCGGCGCGCGCTCGCCTTCTTTTTCGACAGGGTGATATTTCACGATCCGAGAAGCGCGCCGCCTCTTGGCGACGTGCGCGACTTTCCCCCGGTCGCGGTGCCCCTTTCCGCAGAAAACATGCCGCGGGCCATCATGGCGTCGGGCTCCATCCCGCTCGTCATGAGCGGCGTCCGCGACATACCCGGCGCGCCTGCGGGCACGTACCGGGACGGCGGCATCATCGATTACCACCTGGACCTGCCGTTCGCGGCGGGCGAGGGCCGCGTCGTGCTCTACCCGCATTTTTTCGACAGGATAACGCCCGGGTGGTTCGACAACAGGCCGCTCCCGCGGAGAAGGCCGCTCGCCGGCAACATGGCGGACGTGGTGCTGGTCTCGCCGTCGCGGGAGTTTGTCGCGTCGCTTCCCGGGAAGAGGGTGCCGGACCGGGACGACTTCATGCGATACCGGGGGGACGACGCGGCCCGCTTTGCGGCATGGCGCGAGATCGCGGCGAGGAGCCGCGAGCCCGCCGAGGAATTCATGGAGGCGGTCGAAAGCGGGAGGATACGCGGCATGGCCAGGCCGCTGGAATGCCGCCAAGGTTAGAGAAATGCATTACATGGCATGGGATATGGCATCGGCCGGGTGCCGGTCCCGCATAACGGGAGGCGTTTCCGTCGGGAAGCATGCCCAGATAGAACAAGGAGAACGACAATGAAAATCGAATTCAATCTCAAGGGAAAAATCGCGGTGGTGACCGGCGCGAGCAGGGGGATAGGCGAGTCCATCGCGAAGACGCTCGCCGCGCACGGCGCAGAGGTCGTGCTCTCGAGCCGCAAGATCGAGGGCCTGACCGGGGTGGAGAAGGCCATCGTCGCGGAGGGCGGCAAGGCCGCGTCGATCGCGTGCCACAACGGCAAGATGGACGAGATCGCAGCGCTCTTCAAGGAGGTCGAGTCGCGCTACGGGAAAATCGACATCCTGGTGAACAACGCCGCGACCAACTTCTACTTCGGCGACGTGCTGAACGCGCCCGAGTCGGCCTGGGACAAGACCATGGATGTCAACCTGAAGGGGTATTTCTTCATGAGCCAGTACGCGGCTAAGGCCATGGCGAACGCCGGGGGCGGGTCGATCATCAATGTCGCGTCGATCAACGGGATACGCCCGGCGCTCATGCAGGGGGTCTACTCCATCACGAAGGCGGGCGTCATCGCCATGACCAAGTCCTTCGCGAAGGAGCTCGCGCCGTTCAACGTGCGCGTGAACGCGATCCTCCCGGGCCTGACCGACACCAAGTTCTCGTCGGTCATGATCCAGAACGAAGAACTCATGAACAAGGTCATTCTGCCCACCATTCCCATGCGCAGGGCGGGGTCGCCCGACGAGATGGCCGGCGCCGCGCTCTTCCTGGCGTCCGACGCGTCGTCGTATGTCACCGGCGCCACGATCGTGGTCGACGGGGGGTCTCTGGCGTAGTTTTTTGTTTGCAAGGGGGGCCGCTGCGCGTCCCCCCTTGCATCCCCCCTGGCCTTTCCTCGGGCGTGTATCATTTCGTCGATACCCAATACGCTGATCAAGCGGGGACGAGTCCGTTCGCGCTTCATCGTCCGCAA
Source organism: uncultured Leptospirales bacterium (assembly GCA_964423905.1). Taxonomy (GTDB): domain Bacteria; phylum Spirochaetota; class UBA4802; order UBA4802; family UBA5550; genus CAYRGX01. The sequence goes on along the minus strand of CAYRGX010000045.1, from coordinate 16,860 downwards.
ATAAACCGTTACGGTGTTGCGTCGTTATTCAATAATGTCGAGCAGATCCATTGGTTTCTCGAGCACGCATCCGGCGCCGCTTGCGAGCAGTTCTTCCCTGGTCCGATATCCCCATGAGGCGCCGGCGGCGAACATGCCGGCGTTGTTCGCGGTTAGCATGTCTACGTTCGAGTCGCCGACATATAGCATTTTTTCCGGAGGGACCCCGAGATGCCCGGCGATCTCAAGCGCACCCGACGGGTCGGGCTTTTTGCGCGACTCGTCGCGCAATCCCAGTACAATGTCGAAAAAGCCGGGGAAGAGCGATCCGACGATGGTCTTCGTCATGTCGTCGCCCTTGTTTGACAGCACGCCGAGCTTCATGCCGCGCCGTTTCAACCCGCCGAGGAGGCCGGGCACGCCGTCATAGGGCTTTGTCTTGTTGAGAAAATTGCCACGGTAGGTTTTCACCATGAGGTCGTAACAGCCGTCAATCGTCCGGGCGTCCCTGCTCGCTTCCGGTAATGAAACCGTCACCAGGTTCCGCATGCCGTTGCCGACGAAGGTTTTGTACTCGTCAAGTTCATGAACGGGAAAATGAAAGGCGGTCAGTACGCCGTTCATCGAGTCCGCCAGGTCCTCGAGCGAGTTCACCAGCGTTCCGTCAAGGTCGAAAATGGCACCGTCGAATTTCATGATGTTTGAATTTTGTGTCCCTGAAATAGAATTAAATATGGCTCATTTTTTTTCGGTATGTGAATATAAGGACATACGTTTAAGTATTGCATTCCGTATGATTGCCGCTGGGGTCATTCCTTCCTGAAACGGTAGCAAAAATCGCAGTGGTCGGCGCCTTCCATGAGGGTCTGCGTCCTCGTCAGTTCGACGACCGGGGCGCCTGTCTCCGCGATGTAATGATCGAAGTCGCACAACAATATGGTCCCCAGTTCCGGCTCGCCCAGCGCCCTGAAGAACTCGGCGAACCTGCACCGCGTGACGTTGTACTCGCGGCCGTCGTCGTCGTTTTTAAGGAATTCCCGTTCCACGTCGTCGCCGATGCGGGGACGAAGCCCGTCCCAGACCTTCTCCCACTTCTCGCGCGGCCCGCCGGGGATATTCTCGCCGAGCCCGAGGTACGTCGCGCGTACGTGGGCGCGGAGGGCCTGCCCGAACAGGGCATCGGCCTTTTCCCTTCCGAGCTCTTTTCGCAATGCATGCAGCACGGGTACGAGTACCTGCGCCTGGAGTTTCACTTCGTCGAAGAGGGGAATATGTTGCTCATCCGGTTCAACCATACGTTTTTCCATTCAGGGTGATATGTATCGGGAATGCATTCTTGCCGGCAAATATAACCTGCAGTCATTTGATCTTTCCGGTGCTTCTGAAATACTCGATCGCTTTTCGTATCGTCTCTTCTATCGGCGTCTGTGGAAATCCGAGCTCTCTCACCGCCTTCGAGCAATCGTACCATTCGCGCATTTTTCCTATGCGCACCTCGCTTGCTGTCACCGTCGGCGTTTTACGGGTGATGCCCGAAGCGATTTCAAACAGATGGCCCAGCAGCACCGCAATATTGTACGGCAATTTCACCGCCGGCGGCTTTACGTTCGCGATCCTGGCAATAAGATACAGGTAGTCCCGCACGGTGACGTTCGTGTTGCCGAGCAGGTATCTTTCCCCGATCCTTCCCTTTCGGGCCGCCGCCACATGCCCCTTCGCGACGTCCTCGACGTCGACTATGTTAACGCCGCCGTCGATATATCCCGGCATCTTTTTGTTCGCGGTGTCGATGATCATCTGTCCCGAGGGGGTCGGCTTTATGTCATTGACGCCGATGACCAGCGTCGGATTGACGAACACCACCGGCAGTCCCCTGGTGACGAATATCCGCGCCTCGTTTTCGGCTATGTATTTCGACATCGAATAATGATCGCGCGCCTCCCAGTAGTTGAAATACATTTCCTCGTTCGCGGGCGTCGGTCCACTGGCGCCTATCGCGTTGTTCGTGCTCGTGTAGACGATTTTCTTGATGCCGCGTTCCATCGCCGCGGACAGTGTCGCCCTCGTGCCGCCGACATTGACGTCGTAGAGCTCTTTCGGATCGGGCACCCAGTGCGCGAATTTCGCCGCCGTGAAATAGAGCGTATCGCATCCCTTCAGTGCGGCTTTCATGGATTCCCTGTCGCGGATGTCGCCGCAGGCGATTTCCGCGTCCAGATTTTTCACGTTGTCGAGGTTGCTCGTTTTCCTCGCCAGTATTTTAATATCCTGCCCCTGACTGAGCAATTCTCTCGCTATCGCGGAACCGATAAAACCGGTCGCCCCGGTCACAAGCTTTTTCACGGCACACCTGCCTGCTTTCGTGGTAGTCTCTCGATCGATGACGCGGCGCATGGCGCTCTCTCGTGCAGTATGCTGCGACCTGTCGCGCAGCCCCCTCGACGAGAAAAGAGAAACCTCATTGCCGCAGGGAAATCAAGCACAATATCGATATTTTCGTTCCTGCCATTGTTCGTGTACGATTATTCCACGGGCATCATCGCGTGACTATCGTTTTAGGCGCATGCGTCCCGCCTTAGCGTGCCTTTACCGTGTTGCGTATATATTTTTTCGCGAGCTCGTAAAACGATTCGTCTCCCGACTCGAACCCGCCCGAGCTGTCTTCTTTGATTCTATCGTCAATGAAGGATACTGCTTTTTTCATGTCGTTTTTCACGATGAGATACAACAACTCGTGCATGTCGATGGTGTGGAGGGAATCGGGATACTTCTCCCTATGCAACATGTAATAGCGCCGTATCGCGTCGATGTAGGCGTCGATGCCCTTGATCGTCGCGGCATTGTCCGTCACGATTTCATTGAACCTGTTCTCGAAGCCTTTCACGGTTTTGAATACATCATGATCTTCAAACGCAGCGACGCTGACCTCGATCTCCTCGATTTCTTCGGCGTGCGCGACCCATGCGCCGGAGGCATGAAAACTGAGGGGCCTGGTCTTGTTTTCGGGAAGACCGACGATGTCCCAGAACAGATCATCGAAGTCATACCACTTCAGCCAGAGGGAACCGCTGATGAAGGGAGGATTTTTCACGCCGACGATCGTCGTGAAATAGAACAGGTCGTCCACCTTCTTGAAAGAAAATCCCGAACTGGTTTTCCAGCCGCCGCCCTTGAATGCTTCTTTTATGGCGGCGTCGACTTTTTTGTTTATTTCGGCTTGCTTCATACTGCCTTCCCGCCCGGGTTTGCGGACACTATTGTCGCATAGCGTACCGGCATTCGCGATCGCGCCGGAATGTCATGGCCCGGGCGGTCGATCGGTGCAGACGGCGCCGGGGCGAAGAAGCCCGGTCCGCCGTAAAGTTTACCCGCATGGTTATTTCATTCTTCCGATAATCGGAAAGTATCTGCCGGCTTTTTTCGTGTAATTGATATAGTCATCTCCAAATCTTTCAATCAATAATTTCTCCTCGACCTGGATTCTTCTATGATTCGTGTACAGGGACATGATGAGTCCGGCGAGGAGAAGGACGTAGTTGTTCGTCAACAGAAAAAGACTGATATGGAACAACGGGAATGCAAGATATGTCGGGTGCCGTATGAACCTGTATGGCCCGTCGGTGACGAGAGCGTGATCCGGGTGCAGCTTCATCGGCCCGTGGTAATTGATTCCCAGGGCGATACTGGTCCACCAGAATAAAGCCGTGACAGCTATTAGTAAGGCGATGCCGACGATATTTACCATGAAATTATATGGGATATACGCCCACGTCATGAAGCTGAAACCGATTATCCAATCTACTATGCAGAAGTAATATACGATCGAGCACACTGTTCTTAGCAGAAAACCATGAGGTACTTCATTCTTCACGTCTTTCAAATTTATGCCGCGGGCCTTCTTGACGAGGTTCAGGCTATGGAAAAACGAACCCATTATCAATATATAAGAAATCGCCATTAGCGTGATATTCAGTATTTTCATAGAGCTACCCATAATTCATTTCTACGGAAATATTAATTATCCTAATGTACTGAATCATCCGCATGATTGTTATTTTTTTTTGGAAAATGTCGAAATAAATTTGTACGTCAAAGCAGCCGCGCCAGATTGCCGGGGCGGCTATCTGGCTGACCGCAGGCGGAAAGGCATGCCGATCCGAGACCGTCTGCCCGGCCTGGCGATGCGCTGCGGAGCCCCGGCTGGATGGCCGTGGACGCAGCGGCCGACGCCGTGTCAGGCGCGGAACGTTGCCGTTTCCGCGGTCATTTGCCGGCTGAAACCGGCGGATGCCCCGGAGAAATTTTCGGCACGAAATCTTTCCGCGCCTGGCCCACCTTCAAAAACTTTCCGACCAGCAGGATGCTTTTATCCCTCTTGATTTTATCGCTGTACACCTGTTGCATGAACCGCCCGACCGTGCTGAGTATCACCTTCTGGTTGCGGGGATCACCCGCATGGGACACGAGAGCGACCGGCGTTTCCGGCGGGTAATGCCTGTTCAGTCGCGAAAAGAACCCTTCGAAATCGAGCAGCATTGTATAGACAATCAGGCTGCTCCCGTTTGCCATGAGCTTCTCGTTCGTGTCCGCGCGGCCGTCCCAGTCCTGCATGGTGAGAATTACGGCGCTGGTGTCGTAGCCGAAGGTGGGGCTCATCTTGACGGCCGCGCTCGCCGCCTGGAACGCGCCGATGCCGGGCACGACCTCCGTGGGGACGTCTTTTGGGAGCATCTCAAGCATGAAGGTGAGACCGTACACCATCGGGTCGCCTCCCTGCAGGTCCGCGACGATCTTCCCGCCGCGGACGGCCTTCGTGATCCGTTCCATCAGGATCTTCCTGGCCTTTATGCCACGCTCGGCTTTCGCGCGCTTTTCCGGGTCGTTTATTTTCGCGGGATCGGCCCCGTACATGATGCGAAGCCCGACAGTGCGGTACCATACCTCTTTGTTCTTGATGTAATCTTTCCACATCTTCCTGTCGGCGTCGCTTTCGACAAGGACGATGTCCGCATTTTTTATTACTTCGACCGCGCGCACGCTGGCAAGGTCGGGCGCGGTTCCCATGCCGACGATATAGAATTTGCCCGGTACCTTGCTGTTGCAGGCGAAGCAACAGCTCAGTATGAGAAGCAATGCGAAACAGGCAGCTAATTTGATTTTCATGGCGTATCCTTTTTTGTTTATTTGTAAAATATTATTCTGTTGCATTCTTTCGTATGGGCCCGTTGCGCGATGAACCCCCGGCATCACCGCACTATTCCCAGGGCGACGAGCACGAATATCGGTCCGTTGTAGATTCCATGAATGAATATGCCCGTTAGCGTATTACGGGTTCTGGAGTAGATATATGGAACCACCAGTATCACCGGTATGAGCATGATCATCAAATCGAGCCCGAACGGCAGATGGAACAACAGCCACAGCAGCGAGCAAATGAGCCACGCGATTTTACCTTCAAGCCGTTCCTGTATATACCCCCTCCACAGCAGTTCCTCGCCGACGATATTGAAGAAAAACATCGGCAGCCAGACCAGCAGCAGCAGTTTTTCGATTCCCTGGAATGGGCGTATCTCCATGAACCACGGCGTCGTCGAGAGCGGTCTGATGCCGCAATATTTGCTTAACATGATCGATATGCCGAAGATGATGCCCGTGCAGACGAACACGAGCAGCAACCCGGCGATTGAATATTTCCAGTCGGTCGCGGTAAGCTTTTTTATGTTCAAAGCCTGCAGGATGCTTTTAAAATCAGTATTTCCCTCGCGAGTCGCCGCGGCTATTGAAAAGACGAAAAGCGGTATGAATAAAAAATAGCCGGTGATAAACCAGTATAAGGCGGGGTTGAGCGAAACATGGGCTTTTAGAAACGGCAATAAAGTAAAAAGAAGAATAAAGAAATAGGCGGTGAACCCGGCGAATAGCAGGATCGCTTTATAGAGTGATACTGTTTTATCTGGCATTTGCGTTCTCCATTTTGGCGGGTCTTTTTGATTAACGTTGTACGAAGCGCTCTATCAATGCGGTTTTGCCCACCTTTGGCTGCCCGTATTCGCCTGTTCTCTATTCATGTACTATCCTCTCCGATCGCAATATATCATGCGGTATGGGTGGCTTGTCAAGTCAAGGGAGCGGTATAATTGTAGAGCCCATAATAATTCACCATGTATTTATTAATATAGGTATTTATAAACATTTATTGCAAAATAATCATATATAATACTCCAACTCCAGCAATTAGCATAGTTATGCCCATGTCAAAAACGAGTTGAATTATTAAAACATTTTTTAAATATTGACATATAATGAATTCAGTTCTTCAATTTTATTTTTAAAATAAAGGATATTATTATGAAAACAGCCCATGATTTCTTTCATTCATATTTATCAGAAAACATATCCGACGCCGATACCCTGGAAAGGATGCGCAACGTCATTGCTGAATTTTCGTCACGCGCTCCCAAAATCATCGTAATGAAATGTATCGACGGCCGGGTCCATGGAAGTAAGGCCAAAGGATATCCTCCTACAACGGTCCGCTTCGGTCGCACAGACGGCAACAAGGTTTCCACTGACAGAAGTAATTTCTGGTACTGGAACCGTATCGACCGCGTTGTCAAGGACGCACATTTCAATACACCGGAAACTCCGGCGCTCTTCATCGCCTTCATGCACCATTCGCCGAAAGGTCACGGGTGCGCGTCCCACAACAGCGATGATGCCGCGGCGCTGAAATCCGTCGAGGAGCAGGTGGCTATAGTGCGCAAGACTTATAAAGAGAGCGAACTCTATGTTATGGGCGGCGATACCAATACCGATATCATGGCGGAAACCCTCATTTTTCCCGGTAGCTACCGCATTGACACCGAGAACATCATACAGTACTGCAACCTGAAAAAGCCGCGCGACGTGTTCCATGAGGCGTTTCTGAAAAACCAGATCGACGATGTCGCCACGTCGCGGAATGTCGACCACAAGATTCCGGATGATCTGCTCGGCGGCATACAACCAGAGTTTTTCACGAATTTTCAGTATTGCCTCAACATGCAAAACTATCTCCTCCGCGAGATCACCACGACGGTCAACAAGGACCGCGGCGACCTCAAACGCCTTATACGGCCGGACATTCTGGATTATATATTCGTAACCCTGGACCGGGTAAACCTGTTGAAGACACTGGTCGGGCCGATCCTCTATCAGATCATCTGGAACATCACCTATGCGCTCTATCAGATTAACCTTGTCGATCATCTGTCTCCGGAGGAACTTGACCGGCACATTGACCATGCGGAAGAACTGGTCTGCTACGGTGACGGTTTCGAGACTCTACCCCGCAACAAGGCGGTTTTGGTTAAGACAGGCCGCGGAGACGATGTGGACGCCCTCACGGTCGCAAAGAACGTTCTTGAAAAGAACCGCAAGCGCTACCAGCAGGACCACAAGCTCCTGGTGCATATCAACATCGAGGTCATGGGCGAGATGATGAACTGGGACGATTTCAACGACAATGTCGGGTCGCGCATCTTCACCATGCGCCGCAACGTGGACCACGTCTTCGGCCAGGACGTTGCCATCCTGACATCATATTCCTATCGGGACCAGAAGCGGTTCTATCCGGTTAAGATATCCAAGGCCGACCCCCGCATCGTGTACCCGGCCGACGTCATATCGGAGATAAACTCTTCCCTCAAGTTCAGCAATATCTCACTCAAGGCGCAGGAGGCCATTTACAAAGCGAGCTTTATCGGTGGAAAAGCATAACGAGTTGTTTGATGGATACAACGCAAAAGAGGAAGGGTTCACACCCTTCCTCTTTTTTTTATCCGGTTTGTCGTCCTGTAAAGATTACTTTTTCCCCATGAACATCAGGAGGCCGTTCACTACCGTAAGGGGATGCACCGGACATCCGGGAATGTAAAGGTCAACCTTATGTTTTTCCAGGAACTCACGGTTGAGTGCCGGTGAGTCTTTGAAAACACCGCCGCTAATGGCGCAGCTCCCTGCCAGTATCACGATCTTGGGGTCCGGCGTGCACCGGTAGGCGTCCTCCAGCGCCGGGGCCATGTTTGCCGATATCGGCCCGGTGATGAGTATGCCGTCGGCATGACGGGGCGAGGCCACGATGTCGATGCCGAAGCGGCCCATGTCGAAGTTGGGGTTTCCGCAGGCGTTCAGCTCCCACTCGCACCCGTTGCATCCTGCCGCTGAAACCTGGCGGAGCTTCAGGGAGGAACCGAATATCTTTTTGATCTCCTTCCGCGCCTCAATGGCGCCGGCAAGGTATTCTTCGCCGCTTTTTGTTCCGTCAACGATAAGACATTCCCTGGAAGTGGACGCCATCTTATGGAAGTTGGAGAAAACAATGGATTTGTTCGGACAGAGGCGCTCGCAGTCCCCGCAGAAGACGCATTTCCCGAGGTCTATCGAAAGTGGTTTGGTTGAAATCGCCTCTACGGGGCATATCTCGCGGCATATCGCGCACTTTCCGCATTTTGAACCGTCAATGAATGGAAGTCCCCTGAAGGGCTTGCGGATCTCCGCCTTTGTCACATCGGGGATAGCCTGGGAACCCTGGTTTTTCCAGATTTTCAGTGTATTAATCATATGGCGCTCCTTACAGATCGTTGCCGCAGTATGAGAGATTGAAACTCTTATTGCAGAGCGGGAAGTCGGATATGCCGTTATTCCGCACTGCATAAGCGAGACCGTACCAGTTCTGGAATGACGGGTCTTTTATCTTGTATTTCACTATCTCCCCTTTCTTCCCGGTGACCGCGCAATGCACGATCTCACCCCGCCATCCTTCCGTCATTGAAACGACAAGACACTCGGACAGGCGCTTTTTTGCTGGTTGCAACAGCGGTTTGTCGTCCGCCATGCACTCAAGCTGTTCCGAGATGAAATCGATCGATTGCTTGATCTCGATATACCTCATATAGGCGCGGGCAAACACGTCCCCGCTTCCCATGGTCCGTTTGTGAACAGGGAAATACCTGTAGATGCCGAAGGGATGATCCGCCCGTATATCAAGTGAAAAACCCGATGCCCGGCCCGCTGGCCCGACGAGGCCCATGTTCCTGGCCGCCTCGGCATCCACCGTGCCGGTGTTATCCAGACGGGAGAGGACGCTTGCGGATTCAAACATGGCTTCTCCCATGAGTTCCACGTCATGGTACACTTTCGAGAGCTTTTCCTTGAATTCGTTTATGAGTACCGGAGTAAAATCAAACACGACCCCTCCTTCCCGAATGAGACCACGGCCGAAACGGCTTCCCGTCAGGGCAAGAAGCGCGTTGATCACCAGTGTCCGGGTCACGCCGAATACCGCATTGCCCAGGAGGTACGCCACGTCATTGGCAATGGCACCAAGGTCGCCGATATGAATCGCGGCCCGTTCCATCTCGAGCGCGATCGCGCGGATGGACTGCGCGCGCCTGCTGATTTCAACGAGGGAAAGGGACTCCATCGCGTCAGCGTAGGCGGTGGCGTGGCCGATTACCGTGTCCCCGGCAATCGATTCCGCGAGATGCATGCCGGAGCGGCGGTAATTTTTTACCATCAACTCCTCGACCCCCCGGTGCTGGTAGCCGAGCTGTATCTCGAGATGGTGAACGTCCTCGCCCTGGCACATGAAGCGGAAGTGGCCGGGCTCAATAACGCCTGCGTGAATCGGCCCCACCGCCACCTCGTGCACCTCTTCTCCCTTCATGGTAAAAAAAGGATAGCGCTCCATCGTGCGTTCACGGTCCGCCCGCTTGTGGCCGAAGCGAACTCCCTTGAGCCAGGGATGGTTTTCCGGGAGGATACCGGTATCCTCGTACAGTTCCCGTTCGAAGATATGGAAGCGGGGCGCCTCCGGTGTGATCGAGGCATACCGCCGGTCCTTCCCGATCAGGGCCGATGATATGTAGAGGCGCGATGCCTCGTCATCGGCGAGCACGGCGATGACCAGCGTCCCGTTTCCCTTCGGCATGCCGAAATATGAAACGACCCGTCTGCCCTCACGGCAGCGCCGTATGATCTGGGAGCGCAGCTCGTCAATGGACATCTCGGGAATATCCTGCATGCGGACGGGTCTGTTGTTTTTCGTATTAATCCATTTCATGGGTGTTACATCCTCTCTGTTATAGCAGCGCCGCGGCTCTCTGGAGTAATTCCTGCACAAAGGGCGGCAGCGTCACGCCCATGGCGAGGAGCAGGACAATGAAGCCCATCTGTGGCAGGTATGAAAGCATACCCGTCCGGTGAGCGGCCGTGTTCGTGTCACCCTCGCCGAAACTCATCCGGAGAACCGCCTTGCCGATACCTGCCATGTTGATGGTCAACAGCAGAAGGAACAGGATCAGCTGGGCTATCATCCCGATGTTGATCATGGACTTGGCGACGAGAAATTCGCTCAGGAAAATCGGGAATGGCGGAATGCCGACGATGCCGGCAAAGCAGAGCATCCAGAGCCACCCTGAAACCGGATCGGCCTTCAGGAGACCCCGCACGCTGTCGATATGCTTGGACTTGAAGCGGTGCAGGATATTGCCCGAGGTGAGGAAGAAGGCCGCCTTGGTAAAGGAATGGGCGGCCAGGTGCAGCATGGCGGCGAAAAGTCCGGCGCCGCCCACTCCGAGGCAGATGGCGATGATCCCCATGTTTTCAATGGATGAGTATGCAAGCATCCGCTTGTAGTTCTTGATGCTTATTATGTATACCGCCGATATGAATATGGAAGTAAAACCGATTATCAGGAGAAGGTTTTCCGCGTACCATTTCATCCCGGCCAGGGTCATGATCTTGTTGACCCGGATGATCCCCAGCAGGGCCGCGTTGAGGAGCGTCCCCGACAGGAGCGCGGAAACGGGCGACGGGGACTCGGAATGGGCGTCGGGGAGCCAGGCGTGCATGGGCGCGAACCCCACCTTGGTCCCGAAACCCGCCAGCATGAAGGGAAAGGCGATCTTGAGCCAGAAGGGATTGATCTCCTTTGCGCCCTTGTACAGGTCGTCGAAATAGAGGGAGTCTGAATTGGTCAGTCCCATCGACAGGAAGATGATACCCACGAAGGCTATGGCGATACCGATGGAGCAGATGAAAAGGTATTTCCATGTCGCTTCAAGGGACGCTTCCGAGCGGCTGAAAAAAATGAGATACGAGCTCGAGAGGGTCGTTGCCTCAACGAAGACCCAGAGGAGCGCCAGGTGTGTGGATAGTATAACGCCGGTCATCGAAGCTATGAATACGAGAAGGTTTGCCGTAAAGAGCGCCTGGCTTTTCGGCGGCGCCTCATTTTTCCGTAAAAAATCGATGTTAAAGACGGCCACGCCGAGGTATACTGCTGCGAGTACCAGCAGGAACAGGATGTTGAGGTCATCGATCCTGAAATACGGGGTGAATGACGCGGGCTTCATGTACAGCATAACCGCAATGCCCATGAATACCGCGGCATAGACCGTTGTGGTTATGATGTTCAGCGTTTTGTTTCTCACTATAAGAACGAGAATGGCGAGCGCTATCGGGAGAAAGAGTAATGTTTCTATCATGGTACTAGTCCTTTAATTTTGCCAGGGCGTCAATATGGGTGTCGGAATATGAATCCTGCACCTTGTTGATGAAAAGGCCCAGCAGATACACTGCGATGAATATGTCGAGGAGCACGCCGATCGCCACGATGAAGGGCATTTCTCTCGCGATGGAGAGTGCGAGGAGGAAAATACCGTTTTCCAGCATCATGTATCCCATCACATGGGTGATTATCTTTTTTCGCGAAATGATTATGAAGAGACCCGTTACGATGGTTGATATGGAAATGCCGAAGTAGAAGGGCCGTATATTGCTCACCACTCCCACCGACCAGTAGGCGATATAAAAACCGGCGGCAAAAATCGCGGTCGTGATCGCCAGGGACGAGTAATTGGTTACCGTCGGCTCGACTTCCCGAAAGATCCCGTTTTTCCGTATGATATAGACCAGAAAGAGCGGTATGGCGATGGCCTTTACCGCCAGGGTCTCAAAGGAGAGGAAGATGAGATTGGCAAGGTTCGTCGTGCCGTAATCGAAAAGCACCAGGAGAAAGAGTATCACTCCCTGTGCTGCGATGGCCTTGATGTAGCTTTCAATGCGGGTGGTGATGGCCACGTAGAGCATCGAAAGGCCGAAAAGGATTATGATGAACTGTATCATTTAATTCCTCCGGAGATGAAGAGTCCGACTGTTGACACAATGACGACCGATATCGCCGTCATGAAAAGAAGGAACTGCGGCACGTGGGTCATACGGAGCCGCGCCATGACCGATTCTATGGTCCCGATTATGACGGCAAGGGCCGCCTCGACTGCAACGAGGAGACCCGCTGACGCCCAGAGGGGAAGGCCTTCCGGTATGATCATGTTCGCGATGATGGACCCGATGATGATCATCTTCATCCCCGCCGCATAGACAATGAATCCCATGTCGGGGCCGGAGTTGTCGAGGACCATCACCTCGTGGATCATGGTGAGCTCCAGGTGCGTATTCGGATCGTCAACCGGAACCCGGCACCCTTCGGTCAGGAGCATGATGAAAAGAGCGATTACGCCCAGGGGAAGCACCAGGTACGCCACGCTGGCGTTATGGGCGATGAAAAAGATTTTATCGAAGGAAAGACCTCCCGATATCAGGCCCAGGGAGGCGATGATGACGAAAAAGGCAGGCTCGACCAGGGCCGAAAAGGTCACCTCGCGGCTTGCCCCCATTCCCTCGAAGGCGGATCCGGTGTCCATGGCCCCGGCCACGGTAAGGAACTTTCCCGCGGCGAGGAGATATGCAAAGAGTATGAAATCCGCCTCAAAGGAGACAACTGATTTGCCGCCGGCCATGGGTACGATAAGACCCGCGGCGATGACCGCGGCGAAGGTCACCGATGGTGCGATCCGGAAAACGAAGGACGAGGTCGTGCTGATGACCTCTCCCTTTTTCATGAGCCGCATGAAATCGCGGAACGGCTGGATGATCGAAGGGCCCCGTCGGCCCGCCCAGAGGGACTTGACGCGGTTGATGAGGCCCAGAAAGAGAAAGGGAAGTATTAAAAGCAGGGCGATGTTCGTAATAATTTCCATCATGTTATACCACCATGATCCAGAGAGTGATTGCTATCAGAAAGATCAGACCGTACAGTATGTATTGCTGGGTGCTGCCGCTTTGAATCCACGTGAAGGCGTTCAGGAACCGTTCTATTAAGGAGATGATCGGGTTGATGATCCCCTTTTCAAAGCGGTCCTCGGCGTGGCTTTCGAATTTCGCCCCTTCCGGGAAAAGCCCCTGCGGCTTGAGAAGGTGTATGTTCCAGGAAAAGAGCACCCTGAAGACCCGCAGAAACGGAGCGGCGTAGGATGACGCGGTATACTGCATTCGGACATTCCCCGCCTGGTAACCGCAGTCCCATGTTTTATATTGGTACACGCTTCGCTTGCGTAAGAGGAGGTACCTCAGGGTGAAGATGACGATGAATAATCCGATGAAAATCAGGAGGCCAGTGGACACTCCCCCCAGTGTGGCCATGTATGCCGAAGCGTCAAGGGGGGCGCCGTTGCCGGTCAGGAACGGCCGCGCAACCAGACAGATGCCGGCAAAGGCGTATTGTGGGAACAGGCCTATCAGCACGATCATTATCATCTGGACCGCCATGGCCGCCTTCATTAAAAATGAAACCTCAGTCGGGGTCGTATGATAATCGCTGCGGGGGCTTCCCAGGAATACCACGCCGAAGACCTTCGTGAAGCAGAGGAGGGCCATGGCTCCGATGAAGGCGAGCGACGCGAAGGATACGACCATGGCAATTGAAAGGAGCGTCTTCCCTGCCGTCAGTCCCTTGAACATGCCCCAGTAGATGAAGAACTCGCTGACAAAGCCGTTGAACGGCGGAAGCCCGGAGATGGCAATCGAGCCCACCATGAATGCCAGGGCCGTAAAGGTCATGAATTTGACTATGCCGCCGAGCTTTTCGATGTCCAGCAGGTGCGTTTTCTGATACACGCCCCCTGTCGCGAAGAAGAGGAGTGACTTGAAGAGAGAATGGTTCAGCACGTGGAGGATGCCGCCGGCAAAGCCGAGAAGGGCGAGGGGCTCATTTTTGTAGGCGAGGCCGAGCATGCCCAGGCCGATGCCGATGCCGATGATGCCGATATTCTCAACGCTGTGATAGGCAAGAAGCTTTTTTATGTTGTGCTGGGCGATGGCATAGGCGACGCCGAGAATGCCGGACAGCACTGAAATAATCAGGACAAAGTAGGCGATCTCAACGCCCGGATTCTTGATGAGGGTGATAACCCGCAGTATCCCGTATATGCCGGTCTTTATCATTATTCCCGACATAAGGCCGGAAATATGGCTGGGCGCCGCGGGGTGTGCCTTGGGCAGCCAGGTGTGGAATGGCACGAAGCCGGCCTTGGTGCCGAACCCGACAAAGAGAAGAACGAAAACCAGGTTGGCAAGGCCCCTGTTTTCCGCGAATACCGCTGAAAAGGACGCGAAATCAAAGCCGCCCGATTTATACGCCGCGGCGAGGAACCCGCCGATGAGGAAGAGGACTCCCACGTGCATGGCGATGAGATAATTGATCGAGGCCTGGTACACTTCCTCCCGTTCATTTTCGAAGGCCACCAGGAAAAACGACGACAGCGACATGATTTCCCATGCGACGAGGAAGGCGACGACGTTCTGGACGACCGTCACTGCGATCATTGAAGCGACAAGGACCGCGAGAAAGAAAAAGTGCGATGTAATCGTGCTGCCGGTGCCGCAGTAGGGCCGCATGTAGCCGATGGCGTACACGGTGCCGATGAAGCTCATCACCGAGATGATCAGGGCGAAAAACGCCGATAACTTGTCGAGTACCAGCGTTACGGTTCCGGCCGGATACGACAGTACGTAGCTCGATGAGAGGGGATCTTGCGCCATGAGCACGGTTGCGGAAACATAGGCGACAAGTGCGGCGCCGCAGCCCGTAAAGAGGGCCACGATCCAGCTTTTCATCCTTTCGGGAAATACTGTTGAGATGATTCCTCCGGCGAGGATAGTGGCGAGTCCGATTATAAAAAGGTCCATCATTTCCATTGCTTACTTCGCCCTCCATTCCTTCTCAACCCGCTCTATATAGTAGAGGAATACTTCTTTCTGCGGCTTGTCGTTGAGGGTTTTAAGAAAATCCTCCTGCTTGCAGAGGAAGGATATTTTCGAGAGTATTTCGAGATGCCGCTTCGCGCTTGACGATATGATGATGAAAAGTACTTTTACCGGCTCGCCGTCGAGGGCCCCATAATCTATGGGATTTCTCAAAAAGCAGATTGAAACCGATTCTTCATCTATGTCCGAGATTATCGGATTGCGCGGATGTGGCAGGGCTATTCCCTTGCCCATCGCGGTGGTCATCATCTCTTCGCGCTGGAGCAGGGAGGCGCGCACTGTGTCGATGTCGGCGCTTTTCGGTATCGGGATCGAGTTGACCACGTCATCGATGACCTCGCGTACCGTCGCTCCATTGATGCCGTAATGGACATCGCCCTTTTTGATAAGATCGATCAGTGAAACCGGCCGGTTCGTCAGGGCAAGGTCGAGTATTTTTTCTGAAACGGCTATGTTGTGTTTCAGTATCCACTCGTTCACTTCAGCCTTATTGAAAAAATACTGGTTCTTGATTTTGTATGACGGCATTCTTTTTTCGTTGATCCATTGGACAATGGTTTTCTCCGGCACTTCCAATAAATCGATGATGTCCTTCATCTTTAAGTCCATAGTGTTCCTCTTTTAATGCATCTAGACCTTATTTTTTCTTACGCTCTTTAAGGGGTGTTATTTTTTTGTATTCCTTTTCATTGCTATTTATAGCATCCCAGAGATCCAGTTCCGTCTGCATCCCCAGCCAGAAATTCACGGTCGTATCGAAAAAACGTGCGAGGCGGATGGCAGTATCCGTCGTAATGGCGCGTTTCCCAAGGAGAACCTCGTTGATACGCACTCGGGTGATCTTCAGGTCGTCAGCCAGCTCCTGTTGGGTTATGCCCATCGGGTCGAGGTATTCCGCCTTGAGAATCTCTCCCGGATGCTTCGGGCGCGGTTCCCGACCATTATTCGTGGCCTCATTTTTGAGTTTTTTCATCGATAAAACATTAGTGCTTTTTGGGTGATAATGGATGGCCATGTAATGAGTAACGTTGCATATTGCAAGATAATTTTATTAAAAAACCTGGAAATTATGAGAGAATTATGTGAGTTTTGATGTAAGTTATTTTTTATCTTTTTTTCCGAAACCAAAGCAAGGGAACCTCTTAAAATTCCGATGGACTATGGCCCTCACCGGTTCCCCGTATCTGGCCAATAATTCCTCCAGACGGTTGGGGGGGGGTGATTTCTGATTGCAATTCTCCAGCACTGTGTCAGCCTGTGTCATAAGCATCGTGTCTCTTCTCCTTCGTTGTTTTCTCGTCAATTACAACTCTGGTGGGGATACGATGCTTTTTTCAAGCATTCATTTTACACTCTCGGTTGGACGTGGCACACGACAAGGTCCTGTCGCGCCATCGGCAGTACGGTTTCCGCGCCTACCTGTCCAAGCCGTACCGGATGAAAGACCTGTCGCGGGTGCTCTCCGAGGTGATTGGCGTTTGAGCACGAAAGGGAGGCTACGCTCGATACGACCGCAGGTCGAAGCGTGTCCCGGATCGGGACGGAATAATGATAAGGGGGCCATTACACAAGGGCCCACCTATCGACCCCTGTGCGGTCAGAGCGACACTTTTCGCGCCGTCCTGGCGCACCCCAACGGGGCTTTGCCCCGCGGAAACATGAAAGGGGGGCCATTTCACGGGTTTGTTGACGAAATTCAGTCAATAGATGTCGATCCAGTTATTCAACAATATA
>CAYRGX010000044.1:0-34404 GCA_964423905.1 uncultured Leptospirales bacterium | reverse complement strand
CCTCGGGCATGGAAAGTGCCGCCGCGATCGCGTCCGCCACTTCCTCCCTGTTGTTCGGGTTGACGATAAGTGCCTCGCCCAATTCTTCCGACACTCCCGCCATTTCGCTGAGTATCAGTACGCCATCGTTATTAATGCGGGCGGCGACATATTCTTTGGCCACCAGGTTCATGCCGTCGCGGAGCGGCGTTACGAGACAGATGTCAGAACAATGGTACAATGTCATTATCATTTCGAAAGGAAGCGATCGATAAAAGTATTGAATCGGCGACCAGCTGAGGGTGTTATATTTGCCGTTGATCCTGCCGACCTGCTCGTTGATGATTTTCCTGAGCTTTATGTAAGTGTCGACCTCGGTCCGTGACGGCACCGTTACAATGAGCATCTGGATCTTGCCGTGATAATCAGGGTATTTTTCTAAAAATCGTTCGAATGATCTGAGACGCTCTATTATTCCCTTGGTGAAATCAAGGCGGTCCATCGAGAGGATCATTCTTTTTCCGTTCATGCTCTGCTTGAATGACGTTATCTCGCGTATGATTCTTTTGTTATGCATGTAATCAGAATAATGCTGATAATCGATACCCATGGGGAAAATATCGCATTTGACCGTTCGACTTTCCATGGTCAACTGACCCATGGAATGATCGATGCCGGTAATTCTCTGAATGCTGCTTAAGAAATGACGGACATAGCCGAATGTATGAAAGCCGATAAGATCGCTGCCGATGAGGCCGTTCAGTATCTCCCTCCTCCACGGCAGAAGGCGGAATACTTCATATGAGGGGAACGGGATGTGCAGGAAAAATCCCACGGTCGCATCAGGGATGTTCTGCCTGATGATTCCCGGAAGGAGCATGAGATGATAGTCATGCACCCAGATGATGTCGCCGGGCTCATACACGTTTTTCAACGTATCGAAGAATTTTTCGTTGATGTCAACATAGGCCTTCCATGTTTCCTCGCTGAAACTGGTGAAATAGGGAAAATAATGAAACAGGGGCCATATTGTCTTGTTGGAAAAGCCATTGTAATACAAGTCGATGTCGTGCCCGCTCAGCGGCACTGGATGCGCATCGTATTTATTTATCAGTATGCTCCGAATACGTTCATTTTTCTCATCACTTACATGATCACTCGCAATGCCGGAAAAACCGACCCAGAGACATGAATATGTTTTCGACAATGAAGACATGCCGGTGGCAAGACCGCCGACGCTCGGGTTGAAGACCGGTTCGCCGTTCTTTTTGATTTCAACCGTGACAGGAAGACGGTTGGCTGCCAATATTATTTTAGACATCTATGCTACTTGATCACTTTCAGGCTGATCCTGTTTTTTCCTGATTTTTTCGAATGATACATGCTGGTATCCGCAATATGCATTATTTCCCTGGTATTCTTGATGCAGGAATAACAGGTGACGATACCGAAGCTGAAAGTCGTCGGTAAGGATAATGATTCCATTTTCGAAAGCAGTTTGTTTTGCACCTTGCTGATGAATTTTCTGGCATCATGTTCGTCTGTTTCGACAAGGAGAATCGCAAATTCATCGCCGCCAAGACGCGCAATTTCATCAGAGGTCCGTATGTAGCTTCCCAGCGTCGAAGATATTGCCGTCAGGACTTTATCTCCTGCGCGGTGGCCGAATGTATCATTAATACTTTTAAAATTGTCGACATCCATATAGACGACAGTCAATGGATGATCGTACCTGCTGCTGCGATGGATTTCGCTGGAAAGAATTTCTTCGAAATGACGTCTATTGGGAATGCCTGTCAAATAATCCATGCGCGCATTTTCACGCTCTGATTTAAAGTAATGAAGGACTGAGGAGATAATTATGAAGAAGCCGAGTCGCACGATCGAATTCCAGACAACGATGGCAAGCGGTACCTGATGGTTATGTGAAAAAATGGCGGCAACAAACCACATCACCGAGCATAGAATTGACAATAGTATTCCAATCTTGATGCCGGCATACCAGGTGACAAGAACGACCGGTAGAACGTAAAAGATCGAAAAGCTAACGCGATAATCGATAAGCGAATCGATGAAACCAATCAAGATAGCAAGGAGGAATCCGATCGCAGTGAAACAGATTTTTGGTTTTTTAAATATCTTGATATCCATGGTTTGATTCAAAAACGATCATAGTACCGGTTTGTCATCCGCTTTTTGAAATTCGCAAATGTAAGATGTATAGGGCATTTTGAAAGATAAACACATCTATTCTATTTGTTAATATATTTAACGGGGGTGAACATGACAAACAAAAAATTCATTGAAAATAAAAAATATTGATATATATTTAATATTATTTTGTATAACAGATCGGTCTTGTCATTGATTTGTGCTCAAATGATCACAACGTAGATGATCCAAACCTGAATCCTGACATTGGACACATCCAGGAAAATTTCCATCATGGGTTGAGCTTTGCAATGTTGCTCAAAAATGTGATCAACATAAGTATTGCATCAATACTCATTACATTGGTCGTGGGGTTTGCAGATATTGCCACAACATCACAGTATCGATTGTTTTTTTTGTATTCCATCCCCGTTCTGCTGACTTCATTTTATTCAAGCGCGTATTACAGCTTGTTTCTCGGTTGCCTATCAACATCTTTCATCCTTGTGTCCAGTTATGTCGATCATGGCGAACTGCATGGATATAATTATTGGAATGCAGCCATGATACTATTGATTTTTATATCGATCACTATATTGACGAGATTGTTGAGTCGAAAAAAGTTAGTCGAGAACGAAAAAATATTCCTGGAGGAAAAAAACAGGATACTCTCCGCATCCCTTGAAGAGAAGGAAGTGCTAATTCGGGAAAGCAACCATCGTATAAAAAATAATCTGCAAGCTCTGAACTCCTTGATCACCATCACTGCGGGTGACGACAGAAGCACTCTGGTTGTAAAACTTCAAAATCGGATACAAACCTTCACCGTGCTGTACGATAAACTATCTTACGCCAGCGGGACGACCGCAAAAATACCGCTTCGCGGCTATCTTGAAGAAATAATACAACTGATAATCAAGAATTATGACATTCCGCGCGATGATATTGTTGTCGCAATATCGGGGGGCGATTTCCAGGTGTATGTCAAATCAGCGTCATTATTCGGGATGATAATAAATGAACTGGTGACCAATTCAATCAGGCATGGTTTCGAAGACCTGGCGAATGCGCAAAAAAAGATTACCCTCCGGATTGTGATTGAAGAAAACGCATTGATAATGATGTACGGCGACAATGGTCGGGGTTTCGATTACAGTAGTATCTCGCCCGACAAACAGCATCTGGGGTCTCATCTGATTAATGCTTTAACGAAACAGCTGGGCGGGGAGTTGTCTCATAATGGCGAGGAAGAATCAAGTTATGTATTTACGTTCCATGATGCCCTTGCGCATGGGATTATTTGTTGATTATGGATCGGGATATTCCACAATTGATGAAATCGTTCGTTACTGTGAATGGATGGCCTTGTTTCATTAGTTTCTCACGATGATTTTCTTCTTCAAATTGGTGGGGATGGCGCCTACGATGCTCATTCATGATTTGAGCCTTCGCAATGCATTCTGATTGGAAGGTCCATAATGTCATACTGTTCTTTCAGCCAATCATGAGTTTATAACGTATCTTGAAGTGTTCTATGGTTTTGTCAGTGCATCAAGTTGATTTGATTGTATTTCATTCTTGATTACTATGTACAATGTGTCATCCATATTCAATTTTAAACCATCGTGATACACATAACAGTTTTTTAGATTTCTCACAATGAACAAAATGAAGATGCCTTCCGGAACATCATATTCCCCGGATTTGCTTTGCAGGAAGGCGGCATTCTTGATGGTTATTTCTTTAATAATTGGTTTTTTGACCGAAAAATATTCCTTCACTATCGTGAAGAACGAAACGGACCTGGCTGCTCGTAAACCGATACATGCCATCTTAATCCCTTGGGATCGTATTATTTCCGCAAGTTCCTCACTCGCTTTCTCGGTTAGTATGACATACAGATTGGTAACACCATAGTTTTCCTTCAAGAATCTGCAGAATAGAACGTTTATTTCATTATTTGCCGATGCGGCAAGGACAGATGAATAATTGTCAATTTCAATTCCGGAAAATGTATCTGGAGCCAGACCATTTCCATGAATATATTGAAAACCTTCTTTTTGTGCTAACATGCAATTTGATATGTTAGAATCAATAAAAAGCACGTCATTCTGATATTTTTGCCATTTCAGAGCCATTCCAATAGTCGTGGGGTTAATACCAAGAATGATTATATTTTTATCTCCCTGGATAAGTATGTCCAGCTTGCGTGCCATCAGTTTCGCGCTCATTCCCTGGAGCAATACTGTTGCAGAAATAAGAATAAATATGAGTATTTCGATTATTTCTGTATTGGCCATACCAGCTGATTTCAATTTGATACCGGCGATTGACGCTACCGAAAGCGCGATGATGCCGCGGGGACCAACCCAACTCATGAAGAATCGCTCTTTTAAAGAAAAAGAGCCGCCAATTGTACTGGTAAAAACTGCCGGGAACCGCGCTGCTATTATGATACTTACGACAAGCAGCCCGGCTAACATTTCTTCTGATAAGCGAGTAATGTTAAATTTAGCAGATAACAATATGAAGAGGAATGAAATAACAATGCGGGATATCTGTTCTTTAAATGAGAGAAGCCTTTCCTTGTCTTGATAATCGATGGTGCTGAGCACTATGCCAAAAACAGCAACCGCCATTAATCCGGATTCCGATGAAAGTAATTCGGATATATAGAATACCAAAAAGAGCATGCCCAGTATGAATATACTGCGACTGTGTATGGGTACTGCCGGTGTTTTTATTAAAAGCATTTTAACTGAAAAGCCGAATACTGCACCCGTAGCGATGCCGATGAAAATTGAAAGAATAAAACCAAGGATAGTAAGACCCAGTACCTGCTGAGAAACAAAATATTCAATCATCGCGATGGCTAAAACCGCGCCGACGGCATCTATGATGACCGCTTCGCCATTCAGAAATGTTTTTACGTGTCTTCTCAGCGGCAAGTAGCGTATAATGGGTTTTATGACAGTCGGGCCGGTAACAACGGTCAATGAGGCAAATATGAGGGCAATATTCCATGGTAATCCAGCAATGTGTGCAGCTGCAAACCAGCTCGCGGTCATGGTTATGGCAATGGTAAGCACTATCTGTCGTGTGAGATATAGTTTAATCGATTTCAATCGCGAAATATTTAATGACAGTCCGCCCTCGAATAGAATTATGCTTACAAAAAGTGTGATAAGTATGTTAAGACCGTCACCGAGCGAGCCTGGCCGGATTAAACCGATACCGTACGGCCCCAGCGAAATTCCGCAAACAAAATAGAGAATTATCACGGGGAACTTAAAACGGTCGGAAATAACAATGCATGATGCACCGGAAATAAGCGTGATAACGACAGTGCGGATGATTATATCATGTTCCATAATTATATTAATTCACATCTCCAATGATTATTTTAGAGATCACCTCATTATTTCTTATCACGGGCAAGTTTTCTCATATCGTCCATTATGTCGAATTCGTCAACGATTTCTCTTCCGAGTAAAGTCTCAATCGCGTCCTCCAGCGTTACGATGCCGATAAACTCGTTCAGTTTGTTTATAACAATCGACATGTGGTTTTTTTGTAATCAGGATGTTCATAAGATCATATACTGACAAGGATTCCCTGACGAAGACAGGTTCAAGCGCCAGGGAGCGAAGATTAATCGATGATTTTAATTTTGCACTACTATTCATTATATCCCTTCTCAATACAACGCCGCACACTTGATTGAGTGAAGGATCGTACAGATGTCATACTATATCCCCCCAAATATTTTTGACAACCCCCATTTTTTGATCGACATCCCCGATTTAACATGATCCGATACCTCCACGGGCGGCGAAGCGGCGCCCGTTCCAACCACAACCCGAGGAGAACGCCATGAAGCTTACGAGCAGAGATATCCCCATCTCCTGGAATTCGCGAAAGGCGACGATACGCAGAAACGAGCACGGCATACCCGAGGTGAGCGCCGACGGCCTCGCGAACCTGGCCTTCGGCCAGGGGTGGGCGCACGCCTGCGACAGGCAGCTCCAGATAATGCTTTCGCGGGTCCTCCTGAAGGGCATGGCCGCGGAGAAGCTCGCCGGCGACCCGGCCCTCATCGAGATCGACCGGTACATGCGCAGGATGAACCTGGTGCCCGACGCCGCGACGGAGCTCAAGAAGCTCGATCCGAGGGCCCGGGAGCAGCTCCAGGCCTACGCGGACGGGATCAACTGTTATATGGAAAACAACCCATTGGTGTTCGAGCTGAAGCTCCTCGGGTACAGGCCCGAGCCATGGGAGATCGGCGACACCTTCCTGTTCGGCAAGGCCATGGGGCTCCTCGGGCTTTCAGACGCCCAGGGCAACATGGAAAAGTTCATCGTGCAGACGGTGCAAAACGGCATGGACGAGCGCCGGCTCAAGGAGCTCTTTCCCTACATGACCGACAAAATCGACGCCGGCCTCATGAAGAAGGTGAAGCTCGCGCCGCCCCTGGTGCCAGAGACACTGAAGTGGATGCGGGCGCTCCCGCGCTTCATCGCCTCGAACAACTGGGTCGTGAGCGGCGCGCGCACCGCCTCGGGCAACGCCGTGCTCTGCAGCGACCCTCACCTCGAGGTGAACCGGCTCCCCTCGGTGTGGATGGAGATCGTGCTCCGCTCGCCCGACGACACCTTCATGGGCGCGTCCATCCCCGGCGCGCCCGGGCTTCCCATCGGCCGCTCGCGGCATCTCGCCTGGGGCGCCACGTACTCCTTCATGGACCAGATCGACTTTCGGGTCGAGGAATGCCGCGACGGGAAGTATCGCAGGGGCAAAGACTGGAAGCCTTTCCGCGTCAGAAAAGAAGAAATCCGCGTGAAGAAGGGCGACACCGTGATCGAGAACGTGTACGAGAACGAGCTCGGCCTGCTCGAGGGCGATCCCACGGTGCCCGGGCACTACCTGGTCATGTGCTGGTCCGCGGCGCGGGGCTGCGTCGCGAACGATTTCAACGGCCTCGCCGGCATGCTCGCGGCGAAGAACGTGAAAGAGGGCATGGCCCAGTGGCGAAAGCTCGAGGCGAACAGCTTCAACTACGTGCTGGCCGACGACGCGGGCAACATCGGCTACCAGATGAGCGGCCGGCTGTACGACAGGCCGCGCGGCGTGAGCGGTCTGGTCGCGCTCCCCGCGTGGGAGCGGAAGTACGATCCGAAGGGGTTCGTGCCCAACGCGAAGCTCCCCGCGGCGTACAACCCGAAGGGCGGCATGATCGTGACCGCCAACCAGGATCTGAACCATCTCGGCAAGGCGAAGCCGATCAACCTGCCCATGGGCGCCTACCGCGCGGACCGCATCGCGCAGCTCATCGCGGAGCGGAAGAAATGCTCCCTGGACGATATGAAGGCCATCCACTACGACCTGTACTCGCTGCAGGCGGAGCTCTTCATGAAGGAGCTCCGGCCGCTCGTGCCCGACACCCCGAACGGGTCGATCCTCCGGGAGTGGGACTGCAAATACGACGCGGACTCGAAGGGCGCCATGCTCTTCGAATCGGTCTACCTATCGATGTTGCGCGTCGTGTTCGGCGACGGCGGGTTCGGCCGCGAGGTCGTGGACCGCGTCATGACCGAGACGAGCCTCTTCAACGACTACTACGCGAACTTCGACGCGATCCTGTTGAAGAAGCGCTCCGCGTGGTTCGGAAAGCACACCCGGGAGGAGATATTCCGGCGCGCCCTCGACGAGGGCCTCGCGGTGGAGGCGGTCCGGTACGGTTCGACCCGTAAGATCGTGCTTTCGCACCTGCTCTTCGGCGGAAAGCTGCCGAGGTTCGTCGGATATGACCGCGGGCCGATCGAGCTTCCCGGCAGCAGGGCCACCGTGCCCCAGGGCCAGATCTTCCAAAGCGCGGGGCGCACGACCACGTTCAGCCCCTCGTACCGGATGATCTCCGACATGGGCACCTGCGAGATTCACACGAACCTCGCGGGCGGCGCGACGGACAGGCGCTTCTCAAGCCTGTACGCAAACGACATCGACAACTGGCTCGGTGGGATATACAAGCTGCTGAAGTGAGACTGCCAGCCGCTGCCGCCTGAGGCGGCAGCGGCATCCCGCAAAAATTTTTATAGACCTCATTATTATTATTGCCTAAAAATCGGGCCCGGCGCATAGGGATTTCACGCGCATGCACGGCCGCGGGCGGTTGTGTCGCGCGCGAACGCGGCGCCCGGGGCGGTCCTGGCGCCAAAGACGAACCGGGAGACGTTTCATGGAACGGGATTATCTCAAAGAGTTCAACGAGTTCATCGAAAAAGAGAAGACCTTCGCGGTCATGATGCTGAAGCGCGCGGACATGTTCGGGCCCCATCCCGCGCTCAGGTGGGAGAAGGGCGGCGCGTGGCGGTCGATCACGTGGGAGAACTTCGGCGGGCAAATCCGCGCGGCCGCGTACGGACTGCTGGAGCTCGGGGTCAAGCCCGGGACCGCGGTATCCATCTTCTCGCAGAACCGGCCGGAATGG
The DNA here is from genome assembly GCA_964423905.1 of uncultured Leptospirales bacterium. Classification (GTDB taxonomy): domain Bacteria; phylum Spirochaetota; class UBA4802; order UBA4802; family UBA5550; genus CAYRGX01. The sequence continues at coordinate 25,784 of CAYRGX010000044.1, read as the reverse complement.
GCCGTCGCCGACCTCGGCATACTCGCGGTGCGGGGCGTCACCGTGCCGGTGTACGCGACCAATTCGGCCGACGAGACCGCCTATATAGTAAAAGACGCGTCGGTGACGATGATCTTCGTCGGCGACCAGGACCAGTACGACCGCTCGAAGAGCGTCATGAAGAAATCGAAAACACTCAAAAGGATAATCGCGTTCGACCGCGACATCAAGATCGCGGGAAAGGACAGCCTCTACTTCGACGACCTGCTCGATAAGGGCCGATCCTCGAAAAAAAAGGCCGAGCTGGACAAGCGCCTGGCCGCGGCGAAGAGCGACGACACGCTGACGATCATCTACACCTCGGGCACCACGGGCAAGCCGAAGGGCGCGGTGCACACGCACCGGACCTTTCTCGCGGGCATGCAGCCGTGCATATCGCTCTTCCCCGACGCGGGCCCGGGCGACGTGACCCTGGCGATACTCCCGCTCAGCCACGTGTACGAGCGCATGTGGTCGTACGGGTGCATGAGCGTGGGCGGCGAGATCGCCTACTGCCCCGATCCGAAGAAGTTCGTCGAGGCCATGAACGCGGTCAGGCCCCAGTACCTGACGAGCGTGCCGCGCATCTGGGAAAAGGTGTACGGCACCATCAACGAGGGCCTCAAGAACGCGTCCCCGCTGAAGCGCCGGCTGTTCACGTGGGCCGTCGAGACCGGCAGGTCGGTGTACCGCGCAGAGGCGGCCGGCAAGGCGCCGGGGCCCTTCCTCGCGCTCGCACACTCCGCGGCAAAGGCCCTCGTCATCGACAAGATACAGCGCGCGCTCGGGTGCGAGCGAAACAGGGTCTACCACGTGGGGGGAGCCGCCTTCGCAACCGAGATCAACGAGTTCTTCCGCGCGCTGGGGATCAACATCGTGCAGGGCTTCGGGCTCACCGAGTTCTTCCCGGTGGCGGTGGGATACAACCGCCACGGCAGGGCGGGGGCCTGCGGTCCCATGATCCCCATGGTCGACGTGCGCCTTTCCGACGAGGGCGAGATACAGCTCAAGGGGATGAACTGCATGAAGGGATACCTCGGCAAAAAGAAGGAGACGGCCGAGGTGTTCACGAAGGACGGGTGGTTCAGGACGGGCGACGTCGGGAGAATAGAGGGGGATACGCTCCGCTACATCGTGATCACCGACCGCATCAAGGACCTCATCATCACCGCCGGCGGCAAGAACATCTCGCCGCAGCAGATCGAGCTCCTTCTCGGCGACGACCTCATGATCGAGCAGGCGGTGGCGGTCGGCGAGGGGAGAAAATACGTGTCGGCGCTCATCGTGCCGGCCTACAAGCTCCTCGAGCAGTACGCCCGCAAGAACGGGATCGCGTTCTCGTCGCGGGAGGACCTCGCGAAGAACCCCGCGATCGTGAAGATGTACGAGACGCGCGTCGCGGCCCGGACAACCACCCTCGGGCGGGTCGAGCAGATCAAGAAGATACGCCTGCTCACGGCAGAGCTCACCCAGGAAACCGGAGAGCTCACCCCGACGCTCAAGATCAAGAGGAAGTTCGTGGGCGAGAAGTACGCCTCGATCATAGAAGAGATGTACCGGGAGTGACGGCGGAAGGTCACTCTTTTACGAGAGTGATCATTTCCTCGCAGTACTCCGACGAGGGCCTGAGCCTCTCGTAGTTGCGGTCGAACCGGAGCCGCGGGTCGATCCTCTTGACGAGCGCGTCGGTGGATTTCGTGTTGGAGTGCCTGCACACGTGCCGGGTGTCCAGGCCGAGTATGACGCAGGCCTCGAGCGTCGGGCAGAAGTTCATCGAACGGAACACGATCCGTCCGGCGCTGCGCTCCGCGACCGGCGCCTGCGAGGGGTCGATGCCGAAGCGGTTAAGCAACAACCGGTATGCCGCTTCGAGGGGATCGTCGCCGGGCGATGCGAATCCCCCTTTGCCAGAATCGAACCATTGCAATTTTCTCTCCCTCGATTCTTCGTCGTGCGACGCCAGGTCTTCGACCGTGGCGTTCCGCAGGCGCCCGACCTCCCTCCTGACGTCCTCGCGGTAGAGGAGGGCGCACTCGTCACGCAGTATTCCCTTTTCGACGGTGATGTCCTTTCCCGCGCGCGCGAACATCTCCCCGCACGGGAGGTCGATGCGCGCGCGGCCCTGCGCGATGGATTCGGCGATCGAGTACCCGTACGCGACGCGCCTTATGCCCGACCACGCGACGGCCGCCGCGCACATGGGGCAGGGCTCGTGGGTCGAGACGAGCGCGCATCCGGTGAGGTTTTTCCCCAGGGCGCGCGAGGCGAGCCTGATCGCGTTCATCTCCGCGTGGGAGGTGGGGTCGCGCTCGCTTTCCTCGCGGTCGTGGGCCCGCGCGATGACCGATCCATCCTTCACCACGACCGCGCCGAAGCCGTGGTTGCCTTCCCTCAGGCTCGCGCGGGCCTCCTCGACGGCCTCGCGCATGAAGCGTTCCATTGCAGACATGTGCGGTCCCCGTTACTTGATGACGCAGGTCATGCCGAGCAGGTGCGCGCCCAGGCGTTCGTCGCCGCGTATGCTGACGCGTTCTCGCACCTCGGCGGGGTCGATCCAGCGCACGAAGATTTTCCACGCCGCTTCGTTGTCGATCCGCACGGTCGTGCCGGGCTCCGACTCCAGATCGTAATCGAGCCTCCAGCGGTCGGCGTCCCTGACCAGGTGCCAGGCGCCTCCCGACTCTCCGGCCACCTCGACGCGGAGGGTATATCCCCCTTCTTTTGCGACGTTCCTGTAATGAAAGGGAAGGGCCCGCATGAAGGTGTCGAGCAGCGGGTAATACAGCCGCTGTTCGTAGAGCGGTTCCCTGCGAAGCGCGTCCCTGATCTGCATCTGGTGGTGCCAGCGCTCGGTGTATTCCCTGGCGACGTCGAACCAGTTCTGCGACACCTCCTCGCCCGCCCACGACACGGGAAAGTGCGCCCTGCCGAGAGGTTCGAGGCGTTTCAAAAACTCGCAGAGCTGATTTTGGTATTCCTCGATGAGTTCGACGAGGACGTCCGGGCTGACCCCCGAAAAAGCGGACGCCCACCGGTCGGCGAGATCGGTCACGAACCGGGCCAGTTCGGAGTCGGACGAAAACGACGCCGCGGGCCCGGGTCGATAGCCGTCGCGCTGCGACGATAGCCTTCTTATGGAGGTGTCGAGCAGGTGGGCGGCGATGTCCTTCACCTTCCAGTTCGGGAAACGGGTGGGGCCGTGCCATTCATCCGGGGACAATCCCTTCAAGAGGTCGATCAGCTTATGGTTCAGCTCGGGGAAGAGCTGAACCGTCTCGATGATGCGGGCGTTTTCCATGACAGCAGGCCCGGGCTCAGGGTTTCTGTTTCGGCATCAGGTGGATGCTGAGCCTGAGGAGCAGCGACTTGATCCGCGAAAACTTATAGGTGTGCTCGGAAAGGTCCCTGCCGCAGGAGTCGCAGCGGCGGGTATACCACGAGAACGCGGCCCCGCAGTCCGGGCATTTCCACGCGGCTTCCTGTTCGCGAAGCCACGCGTCGGCGCCGCGCGCTCGTATCGCGTCCATGTTGGCCCGCTTGCCCTTCAGGTGGGGAAGGACCGACTCCGCCCTTGCGAGGTCCTGTATCAATTTGCAGGGATATTCCGCGCACTCCATGCAGCGCTCCACGTTCTTCCCGACCGCGCACTTCCGAATGCCGCACGCCTCGCAGTTGACGAAGAGCATATCCGATTTGCACCCGTGGCACTCGAGCGAGTACGGCCTTCTCGCGCCCTCGGGGACCCCGAGCCTGTCCAGGAATTTCCTGACGATCGCCTCGTTCCAGAACGACGAGAGCGGTGTGGCGCGCCCCGTGCGGTGCGCCTTCAGGATGTCGCACGCGCCGCAGTACAGCCCGCAGTAGGTATCGTAGTTGTCGTTTGTCATTGCCAGGCCCCCCTTGCGTTTCTCTTTCCATATATGTGCACCGGGAACGGATCGCGGCCGCGACGCACGTCATCGATATGGAATACCTGCCGCGGGTTGTCGAGTACAATTTCTGGGGAGCGCGGTTGCGTGCCGGGTCGGGAGGCGGGATTATGGCGTCAGGCGTCCGTGCCGTGTATTCTCTGAAAGGTTTTCACCATCCATTTAAAGCGCGTGACCACATGAACGACCGAAAGTACGACGAGTACCAGCGCCAGCTTGTCGTGGACTTCCACGAGGGAACGCCTGGACAGCTCGTTGCCGCCGAGCAGCAGCCATGACGCCATGGCCGTGAGGAGGGTGGGGATATAGACCAGGAAGAGCCAGTACGACGAGGCGATGCGCCCCCGGTACGTTTTGTCGAACAGCCTGCGCGTGGTGGAGGCGATGAATTTCGAGTGCGACACGCAATGGACCGCTATGCCGGCCAGCGATACGACGGCGAGCAGCTTGTGAATCCCCAGCCATTCCGGCCTGTTGAAACCCATGACGTATGACGCGTCGGGAAGGTGGTGCATGTGGTACTCGATTTGCAGTATGAGCCCCGTCGCGGCCAGCAGCACAAACGGAATGAAGTTCAGCGCGTTGACGCGGTAGTTGAACAGCGCGGTCCCCGATATCTTGTTGTCGCGTGACATGGTCGTGATCCCCCTGGTCGTGCCGGCCCGTTCGGGGCCCGTGTTAATGGATAAGATAACCCCGCCGGGGCGCGCCGCAATTAACTTTTGTTAATTTGTTTCTTCAACCTGGCCCTGATTCGCGACAGCGAGACAGGAGTTATGCCCAGGTAGGACGCGATATACTGCTGCGGTATTCTCGATACGAGTTCCGGGCTTTCCTGGACGAGCTTGATATATCTCTGTTCCGGATTGTCCAGGATGAACGACGCGTGCTGGTTCATGTAGTAGATGAGCCGGTTCCTCATGTACATGAAGAAATAGAGCTCGATGGATTTGTTTTCCATGAACATCGTCCGGAGATTTTTCATCGCGATGACGCCGACGACCGTGTCCTCGATCGCGTCGATGTTCTGCCTGCTCGGGACGCCGGTCATCGCGCTTTCGAACGAGGCGACCATCTGGCCCTCGATGAAGAACTGCGACGTGATTTCCGAGCCGTTTTCCTTGATGAAAAACGACCGCAGGCACCCCCTGCAGACGATGAAGAGCTTGTTAGCGCTATCACCTTGCGAAAGCAGCACGGTGCCGTTGGGTATTTTTTTGATGGCGACGTTCTTCTTTAACAGGTCGACGCCGTCCCCCCCGAGAGAGAACAGCCCGGCCAGCTGATCGAGATACGCTTTCTCCATGTTCCGCCTCCGCGATCTTCATTTCCCTTCGCGGGAGAGGGGAGCTCCCTCGCGCAGTTCGATATCGAACACGGTGACGGCCTCTCCCCGAACCAGGACCCTGCCGTCGGCGATCTCGCATTCCAGTTCGCCGCCCCGTTTCGAGTCCTGGTGCGATCGCAGGCACTTCTTTCCGAGCTTCCCGGACCAGTAGGGCGCCAGGTACGACTGGGCCGATCCCGTCACCGGGTCCTCGTCGATGCCGAAGGCGGGGGCGAAGAACCTCACGAAGAAATCGTACCCCGCGCCGCCGGATTCGCACGTAAGGGTGAACGCCGTGTTCCCGATCTTCGCAAGCTTGCCGAAATCGGGCGCGAGGCCGCGCAGCTCTTCGCGGTTACGCACCTCGATGACGTAGCGCTTCGAGTCCGTCCCGATGAAAAGCGGGCGCACCGAGAGCGCCTCCTCGATGCGGCCATCGGGCCCGGTCTCGTTCACCTCGCGGAGGGGGAAGTTCATCTCGATCAGGGCGCCCTTTCTGGTCGCGGTCAGCGTCCCGCTCCTGGTGCCGAAGCGCAGCTCCGCGCCCGCGTCCTCGGTCCCGGTCTCCCAGAGGATGTGGGCCGACGCCAGCGTGGCGTGACCGCAGAAATCGATCTCGGCCACTGGCGTGAACCAGCGGAGGTCGTATCCCCCTTCCTTCTTTTTCAGGAACGCGGTCTCGGACAGGTTCATCTCCATGGCGAGGTCCTGGAGCAGGCGGTCGTCGAACCGCGAGTCTTCCGGCAGGACGCAGACCCCTGCGGGGTTCCCCCGGTACATTTCATTCGTGAACGCGTCGACCTGGTAGAGCTTCATGGCATGTCCTCTATCGATGAGTAATAAATGCGGCACCCCGCGTGGACGGGTGCCATGTTTCTATGGGTACAGTATGGCGGTCCGGTCGAAATTTTCAATCCCTTTCAGGCGTTTCCCCACCGCCACGAACCTCCAGCCGAGCTCCCGCGCGGCCTCCCTGTCCCAGGTGGCGTCCCCGAAATACGTCACGTCCGTCGCGGGAACGCCCGCGTGCGCCAGGGCCTTCTTCATGATCTCGGTCCTGACCGGACTGTCGTCGGACGTGAAGAGCGGAATGCCCCGGAACGGCAGTCCCGCGGATTCGAGCTTCATGACCGAGGACTCCCTCCACCCACCGGTCGCGAACGCGAGGTAATGTCCGCCGCGCTTCATCCTCTCGAGGAAGCTTCCCGCCCCCGGAACGCTTTCGAACCCGGGGCCGCGTTCGACGTGGTCCCGTATTTTATCGAAGAAACGGGACTTGACCGCGCGCATCGTTTCGACGGAGGCGTCGCGCCCGTTGTCCCCGAGGATCTCGGCGAGCAGGCCCTCGTCGGTCACGTTCCGGTACCGGCTCCAGTCGCTCCTGAACCTGACGCCCGGGTGGAAGTCCAGGACGGCCTCCTTGAACAGCATGGCGTCCACCCTGGAGGAGTTGACCAGGGTCCCGTCGATGTCGAAAATCAGCGCCTTCATATGAACCGCGGTTTACTATATGGGGATATATCCCCCTAATCCAAAACCCTTTCCTTTATCAATTTCAGCCCGAGCCCGATGAAAAGCATCCCGGTCAGTTTCCCGAGAACGGCGGTTATCCTCCCGTTTTTTTTGATGAACCCCGAGAGCGCCGCGGAGGAGAGCGCCACGACGAGGCACCATGTCATGCCGGTCGCGAGGAATATGGAACCGAGGAAGATGAACGAAACCGGCCCGTAGTTGCGAACAGGGTCCACGAACTGCGGGAGAAACGACAGGAAGAAAAGCGCGACCTTGGGGTTCAGCAGGTTCGTGAGCAGCCCCTGCCGGTAGATCTGGAACAAGGTCTGCCCCGACAGGTAGGGCTGCGCCGCGTGTTCCTTTTTCGCGGGCGCCAGTATGCGCAATCCCAGGTAGAGCAGGTAGAGCGCCCCGAGCGCGGTGATTACCCGGAACGCGGCGCCGGACGCGGCCAGTATCGACGAAAGCCCCAGCCCCGCGAGGAGCGTATGGACCAGGCCGCCGGTGGTGATGCCCAGCACCGAGACGATGCCGGCCTTTCTGCCCTGGGAGACGCTCCGGCCGATGATGTACATGGTGTCCTGCCCGGGGTAGAGGTTCAGAAGCAGGCCGGACACGATGAACGCGGTCAGGTGAATGGTGCCAAGCATGGTGTCCCCCCGCCGATGAAATGTCATTGCACCGCGTGCGCGATGCAGTGCGTGCCGTTGATCCTGCCGAGCCGGTTCCCGGCCCGGTCGGTGAAATACAGTTCCTCGAGGGCGGGCGCGTCGTAATTGCGCGCGAGCCGGAACCCCCTCGCGGCGAGGAACCCCACGATCCCGTCTATCTCCATGCCGCAGCGCCAGGCCTCGTTCGCCCGCTTCACCTTCATGAACGCCTCGCGCTCGCCGTAGCAGGTGTGCTCTTCGCGGATCACGGACGAAAGGACGTAGTCGAAGATCACCTCGGATCCTGGCGCGGCAAAGTCGCCGACGCAGTCGAACAACGCGTCGACGGCCCCGGCGGTGAGGTACATGGTCACGCCCTCGATCACGAAGAGAGTCCTCCCGCCTTTCCCGAGTCCCTCCGCGGCGAGCCGTTCCCCGATCGACTCGCGGTCGAAGTCGATGCCGAGGTAACGCACGTTCGGGTTGGCGGCGACGTTTCTTTTCGCGAGCTGGCCGATCTTGGCCCGCTGCGTGTGAGGCGAGTCAAGCTCGAACACGACGGTGCCGTATCCCGCGGCGAGCCGTATCCCGCGGGAATCGAATCCGGCACCGAATATGAGTATCCGGTCGAACCCGTCAAGGACGGCCTTCCGGAACACGTCGTCGATCAGCCTGGTGCGCGCGATCACGTATTCGTACATACCCTTCGGCGAAAGGCGCGTCCGGTAGAAGTCCCTGAAGGCCTTTCGTCTCACGAGCGGCAGGAGGAAGCGCGGGACCAGGCTTGCCGCGACGTAATCGTCGCTTTTATAGGGATATGCCCGCTCGTGGTATGAGATGGCCCGCGCGAGGCACGTGTACTCCGCGGTGCGCGACGTCGCACGGTCGATTCTTTTAGAATTATCTTTCATCCAGTTTCTTCCCGGCGCTGAAGCTGTCGCCGAGCTTTTTGCCGATGGACCAGTATTCCCTCACGGTCGCGATATACACGAGGGGATCGACCTTCGAGATGTCGATATCCTTCGCGTTTGTGCCGTCGATCTTGTCCGAATCGATGTGCGTCTCGACGATTTCGCCGAAGAAGGCGCGGTAGCCGTTGAACGCGAGCCCGTTGACCACGACGCATTCCATGTTGAACGGGCATTCCCTGATGACGGGCGCGCCGACTTTCGCGCCTTTCACGGGCGTGAACCCGGTCGCCCGGAACTTGTCGACGTTCCTCCCGGACCGGATGCCGCAGTAATCGGTCTGCACGTAGCTGCCGGAGGAGGGGATGTTCACGGTAAACTCGCCGTGCTTCGAGAGCAGTTTGCACGAATACCTGCGCGCGTCGAGGGATATGCCGATGACCGGCGGGTTCGAGCCCATCATGCCTATCCAGGCCACGGCGAGCACGTTCGGGCTTTCGAGGGTGCCGGTCACGACGAGCACCGCGGGAACCGGGAAGATGATGTCCCTGGGGCCGAGCTGCGTCTTGCCGTCCATGGCCTCAGTCGATGCTCCCGCGAAGCCCGTACGCGCCCAGGAGCTTCTCCATCCGGTCGAGCGATACCAGCACGATGTCCTTGTGCTTGTTTTTCATCACGTACAGCTGGTCGCCGTCTTTTATGCCCAGCTCGTTTCTCAAGTCGACGGGGATGATGATCTGCCCCTTGGAGCTGACCTTCACGACGCCGAAGAGTGTCTTTTCGCCTGTCCTGTCGCCCTTTTTCATGTGCAACCTCTGCAGGAGGGAACGACGTCCGGGCCGGTTTGTCAAGGAATTTAAGCGGTTTACAAAGTGGTGGAGGGTTTACTTTGTTTACCGCGCGGAAAATATCCCGGCTCAGTAGAGCTCGGAAAAGGGGTCCCAGCCCGCGTCCTCCTTCCAGTCGTATTCTATCTCGACGCTCTGCCGCTTCGCGACGTCGTATCCCAGCACGTCGGCGACGAAGCCCAGGGTCATGTCCATGCCCGCGCTCACGCCGGAGCTCGTGTACACGTTGCCGTCCCTGATCCAGCGCGCCTTCTTTATCCATTTCACTTTGGGGGATTCGCTCCCTGTCCAGGCGAACACGCGCTTGTTCGAGGTGGCGTTCCTCCCGTCGAGCAGGCCGGTCTTCGAAAACAGGATGGAGCCCGTGCATACGGTGAGGATATACTCCGCGCGCTCCGCGAGCTCGGCGAGTTTGCGGATGAAAGCATCGTCCCTGACCAGTTCGCGTGTTCCGATCCCTCCCGGGACGAAGAGCACGTGGCCGGTCGATGCGCATTCGGACAGGGGCGTCGTGACCACGGGGACGCACTGGCTGCTCACGACCGTTCCGCCGTCCTGCGAATAGAAACGCGGGCTGAAGTGCTCCTTCAGCCGTCCCAGTATTTCGACCGGGCCGAACACGTCGAGCGTCTCGAAGTCATTGAAGAGGATGACGGCGATATCCCTCATCGTGTTTTCCTCCGTCTTTCCGATTCGACGAACGCCCGGGCCCTGTCGTTCCAATCCTTTTCCTTCTTGCCGGCAAGGAGGATATACCTGGTTCTCAGCAGGAACGACTTGATCGGCGCGTTTACTTTTCCCGCCCTCCCGACAACATCTGTCAGGGGCAAATATCCCCAGTACCTGCCGTCATAGGAAAATTCCCTGTTGTCGCCGAGCACGATGCATTTTCCCGGGGGCACGGTCCCGTTCAGCCGCGCCGCGTTATCCGGGTACATGGTTCTCCCGATGCCGTGCCTGTCGGCCGACGGGTCGCCGTTCAATACGACTGCGCCGTTCTCGATGCGGAACTCGTCGCCGGGCAGCGCGACGAGCCTGTGGAAATAATCCCTGCCCGTGGCGGGGTTCCTGTACATGACGACATCATTGCGCCGCAGATCGTCGGGACGGCACTTCACGACGTCGATCACGTCGAACATGCCATACTCCGGCAGCATGCTCGACGAGGAATTGTAGTATGCTGCGCATGAGCCGAGTAGAAGCAATGCAGCGATGAACGCCATTCCCGCGCCGCGGGTGTATCCCAGTATGCCTGTGTTCACCGTCGACCTCCTACGAAAACAGAATTGCCTGGCCGCTTTTATCGCTTTTAACGTTTCTCTCGATGATCTCGTCGTCGTTTTCAATCTCCCCGACAAGCATTGACGACGCGGGATCGTGCGATGCGTAACCGGCGCGCGCCTTTTCCGCGTCGAGGTTCGCGTAGCAGTACAGGCACCCGTGCGGGCAGGTGTTGTACGATCCGATATCGACGCTTTCGCGGCACAGGCATTCCTTTCTCTGGTGGGTGTCCCTGCCGACGTCGAGCCTGACGCCGCATTCCCTCTCGATGAGCGCGTCGTCGATGCACATGCCGCGGGCGATCCCGAACCGGGAAAGATCGTTTTTTTCCGCGCAGGCGGTTATCGCGATTCCGTGCTCCCGGGCGATTCGCGACAGCCTGAGGGCGATATCCCCCTCCATCTCTTCGGATAACTCGTGCGGCGGGAACGCTCGCATGTTCCTGGACGTGCTTTTATAGCAATCGACGAAGCTGGTAATGCAGCGACGGGTTTTCCCCGCCAATGCGCGCGTGATGCGGCCGAACGCGCGCTCGTGGTACTCCGGCGGGAACTCGTCCGAGACGATGACGGGGTCGTAACGCCACACGACGCGGCCCGGGCCGATCGCGTCCGACAGGCGGCGGAAGGTGTCGAGCACGTCCTCCAGCCCGGGCACGCCCGGCTCCACGCGCCTGCCGTAGCCGTTGACGGTGAAGAGAAAGTAATGGGGATATTCACCCAGCTCGTCAAGCCTGCCGAGCATGCGGGACGGGTCCTTCGTCCAGAACACGATGCAGTCGACCGTGTCGGGCGAGAGTTCGATCATGCTCACCCGGCGCGGGTTCATCGGGTGCCGCACATGGACGAAGCCTGCCCGCAACCTGTTGAGAAACCATTCATGGTAGAAGGCCGGAATGTCGGTCCTCCTGCTCGCGCTGAGGATCATCTCCTGCCGGGCCTGGTGACGGCCTTCTCGATCACTTTTACGAGCTCGTCGGGCCTCGCGTACTGGATCATGTGGCCGGTGTCGTCGAGCAGCGTGAGCTCCGAGCCCGGGATGACTTCGGCGAGCTTCCTGGCGCTCCGCACGGTCGGGACCCTGTCGTTCTTGCCGTACACCAGGTACACCCTGCGCGTGATCCTCCCGAAGCGCGGGATCATGAGCGCCTTGTCCCTCTCGTAGTTCGCGTTTTCCCATGCGGACGCGACGAGCACGCGCGGCTGAAGCCATAGCGCCTTTTTCCGCTCGACCAGCCCGCCGGGCATGCTCGACTCGTTCGGGTGGAAGGCCTTCTTCACCCCGGCTTCCACCATGCTCCCGCCCGGCTTTTTCAGGAGGACGGCGATGCCCTTGCCGATGAGCGGCAGTCTCAGGAGCGTGTTCAGCGTTCCGGGTTTCTCCTCGGAGGGATAATAGGCGGTGCTGCCGGCCACCACGTATGCCCTGATGCCGGGGTAGTCCCTGATGGCCATCTGCAGGGCAACCGCGCCTCCGTACGAATGTCCCGCCACGGTCACGTCCTTGAGGTCGAGTTTTGTTATGAGGTCGCGGGCGATCTTCGCGTTGTAGGCGAGGTCGTACCCCCAGGGCGACGGGCCGCTGAAGCCCTGTCCGGGCCTGTCGTAGGCCGTCACGCGGTGTTTCTGTGCAAGCCGGTCGATGACCGGGTCCCATTCCTCGAGCGAGGAGGGCGTACCATGCACGAGGAGGATATCGCTTCCCTTGCCTTGCTGTACGTATCGCAGTCGGACGCCGTCGACGTCGGTGTAGCCTCCCGCGAAGCCGCGGGGGATCGCGACGGCGTCACCCGCCGCGATGCCGACGACGGAAAGCGCCAGTATGACAAGCGCGATGAACGATACGGCGATGGTTGCGATCTTTTTCATTTACATCTCGTTCCCGATCTTGAAGGCCCTTCCAACCAGCTTCCCGACGCCGTAATAGTGAAAGCTGGAATGGTCGTAGAAAAACGGCCTGATCTTCTCTATTGCGGGGTTCCCGTTTTCGCCGATCAGGTCCTCGTCGACCTTCACGTCCATGATCTCGCCGACGAACTGGGTGTGCAGGCCGAGCTCGTGCGTGTGGATCACCCTGCACTCCAGGACCAGCGGGAATTCCTTCACGTAGGGCGCGTCCACGAGTTCGCTTTTCACCGGGGTGAGCTTCGTGGCGGAAAACTTGTCCCCGTCCTTCCCCGATTTTATCCCGAAGTAATCGGCCTGCTTCGCGTATTCCTCGGAGGGGATGCTGATGGTGAAGGCCTTTCGCTCGACGATATTCCCGTAGGTGTACGTCGCCTTGCGTATGGATATGGCGACGCTGGGCGGGTTGGACGAGGCGATGCCCCCCCACGCCACGGTCATCGCGTTCGCCTTTCCGTTCTTGTCGTACGATCCGACGATCAGGACGGGATTGGGATAGATCAGGGTGTTCGGTCCGATCGATTTTTTCATGCGTGAATACCTCCGGTAGGTTTTTACCTTGTTCCTCTACGTAGTCGCAACGAAAGACGGCGATCTTTTGTTATTCGAACCAGCGTTTTCGGGACTATTTCGGCATCGCGGTCATTGTACCCTATATATGGTCGGCACGCAACCGCAAGGCCCGGGAACAGGATCAGAATAGTTTCCGACCCTTGAAATTTCAAATCTTTTACAGCCCGGGCGAAGATATTTTCCGTCGCCTGATGTGTGATCCGCGGCCGGAGGTGAACGTTATCGTGATCTCCCTGATCGCGTTCCTTGTAGTCCGCTTGATGCTTATACGCCCGATATCTTTCAATGAAAAGCGTTCGGTTGAATTGGTGGATATCCTTTCCATCGAATGCGTATCAATCGTGATGACGATTCTGGAATACCCGTCCAGTGACGAGAACGTCATTCTTGACACGGAGTAAAGCAGTATGGCAAACATGAAAAGCAGAGCCACCGCCGGAAGGACGTTCGCCAGGATGAGATCCGGCGAAGACAGGACCGATCCGGCGAAAACACAGACGACAAGCGCGGTGAAGGCCTTTTTCCTTCTCGCAATTTCGGCGGGAGAGACCGTGTGCCGTTCCATCGAGGGAATCACCGTCCGGAGGCCTGCCGGCGGTCGATCAGTTTCATGAATTCGTCCATGCCGCCGTTGAATGCGTTCAGGTCGACATACGTTTTAATGCCGTCGACCCTTCCGCGGTTGGCGTACTGCCAGAACGTCCACTTCCTGTTGTGTTTCAGGCGCGGCCTGAAGAAGATGTCCCTTATCCAGAGGGGGTGGTCGTCGTAATGCCCTTCCAGGTAATGCCCGTAGAATTCATACGTCGAATACAATATGGGTTTCCGGTGGTATTTTTTTTCGATGATTGAAATGAATTCGGATAACTCCGCCCGAAATCTTGATTTCGATAACGGGTCCCTGCTGTTGCCCATGTATTCCAGGTCGATGACCGGGGGCAGGGACTTGCCGTCCGCCGGCACCGTGTTGATAAAGTTACGCGCCTGCTCCGCGCCGGATTTTCTGAAGGTGAAAAAATGATACGCGCCGACCGCTAAACCTGCCTTTTGCGCGTTCCGCCAGTTCTCGTGAAAACGGGGGTCGACCCAGTCGCCTCCCTCGGTGGCCTTGATGAACGCGAAGGTATATCCCGATCTTCTTAGCGTATCCCACCCGATGCTTCCCTGGTGGCGCGAGACGTCCGGGCCCTGGACGGGATATTCGCTGAAGTCGGCGTAGTTGAACCTCAGGAAGCCGAGATACACGAGGGCCAGAATGATTGAAGACGAGAGCAGGCAAGCGCCGATAACTATCCTGATTGTATTCGTAAAAGAATGTTTCATTCCGGTACCTGTAATTGTCTCAGGGGATTGTGCGCAGGGAAGTGCCGATATCCCGCATTTTAAACGTCCCCCGTGCGCTGATCGACATCGGCCTTCGCCGACGCGACAAAGATAGCAGCCCCGATTATTAACGCGGCTCCTCCCGCCAGCAGCAGGCGCGGATACACATGCAGCGTTTTGATGACGGCGGTTATTCCCGCAGAGGCGACCGAGTCGAGACGCCAGCCGTCACGACTCCATATCGAGGCCCATAAGGAAAAGCTGAAAAAAATCAGGCCGGAGAAGAGAGAAGAATACCTGAACAGGGAAAGCCATCTACGCTCGAAGAAGAAGTACATGACAAGAATTATCAATACCGCGCATTCACATCCGCACCCAATGAATAAAAGATCACCAAGCATATCGATCATGCGTGGTATCCTGGTTGCAATAGTTCTTTCTTCATCGCGAAGTCGCAACGCTGTGACAGGTGCGGGGGGTGGTACTCGGTAAAGCCGTATTTCTCGTACAGGGTACGTGCCATGTCCAGCCTTCGATTCGATTCCAGCACGATGGTTTTATAAAGCAATTCGCCGGCCTTCATTATCGCCCTGTCCATCATCGATTTCCCTATTCCCAGGCCCCGGCTGGCGGGGTGAACATACATTTTTCTCAGTTCGCAGGTGTCGTTCGAGAGCCTGTATAATCCATAGCTGCCAATAATCCTGCCGTCCTGCTCGCAGACTTCGAACCAGCCATTATTGCCGAAGTAGTTCGCCTCGATGTCGAGGAGGTCGCTGTCGACTTCGGCGGGATTGATTTCGAGGCCGTAGGAGTGCAATATTTCTTCGATCAGCGCGAGGACCGCCTTTCCATCCACGGTTCGTCCTTTCCTGAAAATATATGACACGATCCATCCCCCCGCTCAAAATTCGCGCTATGTACATAGCGCGTGGCTTTTCTCAAGGATTATCGCCGGATTGATCTGGATACAGCACTTCGATCCACAATTCACCGGTACTCGCCTTAACGAGGACATTCCACCTGTGTGTCTCTGTCCTGCCGGAAGCATGGTGGAATTGCCCGCCCACGAATGCGGCTCGATTTTCCTTGTTCAATGCATGATCAAATTGCAGTATGCTGTCATTATGCCTGGACGCCTTCAACAATTTGTTGCGCGCAATGAATTGTGGTATATCCTCATCCTTCTTGATCACGAATTTACCTATGGTGAAGAATTCCGAATTGTCGAATAGCTGGATCGTCTCAGTGCTTTCGGGGAGCCTGATGTGTGTCATTCTTTCCAGGCGGCTTGAATCGGCCGAGCAGGAGACATAAAGCGATATCTCCAGTAATGTCATCCATATACATATTCTGGCGTGTTTCATCGGCTGTATCGGCGTTTTTAGAAAATGGAGGAATTGCATTATACCATACCCTGATAGTACATCTCGATGCACATAGTGTCAAAAAATACTACTCACCCCGGGGTAAAACTTGCAGGCGGATAAAAAATAGCAACTTAATTACCGAGGTGCGCGGATTTTTGGGGGATATGAAAAAAAGGCACCCAAAAAATGAATCGTCGGGTGAATCCGGGCATCCTTGTGAGATATTCCGAATGGAAGCACGGCGGCCGTCTTGTAATCATGGATAAGACCGTCATATTCGGGAAGGAATAAAGAAAGCCCCGGGGTGCTAACTATACGTAGAAAGACCCTTGGTCTTCGGGTTTCGGCTGGCTCAATGGATCCAGCCGGTGATGGATTGATACTCAGCTATATAGGTAAGACCCCCGATCCTGATTGTGTGAAAATGGACCGGGGGTTGTTATTATTTACGAGGCTTTTACATCTTGTGCATGGTATTGGATTGAAATGCGACATTTAAAGGCGCGAATCCATTTCTGGCTATTTTGGACAATTGGGACATTCGTCGCATTTATTGACCCGGACAATCAGTTTGTGCTCGATCAGCTCCTGTATGGCCTTTAAAACCGTTTCTTCCTTTTTATCAAGGACACCGTCCTTGCTCGCGATATCGAGTATTGTTCTGTAATCGTCTGCGCAAAGAGTTCCTTTGTCAATTGCGGATTTCAAAAGATCGGTCATTTTTTCGGCACTTTGACTCATCATGAACATGATAATACCTCTATCATTTATTTCATTGTTCTTATTAAAGTAAACCCAATTATGCCATCCTGTTTTGTCAATAAAAAAAACTACGCATGCGATGCGTCGGGCTATACCAAAAGTCATATCAATGGCGCATACGACATGGTTCATCATGTTCAACAAAAGCGTAACTTGACTGAATTGAAGCATGCTCAATTACTAATTGTCAGAATGCGCCATTTTCGATGTGCCAAAAAAGAATTGAAAATAATTTTTCGTATATTAATGCTTGATCCCGATTGAACGAGCTCGCAGATCAATGCGCTGCGATGGGCCGATGCGATACCCGGGTGTCATGTAGCTGATACGCGACTCTCACGGTTGTGGCCCACTTGAACTCAGGTGCGCTGAGATTTTTCCTGGAATGTATTCATGATGATACCAAACAGAAAGACGACTCCCGCGTGGCATGCCCTGCCCATCGACGAGGCCATGGAGATGGCGCAAAGCGGTACGGACGGCGTCGCCGCGCATGAGGCGCGCGCAAGGCTTGAGCGGTACGGCAAGAACATCATCGCCACGCGAAAAAAGGACGGCGCCCTGAGGATCTTCTGGCGCCAGATCAACAACTCGCTCATATGGGTCCTTGTCGGCTCGTCGTTGCTGGCGGTATCGCTCGGCAAGGTCACCGATGGACTCGTCGTGCTCGCAGTGGTGGTGATCAACACCATTATCGGATTCATGCAGGAATACAAAGCGGGGCGGGCAATCGAGGCCCTGGCGGAAATGGTGCCTGAAAACGCGAGCGTCATCCGTGACGGAAGAAAGACCATGGTGCCCGTTTCGGACGTGGTGCCCGGCGACATGGTCGTTCTGGCGTCGGGTGATCGTGTCCCCGCGGACATGAGACTCGTCCAGGTCAAGAACCTTCAGGTGCAGGAATCGGCACTCACCGGCGAGTCGGTTCCGGTCCAGAAATCGACGGAGGCCGTTGAGGGAAACGCCGCCATAGGAGACAGGACCTCCATGGCGTACGGCGGCACGCTGGTCGTTTCGGGCACCGCGACGGCCCTCGTGACCGCTACGGGGATGGAAACGGAGCTCGGTAGAATATCCGAGATGCTGGGCGGTACCGCAGACCTGGAAACGCCGCTTACCAGAAAACTGGCCCTTGTAGGCAAATACATCACCCTCATTATCATTGGCGTCACCGTGCTGATCATGCTGATCGGGACCTCGCGCGTGATGGCACACGGTATCGCACTTTTTCCCGCCCTGAAGGAAACGATTATTTTCTCGATCGCGCTTGCCGTGGGCGCGATTCCCGAGGGATTGCCGGCGATTGTCACCATCGCGCTCGCGATAGGCGTGATGCGCATGGCGAGACGGAATGCCATCGTAAGGAAATTGCCCGCCGTCGAGACCCTCGGGAGCACCACCGTGATCTGCACGGACAAAACCGGGACGCTCACGAAGAATGAAATGACGGTCGTCAAGCTCTGGACGCCGGTGCGCGTGGTCACCGTGGATGGGGCCGGATATGAACCCGAGGGTTCATTGATGCATGACGGAGCCACCTTGAAGGATGTTCCTTCCGATGTCGCCAGGCTGCTGCTCGACGGGGTGCTATGCAACGATGCCGGTGTTTTCACGAGCGACGGCGTCAGGGAGGTCGCCGGTGATCCCACTGAAATCGCCCTTGTTGTCGTCGCTGAAAAGGGTGGGATCAATCCTCACGGGGCCCGGGACGCCAATCCGCGCATTGACGTCATTCCTTTCGAATCGGAACACCAGTTCATGGCGACAAAGCACGGAGGGGAAGACCGGAGAATAATCATGAAGGGAGCGCCCGAGGTCGTCCTGAAGCGCTGCGTCGATCGTCACGGCGGGACGCCCCTGGATGCCGGGGATGTCGCGCTGGCCCTGGAGGAAATGGGGGCCCTCGGCATGCGCGTCCTGGCGGTTGCAGAGAAGCGATGTTCCCTGGGTGCGACCGTAATCGGCCCGGCTGACGTTGAGGGGGGCTTCACGCTGGTGGGGTTGGCAGGCATGATGGATCCTCCCAGGTCGGAGGCCATCGATGCGGTGCGCGACTGCCATGAAGCGGGCATTACGGTAAAGATGATCACCGGGGACCACAAGACGACCGCCCGGGCTATCGGTGTCCAGGTGGGACTGGACGCCGGCACCGGGGCGATGAGCGGGAACGAGCTTTCGGAATTGAGTGCCGAAGGCTTCTCCCTCGCGGCGATGCAGGTCAATGTATTCGCCCGCGTGGCGCCCGAGCACAAGCTGGGGCTTGTTCGCGCGTTGCAGGACGCCGGCCATGTCGTGGCCATGACCGGTGACGGGGTGAACGACGCGCCGGCCTTGAAACAGGCGAACATCGGCGTTGCGATGGGCATCACCGGTACTTCCGTCGCCAGGGAATCAGCCGACATCGTGCTTGCCGATGACAATTTTGCCAGCATCAGGGCGGCGGTGGAGGAGGGAAGGCGGGTCTACGACAACCTCGTCAAATCCCTTGCGTTTCTTTTGCCGACCAACCTCGGAATCGCGTTGATCTTCATTTCCGCGATATTCTTTTTTCCCTTCAATCCCGTCACGATGGATCTCCTGCTGCCCATGGAGCCGGCCCAGCTGCTATGGATAAACATGGTTGCCGCAATCGCGCTTGCGCTGCCTTTCGCGTTTGAGGTGAAAGAGCCCGACGTGATGAGCCGGCCGCCCAGGAAACCCGATGAGCCCCTGCTGGGTGGCTTTGTCATGTTCCGAACGATTTTCGTTTCCGTCATCATGACTCTCGGATCAATAGTGCTGTTCCTGTGGGAATATCACGGCGCACTTGGAAACGGGGAGTCGGTGGAGAATGCTCTTCCACGAGCACAGACGCTTACCGTGACCTTCGTAATCGCTTTCCAGATTTTTTACCTCTTGAATTGCCGCTCGTTGAAGGAATCGCTGCTCAAAATCGGTATTTTCACCAACAGGGCGGTCTTTATCGGAATCGCGATCGTGCTCTTTCTGCATGGATTGTATATATACGTGCCGTTCATGAACATGGTGTTCGGATCGGCGTCCCTGGATATTCGCGATATAGCGGTTGCGGTCGGTGCGGGCTCCATCATCCTGCCGGTGATTGGATTCGAAAAATGGATGCGCTCCGGGAAGGCCCCCGGGTCGCGGGAGGCAACGAAGCCGGAACATTGATCATGCCCGGTTACCTTTTTCATGGCGTTTCGGCTAATTAATAGAAGTATATCCTCATCGCTTTCGATCAGCATTTTTACCTCGGTGAAGTATTCCTGTTTTTTATGTAGCCCCCCCCGGTGCTTTTTGACTATGAAATTCCGTGAGAAATCCGTTGCAAATCCTGAAGTCGGACTATCCTGTTCTTCGCGCTGCCGCTCTAGACATATCATGGATTTCACGCTAATTTATAGTTTTTTTCAGGATATTTTCAAATTGTGACTTGACTATTGCCATATATTGTATAATATACTATATAGTTGCACAATAAACAACAATATCTGGATATAGCTTACAATTTTCCTTTCTATCCGTACCTGTTCCTGTGGGGTGATCCGGAAAACAACTAAATAGTCGGATCAGGATTGCCTTATTTACTGGATGATTTTGTTCTGCGGGCTTCATTCATATGAAATGCATCATGAAAAAGATAACCACCATGCTCCCGGCATTATTCCTGGTGCCGCTTTTATCATGCGGGCCGGCGGTGAAAGGAAAGCCGGGGCGACCGATGCCGGTGAAGGGCGTGCTGGATGTCCGCGGATGGGACTTTTCGAGGAACGGCAGCCTGTCGCTCTCCGGTGAATGGGAGTTCCACTGGAACGCATTTCTCTCATACGGCGATTTTCGCGGGGGGGACCAGGGCATGGCACCACACTATGGTGCCGTACCCATGACGTGGACCAGGTACACGATCGATAAAGCCGGCCTCCCCGCGGGGGGATACGCCACCTATCGTCTCAGAGTGAGGACGGACGGAGCGCGCGTCCGTTACGGCCTCCATGTCCCGAACATCTTCAGCGCCTACGAAACGTACGTCGACGACACACGCGTCGCCTCTGCGGGTGCAATCGGAAAATCGAAGGACGAAATGAAGGCCCGGGTGCGGCCGCACATCGTCGAGTTCGATCCGCCCGGTCCCGAGTTCGACATCATCATAAGGGTCTCCAACTACCATTACAAGCTGGCTGGCATCATCGAGGAGATCGCGCTGGGTCACGCCGGGGACATGAGGGCGCGGTGGAACCGGAACGCCCTCATGGGCATGTTCATCGTCGGGAGCATCCTGATGATCGGCCTCTACCATCTTGTTCTCTTCGCCCTCATGAAGCGGAATAAGGCCCTCCTGTACTTCGCCGTCGCCTGTCTCATGATCGCGCTTCGTTCCTTCATCCAGCAGGACCGCTATGTGCTGGAGGTGCTGCCGTCGCTTTCGTTTGAAGCGCTCTTCAAGCTGGAGTTCCTTTCGTGGCAGTTCGCGCTGGCCGCGTTCTCACTGTTCGTGTACAGGCTCTTCGGCGCCGAGTTCTCACGGAAGGCGCTCATGGCGATACTCATAACGCTGGCGCTCATCGCCGCGGTCGAGATCGCCGCGCCCCTCATCGTCTACTCGCAGGGCCTGGAAGCCATGATGGGCGTGGCCCTTTGTTGTCTGTTGTATATCTTTTACGTCGTTTTCCTGGCCATCGTCCACAAACGGAGCGGGGCGATGGGATTCCTGGGAGGGCTTCTCGTGCTCATCGGCGTCTCGATCAACGATATTCTCTACGGGATCCACGTGATCGATACCGTGTACCTGCTGCCGGTGGGGCTTTTCGTGTTCCTCTTCATCCAGTCGTACCTGCTGTCGTCGCGTTTCTCGGAATCGTACAGGACCACCGAGCGGCTCTCGAAAAAGACCGAGGCTGACAACGCGGTCCTGACCGGCATGATCCACGACATACGGGTCACGGTTGGCGAGCTGACGGACTTCACCGGTACCTTCAGCTCCGCCGTGGAAACGCTCCAGCGGGAGATGAACGAACAGGCGGACAACCTCGAAGTCACCGTCTCCGCCATCGAGCAGATGACGGTGTCGATCGAGTCCATCATGAACAACGCCGAGGTCCAGAAACGATCTGTCCACGAAAACAACGCGATCGTGATCCAGTATATCGATTCCCTGAAGAAGATCACCGAAGCGTCGAGGCAGACCGACGTCCTGAGCAGGAGCAGCCTCGACAAGTCAAGGCTGAGCAGGCAGGGCATGGAGGATATAACCAGCGGCATGAGGGCCATGGGGGAATCCTCGGGCAAAATCCAGGCGATCACCGGCATCATCAACGACATCGCCGAGCAGACGAACCTCCTGTCGTTGAACGCCTCGATCGAGGCGGCGCGGGCCGGGACCTACGGGAGGGGGTTCGCGGTCGTCGCCGGGGAAATCGGGAAGCTCGCCGACAGGTCGATACAGCAGGCCAAGCTCATCCAGGAGCACGTGAAGAACACTGTGCTGAACATCGACCAGGAAACCGACATCATCCTGAATTCATCGAATGTCGTCTTCGACATCGGGAATTCCATCAACGAGGTAAACGCGGCGATATCCACCATACTGGAACTCTGCCTTGCCCAGGAGCGCATGGCCAGGACCATCCAGGAGAACAGCGGGAACATCGCCAACGGTGTCAGCGAGATAACCTCGGCGACGGTTGAGCAGCGGGACGTGGTCAATGAAATCACCGGGGCCATCGATAAGCTCAAAAATATAATGGGCGGGGTGGTGAACAACACGAACCTGCTGAACGACTCGATGACGGTGCTTCACGGCATGATCCAGTCCCTCAACAGGCTTACGGCGGGCTGATGATCCCCAGTTCGTACAACGAGGGACCATTTATCATTGACACACATCGGCGAACATGGAAGCATGTGGTATAAAACCGGGAAGGGGATTCACATGAAAAGACCGGGATTGCTGCTTGCCGCGTTGCTCGTCATGTTTTCATGCGCGAAGAAGAATGAAGAAATTTTTGCAAAGGGCGCTCCGCCAAAGAATACGGTCATACTGGCCCACCCGGACGCGGTAATCGAGAAAAACAAGAATTACATCTGGTGCTCGACGATTCAAATCGCCTGGAACGAATTATGCGAAAAAATCGGGGAGGATATTCACGTCTATAATGAAGATCCGGTTTTCACGAAAATGAACCGGAGGGCC
Organism: uncultured Leptospirales bacterium; assembly: GCA_964423905.1. Lineage (GTDB taxonomy): Bacteria > Spirochaetota > UBA4802 > UBA4802 > UBA5550 > CAYRGX01. Next base: position 3,189 of record CAYRGX010000044.1, on the reverse strand, counting down.
TATCAGAAGAAAGACATCGATCCTGCTTCGTATATACTGCTTTCGAGTTTCAAGAAAGATTTCAACCTCGCACAGGCCAGGGACAATGTTAAAGGTAAGTTTCCTGCCGGGGCCGATACGAAATTGCTTGATTCGATCGGCGACTATACGGACGATACCTTCTTCGTGTACGCGCATTTGTTCAAACAGCTCCAATTTGAAGTCCCTTTTACCAGGGATAAAGAGGGCAACCTTGAATTTTTAAACCAGAAGGTCGAGTCATTCAACATAGCCAACAGCACGCACGACTTACGGAAACTGATTGATCAGATCATCGTCTACTATTATAAAAACGACGACGAGTTTATCATCGGCCTTACCTCCAGGTCAAAGAACGATGAACTGATTCTGGCGAAGATACCGCCCGCGAAAACGCTGGAAAAAACCAATCGGTTTGTTCTTGAGAAGCTCGATAGGGGTAAAAAGGGCACTTTCAGGGAAATCGATTGGTTCAACGCGCCGGTCATCAGCTTCGATTTCGATTATATCTATCCCGAATTTAACAACAAGATCTTGAAACTTAAAAACGATGTATTCAATAAATCGCCTCTGAAGTTTAAACATAAGATTACATACATTTTAAATGAAGAAGGAGCAAAGCTGGAATCAATTGATGTATCGGATGCATCGACAGACGAACAAGAGGAAACTACAAGGCAATTCGTGTTCAACAGGCCGTTTCTCGTACTGATGAAACAATCCTTCTCGCGGAGACCCTATTTCAGCATGTGGATCGGGAACACCGAGCTCTTTTCGAAAGTAAAAAAGTAATAACGAGCGTAACCGGATATGCCGGCGCAGGGCCCCGGGACATATAGGTCATCATGCCTGTCCGGGGCATATCCTCCTTACATCCACAGCAAAGAAATCGAGCGCAGCGCCCCTCACGTCTTCGAGAAGTCGAAGCTGTATATCGTGGAGAAGGTGATGCCGTAAAAGTGGTCGTACTTCCCGTGGTAGGAGTGCCTCGCGATGTATTCGCTGATCGCCTCCCCGAACTGGGCCGCGAACAGATTGACGCCGCCGTAGCGGATACTCGTGGTCCGGTTGCTGACGTGGTTTCCCGCGAGCTGTATCCAGAACAACTGGTAACGCCCGCCGAGGGAGAACGTGAGCGAGGCGCGCGGCACGTACCAGGCGAGCGAGGCGTTGGCGTTTCCACCCCAGACGTTCCACGCGAACCTTCCATTCGTGCTCGACGCGTCGTTGCCCTGGCCCACGGTCCCGTACACGGTAATGAGCTCCTTCCGGGTGATGTCGGATCGCATGTAAAGCCCTGACACGTTGGCGATGACGAACAGGTTCTCGTGGAGCGGGACCGTCAGGCCGATGCCCGCGCCGGGGCCATAGGCGATATACTTCGTTTTCGGCGAACTCTTCTCGAAACGGTTCGAGTAATAGGTCTCCGACGTGCCGTCGATGTCGTATCCCTGGAGCTTCATCCCGGCGAAGACTTTCACGTAACGGTTGAATGCGTACGCCGCGGTGGGATCCAGGTCGTACCGGAAGTAGCGGTTCCCGAGCCTGTGATAGCCCGACATCCACGGCTCGTAGTAGCTTCCCCGCGCGCGAATGTCCGTGCCGAGCGCGAAGATGACGGACAGGCTCCACCGCTGGTTGAAGTCGACGGACAAAACCGGTCCATAGAGGATGGCCGGTACCTGGTGGTAGCGGTTCAGCGTGGAAAGGGGGGTTCCGGCCCCGGTGGAGATGCTCCGGTTCGCCCCGTCCCACCAGGTGTACCACACGGTGGCGCCGGCCTTGAGCCCCGCGGCGCCGGAGGGCGTTGCGGCGAGTACGATCGCACCCGCCGCAACGAGAATTGCCATGATCCACGAGCGTGTTTTCATCGATTGACCTCCCTCGCGTTCTGCGCGTGCGTGTCGCACGGCAGTTTCATTTCGATGCCCGGGCCTTTTTCGGGAGCTGGTACCTGAAGAGAAATCCCGACATGTCGCCGTCGGGCGACTTCTGCGAATAGCTGTCTTTCACGTAGGGCCTGGCCCCGTCACCGGGATGAAACCCGGTCTGCAGATACTTCCTTTCGCTTTCGGTGCACTCGCGGTACGTGCCGTCGGAATTCACGTACACCACGGGGTAGGGCACCTGTCGCGCCTCGTCTTTCGTTACCTCGGCATATCCATCGCCGCTCATGACGATCCACCGCGTATCATTCGGTTCATTCGTTATGATATCTTCAGTATGACGTTTCCCTTTTTATGGCCCAGCTCGACGTACCTGTGGGCCTCGGCGATTTCCTCAAGGGTATAGGTCCTGTCGATCACGGTCCTGAGCTTTCCGTCACGGGCAAGATCCGCGAGGATGGCCAGGTCCGCGGCCTTGTCGGCCGGTCGCCGAAGGCCGGTTGCCGCGAACGCCGCCCGCTTTCCTTTTTTTCGCGGCATGACGAGCGTGCGCAGCATGAAACCGATCGTCGGCACCGTGGTGAGATATATCCCATTGTCGTTCAGTATGGCTTTACAACGGGAAAAGGAGCTCTTGCCCACCGCGTCGAAGACGATGTCGTAAGTCGCGCCCGCGCGGGTGAAGTCCTCCCTCGTGTAATCGATGACCGTGGAAGCCCCCAGTGATCGCACCATCTCCAGGTTGGCCGTGCCGCATACGCCGGTGACCTCCGCGCCGAAATATACCGCAAGCTGGACGGCCGCGGTCCCCACCGAGCCGGACGCGCCGTACACCATGATCTTTTGTCCTTTCTTAATCCCGCCCTTGTCCCTGAGAAAGGGAAGGGCGGTCAGGGCCCCGTCGCACAGTCCCGCGGCCTCATCGTAGCCGACGTTCGCGGGAAGCGGGGCCAGCGCTCCCTTCTCCGGGAGGCACTTGTATTCGGCATGGGCGCCCATGGTGACCGTGGTCGCGCCGAAAACCCGGTCGCCTTTTTTGAAAAGGGTCACGCCGGGCCCGGTATGCTCGATCTCTCCGGCCAGGACGTCTCCGGGTATGTGGTGCCGCGGCCGCAATAGCCCGGTAAAGAACCGGGAAATGAACGGCTCACCCTTTCTGAACACGGGATCCGTGGCGTTGACCGCGGCCGCGCGTATTCCGATCAATACCTCGCCTGGCCCGGGCACGGGTTTGTCCATCTCGGTGAGCCTTAGAACTTCGGGCGGCCCATATCTGGTTACCACG
>CAYRGX010000043.1:0-34531 GCA_964423905.1 uncultured Leptospirales bacterium | reverse complement strand
CTCCAGTGCTACGAGGGGCTGGACGAGTCCAAGGCCCTGTACGAGTGGGAATACGCGAAGCAGCTCCTCTACACCCAGATACTAAAGGACAAGCTTTCGTCGCTGCTCGAGGGGGAGAAGACCCTGGCCGAGGCGGTGAACCGCCTCTCCCGTGAGGACAACGTGTTCTTCTCTAACAAGTTCCTCCTGCCCCGGCCCATACTCTCGGCCATAACCGGCGCGAAGCCGTCCGTGCTCCTCATCGACGAGATAGACAAATCCGATTCCGAGTTCGAGGCCTTCCTCCTCGAGGTGCTTTCCGACTTCCAGGTGACCATCCCGGAAATCGGCACGATCAGGGCGGAGCACAAGCCGTTCGTCATTCTCACCTCGAACAACGCGCGCGAAATGTCGGACGCGCTCAAACGCCGGTGCCTGCACCTCTACATCGATTACCCGACGCGCGAGCTCGAGGAGCGCATCGTCTCGCTCAAGGTGCCCGAATGCGGGGACAGGCTCAGGGCCGACATCGTGCAGGCCGTCCACCGCATCCGCGAACTCCAGCTGAAGAAGGAACCGAGCATCAGCGAGACCCTCGACTGGGCAAAAGCTCTGGTGATACTCGGGAAGAACGACCTCACCCACGATGCGGCGGTGGAAACGCTCAATTTCATCCTGAAATACGAAAAGGACATAGAGCTCGCGAAAAAACACTCGAAGGAAATTTTCCACTAGAATACGCGATGAGCGGACAACCCTTTATCCAGCGAAAACTCTACGACTTTGTCGACGTGCTCAGGGACGCCGACGTGCAGGTGTCGGCCGATGAAATCCTTTCGCTGTTCACGGCGGTCCAGCACGTGCCGATCCTCGACCGGAGGGCGTTCCGCCAGGCACTGAAAACCACGCTCATCAAGGACTACACCGACATACCGGTCTTCGACCGCTGTTTCGCTGAATTCTTCGAGAACATGAAGATCATCGAAGCGGAAATCGAATCGGCGACTTCGCGGCCGGAGGGCGCAACCGGGCAGCGCGTGCCCCCCGAGAATGCCGCGGACCTGGAGAACGCCGTGAGCGAATTCCTCGACAATCTCGCCGAAAACCTGATGTTCCAGAAAACGCCCGAGGAGCTGTTATCGCTCCTGATGGACCAGATGCAGCAACGGGGATCCTCCGGCGGGGCGGGCATGATGATCTTCAATGCGCGAAGCACGGTCATCCAGTCGTACGACAGCACCGCGATGGCGGAAGACCGCGTCGAAGCGGACGACGCCGAGCTCCGTGAACGGCTCCTGTCCCTCATGAGGGAGCAGCTGCAGAGAAGGCGCATAGGAACCGACATCCGCAGGCGTGAGGAATTCCTCCTCCACAAGCCCATATACAGGATCACGCCCGAAGAAATCAAGGAAATGCGAGAGCTCATCAGGCGTTTCGGCCAGAAGCTGAAGAACCGCATATCGCTCCGGAAAAAACGCGTCAAGCACGGGAATATCGACATCAAGCGCACCCTGCGCGACAGCCTCCACTACGGGGGCATCCCTTTCAAGATCTACCGCAAGGACAAGAAGATCGACCGCCCGCAGCTCGTGGTGATGTGCGACATATCCGGCTCCGTCAACCAGTATTCGCGGTTCATGCTGCTGCTTACCTATACCCTGCAGGGCCTGTTTTCCAAGGTCAGGACATTCGCTTTCATCAGCAACATGGTGGAGATAACCCCGCTGTTCATGGAGATGGACCCGGAGCGGGCGCTCAGCTCGATATTCCAGGACACGAATTTCACCTACGGCTGGGGCAGCAACTACGGCCGTTGTTTTCAACAGTTCATCAGCAACTACAGCGACTCGCTCACCGGAAAGACCACGGTGCTGGTGCTGGGTGACGGCAGGAACAATTACCAGGACCCGGGACTTGATTCTTTCGTGAGGATAAAGGAACGTTCCCGGAATCTTTTCTGGCTCAATCCCGACAGAAGGCACCTGTGGGCCTGGAGCGACAGCCTTGCTTCGCTCTATGAATCCTATTGCAACGAGATGCGCGAGGTAAATAATTTTCTCGATCTATCGGAATTTATTGACAAATTATTCCGCCATTAAATAATATGAATTTTATGTGACACTATTGAAAAAAAGTTCGGTTTTTATCATCTTTTTAAACGAAAACTGCCGGACACCAAAATAATGTCATTTTTTTCTTTACATGATATTGTGTACAATATATACATTATCAAGCATCGTATTTGACTGATTCCGGAGGAAACGATGGACATCTCTTTCAGAGATATGGGAGAACACAAAATTATCCAGGTCAGCGGAGAGGTCGATCTCTACAATGTGAGCGAACTCAAGAAAGCCCTGTTCAGCCTGACCGACGGCCAGCATCCCAGCGTCATCGTGGACATGAAGAACGTTAACTACATGGATTCATCCGGCATCGGCGCCCTGGTTGCGGGCCAGAAAAAAATGAAGGCCCATAACGGAAAATTCGCTCTCATGAACATCCACGACGACGTCCTCAACATTCTGAGACTCGCAACACTGGACAGGTTTTTTAAGATTTACGATTCAGAAAACGAAGTGGTCTGATCAACTGACGCGCTTGAACACCAGCATGGTGGTATCGTCATGCTGCGGTGCCGCCCCCTTGAATTCATCGAGATCCTTGACGAGCAAATCGACGAACCTGTCAGGCGACAGATCCTTGTGCCTGATCATGAAATGTTGGAGCCTCTTGATCCCGTATTCATCCCTGGTTTCGTTTCGCATCTCGGTCACACCGTCCGTGTTGAGAATGACGATGTCCCCCGGGGCGAGCTTGACCATTCCCTGCTCGTATTCTGAGCTGTCGTCGACGCCGATGGGCATGCCTTCTACCTTGGTCAGGGTGCACCTGTCGCGCGAGGCCCTGTAGCAGAAAAGCGGGCCGTGCCCGGCATTCGAAAAATAGAGCTCCTCGGTATCCCTGTCGTATATCATGAAAAAAAGCGTCGCGAACTTGTCTATGGCGAAATCCGCGCTCAGGGAATCGTTGATGGCCTTCACGACCTTCTTGCAGTTGATTTTCGGATCGGACTTGAGCGTGTTGAAAACAGTGCGGATCATGACCATGACGAGCGACGCGGGTACGCCCTTCCCCGACACATCGCTGATGAGCGCACCCACCTTGCTTTCGGATATATCCACATAATCGAAATAATCCCCGCCGACCCCCTTTGCGGCCCTGGTGAACCCCTTGATCTGGATGCCCCGCTTGTCGTAGAACCCCATCGGGTTGAGGCCTTCCTGTATCTCCTTAGCCAGGAAGATCTGCTCCTCCATGATGCGGGACTCGATCTCCTTTTTCTTGGCGGCCTTGATCTCCGCGGTCATCCGGTTGAATTCCGCGGCGAGGTTCCCGAGCTCGTCTGAAGAACGCAGCTCAATCATGTGGTCCAGGTTCCCGGCCCCGATGATCTCCGCCCCGTGCGAGATGACGCGGATGGGCTTGATGATGATGCCGGCGAGCACCACCGCGCCGAGCACGGAAATTCCGAGGAAAGCGAGGAAGATGAGCGAGAGGTTCATCATGAGGCGCTTGATCTCCTCCCTGATGACGAGATCGGACAACCCGATGATCACATATCCCATTTTCCTGTCGCCGGTCTTGCTCATGACGATGCGCGAAAAGTCGTAGATGTTCCCGCCCGTTTCACCGCGGTCCGTATAGCGACTGACGAGGGTCTTTCCCGCATCGCTCCTTCCCGACAGTGAACGCTTGATCCCGTCCTGGAGCTTTTCGCCCTGTTGCACGGACCCCTTCTGGACAAAACCAGCCTCCACTGCCTCGGAATCGTTCAAGACATAGGCGTACATCACGTATGGAATACCGCTTTCGTCTTTGATGGTCTTGAGATCATTGACGGTCGAAGTCAGGGTGAGGATATCGCTGAACTCGCCCGCCCCCATGGTCTGCTGGGCCGTATTGGCGAGATGAAGCACCTCCCGCTCCATCGACTGCATGATCTGTGTCCTCAGGACGCCCATCTCCCGCCATATGAGAAAGGCCGTAAACGAGGATATTATGATGAATACGAGAAGGCTGATCGCCAGCGTGAACTTCAGCCGGAGGCCGAAGCGCACCTTCCCTGCCGATTCCTTTCCCTCTTTGGGAGGTTCTTTTTTTTCCCCGGGGGCTTCCTTTTTCGCCATTGGCACACCTTAAGGCGCTCGACTAAATAATCAACTCCTTTTTATCAACCACGCTCCGGTTCATTTCCTTCCAAGGAACGCGGATACCTTCATGAAGTTCTTCTTCGCCCTGTCGTTCTGCGGGTCGATGATAAGCACCTGCCTCCATTCATCGAGAGCTTTCTGGAATTCGTTCTGCGAGTAAAAATTGATCCCCCTGTAGTAATGGTAATTGACCATTTCCTGCTGCTTGGGGGTGAGCCTGCTCACCCTTTCGGCGGCCGGCTTGCTCATGCCGAGCTGCGACTCGATCTTGCTTACGATTATCGCGACCTTCGTGTTGTTCGGGTCTTTTTTGACTATCCACCTGAAATCGCCGAGCGCCTTCTTGATATTTTCGGCGCCGCCCTTCTCGTACAGGGCCATCGCCGAGGCGAAGGTTTTCGCGATCTGGTCCCGATCCTCCTGCGTCAGGTTGCCTCCCGGCATCGCGCTCCGTATCCCCCCCCTCGCCTGGTCGATGAGCATGGCCACCCCGGGATAATTCCTCTCTATCGAGAGGACCTCCTCGAAGCTGCGAAGCGCGTCGCGGTACTTTTTCGCGGCCATGAATTTCTTCCCGTCCTCGAACTTCGACTTCAGCATCTCCCCGCGGGAGGCGGGATTCAGCCGTATCTCGCATTTGAAGATATATTCCCTGGCAAGCCTGTTCTTGGGAAAGAGCTGTCGTATGCTCAGCCACTTGTTCATCGATTCGTTGTACTGTCCCTTCCCGTAAAGGCTCTTGCCGGCAAGACCGATGGACTGTACCAGGTCGTAATAGGGGGAATCCTTGCTGAGCTCGTCCTCCTCCTCGTTCTTCAGCGCGTCCTGCGTCCACTTGAGGTACTGCTTGGTCTGGTCGCTGTCCGGTTTGTAGTTAAGCGAATTCTGGAAGAGGTTCAGCGCGTCGCGATACCTTCCCCCAGTGTAGGCGATCAGGCCGTCCTGGAAAAGCTGCCGGGCCCGCTCCTCCCGCTTCTGCCGTTCCATGCGGAGGTATTGCTCCTTCATCTCGCTGAGCTTCTTGAGCTTTTCCACGGAATCGCGATAGATGGTCCCCTGCACCTCCTTGAATTCCTTGAGCAGGGCCACGACCTGGCCGAAGTCCTCCTGGGCGAGCTCGAACTTGTTTTCCTTGAGGTCCCTCAGGCCGTTGGCGTAGGCGACCTCGGCGTTCTTCAGGTTGAGAAGCGCCTGCTGCCTGTGCGACAGGATCTCGTCGATTTTCTTGATCTGCATTTTCGCGTAACGGTTCTTCGCGTCCAGCTGGATAACGTTGTCGAAGCACTTCCTGGAGGGTTCATACTTCTTCTGCTCGAAAAACGAGGTCCCCATCATGGAAAGGTCGCGGATCTTTTCCCATTTGAGCCTGTTCTCGATGGCCATCTCGCAGAGACGCACTCCCTCGAGGGCCTCCGCGTCGTTCCTGATATACCCGAGGATTTTCTTCCAGGTCTCCTTGAGCTCCTGGTAATCGGGATACTTCAGGGCGCTCATTTCGCGCGCCAGCTTCCTCAGCTCCGCGACCTTTTTGCGTTTCATTTCCGAATAGGAAAGCTCTTTCTGGATCCGCTCGACCTCGGCCTTGAGTTCCCTCCAGTCCTCCTCGTATCGCTTCACCTCGGAATCGTATGGATCGGTCCTGAAAGAGACGATGTAGCTCTCGATCCCGTCCTTGCCGACCGGAAGCCCGAGCTTCTTCTCCTCGTCGCTGTCCTTTTTGAACTTGTCCATCGCGAAGCGGTATTCCGCCCTGAATTTTTGGAGCGCCAGGTCCTTCTGGAGCTTGATTTCGTACACGATCTCGATTTTCTGCTGTATCTTTTCATCCTTGGGGTTTTTGTCGAGATACGACAGCCACAGCCCCAGTGCGGCGCCATAGTCCTTCCTGTCGAACAGCGCCTGGGCCTCGCGGTTCAGTTTTCTCAATTCGGCCGTATCCTTGTCGGCCTGGGCCATGACCGGCGAAGACCATGCTGTCACGATCAACAGCGCCGTTGCCGCCAGGGCCCTCCGTATGCATATCATTGATGGTTTCATCGTATCTTTATATATACCACAGGATCGTAAAAAAGTCTTGAAAAAAAACGCCCTTTTGAAGAACATATCTCCCGTTGTCAGGCGGGTGTAATTCAGTGGTAGAATGCCAGCTTCCCAAGCTGGACGTCGCGAGTTCGATCCTCGTCGCCCGCTCATTCATTATTGCATTTTTCATGCAGAACATCGGTTGAAATGACTTACCTGCGATCTACGAACGCCCCGTGTATCCAGACCCTCTCGCACGCACCGGCGTTCACGTAGTACCAGTAATCGTTGCGATCATTCACCTTTTGCTTTTCCGTCGACCTGGCGAGCACGGTTATCTCGGTCCCGTCGGGGAGATAATCCCTGACCGACGACCCGTCGCTGTCGTATTCGATTGAACATTTCACAGGTTCGGACGCGATGCCCGGCCTTTTGTACATTTTCGCGTCGGCGGTCGTCCTGCCGGCCCGGCACCCCATGGCCACGACCCTGACGCCGCCGGCGTTCCGAATCGATCCTTCCTTCACCGGAAATTCCAGGATATTGTATACGATGGCGTTGCCGCCGCTCCCGTCATACGAGTAGATTTTCCTGTTCTTCAACGATACGACCTTCAGGCTTTTCAGGTAGTCGAACGAGTTTTCATTATCGATCAGGGTTCCGACGGCCTCCCCCATCGAGTTCTGGCATTTCGCTTTCTGTCCGTCGTCGACTTCCTCGCATTTTACCGGGTGCAGGTAAACCTTTCCGTTTCTCAATTCATAGGTCCCCTCGTTCTTCCAGTACCATCCGCCGGAGGAATAGGAGCTCCTGTAGCGCCTGTCATCGATGAATTTCATCTCGGATGAACCGATGGCATAACGCATTTCGAGCGTTTTTTTCTGAAGAAATTTCACATTCGTCAACGCCGTCTGACCGGCAGGCAAAGCCGTCGCGCACAGTATGAGAATGATCGCCAGATCTTTCCGCATGTCCCTTCCCCCGGATATGACAATCGAAACACGGCCGGGGACGATCCCGCAGCCATCATCCGTAACGATCGAAGAAACCTCGCGTCCCGATCGATGCCGGATTATCCTGTCAGCCGACAAACTATCGGATCGTCCGGCAGGAAAAGCAATAATAATATGGCCGGATACGCTGATTTCCAGAATCCATCGCGCCCCATCCAGGGTGGTTTGCCGGTGCACGCGGCGGCAAGCACGTTCAATAATACAACCGGAGAATGCGCTTCAAATCGTTGTTCGGGGACACCATCCCCGGGACGAATTCGGCAAAACACGTTTGCGTTCCTGAAATAATGCTTGAAGGAAACGGACCGTCGTGGAGATGATCGACACGGTCGATTTGTCCTGAAACGCGGCAAAGCCGATCACGCCAGGGAACACCGGGCGTTATTTATGCGCATGGAGGATTCTCGATGAAACCGTCACTTTCTTTACCCTGCCTTGCCATCGCGGGACTCCTGATCATGCCCATTCTATCCTTAGCAGCAGAGAAGCTTCCGCAGTACCAGTCCGATTTCATAAAAAAATGCGCCGCCGAGTGCAAAAAAGCCGGGAGGAAGGACTGCGCCTCGATTCGTGCCCAGCTCGACAAGTTCCTGACCGCCTCGTCCATGCTCGACGGAAACAACCAGTCTGCGGCCGATGACATGAACGCCGCCGGAAACCGCCTTGCCGACATGTGCCCGAAAGCCATGGCGAGCCGAGGCTTTTAATCAGCGAACGCAAATCGGCGGGGATATGCCCTCGGCGATGAAGTCCCCGCCGCCGTGCGTTCAATCATTGAAAACGCCCCTCGCGCATTAAGCCCCTTCCCTCGAGCAGTACACCTGAACCAAAAACACCGTCCCTGTAAACCTTTCCGACCATATCTGCGGGACCGTATTCGCAAATGCGTCCGTAATTGTAGCAAAACACCGGTACGAGCTGAATATCGGGCACGAGGCAGAGCTCGATCGTATCGTATCCGGGCACCGGCTCGAAAAAACGGCCCAGCATCTCCGGGACCATCGTGCACATCCGTGCGGGGATTCCGACCCGGAAACATTCCCCGCGCCAGCCGGCCCACACGCCGAATCGCCGCGCCCAGACGCGGCCGTCCCCGGACAGGGGCAGGGTCCTCAGCCCGCGGAGAAGGGCCCGGTACACGGGCCTCAACGGGAGCTCCCGGTCCTCGCACGCGAGGTCGCCCATTCGGAATTTCCACGCGAGCAGGTACTGCCGGTCCGGCACGAGGTCGTGCCCCTCCAGGAAATCGTATATCATGCACATCCTCCCGATGGCAAGGATGCCCGCTGCCGTACCCGGCAATGCGCGCCGATCGTTACCGCGTTCCGCCCGCTGGTGTCCCGCGCACTCCCCAGGGCGCGACGACGGGCGTTTGTTCGCCGATTCGATAACCCCAACATACCACATCACGGGCGCGCATGGTATACGCCGGAGGTCGAAGTCAGTGATTTTTCCAGTTACGCGAAAGGATGTAATGGGATGACGGCATGAAGGCTTGACGCGGCGCGCCCTCGGGAAGGGCGGCGGGGGGATATACATTCGCGCGGAAGGATCACGCGCCGGAGCGGACAAGCCGCCTGGCCCGGTACGCGGCGAGCTTCGCGTAATACTGCATCCTCCCGCCGTACCCGACGAACGAGACCGCGAATGCCATGCAGAACACGGCAATGGCCGTTTTCAGGCCCTTCCCCGTGAGCTTCGCGAGAATCCCCGCGCCGTAGCGCTCGATAGGCGAACGGTCCGACTCGAGCAGGACGACGATCCTGGCATTGAACGGCGGGGTCCACGCCTCCTTTCTTGCGCCGTCGGCATAGACATGGTACTTGCCTCGGATCGTGAGCTGGTAGGTCCCGCTGCGGAGGTCCCTCACCCTGAGAACGTTCCCCTTCAGGTTGACGCCGTGAAGCGGCTCGCCGCCGCGTTCGCCCAGGGACACCGAATATCCCGCGATGCGATCGGGGGCGATGTTTTTCGGCTCGATCACCGCGTTGAACGAAATGCCGTTGAATTCCTTCTTCGTGTCGAAAGGAAAATGCACCGCGATTATCGGCCCTCCCCCCTCGCCGCCGAGATCCAGCGTGCGCAGGCGTTTTTCCTCCTCGGCGAGGCGCTTCAGGTCTTCCTCGCTGAGCTCGCGGCCCTCGCCCACGATGAAGTTGTACACCGCTACCTCGCTCGACTGGTTCGCCCTGTCCACCGCGGTGACGGTGAGAAAGTAGTAGCCGTCCTCGAGATCCTTGAATGAAGCCGAGAACGCGGTGGTCATCTTATCCGGCTTGCGGATCGAATACCGGCTCAACCCGTACATGAAGCCCTTGATCCTTTCGGTATCATCGACGGCCCAGCGGAATTCCGCGTTGTTCGAAGGGGTGCTCTTTCCCTGTGGGTGGGTCGTCGACACGATCACGGGGATCGGCGGGGTCGAGGCGCATGACTGTATCCGGTAATGGACGGTCCTGCTGTAGTTGCCGGCGCCGTCCACCGCGCGGATGTGAAAATACGACACGCCGTCGTCGATCTGGCGAGTGAACCATGTCTGGTTCGTGGGATCCAGCTCGGGGATGTCGTCGGGCTTCTTGCTCACCAGGAACGAATACCCGACAATCCCGGACTCGTCCCTCGGGGGGGTCCACCGTATGTTCATCACGGGAACGCGGGACCAGGCGCCGGGGGGGTGCGTATCGGACCTCACCACGGGGGGATCGACGTAGATGTCGGAACTTTTCCCGACGACCATGTTCCTCTCTTCCCACAGGACGATGAACTGCGGTCCGACGACGACCAGGGAGGGGCTCCGTCCCTGGTTCCGTCCGTCTGAAAGGTTCACGTCCTCCTTGCCGAACTTGCCGTCCGCCAGGGAATACTTTCTCGAGTATATCTGCGGAAAGCCGTTTCTCATGTCATACCACGCCACCAGGAGGTCGTTGCGTGCCATCGCCACCTGCGGGGCGAAACAGTTCGCGTCCGTGCCGGAAACCCTCAGGGGCTCGTCGTCCCAGCTCTGGCCGTGGTTGAAGCTCCTCTTCATCTTGATGGACCAGGTCTTGTCGTCGTTGTTCTGGTACGCCATGTACAGGGCGCCGTCGCGGACCGCGAGCGCCGGCGCCTCGTTGTTCCCCTTGCTTGAGGTTATGCGCTTCTTGATGCTCCACCCGCTTCCGTAGTTGGACGACCGGATGAAGAATATCTCGTCCGAAAAGTCCTCTTCCTTTCCCTGCCAGGCGACGAATATGTACTTTCCCGAAAGCTGGATGGCGGGGAAAAATGCCCCCCTCATCCTGCTCGAAAGCTTAACCAGCATCGCGGTGGTCAGGTACTTCACGCTCTCGCCGCGCTCGGCGTGGTAGAGGCTGATGGTCTGTCCCTTGCCGCCGTGATAGAAGAGGTGAAGCGAATCCCTGTCGTCGTAGTACACGCGGGGGAGCATCTCCACGGCGTGCCCGAGCGAGAGCTTTTCCGGCTCCGACCAGCTCGCGCCCATGTTCTCTGACGAAGACGAAAAGATACGCGTGGTGGATTCGTCCTCGAGGTAGGCGTCCCACATGACCGTTATCTGGCCCTTCGACGACACCGCGGGGCTGGGGTGCAGCGTTCCCATGGAGCGTACCGTGGCGATACGCACCGCGGGCAGGAAGTTCTTCCCTCCGTTGAAGGAAACCGCGGCGTACACGCTCCGCGATCCCCCTTCCTTCCCCTCGAACGCGACTACGATATACTGGTTTCTGGCCGCGGCTGAGTGGTTTTCGGCGATCACGTTGAAGGGCGAAAGCGTGAAGGTGCGTTCCCATCCCACGGGGCTGGTCTCGGCCTTGTCCGACCTGAACACCAGCAGGGCGGTAAGCGCTATGGCGCAGGCCACGACCGCGCTCCAGAGCGCCTGTCTCGGGTAGCGTATCCTGAAAAAAAGCCTTGTGAGCGCCGCTATCATTTCAAGTCCGGGTTCTTTCGATTCACGGCGGCCGTCGAGACCGTGCGTCTGCCGCCGCCGAACCGCCGTAATAATCGGCATATTGCGAATGCCTGTCAACCGTAAAGTTCGGCGTTTCTGGTATATACATCGCCATATAGTCCCCCGATCATGATGCTTTTACCGGTCGCGCGAGGGTCCTGTAAAAAATTAATATTGACTGAATGATCGCCACACTGCAAGGATAGGAGAGCGTACCGGGCCCCATGGATATACGAACGATAATTCGAAACGACGCCGAAAGGCTTTTGACCGTCGACCGTGAATGCTGCCTGATCTACACGGGAGACACCCCCGGAGAACCGAGGCCCTTTATCCGCATAGGCACCTGGAAGGGCATGCCGCCCGCGCTGGTCCCGATGATCGATACCATCATCCTCCCGGAGGGCCTCGTGGGGAACCCCGCGCATGAATGCCTCAACATGGACGTACGGGACCCCCGCAACAACCACTACATCGGCCTGTCGCACACAATCCGCGGCTTCGTAGAATTCCAGCGTTTTATGGGCATTGACACGGACGACATCTCGGTGACCATCGTCGAAAAGGACCTGCCGGCCATGCCGGGCGGAATACCCCAGGTGCCGGGTGACGACTATATCGGGGTTTTCACCCGCGACGGCAACGTGGCCCTGGCCAGGGAGGGCAGGACGATATTCGACCTTAGGTCGCTTCGCGAGTGTCCGCTGCGCCCCGAATCATTCATGACACTGATGAGCGGTCGTTTTTCGAAGAGCGGGCGGTACGCCGGATCGGGCCTGCTCTTTGCGGGCGGCGCGCCATTTTTCTATTCGGGCGGATCCCTGGTCGCGGTTTCGCCGCCCGCGGAATGCCTGGAAGAGCTGTCCCGCCTGTGCGTGGATCCGGGCGCGGTAACGACGTTCATCGACATCAACGGGAGGCTGGACGGCATCGCCCAGTTCATGAAGTGGCGGGATATGGAGGGCGGCTCCATCTCGATCTACGGCGATTCGGGGGGCCTCACCGCCCTCGCGGGGCTCTTCCCCGGATGCTCGCAGGATATACGTCCCTTTACCGGAATGGACCACGAGGCCGGCGGGATCGGGCTGCGCGGGCACAGGGGCGATCCCGGGCTGAGGGTGTCGTTCAACGCGCCGCACGCGCACGTTACCGCGGCGCTCGTCACTGACGTGCGCCATGCCACGGAAATAATCAAAAAGCCACCGGACCTGGTCCTCGTCCCGGCCTTGTCCTTCGAATCGCTCAACCTTGTCCTCAGGGGATCGGGCTGCCCCGTGGCGGTCTTCGACGACGGGAGCCCGGTCGCATCGAAAATCCACACACGGGGAATCACCGTCCTTTCAGGTGGCATGCAGTACGAGATCGTCCGGCCCGAAAACCGTGCCGCCCTTGAGAGGCTCTGTGGCCTGGCCCCGGGAATAGCCGACAAACTCAGGCGTGGCGAAACCGTGCCGGACGATGAACTCGCGGCTACGACGGCCCCCGCGGGAAGAAACGGGGCGCTGATGAACGCCATCGCGGTGCTGAAAAACGAAATAGACACGATCACCGACCGCACCGCTTCCATGCGCCTCACGGCGCTCCTGGACATTCTCGGCAACAGGTTCGACCGGCGCGCGTTCCGCGCGGAGGCCCATTCGCTGAAGGTGCTGCTCTGCGTTCTCGGCGGTTCCCTCTACCAGGTGGCGGCCCCGGTCGAGTCCGCGGGCGCGGCGTACGTTATCGATTCCGTCGGCTCCTTGTCGCGCCACGACCGCGACAGGCTCCCGCCGGAAGTGATTCTATGGCACGACAGGATTCTCTCCGACAGGGAGCGCCTTTCCGCGCTGATGAGACTCCACGCACACTCCGTCGCCGCAGGAAGTGCCGCACCGGCTGAAGGAGCTGGCCCCGCAAAGCATGCGGGGATACCGGGCCAGACCCCCGTCCCTGCACGGAAGTTACTGTCACGGGGCAAAATTTTCAGGACGGCGGTGATCGTAATAGCGGCGGTCGCCGCGATATCCGGCGGAATCGCGGCGTTCCTTCTCGGATCGGGACGCCCCGCGGCAAGGCACCGGGAAACGCCGGTCATCGAGAGCAGCGAACTTGATAAAAAATGGGGAATGCAGAACGATTTGTACGATGTGTCGGTGGATGACTTCGAGATATACCGTTACGCGAACCGGGTCGCCGTTGACAACGGGTACCTGAAAATCGCTCCGTACAGGTTCAAGGAAAAAAATCCCGCCTGGATATATCCCGACACCGTTTTCGTCCTCCCCGACGGCCAGAAGGTGCGTATATCGGGCGGGGACACGCTCTGGAACCTCTCCAGGAACAAGCTAATCGAGGCGGCCGTACTCTTCGACAGGGCGATGCGCGAGGCGCAGAAAACCCCCCGCGGCAAAAAGAGGGAGGAGCTGTTCGACAGGGCGGAACGCTACGCCCTGACCGAAGACCGCAGGGTGAGGCTCTCGATCGCTCGTGGGACGCCCCTCAAGAAAGGCCGCGGAGGAAAATGACAATGGCCGGGAACGACCAGGATTTCTATACCGAACCCGTCGAAATCGAGATCTACCTGAAGAAGGCGGGTAAGGTACGGACCGTCATACGCGACCTCCGCATCCCGCTCATCGACGTGGTACCCGGGACACCCAGGAGCAGGGAAATATTCGATTTTTTCAAGGAAAGGGACGAACCCATCGACCTCATGGAAGTGCAGAACAATTACCCGGAATTTATCAAGGTGATATACGATTCGTATTATCACAACATGGAGCTGTTCGAAAAGCTGAGCATGCATTTCCACTCGGGGCTTGCCGGGAGCAACGACTCGTGGAGGCTCTCCCTCTATTTCACCGAGCTCCTAATGAAGTACGAGCCCACGAGCGCCTCGAAGATCATAGGCGATTTCCATACCTACAATCTCAATTACATTATAAGGAAGCTCAATTCGCTGGGAGAATTTTTCATGCTCGAGGATTCGACCGTCGCGTACCTCATAAAAAGAAGGAACATGGCCTTTGCCGACAGCCCGCCCGACAAGGAGTTCGACAAGCTCGTGGAACTCTGGGAATACAACGTTCGGGAAAAATTCTTCTGATCAGTAGGGATTCGCGCTCAGCGCGGTGACATCTCCGTTGTCCAGGCCGACCACCACGTCCCTGTCGGTGGCGGTAACCGCTGTGTTCACCCCTGAACGGAAATTTTCCTTCCACTGGAGCGTACCCGTCGTGAGTTCCAGCGAGAAGAGGGACCGCTTGTCCGCCACGTAGAGGCTGTCGCCCACAAGGTCCGGGTCAGTGGAGATTTCGCTGCCGGCATTGAATTCCCATCGCTTCGATCCCTTGTTCGCGTCGAGCGCATATACCACCCCGCTCGAACTGGCGAGAAAGACGGTATTTTTCGCGTACCGCGGCGTCGAGTATATGGGCCTTGACGTCTTGAATTTCCAGATCTGGTATCCGCTGCTGGCACGCACCGCGTACAGCGTCCCGCCGTAGCTGCCGATGTACACGGTCCCGTCATAGACCCTCGGGGACGTGTTAAATATTCTGCTATCGGTGTTGAATTTCCACTTGATGTTCCCGTTTTTCGGGTTGATCCCGTAAACCCGCGACTTGTCGGTTCCCACGATCAGTATGCCCGAGGAAAATACGATCGATCCGAACACGCCCTCGTCGAGGTTCTTGTTCCATAGTACTTTTCCTTCTTCGGAAAAGGCATAGATATTGCCGTAACTGGTCGCGACGTATATCTTTCCGACGTTAAACGCCGGCTGCGAACCGAACAGGAGCGGTCCAGCGCACTGGTATTTCCAGTTTATCTTGCCGGTGTCGGCACGGATCGAGAAGAGAGTCCCTTGCACGTTTGCAACATAGATGGCCTGCCCACCTGCGGCAGGAGCCGATTCTATCCTGGCGCCCAGGTTCACCTTCCAGCGCTGCGCGCCGTTCGCGCCTATGCATGCGACATCGCCCTTCCTGGTTACCACGTATACCTGGCCGTTC
This sequence comes from uncultured Leptospirales bacterium, assembly GCA_964423905.1. Classification (GTDB taxonomy): domain Bacteria; phylum Spirochaetota; class UBA4802; order UBA4802; family UBA5550; genus CAYRGX01. Next base: position 19,362 of record CAYRGX010000043.1, on the reverse strand, counting down.
TGGATGACCGGTCGATACATGATCGACGAGGCGAGACGCGCAGTCCAACGGATCTTGCCCCCCTTCTGGAAAACGAGCATCTTCGCGAATAACTTTCTTTTTTCTCCGGGCTTGAGCTGGAGTTCCTGTCTGAATGGATAATAACCCCTGTTCTTAAGTTCAACGACGACCTTGCCCGGCGAACATGGAACGGTCACCTGATCTGTTCCGGCAAGCCTGGAATCGACGTAGATCTCGGCGCCCTTGACGCTCGAGGTGATCGTGATCACGGTGTCGCCCTTTACCACGCCTTTTTTCGCATCATCCTTCTTAACGTCTTCTTTCTTTATTTCTTCTTTTTTCTGCGCTTCCTTGCGCGCCAGTTCCTTTCTCATTTCCTCCCTGGCCGCTTCTTCTTTCTTTCTCGCCTCATCGTCGGCGGCGTCCTTGTCGTCCTTGACGGCAACGTCCTCCTTGGTCTTTTCCCCTTCCTTGTCCTCGTCCGACACCTCCGTGCGCGCACGGGCAAGGGCCTCCTTTTCCGCCTTGAGGATCTCTTCCATGGTCGCGGCTACGCCGTCCTCATTCAGGTTGAAATTCGCCGTATCGCTTTCCGCGACGCTGTTCTTGGCTTTATCGAGCGCGCGAACATGCCAGTAGAATATGCCCGGAGCGATGTTTTTGACCTTCGCGGTGGTCCCGTCGCTCACGACCCTGCGCACGTTCGAGGTGTGACCCTTGTCGGTTGAAAGCTCGAAAAGGTATTTCACCCCGGACTCGGTCTTCCCCCACGCAAATTCGACCGTTGACAGCCTTACACCGTCCTGTCCTTCCCTGTTCGACAGGACCCTGGCGCTCTTAAGGACGACCTTTTCCGCGCCGGTCACCGAAAGAGTCCTGACGGAAGAATAGACCACCGGCGCATTCACCGCGCCGCGAGCGCCCACCCGCCAGTAGTAGACACCCTCTTTCAGCGAGGAATCGGCCGCGAAAATGTTACCGGTAAGAGAACGCCTGACGACGCGCTTTCTGAACTCGGCGTCCGTACCTATCTCGATATCGAACCCAGCGACGGAAGGATTGGCGTTCCAGCTGAACACGAGTTTTTTCTTTTCAATCATGGCGAGGCTGATCTTCGCGCCGTCGGTCGGTTCCATAAGGGCCGGCGCGTCGGCGTACGCGTTCTTCTTCACGGTAAAATCAATCACGCGGCTTGCCCCGTTGTACGCGGTCCTTCCCGCTGCCACGTTCGTGCGCACCCGCCAGTAATAGTTTCCTTCTGGTATTTCGTCCACGGCGATCTCGATGAGGGGCGTCGTGACCGATTTGACGATACCCTTGAATGCCGCGTCGCGTGCAATCTCGAGCGTATAATTCGAGGCAAGCGCGTTACGCTGCCAGCGGAACCGGATAATGGGCGGACGGTTTGAGTAGGTAAACGCGTCACCGCTGCGTGGCGCGAGTGCTACCATGGGATCGTCCTTGATGACTGTAACGGCACGTACCTCGCTGTTATCCCAGACTCCACGCGCCCTCGCGCGTATTCTCCAGTAATAGCTTCCGGATGGGAGCGTGAGCGTGGCCGATGTCCCTTTCACCGTGGAGGACGCGGCGGTCTTTCTAAACCTCGCGTCCGGTGAAACCTCGATCGTCACTTCGGGATTGTTCTCGACCGCCTCCCAGGAGAAGTTGACCTTCTGATCGCGTTCGGTGGATATGAAGAAACCGTTCTGCGAGGGAGATTTCAACCTGAGAGCGAGCTTGACGATCTTGGTTTCCCTGTTCGCGGCGATTATCAGCTTCTCGTCCTTCTGGACGGTCTTCTGGTCCTTGCCGGTGTTCACCTCGGCCTTGCCCTTGTTGACCGTCAGGTCGAGTTCCTTGCCTTCAGTCTTGGCCATCTTCAACTCGCCGTCGCGCATCGTGATGGTCGATTCGTTCGATGTGATGTTGATTTTCCTGGTACCGGTTTTCGCCACGTCATCACGCGTTGCCGACATGGATCCTTTCGCGAAGTTGATGTTAACCGAGTCACCGGCCATCGAGAGCAGGATGAGGCTGTTTTCATCGACGTTTATCTCGGTACCGTCGTCCAGGCGTATGTATGCCTGGGACATGTCGGCGGTCCTGATGGAATCGAAGTTGAAAACCGGCGCGTGCTGTTCGACCTTTTCCCACACGACCTGGTCATTGTACTTGCGCTGGGCCACTTCACGCTTGAAGGTGATGGTGCCGATCTGCTTCAGTCCCTCGGCCTGTAACTTCCGGGAAAAATCCAGGTACAGGAGGAGTGAAAAGGTGGCCACGATCGCGGTCCCCGCCACCGCGACGATGATATCGCTATTTATGCTCTTCAATGATTTCATATTTCACTTCTTCGCCTTCGCCCACCTCGGGTTTGCCCGTAATCTCGATGCCGAGCATCGCCCGGAGCTGTTCCAGTGACCGCGGGGCCGTGGCGTCGTCCTTCCTGCCGAGCACGGCATATATCTGCTGGGGTTCAGCCTTGCCCTTGACCTTGATCTTTTGCATGGGCTCGCAATTGTATATGGCGTTAACGAGCTTGTATGTGTCCTGTGATATGAGGATATCGGTGCCGAAGGGCTTGTTGAGCGACTCGATGCGCGATGCCAGGTTGACGGTGTCACCGATGACGGTATATTCCATCCTATCCTCTGAGCCGATCTGCCCGGCGAGGACAGGGCCCGTATTGATGCCGCACCCGATCTTGATGATCGGCTTCTTGTCGCCGCCCCTGCCCTTGTTGAAATCTATCAGCTGGTGCCTCATCATGAGCGCTCCGTTGATGGCGTTCTCGGTGTCGTTGCCCTTCGAGACCGGAGCGCCCCATACGGCCATGATGGCATCACCGATATACTTGTCGACGACACCGAACGTCTCGTTCACGCAATTGACCATGCGGGTCATATACTGGTTGAGGAACTCGACGACCTCCTCCGGTTGGAGCTTTTCCGAAATCGAGGTGAATGATCGGATATCGGAGAAGAACACTGTGGCGTTCTTTCGCTCGCCCCCGAGCTTGATCTCGCCCCTGAGAACCTGCTCCGCGATCTCCTTGTTGACGAACTTGCCGAAGGCCTCCTTCATCTTTTCGCGCTCTTCCAGGCCCCGGCCCATCGCCACAAACGAATGGGTGAGCTCGCCGATCTCATCGCCGGATGAGGGTACGATATTGACCAGGAAATTCCCCTTTTCGATCTCCTTGGTGGCGCCCAGGAGGCGCGTGATCGGGTTCGAAAGGGTCTTGCTGAAAAAATAGGCCACAAGGATTGCGAGGGTCAGAACGATTATGGTGATGTAGATATTCCTTCGCTGGATGATGTATATCGCCTTGAACGCGGTCTCCGCTTTCACCGTGGTGATGATACCGAGGCTGGCGATACCGATCTTCTTGAAGGCTCCCAGGTATTCCTTTCCATCGGAGTGCGTGTAGGTCGTCTGCCCGTTGTCCAGCTTGCTCTTGAGCATGTTCTGGACGATAGGAAGGTTTATGAAGTTGCCGTGCGACATGATGATGGCGCTGTCCTGGTGGGCGATAACGTCCCCCGTCCCGTTGACCATGAACGACTGGAAAATTCCCGACTGTTTGAACGAATCGAGAAATCGATCCAGGCGAATGTACGCCACCACGATTGACGCCGGAAGGCCGTCGGCTCCCTTGTCGAATGGCAGCGCCATGGCGATGACGGGCGTTTTCAGATCTTTCGATGCGTTGATGACCACGACCTCGTTGTTGAATGCGCCCGACAGCTTTTTGCCGAACACGCCGTTCGCTTCATCGATGTCCGAGAGGCTCATCTGGTTTTCTGCCATGAAGGACGCGTTGTGAAGGTTCTGGTCAATCCGGACGCCGTCTCCCTGACGGCGGCCGATCCCGACGTAGATAAGGCTTTTATCACCCGAAAAGAAAAGCTCTGAAAACAGGTTCTGCTGCCCTCCCCCGCTGCGCGACATCGCGCTCGCAACGAGGTTCAGCTTTTCCATGATGGCGTTGAAGTCGGTTTGCATTTTCTGGGCCGTGATCTCGGCTATCTTCTGGTTGTTTTCCTGCAGACGGGCCTCGGTATCGTTCTTGAAGAAAAACGTGGCGAGAAGGATCATTCCCGAGAGCGAGATGACAATAATGGCGGAAATGATCGATATCAGCTTGGTCCGGATTTTTAAACGGGAAAAAAAATTAAATTGGTTTTCTGCACTCATCATCGGTCCTTTTCATTATCTCGGCGCTTCGTGTCCGTGCACATATGGTACGGGTGAAGGCGTTTAATAAAACATCCAGTATATTACATCGAGAGCGATCAGTGTAAAAAATACCGCTATGTAAACGAAGAATATTTTATAAAAAACGGTTTTCATTTCCGTAAACCGGAAGCGGCCCTACCCCGCATCATGGTGAACGTTTCCATCTGCGTGCCGCGCTGAATGGTAATGGCGACGGCCGTGAGTGGTTTTCCTAAAAGGAGATCATTGTATACGTCCTGGTATTTCATGCCTTCGATAGTCTTACCGTCTATCTGGACGATGATATCGTCAGGCCGGATACCCGCTTCGTAGGCGGGCGATCCCTCGTACACGCCTACCACCTTGTAGGGAGTGGTTGCGGACACAGTGTCATCGCCTACCGGAACCTCGATCCCGAGGACGCCCTTCTCATCGTTGTCCTGGTTTTTTGAGCATGACATGCCGGTGGCGGCGAGGAGCGCGCAAAATGTCGCCAGTAGCAGTATGCTGCCGGCCGGGATGGACATGAATGTGCGTCTGTATTTCATGAGAATATTTTACAATTTGCGCAAATTAATGGCAAGTACTTTATTTTCCCTTAGCCTTTTCCTCCAGGAACTCCTCGATGAGCGTGTTCGGTTTCGCCTTGGGGTCGATATCCTTCATGGTCCTGGAATAGTTGTCGAGGAGGTGCAGCTTGAGCCTTTCCGGGGTGAGCTCGCTGTTCTGGGGCGCGCCCGATGACGTTCCACCGGTATCGGCGGGAAACAGGAGCTGGATCGTGGCGTCGATCAGCTTGTAGTTGAAATCGTCAATAAAGTCCCTCATGATGTCTTCCGCCCTGTCGAATTCCTCGTTCTGCAGAAAACGGGCCATCTTGGCTTCTTCCCGAAAACGAACCCGGCGAACGACCTTTTCGTCAAGCTGCAGATTCGGGTTGTTCTGTTTGATGGCGGCGTCATGCTGTTCAAAACTCAATTCAATTTCGGCATTTATCTTCTTGGTCAGCTCATCGGAGGCCTGTTCCGGCGTCATGGAAGGGCTTTGCTTTTTCATGTTCTCGATTTCATCGTATATTTTCACGAAACGGCCGAAAAAGGTCTCCCTGTTGGCCTGTCCCTTCAGAGCCTCGTTCTTGTTGACCTGCGAATAGATCGCCGCCTTCATGACGTTCGGCTGGCTCTCGAACAGCGCCAGGAACGCATAGCGCTTGGCCCTGCGGGACACCTTTAGCCCTTCCTCGAACTGGTACAGCTTGTACGAATAAAGGCGTGGATTCGAGGCGTCTCCCACGCTGAGATGGCTCACGGCCACGGTCCTGTCCCTGTACCCGAGGGAGAGATAGAGCCTCGCACGCGCGTTTTTCGACTTGATCACCAGGGGTGCGAAGGCATCGAGGATTTTCTTGGATGATTCGACATAATGGTCCTTGAGCATCTCGAAATAAAGGCGCTCGAGCCTCATCTGGGAGGCATATATGGAACGAAACGTGCTCCGGTAGTTGGATTGCAGGAATGCGACATCTGCGTCAAAATGGCAGTCGAAGGCCTTCCTGAAATCGTCCCTTTTCGCGGTGCCGAAATTCGTCATGCTGATATTGATGAAATCGATGAATTGCTTGTTGTCGCGCAGCATCCTCTCGGACGTCGTCTGGTCGGAGAACGCGAATCCTCCTTCCGCGATAAAGAGAGCGGCACACGCGAGCATGATAGCCTGGCACCATCCGGAAACTTTCATTATAATCCTCCCGGTTTGCATGCTTTCGAAAAAAGCCCCGCCTCGGCGGGCTTACTTGACCACGAAATCAGTGTGGGCGGAAACGTTTCCGTCGAACTGGATTTCAATTTGATATTTGCCTGCCTTCCTGAAATACGTTCCGGGCACTACCGAATCCAGGGAGGGAAAGTCCTTTTCTACTTCGTACTGGATTTTCTTGTAATCCTGCAGCTTGCCCCCCTCTTCCCTCCTGATAATGAAGGTAACCATTCCCGAATCCATTGTCGAGTACTTTCTGTGGAGGTGGAAATAGACCTTATCCTGGACCTTGTAGGAGGTAACGCTGTCGGTATCGCTCTCCGGGTTTATTTCCCTGTTGGATATGACAAACACGGCATCGCCCTGGACGACCTTGTAGTAAAGCAGGTAACCGCCGATACCGATGGCGGCGACGACAAGCAGGACCCTGATGACGATGCCGGAGAGGCTCTTTCCGCCCGTGATTTCCCTGGCGCGGGAAATCCCCTTCTTCGTGGAGCTGTGGGGTGTCTTGTCCGCCGTCTGGGGCTTCACTTCTTTAGACATATATCCTCCAGGCTTGATTACTTAAAAACGCGACCGGCGAGCGACCGGTCTACTCTATACTATATATCGTATCATACCGGCGTAAATCAAATAATTTATTTAGCGCTGAACGTTTTTTGCGTTGAATTGCCGGAATGCGGGCTTTCCCGACACACTAAAATAACCACATTTTTATATTGACATACATTCCAAAATATCCATTAGTGTATAGAGCTATGCATCCATTAAATACAGACGACCCCTGCCGCATTCCGCGTCGGGGTTATATTTTTCATCGTCATCAAATACATTACAGGCAATAAAGCAGGAAGCCATGGATCCGACCAGCACAGCCGAATACAGCGAAGATAATATAATCGTCATCAAGGGAAGGTTCAAGGCCGACGCGGCAAACATGTACGGCCAGTTCATCATCATATTCAACGGGTCCAAGAGGCTCGAAAGCTACAATGCGGTAGTATCGACATATTCCGATATCTACAGGCTCGAACCCCATGCCGAATGGTCGCAGTACGAGGAAACCATCCTTAATATGAAGTGGCGCGGCAACCTGAATCAGAACATGACCGCGGGGATCATGGACCAGTTTAAGAAGATGACGACAGAGGGCGACGATCTCGACACGATATACCACCACGCGTTCGATTACAACTACAAGGAACTTGATATCGCGCTGCACAACATCATCAATAAGGTGCTGCACGACAAGAACCTCGTCATCGAAACAGGCATCCAGGAGGTTTCGCCCTCGGAGTACCAGAACTTCAAAAGGGAGAGAGAGAAACCTGAAGCCCCCAAAACGCCCGCGCGGTCCGCGTACAACGATTTCACCCTCGAGGAGGGTGCCGTCATGCTTTCGGTCAAACCCATTGTCTCTCCGGTCAGCGGCAAACCGATATATGAAATCAGGGCCGGCGAAAGGCTCATGGTAAACCTGCTCCCGAACAACGACAGGGCGAAGTACTACATCGAGAGTCTCCAGCTCAGCGGCGAGGCGGGGATTCGTCCCGTGCCGGCGCAGGTGATCGACATCAAGGCGGGCACCCAGAAAAACGAACCAACTGAGGTACTCGTAAGCATCACCAAGGGAGTGTACGGAATATTTTCAGAAGAGGAGAGGCAGCTTAAGCTGAAAATCTACAATCCTTCGACGGACGGCCCGGCCGTCAGGGCGAAGGACGTCGGAAAATCCGCAAGCGCCGGCAGGCCCTCGACCATATCGAAAGGCGTGGTGGTCATGCTCGCGATCTTCCTCTTCATCCTTTTGATCTTCGTCATGCTTATTATCATCAGCTGGTAACCGGGTCCGAACCGGAAAGGAGAACCACCCCGAATGCAAACCGATCATGAATACGTCCTCAAACTAGCCGGAGAACGGAATGTCAAGTTCATCAGGCTATGGTTCACCGATATACTCGGTTTCCTGAAGAGCTTCGCGATCACCATCGACGAGCTCGAGGACGCAATCACCGAGGGGGTGCGCTTCGACGGGTCCACCCTGGAGGGTTTTGTACGCTCCGATGAAAAAGAGATGATCGCCCTGCCCGACGTATCGACTTTCCAGATCCTTCCCTGGCGTCCGCAGGAGGACGCTGTCGCCAGGATGTTCTGCGACATTTACCAGGTGGATATGACCCCCTACGAAGGCGACTCCCGGTATATCCTCAAACGCAATCTTGAAAAGATCGCGGAACGCGGGCTTTCGTTCTACGTGGGTCCTGAAATCGAGTTCTTCTTCTTTAAAAATTCCCGCCAGCCCGAGCTGCTGGACCAGGGGGGATATTTTGATCTCACGCCGCTCGACGTCGCGACCGATTACCGCAGACAGCTCGTGCTTACCCTTGAGAAAATGGGGATCGACGTCATATCGTCGCACCACGAGGCCGCGTACAGCCAGCACGAAATCGATCTCCGCCACGAAGACGCCCTCACCATGGCCGACAACATTATGTCGTTTCGACTGATCACGAAGGAAATCGGGCTCCTGAACGGGATATACGCCTCCTTCATGCCGAAGCCGCTCGCCAGCCAGAACGGTTCCGGATTGCACATGCACCAGTCGCTCTTCAACGGCGAAAAGAACATATTCTTCGATCCCGAACGGCCCCATTACCTGTCCGAAACGGCCGAGCACTATATCGCGGGCCTGCTGAAGCACAGCCGGGAATTCTGCGCCGTTACCAACCAGTGGATCAACTCGTATAAGCGCCTCATCAGGGGCTTCGAATCGCCCACGCACGCGAACTGGAGCTACACCAGCCAGAGCGCGTTCATAAGGGTGCCCCTTTGCAAGAAGGACAAGCCCGATTCCATGCGCATCGAGCTGCGAAGCCCCGACTCGGCCTGCAACCCCTACCTCGCGTTTTCGGCAATACTCGCAGCCGGCCTCAGGGGGATCGACGAGGGATATCATCTCACCGATCCGACGGAAACCGCCGGGACGGAAGCGCGGAAATCGAGGGTCGCGGACGGACGTAACTCTCTCCCCACACAGCTCGGGGACGCGCTCGGGTCTTTCGAGAAGAGCAATCTCATGAAAGAAGCGCTGGGACCCGTCATCCATTCAAAACTCATCGAGAACAAGAGGTACGAGCTGGAGAAATACAACAGCTTCGTCACCGACTACGAAATAAGCGAATACCTTCCCATACTGTAACGCACATGGAAATCGCGCTCATCGGCTGCGGCAGGATCGGGGCGTTGCTCGAAGACGATCCGCTCAGGTACAAACCCTGCACGCATTTCGGTGGAACGCGTTCAGCCGGAATCCCGGTCACGCTCGCATGCGACCTGGACGGGAAGCGTCTTCGTGATTTTTCCCTTCGCGCGGGCCTCTCCGCAGACCGGCTCTATGTTGACTACCGCGCGCTGCTCGCCGAACGTTCACCCGACGCCGTCATAATCGCGACATGGACCGCCAGCCACGTCGAAATCGCCGTCGCCGCGATCGAGAAAGGTGTGCGGGTCATCGTGCTCGAAAAACCCGTCGCGTCCTCTGTCACCGAATCGTCGCGGCTGTGTTCGATCGCGGCATCCGCCGGCGCCCGTGTAATCGTTAACCACGAAAGAAGGTACGACGCAAGGTACCGGCATGCCCTGAAACTCGTGAAATCGGGCGCGATCGGCGATGTCAGGACCGCGCAGGCGCGAGTGCTCACGGGGCCTTTCAGGGGGAAGTCCGTGGCATCGATGGGAGGCGGCCCGCTGCTCCACGACGGAACGCACCTGGCGGACATGCTGCGCTTCTTTCTCGGCGAGGCAGAATGGGTCATCGGCGAATTCGGCAGGGATTCCCGCCGCAGCGGTTTCGAGGACAGGGCCACCGGCTGGATCCGCATGAAAAACGGGAGCGATGTTTTTCTCGAAGCGGGCGGCAGCAGAAAGTATTTTCATTTCGACATCGAGTTGTGGGGCACCCGGGGGAGGATCAGCGTGGGAAACGGTTTCGAGTCGCTTTACACGGCGCGCGATTCGCGCTTCTATTCAGGCTACCGGGACCTGGCCGAAGATTCCTTCACGTTCCGGCGCAACAATTGCTTCTCCGAGCTCTACCGCGAGGTGCGAAAAATGCTCGAGGGCGGTCGCGTGCGCGCCGCGTCAACGGTCGCCGACGGCCACGGGGCGCTCGAGATCATCGATGCCATATATCTCTCTTCGCACAAGGCGGGAAGCAGGATATACCTCCCGCTCGATCCATCGCTCATCGATATAAAAAAAATATTTGATCTCTGAGAACAATATATGCTATTTTGTCCCGCTTGGACACGGAACCGGCAGGAAAATGATACGATGGAATACCAGAAGATCGGCAAGGACGCGGTCAATATAAGGATCGACGAGAACCTCACCATTGAAACGGTACAGAGTCTCGATGTGCTTGTGGAGCGGGCCTTCAGTGAATCCGCCGCGACCATATGCATCGGTATGATGAGTGCGGTATTCGTCGATTCGTCCGGCATAGGCTCGATCATCAAGACACTTAACAGGTGCAGGGAAGCGAACAAACGCATGATACTTTACGGCGTCAGCACCGATATCCTCACCCTTTTCAGAATATCGAAGCTCGACGTCTACATGGAGATCAAAACTCCGGAGGACATACGGCGGGAATTTCCCGATTTCAGGTAAACCCGCCGCGTTGGCGCCTTACGCGAATCCCCCTTCCCTCAACTTGCGCATCAGGGTTTCGTCGCCGGATCCTCCCCCTCCCATTCTTGAAAGCACCATTTCGACGTAACGCGCGATAATGTCGCTCTCAAGGTTCACGGGATCGCCGGTATTCCACGACCTGGCGGTTGTCGATTCGATCGTTTCCGGTATCAGGTACAAGCCGAAGGCGCCCGGCACGGTCTTCACGACGGTCAGGGATATTCCGTCCACCGCGATCGATCCGCGTTCAACAATGTATTTCATTATGTGCGGGGGGGCCTGGACGCTGAGATCCATGCCGCGGGAATCACGCGATATGGACGCTATCCGTCCCGTTCCATCGATGTGCCCCTGGACCATGTGTCCGCCCATTCGCGATGCGGCCGTCATGGCCCGCTCCAGGTTCACCGACGAGCCCGGCTTCATCGTCCCGAGGGTCGTCAGCGACAGGCTTACCGGTGACACGAATACGCCGAAAGAGCTTTTGTCCATCGAGGTGACCGTCTGACACACCCCGCTGATGGATATCGAATCGCCCCGCCGCGTGCCGTCGAGCACCGACGAGGCCGCCACGACGAGCGCCATGCCCTCACCCTCGCGCGAGGCTTTCACGACGCGTCCCGTCTCCTCAATCAATCCGGTAAACATTTGGATCACTCACATCCTTTCAAAATTGAACGGTTCCGAATATGCCGAATACAGCAGGTCGTCGTCGATCATCACCGCCGACTGGTCGTATAGCCGGGCCGACGACGCCACGTCGCGCGAGCCCTTCGCGTTCATCGCGTGGACTCCCGCTCCGAACACCCGCGGCGAGATGAAGCACATGTACTGGTCGATATTTCCCGAATCTAAAAAGGAGCCCGCAAGGGTCCCCCCGCCTTCCAGCAGCGCGATCAGCACCCCCCTTCCCTGGAGATCGGAAAGGGCCATGTTCGCCAGTTCCATGCCGTCCCGGGCATCAAGCGCCACCAGGTTCTTCCCGAAGCGGTCCACCCACCGGTCGTCGCAATCCGATCGGCGCGCATACACGATGAAATTGTCGTCGTGGAACAATCGCGCCGATTGATGCGCGCGGTCGGGCAGCCCCATGAGGACCCTCAACGGCTGCCGGTATTCCGACACGTCCACCTCGACAAGGGACCTCAAAAAATAATTTTCCCTTCCGATCATGACCGCGGGCCCTCCCGCGTCTCCGCATTTTTCGCGAAAATCCCCCAGCCTCACCGTGAGCGCGGGATCGTCCTTAATGAAGGTGTTCGCGCCCACGATCACCGCATCGCACTTTGCGCGGAGCCTGTGTACGATCATCCTCGACCTGTCGCAGGATATCCATTTGGAATCGCCGGTGACCGACGCGATCCTTCCGTCAAGGCCCGCGGCGTATTTGTATATGACGTGCGGCTTTTTTCTTGATATGAATTTTTTAAAGGGGCGTAGCAGGTCGACCGCTGCCTCCGCCATCCCCGGCATCATGGACACGAGGACGCCCGCATTCCTGAGCGCGGCGAATCCCTTGCCGGATACGAGCGGGTTCGGATCCATTACCGGGCATATCACCCGTTTTATGCCGGCGGCGATGATCGATTCGACGCATGGAGGGGTGCGCCCGTAATGGGAACACGGCTCGAGCGTGACGTACATGTCCGCGCCCCTCGGGTCGCCTGCAGACGAGAGCGCGACGATTTCGGCATGCGACGAGCCGCAGGGCATCGTTCCCCCCTCGGCGATGATCTTGCCGCTCATCGCGATCACCGCGCCGACGGGAGGATTGGGCGAGGTGTGCCCGGTCCGGTCCCATGCGATGCGCAGCGCCCGCAGCATGCATTCTTTTTCGATTGGAGAGAATTCCTCAGGCATTTCCGGTCGCTCCGAAACAAACGGCGTCCCGGCTTCGCCCCGGCGTCACTTCGCGGCGAGACGCTCCCACCAGACCACTACGGGCGAGGCGATGAACACGGTCGAATAGGTACCGCATACGAGGCCGAAAAGCATTGTCTGCGCGAAATCGGTTATTCCCTCGCCGCCGAGCAGGTAGAGGCAGAGGACGGAAAACAACACCGTCAACGATGTCAGGATGGTCCTTGACAGGGTCTCGGTCACCGAACGGTTGATGATTTCATCGAGGGTCTGCTTGGTCTTGAAGCCGATATTTTCCCTGACGCGGTCGAATATGACGATGGTGTCGTTGACCGAAAAACCGAATATGGTCAGGAGGGCCGCGACGATGGGGATGTTGAACTCGATGTTGGCGAATCCCGTGTAGGCCGCGGTCAGGCTCACGTCATGGATGAGCGCCACCATGCATCCGGCGGCGTATTTCGGCTCGAAACGGTAGGCCAGGTATGCCGCCATGAGAAGCATCGCCATTATGCTGAGCTTTATGGCCGATCTCGTGAGGTATGAACCGACCGCGGGGCCCACGTTCTCTATGCTCATGATTTGCGCGTTCTTGAAGTCTTTCTGGAGCATGTCGGTGACTTCCTTTCCCTGCTGGTCTGCGGTCATTTTTTCCTTGAGCTTGACGGAGATTATGAATTCGTTTTTCTCCTTCTGGCCGACCTGCTGCACCTCCGGGCTGAAACTCTTGAGGGTCTTTCTTATTTTCGCTTCGCTGGCGCCCTGATCGAGGCGGGCGATGATCTTGACCCCGCCGACGAAATCGACTCCCATGTTCATCCCGCCCCGCATGACGGTAAAGATGATAAAAAACGCGAGCAGCCCCATGGAAAGAGCAATGGCATAATACTTGTATTTTAACCAAGGAATTGTCTTTTTCAATGTCCGCCTCTTATATGCTCAATTTTTTCAGTTTTTTCATCAACGAAATGAGCTCGTACACATACCGCGTGATGAACAGGGACGCGAACAGGCTCGTCACGTTGCCGATAAAAAGCGAAACCGCGAATCCCCTGATGGAACCGGTACCGAATTGCAACAGTACGAACGCCGCGAGGATGGTGGTGATGTTTCCGTCGAAGATGGCCCAGAAGGCGCGCGTATAGCCGAGTTTGATCGAGGTTCTTACCGATTTGCCCGCGCGCAATTCCTCCTTGATGCGCTCGTACACGATGACGTTGGCGTCGACGGCCATACCGGCCGAGAGAATGAATCCCGCGAAACCCGGGAGAGTGAGCGTGAATCCCATCCAGGACAGGATCGCGAGCATGAACACGGCATTCAGCATGAGCCCTATGTCCGAGATCAACCCCCCGAGCTTGTAATAGACGAGCATGAACAGCGCGACGACCGCCAGCGCCAGCATTATCGCCTTGTAGCCGGACTCGATGGAGTCCTGTCCCAGGGAGGGGCCTACGGTCCGTTCCTCGATGATCTTCAGGTCCACCGGCAGGGCTCCTTCTTTGATGATGCGCGCCAGCGTCTGGACCTCTTCATAGGTGAAATTTCCGTTGATGAGCGCGTTGCCGGTCGTGATCTGCACGTGCATGCTCGGCGCGCTCCTGACCTTGTCGTCGATGACGATGGCGAGCCGCTTGCCGTGGTTCTTCTTCGCGGTAACCTCGGCGAACTTCGACGCGCCTTCGGCCGTGGTCTGGAAATGGACCGCCAGGCCCTCGTACTCGTCCCGTCCGACCCAGGCCCTGCTGATATCGTTACCCGCAAGGGCGACGTCCTTCTGAAGAACGAGAATCTGTTGTATTTTCAGCTTCTTGCTCTCCCCCTTGCGGTCCCAGAGATACAGGGCCTCGAGGGTATCCGGTAATTGTATATCCTTCGCCATTTTTTCAAGCATCTCATCCTGCTTTTCGGTCTCCGCAGGGAAATCCTTGATGCCGTTCTTTTTGCGCCATTCATCGGCCAGCGCCGAGTACTGTTCATCCACGATCCTGTATTCCACCCGGCCGGTGGTACCGATGGCCTTTTTCACGTCCGCGGGATTCTTTACGCCGGGGAGCTGAATCTCGATGGCCTCTGTCCCCCTGGGGCGGATTGACGGCTCAGCGATGCCGAATTTGTCGACCCTGTTCCTTATGAGCTCGAGCGCCTGGTTGGTAATCTCGGTTTTCTCCGCCTCGGTAAGAGCTTTGCCCTGTTTCTTCTCGATTTTCTCGTAGTTGGCCCGCATGACGAGGTGCATGCCGCCCTGCAGGTCAAGGCCGAGCGTGACTTTCTTGGCGAGGAGATACTTTTCAGCCCAGTGCTTCTCGAGCCTTGCCTTCCTGACTCCCTTGAAAAGGACCACTTCGTTCATGACCGCATCGTTGATGTTATACCCCGATATGAGGATCGTGCCCTTTTCCCGCGTCACGTCGTACTTGCCGGTGGGAAACCGCTTGTTGATCACCTGAAGGTCCTCGTCGGCAATGCCTTCTTCGAGCGTGACCCGCATGGTATTCACGCCCACCGTCGGCAGAATAAGGGCGACGGAGAAAAGAATTATCGCTAAGATAAATATCCCTTTATAAACAAGTCCTCTGGTCATAGATGTCCTCGATGCTATTTCTTATGGATGGTGCGGACGACCCTCTTGCCGCGTCTTCTCGACCTGGCGCGATAGATAACGAAAATGAGGAACGCCAGCGCCACAAGCGACCACTTGGCGATGGTTACCGCCCTGTCCCTGGCAAAGCCGAGCAGCCCGCCCTTGTCGTCTTTTTTATCCTTTGTATCGGTCTCGGATTGATCGATTTCGACTTCGGTTTTTGCGGGCTTGATGGTGATCCCCGGCACCCGCGCGCTCCGGACATCGTCGTTGTCGATAAGCAGCAATCCGCCCAGTGCGTTGGGGTCTGTATCTTTTTTCTCCGCCTCGGCCTTTTTCGATTCCTCGATCTTTTTTTGTTCGACGAGCTTTTTCTGCTCTTCCTGTTTCCTCTTTGTTTCTTCCAGCTGTCGCCTGCGGAGCTCCTCCTGTCTCCGGCGGAGCTCCTCTTTCTTTTTAAGCTCTTCCTGTTTCTTGCGGAGCTCCTCGGCTTTTCTGGCGGCTTCCTTTCTATCGCGCTCGGCCTGGTCGTCGCCGACATTGCCGTTGTCAGAACCGGCATCGGTTCCGTCGGTCTTCTCGATGGCGCCCTTTTCGCCGCCGTCTTTGTCGCCTTTCACGTCCTGTCCGTGCATCACGCGGGGCGATGCCAGGCAGACAAGAAGGATCGCGACGACCAGCTGTAAACGATACCGGGACATGATGCGCGTCAGGAAACCCTGGACTGGATCGCGCTCTTGCTGAACTCGGCCTTCGTGGTTCCGCCGATTTTCAATATGACGACATCGTTGTCCTTGAAGCTGTCGACTATTCCGTATATGCCGCCGACGGTAAGCACCCTGTCGCCCTTCTTGAGCGCGGATATCATATCAGTTCTTTCTTTTTCCTTCTTTCTCTGCGGACGCATGAGAAAGAAATAAAAAATGACGACCGTAAGGCCCATCAGGATCAAGAAGCTGTAATTCGCAAAAGGGGATTGCCCGGCAGAGGCCCCTTCCGCCGCTGAAAACATTATTCCAAACATGATGTGCGTGTTTCTCCTTCGTGTTGAAAATTAAAGTCAATAATCGTCAGGACGACGGGACGTGTCAAGATTATTTTAATTGGGAGTTATTATTACAGGCGTGCCGATCCTCACGTACTGGTCGAGTTCCACGATATCGTTGTTGAACAGGCGAATGCATCCGCTCGAGGAGAGTGTCCCGATGCCGTTTTCATCGTTGTTGCCGTGGATCGCCGCATTGGCGCCTATCCCCGCCGTTTTCCCCTTGTACTCTGGGATTTTCCCCTTTTTCAGGAGGGATTCATAGCGCCTTACGTCCTCGGGCCGGGGATAGTCTATCTTGAAAAACCGCGGGCCGAAGGCGTTGTCTCCAAGGTCCACGCCCGGTTTTCCGTACATGGTATAGCCGTCCGATGCCTTGAAATAGTGCTCGTTGAGTGCCTTGAGCCCGCGATAGGAGGGACTGTCAGGATCCGCGTCCATGCTCAGGATTTCATCGATTCGAAAAACGCCCTCGGGAGTGCGGTTGTCGCCCTCCCACATCTTCGTCTTCCTGTCGGGATTTTTCCCGTACCCGATACGGTATGTAGCGACCACCTTGAGGTTGCGATCGTACACGTCGAGCGTGAAGTTCCTCTTGCTCACGTGCAGCACATGTCCGCCGTCGTACGCGGCGAACTGCTTTTTCACCTGTCCCTTGACATCGGTGCATCCGGCCTCGGCGATGAAGCCGAGGATCGCCGTGGCGACGATCGCGATGCTAACGGGAAACCGGCTCGCTCCACTGCTCGATGCGCATGAGCTCCCTGATGACGTCCTCGGTGATATCGTATTCCTTGCGCACATAGATGATATCCTCGCCGTAGTTTATGACAATATCCCCCTTGATCCTGGACGAAACGCCCTTGACCGCGCGGTTGATCCTCTCGAGAATCTTGGCCCTTAGCGCCGCGCTTTTCCTGGCAAGTTCGGCGAGCTGCGCCCTTGATTCGTTCAATTCCTTCTTTATGACGGTCCGGTTGCCCTCCTCCGCTTCGAGACGCTGCTCGAGCTCCTTCACCTTCTCCGAGAGCTTCTGGATTTTCCCCTTGAGCTGGACCGCGTCCCCTTCACGGTTGAGCACGAAGCCGTACACGGCCTCGAGGTTCATCGTGCGTATGACCGGCGGTTCGGTGGACGCCTTCTTCCTGAACATGCTGCACGACGACATGGACGAGAATGCAAACGCGAACAGCAGGATGAGGAGCGGCGCCCGAGGCATCAGAACCTCATGTCGCCCATGCCGAACTGGAAAGTCAGGCCGCCCATGCTCTTGAACTTTCCGTCGTATACGAGCTTGCGGCCGAACCAGAACCGCAGCGGCAGCATGGGAATCTGTATGCGGAAACCGAAACCGTATGAATAGCGGAAATAACGCAAGAGGTTCACGTTCGCGAAATCGTTGATGCGCCGCAGGTTGTAACTGCTGCCCAGGTTCGAAAGGTTCTGGTACCCGTAGGATGTCGAGGCGGGGTCGTAGTAGCCCTGCATGATCAGCTTGTTCTGGAACACGGGCAGGTCGTTTTGTATGATCCGGTAGTTCTCGGTCGAATGCGAAAGCTGCTTTTCCCAGAATTCATCGGACCACAGGGAGCCCGCATCGAGGAATACCGCGAACCACAGCATCCGCGGATGGATGGGTACCCTGAACTCGATCCCGTAAAGAATGCGATGGAACAGTCCCACGGTCCTCCACGACTTGGGAAACTTTGAATCGTAGTAGTCCCACCCGCGGAGCGTTTCAGGCCCGCCGATGGTCAGCCTGTCCTCGGGCTCAAGCCATGGATTGATGTAGTATTTCTGTCGCCTGCCCATCGTGCTGGTCGCAAAAGGCGGCGTGATAAAACTGCCGCTTATCCTGAGCTCAAACACGCAGGGATAGTTTTTCAGGAACGGAAGATGGAACGGCGAAAAATAGAAGTAAATTTCCGGATCGTACTTGATGTAATGGTCGTCGCCCCCGAGCAGGGTGCCGCCCACGAATGTCGCCGAGAACTCGATCTGCGCCCCGTTCGTGGGGTTCATGTAGTTGTCGCGCGAATCCCGGCCGACGTACATGGTGAGCATACGCTTTTCCTGCATCCCCAGCTTCTTGCTCAGGAATACCTCGTCGGAACTGTTGCCGGACGGCTCGAGCACCTTCGTGAAGGCATGTGTCCAGGTGGTACCCGCGGTGAAATAATCGAGAAACCGGTAGTTGAGGCCGACGGAATACCCGATGGATTCCTTCTTGTAATCGGCCTCCTTTTCTATGTTCGTGAACACCGTCTGGCCCGAGGTGATGGTGTTCCGCGCGTAGAACACGGACGCCGACACCCCGATCGGGTAGTTGAAGAGCCACCGCTCGTTGCCTGAAACATTGATCGAAGTCTTTTTGGGGCCGTACTCAAATTTTACCGCCACCCTCTGCCCGTAACCGAGTAGGTTATTTTCGGCGACATCAGCGAAAATCGAAAATCCCGACGTTGTTCCGTAGCCGCCGCCAAGAGAAATCGTTCCCGAGGGCTGCTCCTCCACGTCGACGATGATGTTCATGTATCCTTCCTTGCTGCCGGGTCTCACGTCGATGTTCACCTGCTTGAAGAAACCGAGGTTGTAGACCTTCTCCCTCGATACCTGCATCTTCCGCGCGTCGAAGAGCTCGTTTTCCCTGAGAGTGACCTCCCTGCGGACCACGTGCTCCTTGGTCTTTTTGCAACCCTTTATGATGATCTGGTCTATGTAGGCCTGGGTTCCTTCCTCGACTTCGATGTCAACACGCACAAAGGTGCGCTTTTCTATCCTGTTCCCGACTTTCACATCCCGCTCCGTGTATACTTTTTGCGGCGAAATGCGGGTGAAAATATAGCCCTTGGTGGCGTACTTGAAGCTGATCGACTGCCTGTCCATGGCGAAGTACGTGTCATTGAACACCGCGCCCTTGCGGACCTGCTCGAAGTCCTTCATGAGGGCCTTGACCTTGAACACCGGCTTGCCGGGCTTTGTCTCCTTGATCTTGATGGTGTACCCGTCGAAATAATAGCGCTTCCCTTCCGAGACCTTGATGGTTATGAAAATTCCCCTCTTGTCCTTTTTATGCGGATTGATCCACTGGTAATCCACGGTGTCTTCGAGTATCTGCGCGTCGAGGTATCCGTTCTGCTTGTAATAGGCGATAATCTTGGCCTTGTCCTCCTCGTACTTTTCGCGCTTGAACGCACCGTCC
>CAYRGX010000042.1:6637-35659 GCA_964423905.1 uncultured Leptospirales bacterium | reverse complement strand
AGTAATGCAGCATAAAATTCAATTCAAGCGACATCTATGTTGACATATTCCGGGGGGCGGGCTCATCCCGCCCCGCACACAAAACCCGCAACGCGCCCCTTACGCCTTCGCCATTGCCTCGAAGTACGTGGCCAGGAAGGCGTTGTACCCGGTCATGCGCTGCGCCCCCGCGGTGCGGTTCCAGCTCTCCTTCATGATATCCGCTGGCCCCTTCCACGTTTCCACCAGGCGCGAAAACGATTTGCGGACCGAAACCCGGGCCTCGGTTTTCGCGTCCCTCGGGGGCTTGTACATGCGCACGTAGCTGATCCCCTGCCGGTTGGAACACACGTGCGACCCCATCCTGTTCATGCCTTCGGGAGCCTGTTGCGCGGGAACGGAGATGCCGTTTCAGCGCCTCAACTGGAGGAGGCCGGAGAAAAAACGAAACGGCGAGAACTTTTTTTGCATAGCTGGAATTGCCCAGACAGGCCGGTGCAACGGGCTTGCAGCTCGATGGCTGTCTGAAATGCCTCATTCGGTCTCTGTTCTCATGCCAAAGGTCTGCGAATGACTCGGCGCTATAAAAACTGCTTGACCACTTGAAAATTGCGAATGATAATTACACCATCAATCTCGGGATTTATATCTATGACATTTCAACCGGAATATCAAAAGGACCTGGATGCCGCGATAGCCATTCTGAAGGCCGAAGGATGCAGGGAGATATATGTATTCGGTTCCCTCGCGGAAGGCGGAACTATACATCCATCCACGGATATTGATATTGCGATGCGGGGATTGCCGCGACCAAAGTTTTTCGTAATCTATGGAAAACTGCTGTCAACCCTCGAACATTCAGTTGACCTCATAGATCTTGACGTCGGAACGCCGTTTGCGCGTATGCTGGAGGGAAAGGGGATACTGCACCGTGTTGCCTGATACCCTTCGTGAAAAGATCGGCTTCGAGCTTGATTCATTGAAGCGGGAACTGGCTGAAACACACGAACTGTTTGAAAGGCTGGGCGGCGTTCAGCCCGATGCAGTTGAAATCCGCGCTGCCGCGACGTCGCATCATGCTTTTTATAATGGTATTGAAAACATCTTCCACGTTATTGCCCGTCATGTCGACGGTGCTGTTCCTGATGGTGAACGCTGGCTTTTTTCCCTTCTTCGTACTATGTGTACTCCAGTCGAAAAGCGGCGTCAGGTTATATCTGTCGAGATGCGGGAGTCCCTCGAGCCATACCTGGCGTTTCGTCTTTTTTTCAGGCACTCATACGGTTTTATTCTTGATTAGGAACAACTCAAGCCGCTGTGCGTCAATAGAGACAATACCTTTATTCAATTCGAAGCGGAAATTGGCACATTTCTTTCTGATGTGCCCTGAGCTTTTATAGCACGATTGCAATACATTCCACGACAAAGCTCTGTCTTAAGCTGCAGGCTTTTGTAATGCATGGTAATGTGAAGGTTTACAGGTTAAACGAAACAGCCCGAACCGTACGGATCGGGCTGCGAAAAGGGCTGCGGGGTTGACGAGACTCGAACTCGCGACTCCCTGCGTGACAGGCAGGTACTCTAACCAAACTGAGCTACAACCCCTCGATTTGTAAGTGGGATATACATAACCGCGGAAAGGCGTTTTGTGTCAATACAATTTCCGAAAAAAATCGGGAGGGACCGCCCTGTCCGGCGGACGGACACCTGCGCCGGGGGATATATCCCCAAAAAAAATTGACAGGATTCGCCCTTTCCCTTGATTTTTTACGCACCGCTTTGTATATTAACATAATTAATCCGGGCCCAGCCCGATCGAGAAACCGGTTGCCATGAGTACGAAAATAACATCCATGTCATATATCCTTCAATATTACGGCGCCCAGGTGCTGCACCAGAAGGCCGCGAAGGTCACGCAGATCGACGACTCCGTGCTCGAGCTCATCGACGCCATGTACAATATCATGTACAAGGCGAAGGGGATAGGGCTCGCGGCCCCGCAGGTGGGCGCCTCGAAGAGGATCATCGTCATCGACACCTCGGACTACGAGGGCGGGCAGGCGCTCACGCTCATCAATCCCGTCATCACGGAGTTCTCGAAAAACGTCGAGCCCTACGAGGAGGGCTGCCTGTCGGTGCCGGGCATCAACCGCGACGTGATCCGTCCTGTCGAGATCGTCATCGCCGGCGTTGACACCGACGGCAAGCCGGTCGAGATCGAGGCCTCCGGCCTCAACGCCCGCGTGCTCCAGCATGAATACGACCACCTGGACGGCATCCTCTTCGTGGACCGCCTGGAGGATTACGTCCGCAACGAGCTCCGGCCCGACCTGAAAAAAATCAAGAAGCTCAATTCGGCGAAATGAGGGTAGGCTTCTTCGGCACCCCCGATCTCGCGGCCCGCTGCCTCGAAGGACTCGCGGCCCGTCACGACATCGTGTTCGCGGTGACCGCGCCGGACAAGCCCGCCGGCCGCAGCCTGAAGCTGCAGGAAAGCCCCGTGAAACGCGCGGCGCTCGCCGCGGGCACGCCTCTCTTCCAGCCGCCGAACCTCCGCGATCCGGCCCTTCCCGGAGAGCTCGCCGCGTTCGGCGCGGACATTTTCGTGATCGTCGCCTACGGGATGATCGTCCCGGCGGCCGTGTTCAATATCCCCCCCCTCCGCACGCTGAACCTGCACCCGTCGCTCCTCCCGAAGTACCGCGGCCCCGCGCCCATGCAGTGGGCCGTCATGAACGGCGAGGCCGAGACCGGGTTGACCGTGCAGGTCATCAACGAGCGCCTGGACGCGGGGGACATCGTGCTCCAGGAGACAATCCCGCTGGGTGAAGATGCCACCGCGGGCGATCTCGAGGAGATCGTCGCGGGCCGGGGCGCGGACATTCTCGACCGGGCCGTCTCGCTCCTGGCCTCGGGCGGGGCGGGGCTCCGAGTGCAGGACGAGTCCGAGGCCACGTACTGTCCCAAGATAGACCGGGTTACGGCGCTTATCGATTGGACGCAATCGGCCGATCATATTACTAACAGGGTGAGGGGCCTCAATCCGAGGCCCGGCGCGTTCTGCTTTTTTCGCGGCGACGAGATGAAACTATGGAAGACCAGGCCGTTCCGGGGGGACGCGCCGCCGCTCGAGCCCGGGTTTTTGGCCCGTCACGGGAAAAAGACCCTTCTCGCGGGCACGGGCACCGTTCCGGTCGAGATTCTTTCGCTCCAGCCGGCCGCGAAGAAGGTCATGGATGGGCTTTCGTTTCTCAACGGATACCGGATTGCCGGGGGGGAGCGTTTCCAGGCCCGGTGACGGCGGGGCGGTATTCCCTGGATAGTGTCAATAGTTATTGACAAATACATGCGATATGCGGTAATTCTTCAATCGCGAAGGGGCTTTTATATGTCTCGAAAATGGAGGAGGGAGAAGAAACCGGCCGCCGCCAGTTTTTCGTACACCGAGGTGTCAAGCCACATCTCGAAGGAAAAGCAGAAGGCGCGCGACCTGAAGAACTCTCCCTGGTGGAAAAAGAAGATAGCGGCGGGAATATGCTACTACTGCGGCAGAAAATTCCCGCCGGCCGACCTCACCCTTGACCACAAGGTGCCCCTTTCGAGGGGCGGGACGTCCGACAAGGAGAACCTTGTCGCGTCCTGCAAGGAGTGCAATACCAAAAAGAAGTTTCTTCTTCCATATGAATGGGAGGAGTATCTCTCCCGCCTCAAGGGACGGTCGGGAAATTCCAAGTAGACGCTGCCGGACGGGGGAATAATGGCGCCACAATCGAAATCGCTGAGGGCGGGGGATGTGCTTTTCGCGCAGGGAGAACGTCCCGCCGAGCTCCATGTCGTCGAATCGGGATCCTTCGAGGTCCTCGTGATGCTCGACGATTTCGAGGGGCTGGACAGGAGCATCGTCCTTTCCAAGAGCGTCCGCGCCGCCGTCATCGAGGGTAAATCCATAATGGGGGGATTCTCGGACAAGCTCTCGGCTCCCTACCAGGTTTCGGCCAGGGCGCTCGCCGATTCGCAGGTATCGGTATATCCCCTTAAAAGCGACGGCATACGCGGCACGGCCGCGGGAGACCCGTCCCTGACCATCAACCTGCTGCGCAACCTCTATTCAAGGGCGAAAAACTACACGGCGGGGCTGGGACGCTACGCCAGGCTTTTCCGCACGCTCAACATGATCAACGACAACATGGGCATACTCTATATGTCGGCGGCGGGATCGAACGCGCCGGCGAGCCTGCACAACATGGCGGAGAAGCTGGAATCCGCGTTCAACGCGGGCGGCGGCCTGCTTCCCGACGGGGCCTCCGCGCAGTTTCTCGTGACGGACAACGGGGCGCTGTTGAAAAAGGACTACGCGTTCCCGAGGGACGTGGGGGATATGCCCGTGTTCAAGCCGGAAGACCTCGTGGTGAAGTACCTCCAGCTGGACCCGGCCGTGGTCGCGCCCGTGTTCAAGGCCGATCCCTCCATGGCCGAGACCATTTACGAGTCCCTGTATGCGGGTTATGTGAAATCTCTTCACTGGGCCGCCTCCCTGGGAGTCGCCCTCGACATGGAGCTCGACATGCTCCTCGGCGGCGGTGAAAGCTGGGCGAATTACCTGGTCGACCGGCGCGGCATGGATAGCCTTTCCATGAGCGGCAAGATTTCGCCCGATTTCGAGAAATCGCTCCTTTCGCTGCTGGTGAAAATCAATTCGCTGTACGAAGAGCTCTACGGCGTGAAGATAACCGGGCGCTACCCCGGGGTGAAAAAGATTCACGCCCATTACACCGCGAAGAAGGACGAACCGGTGAATCCGGAAGCGTCCCTGGCCGCGGGGGGCGCGCGCCCGAAGGCCGGACCCGCGGTCATCTCCTCGGGGATCCTCGCGAGGTCGATCCAGCAGATTCTCGAGTACGCGGTGGCGGACAAGGAGTCCCAGACGAAGCTCCTCAAGCTCCTCGCGGAGTTCAAGGGGCTTAAGAACCCCTTCGGCACGGAGACCGACGGAGTCAAGTGCCGCAGGTTCCTTTCGAAGAGCTATTGGGAGCTCTACAAACAGGTGTACATCCGCCACCTGAGCGAGCCCGCGATGCCCAAGCCGGCGGAGCTGATGCTGCAGTTCGGGTTCCTCGACGAGGGGCTCCTGGAGCCGAATCAGCTCCCGGAGCTGATCGAGCTTTCGAAGGTCAGGGAGAAGCCGCGCGATGTTCCCGTGCTCTACGAACCCGAGTTCCTGAAGCTCGTCTACGAGGGGCAGGAGGAGCCGAGCGTCAACGAGATGGGGCTCACCTACCGGGCCTTCCAGCTTGAGCTCGAAAAGAACCGCAGCAGGAAAGACGCGCCGACTGAAAAGATCGACGAAAAACTGAAGATCCTCATGTACGAAATCGACCAGCGCCTCACCTTCACCGTCGCGGTGTGCGCCGGGTCGAGGGACAAGGCGTTCCCCATCCTCACCTCCGATCTGGTGCACGGCACCCTCAACAACTATTACGTGTCAAAGCGCAAGATCGAGGCCATCATCAACGAGATCAAGAGCATCGACTACTCGCTCTTCTTTCGCGAAACGGTGCTGAAGCTCGGGGGCGCGAGAGAGCTCATCTACGAGGAGGTGCTTCCCTATATCATGCTCCTTCCGTCCTTCGGCACGCGCACCCTGCTCTGGCAGGACCTTTCCGGGATCAACAGGCGCTCCCATGGCAGGATCGTGGTCCCCATCATGTTCATGGGGGACCTGAAGCGCAACCTGGTGCATTCCCTGGCGTGCTTCCGCTGGGAACTCAACAAGACCATCAAGGGCGGGGGCTGGGCCGATCCCATCGAGGGAGGGATCACCGGCGAGTTTTTCGACTACCAGAACAACTACAAGAAGCTGTCCAAGCTTTCGCCGGAGATGAAAGAGAAGATCGCCGAGCGATTCAAGAGCTTCCGCACCACCCGCGACAGGTTCGCCGACGACTACATCCAGTGGGTCATGTACGAGAAGGACGGCATCATGAAGCAGAATTCGGTGGTCCGGGAGATGTTCTTCAAGCATATCCCCTTTTCCCGGGAAATCCGCGATCGTCTCGAGGGAATGCCCGCATTCGCGCATTCGGCCAACCGCTACAAGAACATCCAGAAGAAGACCATCGAGGCGGCCGAGCGGCGCTTCAAGAAATACCAGGACGCCGGCGGGAACTATCCCCCCGAAATCCAACAATACATAGAATACCTCAACAAGTAAGTCATGTCCCGCTTCTTCGCGCTCGCGATCCTCGTGGCGGCGCTTAGCGCCGCGGCCTTGGGCGCGGAACTCCCGCGTTCCGCGGGCGACGCGGCCATACGCGCCCTGTGCACGGACGAGGCGCGCGCCGCGTACGCGCACGCGCTCGTAAACGCCTCGCGGTACACCGGGCGCGGGGCCTCGCTCCACGCGAAGTACCTTTGCCACCTCGTCGCGCTCGCCGCGGACCTCTCAACCGCGAAAAAGCTCGCGCCCGCCCCGGGCTCCATCGGGTTCTACCACGACGGCGGGAAGGGCCATTACCTGGGGCTTGCACTGAAGGCGCACGACCCGGGCGGCCGCTTCGGGGTCGCTGCGGTGAAGCTGGTGCGGAGCGATCTTCCCGGGGTGCTCGATTCGCTGGGGATGTGCGGGACCGTGTTCGCGGACGGCTCGGTGGCCGGGGCGGTCGTTTCGTGGGAGTGGGGCGGCTCGAGCGCCGTGCTCTGGATCGAAAAGGGGGATATCGCCGCGATCCGGCAGGGGCGCCTGACCTTCAACGATCTCGTCGCGCGCGCGACGCTGACCGACGGGAAGGGAAAAATCTTCAGGATCCCGTGATCGCGGAAAGCTCCTCGACGAGGGTCTTTATCTCCTGCATGGTCCCCACCGAGATGCGGACGTACTGGTCGCGCACCGGTCCCGTGAAATAGCGGACAAGTATTTTTCTTTCCTTCAGCCGCCGGTAGATCTCGGCCGCGGGCACCGTCGGGTGCCTGGTGAATACGAAATTCGCGCGGGAGGGGACCGTTTCGAAGCCGAGGCCGGCGAGCCGCTCCTCCATGTATTCCTTGTTGTTGACGACCATCTCGAGGTTGTACCTGAACGACTTCACGTCGCCGAGCGCGGCGACCGCGGCGGTCACGGCCAGGCGGTTCACGTTGTACGAATCCTTCAGCTTCTGGAATCCCCTGATGATGTCCCGTCCCGCAAGCGCCAGGCCGATGCGCATTCCCGCCAGGGAGTACGATTTCGAGAAAGACCTTGTTACCACGATGTTGTCGAATTCCTTGACCAGGGGCAGGCACGACCCGCCATAGAAGTCCACGTAGGCCTCGTCGACCACGAGGAGCCCCTTGTATTTTCCGAGGAACGACCGGACCTGCTCGACCGTGACGCCGGTGCCGGTGGGGTTGTTCGGGTTGGTGACGATCACGAGATCTCCCTTCTTTTTCAGGAAGGCGTCCATGTCGAAGCTGAAGTCGGGCCTGAGATTGACCCTGTCGAACCTGATGCCGTTCATTTCGGCGAGCGTGTCGTACAGGGAGTACGAGGGATAGGCGAACAGCGCCTTTCCCTCGGGCTCGATGAACCCCCGGAAGAGCAGCGAGAATATCTCGTCCGAGCCGTTGCCCACGAACACGTGGTCCATGTCGAGGTCGTTCGCCGAGGCGAAGGCGCTCCTGAGAGGGTCCGCGTTCGGATTCGGATAGCGCCTGAGCGAGGCGTCAGCCGCGTTCTTCAGGGCTTCGAGCACCGCCTTCGACGGCGGGAATGGGTTCTCGTTGGTGTTGAGCTTGATATATTCGTCGAGGTTCTCGGGCTGTTCCCCGGGAACGTATTCTTCCATCCCGTTGAGCCTGCTGTTCCAGTATTTCATTGCTAGTCCCCCGTTATGTTTCCGCGCGCGTCGTCCTTTCTCGCGGGCCTGGGCCGGAGCCGCCGCGGGGTATATCCCCCGTCAATCGCGGTGCGCGATGCCCACGATCGAGGATAAATCGTCCATGCGCTTCGCGCGCATGTACTCCTCGAGCTCGTCGACGAGCCTGGCCGAGAGGCCGGGATCGACCAGGTTCATGGTCCCGACCGAAACGACCCGCGCACCGGCCATGATGAACTCGAGCATGTCATCGAGCGTCGCGATACCGCCCTGCGCGATCACCGGGATTCCCGTCGCGGCGCAAATCTGGTACACCGCGCGTACCGCGAGCGGCCTGATCGCGGGGCCGCTCAGCCCGGCGACCCTGTTCGCGAAATGCGGGCGGCCGGTCGCCGTGTCGATCTTCATCCCGAGAAACGTGTTCACCGCCGAGACCGCATCCGCCCCGGCCTTTTCCGCACGCACCGCGAACTGCGCGATGTCGGTCACGTTGGGCGAAAGCTTCACGATGAGACCCCCGCGCGTCGCGGGGCGGACCTTTTCGAGGAGCGCGGTGAAGACCGCGAGGTCGCTCCCGAACGCGATACCGCCCTCCTTCACGTTCGGGCAGGACACGTTGAGCTCCACGGCGTCGATGCCCGCCGTCGCTGAGAGCGTTTTACACAGCTCCACGTTCTCGTCGACCGAATGGCCCGCGACGTTGGGTATGACCGTGGCGCCGCGCGAAAGGAGAAACGGCAGCTTTTCCGCGAGAAAGCGTTCCAGCCCCACGTTCTCGAGTCCGATGGAATTCAGCATTCCCGAGGGCGTTTCGATCACCCTGTTGCCGGTGTTTCCCGGCCGGGGCTTGACCGACAGGCCCTTCGTGAAAACGGCACCGAGGCGCGAGATGTCGATAAAGCCCGAGAGCTCCTCCCCATATCCCGCGGTGCCGGAAGCGACCGTCACCGGGTTCTTTATGGTACAATTCGCGATTTTTGTACTGTAGCGCATGTCTCAGGCCGATTTCCACATCGCCCTGCCGGTAGTTTTCGTTTCAACAGGTGTCAGACGCCTCTATTGGAGAGCCTCATTCTCAAGCACTCTCCGGTATAACCGATAGTTATCGGTATAAAACAATAGATACGGGGTGTCTGGCACCATACAGGGCGATTCAGTCTATTGGATGGGGCGTTCCGGGCCTGTCAAACGATTTATGGATTTCTTTTTTTGTTGCGCGTATCCCCGGGAAGGATAGGCTCGACTGCTGGATGCGCCGGGTATACGAGGCGTATATCCCACCCCCATCCCCAAAATTCAGGACAAAAGATGATGCATAATGGCGGATTGAAACCGGTTTCTGTGAAGGTTACCGATAGTTATCGGCATGGATACGGGAGGTGTCTGGCACCTCGCCGCGGCGGGTTGCCCGTCGCGATCCTGGCGGCGGTCATCGCGCTCGCGATGCCGGGGTGCGGGAGGCGCGACGGGGTCCACAGGGCGAGCAGGACCCTCATGGGTACGGAGGTGACGATCACCATGACCGGCGACGGAAGGTCGTCGGTGGCGGCTGCTGAGAAGGCATTCGATGAAATCCGCCGTGTGGAGCGGCTCATGAGCCCGAAAAAATGCGACTCGGACGTGGCGCGCATCAACGCGGGCGCCGCCGCTGCGCCGGTGGTCGTCAGTCCCGAAACCTTCGAGGTGCTTGAAACGTCGATGAATGTGTCACGCCAGAGCGGAGGTTCGCTGGATATCACCTTTGCCGCGCTCGAGGGGCTCTGGAATATCCGGGATCCTGACTTCTCGCCGCCGGCGGACGGGCGTATCCGCGCGCTCCTTCCGCTCGTAAACTACCGCCGGGTGCTCCTCGATCCGCGGACCCGGTCCGTGCGTTTCGCCGCGCCGGGAATGAGGATCGGGCTCGGCGCCCTGGCAAAGGGATACGCGGTGGGCCGGGCCGCCGCCGCGCTCCGCGGGGCGGGCATACGCAACGCCATCGTCGAGGCCGGCGGCGACCTCCAGGCGCTGGGACGCCACGCGGGCAGGCCGTGGATCATCGGCCTGAGGAACCCGCGCGGGAAGGGGATGCTCCTCTCCCTGGGCCTTGCCGACGGGGAGTCCGTCGCCACGAGCGGCGACTACGAGCGCTTCGCCGAAAGGGGCGGCAGGAAATACCATCACCTGATCGATCCGCGCACCGGCCGCCCCGCGCGGACCTTCGCGTCCGTATCCGTCGTCGCGTCGGACCCGCTCCACGCGGACGCATGGGCCACGGCATTCTTCATCATGGGGGAGGAGAGGGCCCGCGCGGTCCTGCGAGGGAGGAGCGATCTCTCGGTCGTGCTCGTCGGCCTGGACGGGAAAATCAGGGCTTCATCGCGGTTGAAGCGGAAGATAACTGATTGTAATGACGCGATCGAGTGGTTCTGAGCGGGACCGGGTCAGTACGATCCGGCATCGTTCACCGTTTCGTAGTACAGGTCGGTGCCCACGGTGTATTCCTGCCAGATGGGCAGTATGCCGTAGGGAGCGCCGCCGTCGTCCCGGTAGAGCGCGTTCAGCGCGAACGGGTTTCCACCGCCGTCGGCCGCGGTGTCATAGATGAAGGATGTCCACTGCTGCGCGCCGGCCGGATCGAAAAGCGAAGCGTATACCGCGTAGTCGCCCGCCGCAAGCCTGCCGTCGAACCAGCTCACGTAAAAGGCGCTTGCGGCCGCGTCGTTCGAGTCCGCGGACGTCACCTTAGGCAGAAAACAATCGTAGGTCGATGCGTTGCTGGTCACCGTCGTCGGCCCGACCGTGGGATTTCCCTTCGAGTCGTAGATACAGTACTCGATGTGGCTGCCACCGGCATGGGTCACGCGATAGGTAACGATGATTCTGTCGTCTGTGGCCGATATTTTATCCACGATCATATCGGGGCTCCGTCCTGGAAAGATCACCGCGTTGCCGCTATTCCACCCCGATCCTCCTCCCGGTATGGAGCCGTTTGCGACTACGCGGACGAGTGCCGTATT
Organism: uncultured Leptospirales bacterium; assembly: GCA_964423905.1. Classification (GTDB taxonomy): domain Bacteria; phylum Spirochaetota; class UBA4802; order UBA4802; family UBA5550; genus CAYRGX01. Next base: position 24,831 of record CAYRGX010000042.1, on the reverse strand, counting down.
TGAGCCGTCGGATGCCAGGACGTACGCGTCATAGGGCACTGCGGTCGTGGCTGCGGTCAGGACTTTTACCACGTTGTATCCGGAGAGGCCCGAAATGGCGGTGCCGGCGGTTGTCGCGAAGGAGTCAGGCCATTGAATGATGCCGCTTCCATCGATGCATTTTGTAAGAATATCGCTGCCGTCGTGGTAAAAAACAAGGAATAAGTCGTTTTCGATTGGCAGTGCATGAGGGGCGGTAAAGCTCCCCGTGGTATCCACTCCGAATGCCGCTATATAATTGCTGCCATCAGCGGTGTTGCGGATTACCGAGTACAGATCGTTCGTCCCGGTTTGAATGTACGCTACCGCAAAGGAATCGCCGAATAATGGCACATTTATGTACGCGAGCGAAAATGCGCTCGAAGCTATGGCATCGCTCACGAGCAATACCCCCTGTTCCGCAGCGGTGGCTCCGGGCGACGGCCACGAGAAGGCGTATGCGGAGTTGACATGTTTTGCGCAGATATTGTTCCCGTCGAGATAGGCGACGATGGCTCCCACCGGCTCGAGCGACGGGATGACGGCTATATACGACTGGTTGTTCGCGTGGCTGCTCACCGCGCTTCCGCCGGGCACGGTCCACATGGGCGTACCCGCCGAGTTGAAGTATTGCCCGTAGATGTCGTTGTTGGCTGCCTGGTTTGTCTGCCAGAACACGAACCCGCCGCCCGCGGCATCCTGGAGGGTAACCGGACCGGTCTGGTCGCCCGTGGCGATCGAGAGGAGCTTCCGCGTGGTGAAGCTGCCCTCGGCGGACTGGGGCTCGCCGACGTCCCATGCACTGTTATTGTTGACGTCCACGTATGCGCGGTAGTAATAAGTTGTTGAAGCGGTCAGGCCGGTAAGCTGAATCCGGTGCAGTATGTGCTGCGTGCTCGTGGTCCCCCCGTCCCAATTGTCTTCCGGGGCCGTGTTTATAGTGTATGTACCGCTCGAGGTGCCATAACGAACCCGGCACTCTGGAGCGCCGGCCGTCACATCGACAGTCTCGCTCGTGGTAAAGTAGACGTACGCACTCTCGTGATCTATCGAGCTTGTCCAGTACGAGTCGACCAGCATCGCGGCCGAAGCGGGGTCGGTCTCGGTTGTGAAGGACCATCGGAAGTGGTTGTCTCCGGTGCCGTCCGTATCGACCAGGCAGTTGGTCCCGTCGCTGATGCAGGGGGCCGCTCCCGCCGCGTTTAGGCTCATGGTGTAGGAGGTGTTGTAGTCGAGCCCGCTTAGCGTGAACTGGTAGGTGTTGGTGCCAGGCACCTGCGTCCATGCGGTGATGCTCGCCGTGCCGCCCGAGATCGAGACCCGGGCCGCGTCGACCACGGTCACCGCCTTGCTGAAGGTCACCTGCGCCATGATAGTATTTTTAGGAACGGGCCCACCCGAGGGCAGGTTGGTGCCCGTGATGACCCTGGGATAGTACGTGGCGGTCCCGTCGGGAGCGGCCTGGAAGCTCCCCGTATAGGCCGCGTACAGCGCCTCGCCCGTGGTAGCGGTTACGCCCGTGCCGATGTTCACCGTGACGGTTTCGTTGTACTGGAGCGTGGGTGTCGGATTCAGTGTCACGATATTGCCCGATACTGCCTGGGTATACGTTATGTTGCCCGATACTGATCCGTTCAGGGTGATATTGCCCGTGATCGATCCCGCGTTGACGTCTTTGGAAAAGGCGAGCACGATATTGGAATCCACGGGAATGACCGTAGCCCCGTTGGCGGGATATACCATTTCAACGGTCATGAGTGTGGTGCCGGACAGGCTCGCTGTGGCAAAACCCGATTTGTCGAAAGGAAGCACGGTCCGCGATTCACCGCCGCAAGAGGTCATCACGAGCGCGATTGCCGTGACCAGCAGCAGGGCAAAGCGGACTACCGGGAAGCGGGTATATCCCCCCAGCTTCTTGAATGGCCCCGGATGTGGATTTTGCTTGCTTTTAACCATGGCGTTTAATATAGTAATTGTAACGGCCGTATAGGCGCTATACAGTAGTGTTATACCAAAACTTACTTATATATGCATTATTTTTCAACTAAAAAAGTCCGGAGAAAGCTCTTTAAAAGAGTCACGGGCGTTGCATTCTGCCTTCTCCTCGTCCTTGTTTTCGCGCACAGGAGCGCGCAGGGCGCGATTACCTCGGTCACGCTGGTCCCGGGCGCGCCCACCTCCATGTCCACGGGGCAGGGATTTTATCTTGCCGCGAAGACCTATACATTTACCGTCACGGTGAACGATCCCGTCGCCGCGACCTGGGCAGATATCTCCGATGTGAGGGTGACGATACCCGGTCTGGCAGGGGGCGCGCTTGTCGTATATTACGATCCTGCAGGACCCACTGCAGCCGTAGCCGCCAACGTGACAGCGGCCCAGTCCGCGAACGTAAACGCGACCGTGGCCATCGCCGGGACCGTGAACAACTTCACGGCCACGTTCAACATCGCCTTCTACTGGGTTCAGAGCGGGAACCTTGACGCGGCATGGGGCCTGCGCAACATCAGCGCGCAGGCGACATCCTCGAATACGCTAACCACGAACATACCCACGACCTACGGCGTGTGCGGCACCGTGGCCATGTTCGGTTTCTCGCAGAACGGCGACGCGGCCGACGGCTACATCAGCGACTGGCACACCGGCTTCAACGTGACGGGATACCTGGTGTACAATATCGGCGGGGCGGGCATCGCCGACAGCGTGAGCACCGTGTCCGCGGGTGAGGTGTCGAACACCGAGATTTACAACAACGGGGCGGGCACGGGCGTGACCGCGGTCCCGGCGCCGCTCTGCACCTATGCCATCGGCGCAGGCACGATAACGGGAATGGGGACGCATGCCTGGACGGTGCGTCCCACCATGACGACCACCGTCGTGGGCGGTCCCCTCGCGACCGTGTCCGGGTTTTCCGTGTACAACGACCGCGTCGAGGTGACCAACGTCGAATTCATAGGCGGGGGCGGCATGCTCACGATCCCCGGCCCCCCGCGGCAGTACTACCAGTGCATCCAGGTGGCAGGCACGCAGGTGCGCGTCACCGCGCGTATGCAGGACCTCGGCACCGCCATGATCGGTAATACGACCGTCGTCATCCGGGACACGACCGCGGGAATCAACTACAGCGTGTTCATCGCCAACGGGGCGAATACCGGAGTGGCAAACATCGCCCCCTATCCCGGCGGGGGCGGGGCGGGCACCCTGACGCCGCACACCTACCGGGCCGAAACCGTGTCAGGGGGCGCCACGGACGCCGGCCAGAACGCGTTCGGCAGGATCACCCAGCCGGCGAACACGATCGTGCGCTGGGACGACCAGGATCCGCCCGGAGCGTCGGCCATGCCGTTCACGGCGGGGTTCGCCGCGCCGACGGTGTCCGCGTCCTCGGTGACCCTGACGTGGACCGCGCTTGCCGGCGCCGATCCCGACCTGGACTTCTATACCTACAGGATATACTACAAGAGGACGGTGGACCCCACGTGGACGATGGTGGACCGCACCACCGCGCCGCCGGCCACCTACGCCGTGCTCGGGACGATCGGCACGGCGAGTTTCAGCATCACGGGCCTCGTCCCCCTGACGAGCTACGACTTCCGGCTGTCGGCGGTCGACATCTTCGGGAACGAGGTTGCCGTGGGCAACCAGCCGACGGTCACCATCGCCACCGCGCCTCTCCAGATCGACGTGACCGTAACCGACGGGATATCCACGTACACGGAAAATATGTTCGACAATCCCGATCCCGCTGCGCATCCGCTCCGGGAAACCGCGATCAAGATTTCGGTCTATGTACTCACCGCGGGAGCGCCGCCCGACGCGGTGAACGTGATCGCCGCGAGCAACGCCTCGGACCTGCTGGCGCAGTTCGGGGTAACGGGCGCGAACAACGATATTCTCACCCTCACCGACAACGTGGACCGCTGGACCTTTCCGTGCGTCAAGATGTCGGCGAACACCTGGGAGACGTATATCCCCACGACGCACCCCCTGGTAAAGATCGGCACCAATATCCGCTTCATCGTGGACACGGTCAGCGGCAGCGTGGCGAGCCACAACGACCACACCGACGAGGCGGCGCCGCCCGGCAACTACATCGACGACGAGTGGCGCGTCAGCATATCCCAGCCCGTGGTGTTTTTCCCGTGGCCGGTGCGCATCCTGAACAATGTCATGACGAAATACCAGCCATGTTGCTATCCCGCGTTCTACCTTCCGTTCGACTCGCTGGTCACCATCAAGGTCTATGACATCAAGGGACGGGTGGTCGCGGTCTTGCTCGACCGGCAGTACCGCCGCGGCGGGCAGAACATCAAGGAAGGGGGATGGTGCGGTCTCAACAAGGATAACAGGAAGGTCGGACCCGGCCTCTACTATATAAATATCCGCGCGGTCACTATCGGCGGCAGGGTGCTCATCGACAAAACCAAGAAGGTCGTGGTCAAGTGGTGAGCCCGCGGGGGGATTGAATGGGCGGTTTCATCAGGGACCTGCTGCGGCTCGTGTTCGCCGCCGGCGATCTCATCGAGAACAAGGCGCGGGAGCTCGGCGAGGCGCGGGAGTCGCGCGCGCGCGCTTTCTGCGAGCGGCTCAAGTCCCCGGATGAGCTGTGCGACCGGGACGGCGGCGCCGGTCTGGACGCGCCCGCTGCGGGGGAACCTCCCCGGCGCGGGGAGGGTGCGCGGACGAACGCGCGCAGGCGCTTTTTCCGCGTCGCGCGCGTTTTCTTCGGAATGGTCCGCGACTTCTACCGCGAGTACCGCCTGACGAGAAAGATCGGGTTCGTCCAGGCGTCGGAAAGGATGAGGGCCCGGCACGAGAAAAGGGCCCGGGCCCTCTACGAACTGGCATCGTCCTCGGGCGGGGTCCTCATCAAGCTCTGCCAGTACTTCAGCTCGCGCCGCGATATCTTTCCAGAAACGTACGTGAACATTCTCTCGCCGCTGCAGGACAGGGTTCCCCCCCTGCCGTTCGACGCGATCGAGAAGGTGCTTGTGTCGGAATACGGCGAGTACGGGGCCGTGTTCGCCTCGTTCGACAACGCGCCTCTGGCCTCGGCCTCGCTCGGGCAGGTCCACCGGGCGGTGCTCTCCGACGGGACCGTTGCCGCGGTGAAGGTGCTCAAGCCCGACATCGAAAGGATCATCGACACCGATTTCGCCATCCTCCATTACGTGTTCGCGCTCCTCTCCCGCTTTTCCTTTTTCCACGAGCACGCGGATTTCATGGGCCTTCTCGACGAGTTCATCCGGGTCACCGGCGACGAGATGAATTTCGTCAGGGAGGCGCACGTGGCCCGCTCCTTCGGCGAGTCGTACGGGAAATATCCCCATGTCGTCATTCCCCGCATCTTTGGCGATCGCTGCACGGGGCGCGTCATTGTCATGGAGTTCATCGATGGCGACAGGATAAACGACGTCGGGGCGTGGCGCGATCGGGTGGACCCGGTCACCGTCTCGAAGCGCATCATCGAGGCGTACCTTGACCAGCTGCTCGCGATGACCTACGTCCACTTCGACCCGCACCCCGGCAACATCATCATCACGCGCGACGGGCGGGTGGCGCTCATCGACTTCGGCATGGCGGGCGAGATGTCGCCCAAAATGCGCCGCGGGCTCAGGGGCGTCATCGAGGGGATCATCGGCCGCGATTACCGCGGGATACTCGACAGCCTGTACGCCCTCGGCTTCATCAGGAAAAACGTCAACCGCTACGCGCTCCAGCCCGTGGTCGAATACTTTTTCGACGAGCTCCTCGACGCCATCCGGCTCGAGAGGGAATCGATCTACACCATGGATTTCACCCCGGTGAAGAACGAGCTCGTGGAGATCATCTACACGCAGCCTTTCAATATCCCCATCGAATGGGCCTACCTGGGCAAGACCGTCAGCACGGTCATGGGAGTGGTCTCCCTGCTCAACCCGGATTTCAACGCGGCGCGGGAGTTCGTCCCGATCGCCGAAAAGGTCATCCGCGGAACGCGGAAGGACCTCGCGGGGGACGTCCTCCGCAAGATCGGCGAGACACTGACCGCGGCCGCCGCGCTCCCGCGCCGCCTCGAGTCGTTCGTGGGGAGCATGGAGAAGGGCCTCTATCACATGAAGGTCGATTACGGCGACATCATCGACAAGATCGACGAGGTGAAGGCGTTCATGCTCCGCCTGGTGAGCTTCGTGGTCGCGAGCGGCGCGGTCGTGAGCGCCGTGGTGTCGTCCATGTTCGACCTCAGGCTCACCGCGATTTTCGCCGCGGTCGCGGCGCCCGCCCTCCTTTTCACTGCGTTCTACCGCGGGCGCACCTTGAAGGAACGCATACGCAGGCATATCTGACCGGGAGGATCAACCGGATGACCAGGAAGCTTTTCATCGTGGACGGCCACGCCCTTTGCTACAGGGCATACTACGCCTTCATCAGCAACCCGCTCGTGAACTCGCGCGGACAGAACACCTCGGCGATCTTCGGGTTCGCGCGCATGCTGCTCAAGCTCGTAGAGGAGCACTCGCCCGACTACCTGGCAGTCGCGTTCGACCCCCCGAAAAAGTCGTTCCGGTTCGGTCTCTACCCGGAGTACAAGGCGAACCGCCAGAAGATGCCCGACGACCTGCGCTCCCAGATCGAGGAGATCAAGGAAATGGTCACGACGCTCGGGATCGCGAGGCTCGAGGTCGAGGGCTTCGAGGCCGACGACATACTCGGCACCGCCTCGCGCGCGTTCGCGGGAAAGGGGACAGAGGTGTACCTGGTCACCGGCGACAAGGACGCCTACCAGCTCGTGACGGACGGCGTGAAGATCATCGCCAACAAGAAGGGGATCGGCGACTACGATCTGTACGACGGCGACGCGGTGGAGAAGAAGCTCGGCGTGCCCCCCGCGCTCGTGGTCGACTACATGGCACTCACGGGAGACGCCTCGGACAACGTCCCCGGCGTGAAGGGGATAGGCGAGAAGACCGCGCAGAAGCTCATCGCCGCTTACGGCGGGCTCGACGGCGTGTACGCGCGGCTCGACGAGATCGGCGGGCGCCAGAAGGAGCTCCTCTCGCAGGGAAGGGACATGGCCTACCTGAGCCGGGACCTGGTCACCATACGGAGCGACGTGCCCCTCCCCGCGGGACTGGACGACATGGCCTTCGGCGGGTTCCCCGCGGAGGCCGCGCGCCGCTATTTCGAGGGGCTCGAGATGAAGAGCATCGCCGACGAATTCTTTCCCGGCGGGGAGGGAACCCCCGCGGCCGCGCCCGAGGAAAAGTCATACGAAATTATCAGGGACGAGGCGGCGCTCGCGGCCATGATCGCGGCGGTGCGGAAGGCCGGCATCGTGTCCATGGACACCGAGACCACCTCGATCTCGCCCGTGGACGCGTCCCTCGTGGGCATGTCCTTTTCGCTGAAGGCGCGGGAGGGATGGTACGTGCCCCTCGCGTCCAAGGGCCTGTTCGGCGAGTCCTACACCGACCCCGCGCGCGCCCTGGCGCTGCTGAAGCCGCTCCTGGAAGACCCGGCCGTGAAGAAGGTCGGCCAGAACATCAAGTACGACCTCATCGTGCTTCGCAATTACGGCATCGACCTCGGGGGGCTTTTCTTCGACACCATGATCGCCTCGTACCTGCTGAACCCGAACGAGCGCCGCCATAACCTGGACGACCTGGCCGCGCGCTGGCTCGACTACAGGACGATCACCTTCAAGGAGCTCGCCGGCACCGGCAAGAACGCCGTCCCCATCGAGGAGATACCGCTCGAGAACATCGCAGTGTACGCCATCGAGGACGCGGACGTGGCGTGGCGCCTCTACGAGCTTTTCGCGCCCCGCGTCGAGAAGGAGGAACTGGGTCCGCTCTTCAGGGAGCTCGAGATGCCGCTGGTGCCGGTGCTCGCCGACATGGAAATCGAGGGCGTGCGCATCGACCCGGCGCACTTCGCCGAGCTCGAGCGGCAGAACGGCAGGATGCTCGCGAAGGCCGAGAAGAAGATTCACTCCCTCGCGGGCGGCGCCTTCAACATCAACTCGACGCGCGAGCTCTCGCGCGTCCTGTTCGAGGAGCTCGGGCTGAAGACGCAGAAGAAGACCAAGACCGGCTTCTCGACCGACATCAGCGTGCTCGAGACGCTCAGGGGAAGCCACGAGATAATCGACCACCTGATCGCGTACCGCATGCTCAGCAAGCTCAGGAACACCTACATCGAGACCCTGCCGCGGCTGGTTTCCCCGAAAACGGGAAGGATTCACACCTCGTACAACCAGACCGTCGCCGCCACGGGCCGGCTCTCCTCGTCCGACCCCAATTTGCAGAACATCCCCGTGCGCGACGAGATGGGAAAGGACATCCGCAGGGGGTTCGTGCCCCGGGAGGGGTTCGTGATCCTGTCCGCGGACTACTCGCAGATCGAGCTCAGGATCGCGGCGCACGTGTCGGGCGACGAGAGGATGATCGGGGCCTTCAGGGAGGGGCTGGATATACACACGATGACCGCGTCGTCCGTGTTCGGCGTGGCCGGCGGCGACGTCACGGAGGACATGCGGCGGCAGGCCAAAGTCATCAACTTCGCGACCATTTACGGGGTGTCGCCCTACGGGCTCTCGCAGCAGGCGGAGATCGGGGTGCGGGAGGCCGCGGAGTTCATCCGGCTTTATTTCGAGACCTATCCCGGCATGAGGAAGTACATCGACGACACGGTGAAGTTCGCGCGCGAGAACGGCTACGTGAAGACGCTGATGGGACGGAAGAGGGACATACCCGACATCGCCTCCGACACCGCGTTCCGGCGAGAGGGCGCCGAGCGCATCGCCATCAACACGCCGATCCAGGGGACCGCGGCGGACATGATCAAGCGCGCCATGATCGACGTGCACGCCGCAATCGAAAAGCGCGCGCTCGCCTCGCGCATGATCATGCAGGTGCATGACGAGCTCGTCGTCGAGACCGCGGAAGGGGAGCTCGACGGGGTGACGGTTCTCGTCCGCGATCTGATGGCGGGTGCGCTCCCCCTCGACGTTCCCGTGATCGTCGACATGAAATGGGGCAAAAGCTGGGGGGACGCCTGATCGAGCCCGACGGGTCCGCTCAGGACTCCCTCGTTTCGTAACCCGCTTCTTCGATCGCCTCGCGGATGCGCGCGAGCCCGGTTTTATTCTCGTCGAAATCGAGCGTCACCTTCTTCGTCGCCGGGTCGGCCAAAACCTTCGCCACTCCCGCGACGCCGCCGGCCGCCTTCTCGATGGCGGCCTTGCAGTGCCCGCACGACATTCCGTCCGCGATGAGAGTTATATGCGTCATTCCGTCCTCCTTCTCCCCTCCGGGGATTATCCAAAAATACTGAAACGTCGCGGGAGCGTCAACAAATCACGCGCCGGAAATGCCGGTTCGGCGGGAGGGGGATATGGCCGACCGCGGCGTATATCCCCCAATGTCGTATAAATCGCGTTTTCCGGTCCCGTCTTTCACGAGCTTTCCGTTCCGCGCACGGTTTCTGCGATATGTTCTTGACTTGACGGGCATATGTGCGCCAACATAATACTGTTGGACACAGAAAAAGGGGGGTATGATGGGAGCTGACAGGATTCTGCTTCTCAATTCGTTTTCTCTGGGCTCGCTCATCGCGGTCGTCTTTTTCCTGGTCATCGGGCTTTTCCTGCTGTCGCTGAAGGAAAAGTCGCAGGCGACCCTCCATCTCGGGATGTCGTTCATGCTGCTCTGCATCTTCAACATGGCCTACGTGGTGTGCGCGAGCGTGTATCATCCCGCGTCGGCGTATCACCGGTGGGCTACTATTTTTCTGATCATCGCGTCCCTCACCGAGTGCAACGCATTCATCCTCGCATTTCCCAGTGTAAGGCACCCCCGTTTTTTGAAGGTCTACCTGTACAGCGGTTACGCCCTTGCGTTTGTATCCACCGTCCTGTTCGCGGTGAATTCATTGAAATCGGACACGGTGTTCATCTTCAGGGGGCATTACTGGGATTTCGACGAACACACCTTCAGCACCATGGTGTCCATAATCATCATTATGGAAGTGGCCGTAAACCTGCTATTCTCGGTCTGGAAATCCATAATCGAGAAGGGGCGCGAACGGTGGATCGTCCTTGCCATCTGCGCGATGTACCTCATCGATTCGGTCTTTCCCGCGATCATGAACAATTTCAGCCGGGATGGGCTCGTGTCGCGTGACTTTTTCTATAACAGCTGGGTCTTGTTCAACGTATTCGGGTTCTTCATGGTCACCATCGTGTACATGAACAACACCAAGGACCGTTTTTCCTTCCTGGGCAAGATTATCGGCATAAGCCTGGTCACGGTGCTGACCCTGCTCCAGTTTTTCGGTTTTTTCTACATGCTTGAAAAGGAGAAGGCTTTCGACCAGATACATGTGGCGGAAACCGAGATGGCGACGACCGGCATGGGAAAGGCGCGTTCGTATCACGTCACGAGCCGCATCGCCTCGCATGAATTGGAGGCCCTCGGCGCCGACGCCCCGGCTGACATGGAATCCCAGAAGGTCGAAATGGAGAACACCCTTCTTTGCGAGCGATTTATCGCCGCGTCCGCCGGGAGGCGGGGCGGCTATGCCGGCGCCCTGGAGGGAGCCCACGGTTATTTCGGGGGATACAGAACCCTCCTCGAGGACTTCGTGAGCAAGAAGAAGGGCGAAGATGCGAAAAAGGAAAGACAGGTCCGCGAGTACATCGAACATCTCAACAAGCGGTCCGTGTACCATTCGACCAAGATATGGCAGATCCCTGACGGCGCATTCAGGATGAAACTCGCCGACTACCTGAAGAAGACGGACCCGGAGTTCGCTCCATTTGCCCGCGAGATCCGGGCGCATCTGAATACGAGCACACGCGAGGGGCGGGCACTGAAAAACGAAATGCTGCTCTTCCTGAAGCCCTTCCAGCCCGCCGGGGTCAGGAACTACAGAATCGGCGGGGGGGGGAAGCATTACGTGGCCTTCATGAAGGCGGATCCCGACGAAGGGATCGTGCATGAAATCGGGTTTCCCTACATCGATTACCGGGCCTACATGCACCCGTCGGTGCTCAATCTCATCATCATGCTTTTCGTGGTTATCGTGATCGTGCGTTTCGGGTACCAGTACTTTCTCGCCGGAATTCTGGTCAACCCTCTCAGGTCGCTCTCGCGCGGCGTGCGGCGCGTGAACCAGGGCGATTTGGACGTATCGATTCCGGTCAAGAACGAGGACGAGATAGGCTACATCACGCGCGCCTTCAACAAAATGGTCGCCGACATCAAGGGAATGGTCGAGAGCATCACCAGCAACAGCCTCGAGTTCAAAACCGTAAGCACCGACCTGAACGACTCCGCGAACAAGATGTCGGACGGGGCGCGCGAGCTCACCTCCATCGTCGAGGAGGTCTCGGCCGCGTACCGGGAGATGTCGGACACGTTCGAGAAGAACCTCGATTCGATCAAGATACAGCTTGAGAGTTCCGATCTGATCAAGGACGACATATTGAAAATCAACGCCGGAAGCGGCCAGCTCTCGGGCCGCATCTCGAAGCTCACCGACAGCATCAACGAGGTCACGCGGCAGGCCGAGGCCGGGGAGCGGACCATGACCAAGTCGATCGGCGCGATCAAGGAGCTCGCGCAGTACCTTCATAACATCGAAGAGACGGTCAATTCCATCAACGAGGTCGCGGACAAGATCAACCTGCTGGCCCTCAACGCGGCGATCGAGGCGGCCCGCGCGGGCGAGCACGGGAAGGGTTTCGCCGTGGTCGCGGACGAGGTGAACAAGCTCGCGGACCAGACCACCGAGCTCGTGAAGGGGATTCAGACCACGATTGTCGAACACGCGAACCGAATAACGAACGAACTCGATTTTATAAGCAACAGCACGGCCGTTTTCACAAACGTGCGCGACAAGATTCTCGAAACGGGGCAGGTGTTGAAAGAAACCATCGAATTCACCGACGGTCTCGGCGGCATGAACGCGGAAATCCAGCAGAAAATAAACAGGCTCTCCGAGATATCGGGCGGCGTGTACTCCTTTTCGCAGGACCAGAAAAACGTCATATCCGAGCTCACGATGGCGATCAACACCATCAACGAAATCGCCCAGGACACCCTGCAGAATTCCGAGATCGTAAAGGGTTTTTCGCGCATCATAGAAGTCATCTCGAGCGAGCTCGAGGGCAACATCAGGATCCTGAAAATGGATGAAGAGGAAAAGAATCCGGGCGAGAAATAATAGAGAGAGGGCACACCATTCCCGCGGATTTCGGCCGGACGGCCTATCGCGACTGCGGTAGTGTGGCCGCTAGCGCCCCAGGTGCGCGAGGACCCTGGCGATCACGTTTTCGGACGTGAAACCGAATTCCTTCGCGAGGACCTTTTGGGGCGCAGACGTCCCGAAGGTCTCCATCGTGATAAAGAGCGCGTGGTTGCCCGCGTAACGCTCCCATCCCTGCCGTATGCCCGCCTCGACCACCGCCTTCGGTGTTCCATGCAGCAGGACCTTCGCGCGGTATTCATCCGGCTGTCGGTCGAAAAGCTCCCACGACGGGAACGAAACCACCCGCGCCTTCACCCCCTTTCCCTCGAGGGCCTCCGCGGCCTCGACCGAGATGGAGACTTCGGAGCCCGACGCGAGGATGACGATGTCGGGCGTTCCCGCGGCCTCGCGTATCACGTACGCGCCCCGGAACAGCTCCCCGGCGTCGCAGTTCACCCTCTTCAGCACGGGCAGGTTCTGCCGCGTGAGCGAAAGGAGGGTCGGTCCGCCGGTCCGTGAAAGCGCGGCAAGCCAGGCCTCCCTGGTCTCTTCCGCGTCGGCGGGACGGATCACGCAGAGGTCGGGGATGCACCGCGCGGACGCGATGTGCTCCACGGGCTGGTGGGTGGGGCCGTCCTCCCCCACGAAGATGGAATCGTGCGTGAAAATGTATACGGTCTGGAGCCCGCCGAGCGCGGCGATCCGCACCGCGGGCCTCATGTAGTCCATGAACGCGAGGAACGTCGCCGAGTAGGGGATGAACCCGCCGTAGTAGGCGATGCCGTTCTGGATCGAGCCCATGGCGTGCTCGCGTATTCCGAAATGGATGTTGCGGCCGACCTTTCCCTTGCCCGTTTCGGTGTAGCCCTTCACGAACGACTTGTTGCTCGGGCCGAGGTCGGCCGAGCCGCCCACCAGGTTCGGGAGCTCCCTGAAGAGCGCCTCGAGAATCTTTCCGCCCGCGACGCGCGTGGCCACGCTTTCCCCCTCCTTGTACGCGGGAAGCGCCTTCCTCAGGGCGGCGATGTCGGGCGCGGTGAAGTACCGGTCCCAGAGTTTCTTTTTCTCCCCGCTTACCGCACCGGCGAAGGCCCCGTTCCACTCGGAGCGGCACATCGTGTTTTCCTCCGCCCGCGCGCGGAACAGCTGGTACACCCTGTCTGGAACGCAGAAGCAGGCGTCGCCGTCGCAGCCGATCTTGATCTTGGAGGCTTTCACCTCCTGGTCGCCGAGCGGCGCGCCGTGGGACTCCTCGTTTCCCTCCATCGTCGAGCTGCCCCTCGCGATCGTGGTGCGCGCGATTATGAGCGACGGGCGGTCGTCGACCTTCTTCGCCCGCTCGATGGCGGCGTCTATCTGGCCGTAGTTATGCCCGTCGATCTCCTGCACGTCCCACTTGCAGGCCTGGAAACGCATCCGTATGTCCTCGGAGAAGGTGAGGTCGGTCGACCCCTCTATGGATATGCCGTTGGAATCGTAGATGTAGATGAGCCTGCCGAGCCCCATGTGGCCCGCGAGCGAGGCGGATTCGGACGAGAGGCCCTCCATCAGGTCTCCGTCGCTGCACAGGACGTAGATGTGGTGGTCGATGACGCGGGCGGCGTCGGAGTTGAATTCCCCCGCGAGCAGGTCCCTCGCCAGTGCCATGCCCACGCCGTTCGCGAATCCCTGTCCCAGCGGCCCCGTGGTGGTTTCGACGCCGCGCGTCACCCTGTGCTCGGGGTGCCCGGGCGTCATGCTCCCGATCTGGCGGAACTTCATGAGGTCCTCGATGCCGAGGCCATATCCTGCAAAATGAAGGAGCGAGTACAGCAGCATCGAGCCGTGCCCGGGCGAGAGGACGAAACGGTCCCTGTTCGCCCATTCGGGATCGGACGCGTCGTGCACCAGGTGCTTGAGCCAGAGCACGGCGGCGATATCGGCGCAGCCCATGGGCATGCCGGGGTGGCCGGAGTTGGCCTTCTGCACGGCGTCCATTGCGAGGGTGCGGATTGTTGTGGCGACGAGCTGTAGATCGTCATTGGTGATTTTCATATGTGCCTTTCACTACAAGAAGGGGATTGGAACGTCAAGGACGACGATGCATTCTTGCCGGCGGCCCCATTGAAGGCAAGTATTTTTATGTCGTATCAGGGAAAATATAGGGTGTCCGGCGTCACGGGAACGTCATCTGCTTGACATTTCCGCCGCGGCGGGGCCGTATCTGAGCAGCGCCATGGAACGCGACATGAAAGACGGCCGGGCAGCCTGGTCACGCATCGAGAAACTGGTGGAGGGCGTCCCCGGCTGGACTCCCCTCGACGAGCTTTTCACGCTGTACATGCTCTCGTGCACGGCCTGCCCCCCGCAGGGATGCATCGTCGAGGTGGGCGCGTGGTGCGGTCGAACCTCGGTCGTGCTCGGGGAATCGGCGCGCGCGACCGGAACCGGCCCCGTGCATGCCGTCGACCTCTTTCCCGAAAGGGACGACTGGTCGCCGAATGCCGACGGATCGCACTCCATCAGGATGTCCCGCACCGGGTTCGTATCGGCGCAGCGCGTGTGGCGCGAGCCCTTCGAGAGGGACGTGCTTCCCGTGTACGACCTGCACGGGGGCCCGTTCGCGGCGTTCGGCCGCGCGGTCGGCGCCGCCGGGCTCGAGAGCACGGTGCTGCCCCATCGCGGCACGAGCCGCACCTTCGCCGCGGCCGCGGGAAGCGGTTTCCGCGCCAGGCTGATATTCCTCGACGGGGACCACACGTACGGGGGGGTGCTGGAGGACCTGGACGCGCTCGAGCGCTTCCTTATGCCGGGGGGATGGATATGCTTCGACGACGCGTTCACCTGCTACGAGGGCGTGGACCGCGCCATCGGCGAGCGCATCGCGGGCAACCCCGCCTACGACATGCGCCTTCAGCCCACGAGAAAGCTCTACATCGCGAGGAAGGCCGGCGCGCGGGGGTGAGGGGCTACCGCGGCAGCCGCGGCAGGACGTACGCCATGAAGTGTTCGCAGAGCGCCGCGGAATACCGCTCCATCGCCGCGATGATGTCCTCGACGCGCTCGTCGCCGTTGTCCGTGACCACCTTGCGCAGATGGCAGGGCGTGCCGTAGAGGCCGCACACGCGCGCGAACCCCGCGCCTTCCATGTCGACCAGGTCGGCCGTTTTCGCGGCGCGGGCCCTCTCGTCCCTGCCGAGCACCGGGGTGTCCGCGGTGGCCAGCACCGCCGCGTCGTCGCCCTCGAGCACGACCGGCGGACCGAACCCGGCCGCGTGCCAGAGGTCGCTCTCGATGACGGAGCGTATCTGAAACATCGATCCCGGGGCGATGTCGTCCCGCGTGCCGCCCGCGGCCCCGAGGTTCACCATCACGCGGGGGCGGTAGCGCTCGATAAGCGCGGCGGTCGCGGCCCCGGCGTGCACCTTGCCGACCCCCGAAACGGCCAGGACCATATCCCCCCCCGAAAAAACCGGGACCGGCTCGCGCGACACGCGCTTCATGCCCGCGCTCCTGATGAGCGGTGACGCCTCGATTTTCGTGGCGATCACTATGCCGATTGGCGTATCCATCATGCCTGACAGGGAAGTGGGGGATATACCCGCGGTCAATCGCAATATCCCGAAAAAGTGTTGACATTCCGCGCTGCCTCTGAATAATTGAATAAATTATTCAGATATTCAGGCAATGGCACGGGACGAACAGAAAGAAAACATCCTGAACTCCGCGGAAAAGCTTTTCGCGCGCTACGGGTACAGGAAAACCACGCTCGAGGACGTGGCGCGCGAGGCGGGGATGACGCCGGGGAACATCTACTTCTACGTGAAGAACAAGAAGGACCTGTACGAGCAAACCGTCAGGCACGGCCTCACGGAATGGCGCGACTCGATCGCGCGCGGCATCGCCGACATCGGCGACGTGAAGGAAAAGTTCACGATCATGAGCAGGAGCGCGTTCGAGTACCTCGCGTCGCGCCCGGACCTCAGGGAAATCATCATCCAGGACCCGGGCATATTCACCCTGTCCGAGCAGGAGGACCGCTTCCGCGACATCAACGACGGCGCCATTGAAATGATCAGGGCGATCCTGCGCCAGGGCGTGCGCGAGGGCCGCTTTATCCCTCTCGACGTGGACCACACCGCGGAGCTCCTGTTTTCCATTTATGTCATGTTTCTCATCAAAGCCTACGTGAAGACCGAGAAAAGCTCGTCCGACACGATGTTCCAGGAGGGGCTGGCAATCATCACCAGGGGAATCAGCGCGGCCTGAGCATTGCCCGGGCCGCATTCGATAATCATTTCAAGGGAGGATCATATGACTGAAGCGACGCAACAGGCACTCACGGGTCTGAGGGACCTTTCCATGCTCAAGTGGTACGTGATCCCGCTCCTGGCGCTCGTGTTCTACGTGTACACGCGCGAGATGAAGGAGGCCAAGAAGACCGGCAACTGGAACGCGGTGCTCGCGGGACTCACCATTTTCGGCGTGGATTTTTTCAACGAGACGTGGAACGGTTGGGTGATGTACCTCACGCAGCGTTCCGCGTTCTGGACCACCCCGGGCGACACCGCGCTGCGCACCCTGGTCGGCTGGAACATCGAGATCATGTTCATGTTCAGCATCGTCGGGATCATTTTTTACAACACCCTCTCGGAAAGCACGAAGGAGAAGATCCTCGGCATGCCCGAGAAGTGGTTCTGGGCGATCGGCTACTCGGCGTTCTGCGTGCTCGTCGAGTGCCTGCTCAACAAGGGCGGCCACCTGGTGTGGGAGTACCCCTTCTGGTTCCGCTCGTTCCAGGGAATCTGGCTGATTTTCCTCTTCGGGTATTTCCATTTCTTCTGCGCGGCGATCCTGGTCATCACGCGCAAGACGATGAAGTCCAAGCTCATCATCGTCGGGATCATCTACGCGGTCCCCATCCTGATGAATATTCTCGCCTTCGGCATCCTGGGCTGGAACTACTGACGCGCGTGTCAGGCCTCCGGCCCGCGTTCTTTTCGCGGGCAGGGGGCCTGGCTGTCTCGTCCCGTTCCCTTTTTCGGGTGGATAAGGACGCGCGTACTGCCGCGCAACGCCCGGGGCGTACAGGCGCGAAAATGCACATCCCCGAAAAAGTGAAAAATTTTTTGTAAAATCATTGACTGAATCCGCGCCACGGGGGACACGTTGTTTTCTTGCCGCACGCCAACGGATTTTTCCGGCCGTAATACTGTATCCACGGGGGGAAGTTAAAAAATGACAAAAATCGCCATGGTGTATCCTTCAAGGGAAAGCATAAACATGGGGGAAATCCTCCTGTATCAGCCGCTCGCGCTCGGATATCTCGCGACGCACACGCCCGACTCGTACAAGCTTACCCTTTACGATGAATACGCCGGCGACGAATTCGATCCCGCAACGGTGGACGCGGACATCGTGGCCGTGGCGGCCATCACCCCGGGCATTTCCCGTGCCTACGAGATCGGCGCGGGGCTCAAGAAGAGGGGCATCCCGAGCATCATCGGCGGGGCCCACGTGACCGCGCTCCCGGACGAAGCGCTCAGGTACTACGACAGCGTGTGCGTCGGAGAGGGAGAGGGCCCCTGGAAGCAGTTCTTGAAGGACTACGAAAAAGGCAAAACGAAGCCGAAGTACACCGGTCCCATGAACGTTCCGCTGGACGACCTGGGACTCCCGCGGCGCGACATGTGCCACGCGAACTACATGTTTCCCTCGGTGCTCACCTCGCGCGGCTGTCCCTACAGCTGCACGTTCTGCTACCTCACGGTCTTCCCCAACAGGAAGTACAGGACGATCCCGCAGGACACCATCATCGAGGACTTCGACCGCGTGCAGTACAGCCCGGCCGTGATCATGGTGGACGAGAACTTCATCGGCTACTCGGACGCGGACAGGGCCGACCGCAAGGAACTCCTCGAGAAGATGATCAGGAGAAACTACAAGTTCGTGTGGGGGTGCCAGAC
>CAYRGX010000042.1:627-6627 GCA_964423905.1 uncultured Leptospirales bacterium | reverse complement strand
GTCGTCGTCGAGCACGACGACGAGCTCATGGACATGATGTACCGCGCCGGCTGCAGGGCGGTGTTCGTGGGGTTCGAGGCGCTGGACGAGGAGAGCCTGAAGATCGTCCAGAAGAGCCACAACATCGGCATCGATTACGTGGAGCTGGTGAAGAAGCTGCACTCGCACAACATCGCCGTGATCGCGTCGACCATTCTCGGCCTCGACTCGCACGACAAGAGCTATCCGGCAAAGCTCATCAAGTCGCTGAAGGCGACCAGGGCGGACTTTCCGCGCGTGTTTTTCTGCACCGCGTGGCCCGGCACCCCGTTTTTCAAAATGCTCGAGAAGGAGGGCAGGGTGAGCCGCAACTGGGACGAGGTGAGAAAAGACGTTCCCTCGGTAAAGTTCCTTCATTTCACGAAGGACGAGGCCATCGCGGCGAAGAAGGAGGTCCTGAACGCGTTTTTCAACTGGTTCGCCTCCATCAGGCTCATATCCCGCTGGATATTCAAGGACCGGTCGCTCCTCCGCCTGTATATACACATGATAATCAGCTACCGCATCCGGGACTTCAAGAAAAAGCGCCGCGAGAAGAAAGCCGCCGTCGAAGCGGCCCGCGGCGCGCTGCAGAACGGCCGGGCCGCCTGACCAGGCCGCGGTTTCCGCTCAACCGGGCACCTATCCAAAAAATTGTATTGAAAACCGCCCGTGGTTTGTGTATACTATGAAAGTTGATACCGCCGGGGCCCGCGCGCCCCTTCATTAAGCGGCGGTTAGGAAAATCGCCGCCCGAGGTACAGGAATCAGATTATGAAAGCCATACGATTGATAATCACCATAGCGCCGGTTCTCGCCGTGGCGGCCGGGCTTTACCATCTCTCGGGGGGGCGGCTCGAAACGGCCGTCTATGCGGCCGAGGGAGACAAGGGCCTTGTGTGGATGGGCTTCAACGAGGGCCTGAAAAAGGCCAAGCTCGAGAAGAAATTCGTCATCATCGATTTTTACGCGGACTGGTGCGGCTGGTGCAAGGTCATGGAGAGGGAGACCTTCGGCGACAGCGAGGTACGCGCGCACATGAAGAAGCATTACGTGCTCGTGCGCGTGCACATGGACAAGAACCCGCAGGAGCCGATCCAGTATGGCCCGCACAAGCTCAATAAGCAGGAGCTCGCCGGCATGATGCAGGTGAGCGGCCTTCCCACCGTCGTGTTCCTCGATCGCGACGGGGGATTCATCGGCGGCATCCCGGGATTCCTCAAGAAAGACACGTTCCTCCCGCTGTTGAAATACATCCGGGCCGAGTGCTACAAGAAAAAGATCAAGTTCAACGAGTACATGGCGAACGCGGCCGTGTGCGGCTGAGGCCGCAGGCGGCCGATCCGCGGCCTGTTTCCGCGCATCCCGCGGGTTCCACATCCACCATGCTCAGGGAGGGGCCTCCCGGCCCGTTTCACAACACGCCGGCCGTGTCGGCCGCCGCGCGCGGCGGTGCGTCCGGACGCATCCAGGAGGGCGTTCCATGCTGAAAAAAGTTCTCGTAATCGTACTTCTCGTGACCGCGGCGCTCGTGGCTTTCGCCGCCTACTCCGGCTTGTTCTCGTCGGTCGCGGTCGAGGAAAAGACCATGGGGCCGTTCACCGCCGCCTGCGCCGAGCACAGGGGGAGCTACTCGAAGATAGGCCCGGTGCTTGACCGTGTCAACGGCGCGCTTGAAAAGGAATTCGGCCTGCGGCCGACCAGGGGCATCGGAATTTTCTACGACAAGCCCGGTGTCGTCGGGGAGGAGAACCTGCGAAGCGCCGGGGGTTGCGTGCTCGAGGGCGACGGCCTGGACAGAAGGGACGAGCTCGGGAAGAAATTCAAGATCATCGAGGTGCCGGAAGGGAAATACGTCACCGTGGTCCTCCCGTACAGGAACGCCTTCTCGTTCGTGGCCGGGGCCATGAAGGCGTACGGCGCGATGGGCAGGCATGTATCCCTCAAAAAATACAAGGACCCGCCGTTCGGCGTGGAAATCTACGACATGAAGGGCGGAACGATCACCTACCTGATGCCGATCGTCAAATAATGCCCGCGTTGCCGGGGGACGATCACCGGGAAGGCGTCAGTTCGTCGTGGGTATGAACGACCATTCGACAGGCAGTCCCAGGTAGATTTCGGCCATGAACTCCTGCATCTGCGTCGATTTGGGCACGGTGAAGTGTGTCCGGAACGACTGTTTCAGCCAGACCTTTGAGTACACGAGGTTGACGCCGAGGTTGAAGTAGAATATGCCGACCTCGCCGCCCATGCCTACCTCGATCCGGTCCCCGCTCACGTTGGCTGATGGAAATCCCAAAGAAACGAGCTTCGCGTATTCCTGCTGGTAATAGCTCAGCGCGGTCGTCGCGGGAAGGTACATCGACATGTACGACGCGACGTCGCTGGTGCCGCTCATGATGTTCGGTCTCCCGTTGAGGCGGGCGTTGACGAGCCTGCCGTACATCGCGAAGAGGGTTATGCCCCACCGCGCGGTATATTCGTGCGTGACGGGGTCTTCCTTCACGACCGGGGCGAAGCGGATAACCGGGCCGAAAAGCGGGGCCTCGCTCGTGAAGAGATTGCTTCTTTTCTTGTAGTAATTGCCTGAAGGTTTTTTCACGGCCAGGGTCTGCCTGATGCTGTTAAACCGGTATCCCGCCCTGAGCCCGAATTTGATCGCGGACCGGTCCTCGTTGAACATGACGGCCGGGAACGGCACGATGTCGGCGAATATGCCGAACGAGTACGAATAGTGCGTGGGCCTGTCGATTTGCGCGAAATAGGGGAGGTCCAGTAGTAACGGCTCGCGCCGTTCGGCCCTGAGCAGGGCGGCGTACACCTGGTTGTACGAAAAATTGAAGTTGAAATGCATGAATGTGTTCAGGAACTCCCTGGCATCGGCCGGCGCTGCCGGCGCGGCGACGAGCAGGGATATCAATGCGATCGTGCACGCGAACCCGGCGAAGCGGGTCCGTCGGGGCGCGCGGGGCTCCGCGCGGTGGTCGAGGGTGGTTCTGTCTCCGGTGTCGTGTTTCATGTGGGGATTGTCATTTGCCGGTGCGAAAAAAGTCAAGTAAAAGAACGATCAGCGGCTTCTCAGAAGGGAGCGCGAAAGGCTCCTCTCGAGCTGGTGGATCTGCTCGGCATGCTCCATCAGGCCGGGATCCCGCTCCATGTTCGTCTTGACCCTCTGGAGCATGTTTTTCAGGTTGGTGAGGTCCGACCGGGAATCGATCTGGCCGCTGTCGAGGACCTGCTTGAGAAGATCGAAATTGTATTTGCGCAGGTTGACCCTGAAAAAGAACTCTATGCCGTATATTTCTATCACCTTGCTGAGGGAAAACTTGGCGGTCGCCGAGCTGAATTCCCTGTAGAGCTCGGTATCGACCGCACGGACCGCCCCTTCCCCGGAATCGCCTCGGTCCTTATGACGCCTGACGTCGTCCTGGATGCTCTTTTCCGCGAGCTTGACCTCGGCGCGCAGGAGGAGATCCCTGAGCTTGCGCGATGTCCATTCCTCGGTGAACTCCTCGAAATGCTGCTCCATCATTTTCTCGTATTCCTCGAGCATGATGGCCTTGTTCGCGATCTGGCCGATCATGGTGTTCTTGTACACGTGCGGCCGGTTGTAGATGTCCTTGGCGATCTGGTGGACCAGGAGCCGCGCGCGGTTTTGTTTCTGGTACTCCTCCATGAGCACCGCCTGGAAGAAGTTCTTCAGGCTCCGGATGACCTTGAGGTCGCATGCCACGTAGCCCTCGACGCGCTTGATGTCCTTTTCTTCTTTCGTTATTTCGATGGTGAATATTTTATGGGCTTCCTTGAGAATGCGGATGATCTGGGCCGCATCGTGCTTTTCGATGCCGAAGGAGCCGAGGATTTCCCGCGCGAACCCGTCCGAATGGGGAATGGAGTCGAGATCGATCTTCTCGTTGACCTGCTTGATGCGCTGGTATATATCCTCAATGTATTTTTCGATCATTGTGTCACCGCCGTTATTATATTCGGATCGAGCGGCCACTATGTCAATATAAAAAGAAATGCGGCCGCATAACTGCGGGTTTTTCCCGCGGTCTGCCGGCCGGTGCTCTGATAGGGGGCCATCCGTCGGGGAATGGCGCCGTGCCTTCCCGGCCCGCGGAAACCCGGTGCGCCCGGGCTGCGCGGCTTTAGTATTTTCGTGCTCCTATATATGGAAAAAACATTGACAAATTATTCACGCGTCCTTTTTGATCTCACAGCGAGGGCACGTATCCGCACCGGTCACACCACTGCACGCGTCAACGAGATTCAGCGACCCCTGATGTCCAGCAACCGAAGTCCACGCGGCGTGGTGTCCCGTTCCCGGTCAGGACGGGGTACCGTGAAACGACCCCCGCGCGCGACGCAACCAGAGAGGTCCTAACATGAAGGGTGCCGAAATTATCATCGAATCGCTCATCCAGGAAAAAGTGGAATGCATGTTCGGGTATCCCGGGGGTGTCGTCATACCCATATTCCATTACCTCCACAAGGCGCCGTTCAAGTTCGTTCTCTCGCGCCATGAACAGGGCGCGGTGCATGCCGCGGACGGGTACGCCCGCGCCTCGGGAAAGACCGGGGTCGTGCTCGCGACCTCTGGACCGGGCGCGACGAACTGCGTCACGGGCATCGCCACGGCCCACCTCGACTCGGTGCCGCTGGTGGTCTTCACGGGACAGGTGTCCCGCAACATGATCGGCAACGACGCCTTCCAGGAAGTGGACGTCACCGGGATCACGCGCCCCATCACCAAGCACAATTACCTGGTCCAGGACATCAAGGACCTGGCCCGGATCATCAAGGAGGCGTTTTACATCGCCTCGACCGGCCGCCCCGGCCCCGTGGTCATCGACGTGCCGGTGGACATATCCAACGGCGAACACAAGTTCCATTACCCGGAGGCCGTGCACCTGAAGGGATACAAGCCGACCTACGAGGGGCACCCGGGGCAGATCGCCAAGGCCTGCAGGCTCATCGAGCAGTCGAAGCGGCCGGTCATCTACGCGGGAGGGGGCGTGGTAATATCGGGCGCGTCAGATGAGCTCAGAAAGTTCGCCCACGACACCGGCATACCCGTCACGACCACGCTGCTGGGCCTCGGGGTGTTCCCGGAAACGAACCCCATGGCGCTCGAGATGCTCGGGATGCACGGCACGTACTACGCCAACCACGCGGTGAACGAGTCCGACCTCCTGATAGCCATCGGCGCGCGTTTCGACGACCGCGTGACCGGCAAGATATCCGACTTCATCCCCAACGCGAAGGTCATCCACATAGACATCGACCCGGCGTCGGTGAGCAAGAACGTCATGGTGGATATACCCATCGTGGGCGACTGCGCCCACGTCCTCAGGGAGATAACCAGGCAGATCAAGCCGCTTAAGATCGAGAAGTGGCGGGAGGACGTCGCCGCGCTCAAGCGCGATCATCCCCTCACCTACGAGGACTCCGGGAGGGGGGCGATCAAGCCGCAGTTCATCGTCGAAGAGATATATCGCATAACGAAGGGGAAGGCGATCGTCTGTACCGAGGTCGGGCAGAACCAGATGTGGGCCGCCCAGTTCTACAAGTACACCGAGCCCCGCACGTTCATATCCTCGGGCGGTCTCGGGACCATGGGCTACGGCATGCCCGCGGCGATAGGGGCGCAGATCGCGAGGCCCGACCGGCGCGTCTTCGACATCGCGGGCGACGGCTCCATCCAGATGAACATCCAGGAGCTGGCAACGGCGGTGACGGAGGGCCTACCCGTGATCGTGGCCATCCTGAACAACGGCTACCTCGGCATGGTGCGGCAGTGGCAGGAGCTGTTCTTCCAGAAGCGCTACTCGGCCACCTGCCTCGAGCGCGACGCCCGCTGCCCGCCGGACTGCGCGAGCCCCGGCGACCAGTGCCCGCCCTACTCGCCCGACTTCGTCAAGCTCGCCGAGGCCTACGGCGCGGTGGGAATCCGAGTGGCGAGCCCTGCGGAGATCG
>CAYRGX010000042.1:0-617 GCA_964423905.1 uncultured Leptospirales bacterium | reverse complement strand
CGCGCCAGGTCACCGACCGGCCCGTCTTCCTGGACTTCGTGGTGCAGCGCGAGGCCAACGTGTGGCCCATGGTTCCCGCGGGGGCGGGAAACCACGAGATGATGAACGCCTGAGGAGACGGGAGAGCCAGCCATGACGCACGTCATTTCCATGCTCGTCGAGAACCACCAGGGCGTGCTCGCCCGGATCGCGGGCCTGTTCTCGGGCCGGGGCTACAACCTGGAAAGCATCACCGTCGGCCCCACCGTCGACACCACCGTCTCCCGGCTCACCGTGGTCTGCGGCGGGGACGACGCGGTGGTCGAGCAGATAAAAAAGCAGCTCAACCGTCTCATCGACGTGATCAAGGTCCTCGACCTCACCGACACCCCCGCGCTGCGCCGCGAGCTGGCCCTGCTCAAGGTGAGCGCCAAGGGCAGGCAGCGGGCAGAGGTCTTCCAGGTTGCAGAGGTGTTCAAGGCACGGGTGATGGACATGGGCGCCGACTCGATGACCCTCGAGATCGCCGGCAGCCCGGGAAAGATCGACGACTTCACGGCGCTGCTGGCGCCGTTCGGCATCGTGGAGACCGCCCGCAGCGGCGTGGTGCAGCACTGGGGTGACGGCGGCTGCCAACG
>CAYRGX010000041.1:0-36351 GCA_964423905.1 uncultured Leptospirales bacterium | reverse complement strand
TTTCCCCTGTGTTGGTGTTCATCGGGGAAACGGATGAGGAGTTCTTTTCGTGCGAATTTTTTTAGTGGGGGGGGATATATCCTCCGAGGAATATATCCCTCTTTATCATTCATGCTTCATGTTTACCGATAGTTATCGGTGGGGTAAGGACTTCCGGTTACTCTGAGTTTGTCCTGTTGTGGAGCAAGAAAAGGGAGTCCCGGGCTGGCAGAGGATATATCCCCCCAGCTTTTTAGCGGGAACCCTTGAAATGACCGATAGTTATCGGTATTTGGGGAATAAGACGGAAAGAAATAAATTTCAATGAGAAATTTGGTTTGCCTTTTTCTAGTCAAAATACAATATAACGCCACAATGCGTCCCGGAGGCCGTCATGAAAAGATCGAGAAAGATTCTCATAGGCTTCATACTATTTGTCGTGGTCATAGTTCTTTTCTTCCTGAAATCGTTTTATGACGCCGGTGCTTTCAGGACCGTCAAATCGCGCAAGCTCTGCGATTGCAGGAAAGTGCCGGTATTGTCCGGACCGGAAGACATCGTCATCGACGCTGAAAAGCGCATCGCATACGTGTCGGCGGGCAACTGGCGAAAACTCATGGCGCGCGAACCCGCCCGGGGGGCGATATACTCGTACGATCTCGATAAAAAAGGGGAACCCGTTGACCTCTCGGCGGATATATCCTTTCCCTTCAATCCACACGGGATCAGCTTGTATCGAGGGGCCGATGGAAAGAGGTTCCTCTACGCGGTGAACCATGGATTGACGATGAAGGGAGATTCGGTTACGGTGAAGAATACCATCGAGCTTTTCGAAATCGGCAATGGAAAACTCGTGCACGAGGAAACGTTCCATGATGCAAGCATGATAAGTCCCAATGATGTCACCGCGGTCGGGCCTCGCAGTTTTTATTTCACCAACGATCATGGAGCGGCGGGAGGCATAGGAAAAATCATCGAGGATTACTTCAGGCTTAAGTGGGCGAATATCGTGTATTTCGACGGTAAGAATTATTCCATCGCCGCGGGACAGATATGTTATGCAAACGGCATTTTCCTGGCTCCGGGCGGCATAAACCTCTATGCAATATCGACCACTGGACGTCGCTTCATGTCGTATCGCCGCGCCGATAATGGGGCGCTTACTCTCGAGTCGGAGCTTCCACTTGATTCCTGCGGCGACAATATCGATATCACCGACGATGGAAGGATTTTCGTCGGCAGCCATCCGAATATCATCGCGTTCCTGAAATACCAGAAAGACCCGAAGGTCCTTTCGCCGAGCCAGGTGCTGGAAATATCCCGCGCCGGCGATGGCTGGAAGAAGACCGAGGCGTACCTTGACGACGGCTCCGAGATATCCGGATCGAGCGTTGGTGCCGTGTGGAAGGACAGGCTGCTCGTGGGTTCCGTGTTCGCGGAATATTTTCTCGATTGCACGATGAATCCCCAAAAAGGAAATTAGTAGGATATGGCCGCACGCGCCATTCATGCTTTTGCGACGATGTCGCGGCCGGTTGTAGCCGCGGTGCTTGTCTCGCTGGCGCTTTCGTTCATCGCCGTGTCGCGGCCTGCCGTTGCAGGAGAACAGAATGAGGATGAAGGCGCGGTCAACGGCGATCTCCTTTTCGAGGAGCGAGAGATTGAGGACGAGGCCTCCGACGATCCGATGGTCAGCGACGAGGTGGGAAAGCTATTCGACCTCGCGGTGAAGAGAAAGAAAAACTCGCACCGGTTCGGCGCGACCTACGCGAAGAACCCGTTGAAGAAATGGAACAGCGACCTCTACGGCGCGTACGCCTCAAACACCTTCATGCTCGGAGAGGACTGGCGCCTGGGAGTGAACCTGAATTATTCGCAACTTAACACCTTCGGTGACAAGAACTTTCCCGACCGGCTTTACGCGGCCTCCGGTCGCATCAGCTTCGGGGGCAGGGGCTTCACCGCCTCTGCCGGGTTCGCAAACAAGGGGGACGCGCTTTTCGATTCGATGGACAGGATCAACTTCAACGCGATGGCCGGCTACCAGGTCTGGCGCCAGGGACCGCACTCGATCGGGGTCGGCGCCCTCTATTCGAGCAAGGGAGAGTTCTGGCGGCTGGCCCTTCCGCTGCCGCTGTTCTGGTACCGCTATATCGCAAGCAAGTTCATGATCAATCTCGGGCTCCCGATGATCATAGTGATCAGGCCGACGAAGGACTTCCTTATCATGTTCACGGGCATGCTGCCCGGCGTGGGCGCCGCGGGATTCATCTATCGCATAACTCCAAATTTCTCGATGGGCGCCCAGTATTCCCATGAAAAGCAATCATATTACCTGAGGACATATCCCTATCGTGACTGGCGCTATTGCGAGAATTCACTTCGGGAGGCGTTTCACGTGAACGGCGGGAAGCGGTTCGTCGATAAAAAGTTCGTTCTGGAACAGCATGTCGTGGGAGCAAGGATCGGGATTGACGCGGGCGAGGTGTTCTCTTTGAAGATTTTTGCGGGATATCGTTTCGGGACGACCTATTATTTCACGAAAAACATACTCGCCGCGGAGGGCAGGAGCAGGAAGAGCAATTCGTTCATCGCGCGGTGCAGCGCCGACTTCAGGTTCACCAGCGGCGGTGGAGGCGATCCGACGGCCCAGTGACTGGCCGCGCATGAAAAACCCCGGGAGCACCGGGGTTTTTCATGCGATGACGCGATTTCGCGGTACCCGTCATTTTCCCTTGAACTTAGCCTCGCGCCTCTCGAGGAACGACATTACGCCTTCCATTGCGTCCTCGCTCTTCATGATGGGGATGAGATCGGGAATGAGCCGCTCGAACGCGGCCTTCGTGCCCTGTATGTTGGTGATGCGGGCCGATTTCAGCGCTGCCTGCACCCCCAGAGGGGCGCGCCTGGATATATCCGTCGCGATCTGCAGCGCCCGGTCGAATTCCTTACCGGGCTCGGTGACTTCCTGTACGAGGCCGATGCGGAAGGCCTCGTCGCCGGTGATCTCGTCGCCGGTCAGAAGATACCGCATGGCGTTGCCCCAGCCGACTTCCTGGAAGAGCCTGACCGTGCCGCCCCCGACGGGGTATATCCCCCTCCTGACCTCCAGGAGCGCGATGCGCGCATCGGTTGAGGCGACGCGGACGTCCTGCGCCAGCAGCAGCTCGAACCCGATCGTGTAGCAGCGCCCGCGGATGGCCATGACCACCGGTTTGCGGCAGCGGTTGTCCTCGTCGATGCCGAGTGGATGGATGCACCCTTCGGGTATGTCGATCTTTCCCCCGGAGAACACTGCGGCCCATTTGTCGAGTTCCAGGCCCGAGGTGAAGTGCTCGCCGTGCGCGAAGAGCAGACCGCAGCGGAGTTCCGGGTTGCGGTCGAGCTCACCGTAGGCCTGCGCAAGCTCAGCGTACATTTCCACGTCGAACGCGTTCCTTTTTTCGGGCCGGTTGAGACCCATCAGGAGGACATGCTCCCGGGTCTCGACCGTTATTCTCGTATAATCCATATAAGTACTCCTGTTTGTATAATTCGCGAACCCGTACCGATAGTTATCGGTTCGATCATGAGGGGGATATACTCCGCGCCGGTCCCGTTCTCCCCGCCGGTGTCTGGCACCTCTTTTTGAAACTCCCGAAAACGGATTGACACGTCAAGGGAAAAAGGCCGAGATAAGGTAAATTCAGTAAAAGGAACGGAGGCGGACAATGCGTATATCCTTATCGATCATCATCACGATGCTCCTCGCTTCTATCTTGACAGGGACATATGCCGGCGGCGCAGACGATGTCGTGACCAGGGAAAAGGCCGTGGCCATTGCCCGGGATTATATCGCGAAAAACCGTCGGGCCGGCCTGTACCGCCTTGACAACCCGATCGTAACCGAGGGAAAGAACGCCTTCACCGTGCAGTTCAACATGGTTAAGCGCAACGTGAGGCCCGGCGTTTGTATCGTATCCGTGGACCGGCGCACGGGCGCCGCAAGAATTGTCCCGGTGGAGTGATCGGTACCGATAGTTATCGGCTCCCCGCGGGTGAAAAGTGCTTGCCCGTCCCCGTACGATCGTCGCAGAGTGGCTGGCGTTTTCCGGCGGCCTGGGTGCCGGTGAAATTTCGGAGGTTGTAATGGTTGCTCGGTGCGTCGCGGCGTGTATCGCGCTCCTTGACGGGGGATGGATGGTATTCGACGGATTCCACGCGATTTATGCGGGGAGGTATTTCGGCCCGTCCGAACCGGGGCCCTGGAGCGACCTGGTGTCCCGGGCGGGGATCGACCCGTACGCGCTCGGCCCTCTCTTCGTGGCGATGGGCTTGCTCTGGATCACCGGGGCCGGGGCGGTTCTCTCGCAGAGAAAGTGGGGATGGTGGCTCACTGTCGCTCTCGCGATCGGCTCCCTCTGGTACCTGGTCATCGGCACTGTCGTGGCGTCGGTGTACCTCGTGGTGGCGGTCCTGTTCCGCGATTCCCTGAAATAACGACCATTGCCTGCCTTCTGAAAAAGAAATGACCTGCCGGGTGACTTCTTCTTGACAGGAGCCCCCGCGGGCATGGATACTCCATGCCGCGAGGTGAATCCCATGCACGCTCCCTTCGAGGCCCATACCGGAACGGACCCGTACATCTTCGTGAGCTACGCCCACAGGGATTCCGCGCTCGTGTTTCCGGTGATCACCGCCTGGCACCAGGCGGGCCGGTGCATCTGGTACGACGAGGGAATTGATCCGGGCAACGAGTGGCCCGAGGAAATCGCGAACGCCCTCGCGGGCGCCTCCCAGTTCATCGTGTTCGTCACGCCGCGCTCCGTCGAATCGAAGAACGTGCGCAACGAGATCAATTTCGCGCTCGACCACGGAAAGGAATTCATCGCCATCCACCTTGAGGAAACTTCTCTGCCCGCCGGCCTCCATCTTCGCATGGGGGATATACAGGCAATCATGAAATACCGCATGACGCAGGCGATGTTCGACGCGAAAATGAACAAGGTCCTGCTCGGGGGAACGGTACGGCCGGTCCCGCCCGCGGGTGCCGCGCCGGATGTCGCGGGCCCCGGTCCTGCCGCGGGGGCGGACGCCGGAACGGCGGGGGGATCGCAGGGCGTGAAAGAGGCCGTGCGCAGGTTGCGCGTTGAGCTTTCGCGGAACCTGGCTCGCGAAATTGACTCGGCGCGCGAAGAGATGAATAACGCCTCCGGACGCCCGCGTCCGCCGCGCACCCCCCGCAGGGGAAGGCGCACGGTTGGGTGCCTCTCCATGGTGGCGACCATCGCGGCGTTGAGCGTCGCTTTCTACTTCCTGTACACCCGCGTCATAATGAAATTCTCGAACCTTTCCTCGCGTTACCTCTCGGCGAGCTGCCCCGACCACAGGAACAGGGACCAGAAACTGGCGTACCTTAAGAAGCTCTCTTCCGAGGGCGACCGCGACACGCGCATCGCCGAGCTCGAGCAGGAGCTCGTACGCTGCGAGAACCTCTCGTACGCCCGGCAGAGGGCGCGCAGGGAGGGGCTTGACGGGATGAGCACCGCGGCCCTCGAGGAATACTACCTTAAACGCGCCCCCGCGTCCCATGCCGAGAGGAAGATCGCGGTGCGGGAATTCAGGAACGCGCACGAGAAAGAGCTCCGGCCCCGCCTGGAAAAGGGGGGCGGCAGCAGGCGTTCGGTTCTCGAGGCTATAGACGAGCGCTACAGGAGCCTGCTCATGCAGAGCATCCTGGACATGTACGAGGAAGAGGCGCCCCGCTAAACGGGGCGAGTATGCCATGGAAGACGAGAAATTCGCGATACGGGACGGCTTCGACGCGATGGATTTCGACGTCGTTGCGGCGATGATGACGTCGGCTTACTGGTCAAGGGGGATAGGACGCGACGAGGTGGAGAAGGGCGCCCGGCATTCGGCGCTCGTGGTGGGCGCGTTCGCCCCGGACGACATGCAGGTCGCGTACTCGCGGGTCATATCCGACCGCACGCGTTTTGCCTACATCCTCGACGTGTTCGTCGACGAAGGGAGCCGGCAGCGGGGGATCGCGCGCCAAATGATTCGGCACATTCTCGATCATTCCGACTTTCGCGATGTGTACCAGTGGTTGCTCGTGACCAGGAGCGCTCACGGCCTCTACGCAAAGGAGGGATTCCGCCCGCTCGAGTTCCCCGACCGCTGGCTTTCCATCATCACGCCCAGGCCTGACCGGTGAGGGATCGCGGCCGACCGGCTGAATAATTATTGACATATCCCGCGGCCGGGGGGGCATGCTACGCGGATGACTGTCGTGGAGGGATCGCGATGAACAGGAAGGAAAGGGCCCTGGATTATTTCAGGAGAAACTTCAACTGCGCGCAGTCGGTGCTCGCATCGTTCGCGGGGGACTACGGCCTTGACGAGAAAACCGCGATGAAACTCTCCTGCGGGTTCGGAGCTGGCATGGGCCGTCTCCAGGAAACCTGCGGGGCCGTGACCGGCGCCATCATGGTGCTCGGACTGAAATACGGCAAGTTCGAGGAGAAGGACGAGCCCGCACGCGAAACGACGTACCAGATGGTCCGCAATTTCTGCATGATGTTCAGGGCCGTGCAGGGAACGACCTGCTGCGCCGATCTCCTCGGGTGCGATCTGAAGACACAGGACGGGCATGAACACTTCAAGGCCCACAACCTGAGGGTCTCGGTGTGCGAAAAATGCATCGAGCAGGCGGTGGATATCCTCGAGGAAATACTCTAGTCCCGGCCTGTACGCTTTGACGGGAGGTTGACACGATCATGATGAAAAAAATCAGCATCGGTATCGCCCTCGGCGCCGCGGCGGGCGCCATCGACGTGGCGCCCATGATAGCGCAGGGACTCACCTGGGACGCGAACGTATCGGCGTTCGTCATGTGGTGCGCCATCGGTTTCTTCGTTTCCATCTCGGAGCTCGGGCTTCCCTCCCCCCTGAAGGGGGTCGTGATCGCGTACGCCGCGGTCGCTCCGATCCTGGTGCTCGTCGGGTGGAAGCAGCCCGCGACGCTCGTGCCGATCGCGCTCATGACGCTCGTCCTCGGCGCGTTGCTCGGCGCCGCGGTGGGGCGTTTCGCCCGATAACGCGGAAGGACTCGACCCGACGGCGTGTATATCCCCGAACATGATGCGAATGGAATTGCACCGGATCGTCGCCCGGAAGAAAGCCTTCATCTTCGACCTCTTTTACACGCTCACGTCCGTGGAGGAGGCGGCGGGCGGCCCGTCCACATCGGCGCTCCTCGGCATCGAAAGGGGGCTCTGGAACCGGGAGCTCCTCGAGCGCTCGCCCGCGCGGCTCAAGGGCCGGGTCACCGACCCGCGCGAAATCATCGGCGGCATGGCGCGCGCGCTGAATCCCTCGGTCACGGACGACGCCATCGACAGGGCCGTGGAGTACCGCCGGGGACGGTTCCGCGACGCGCTCCTGCGCATGCCCGCGGCGTCCGTGGCGACGCTCGCGGCGCTCAGGCGCGCGGGAAAGAAGACCGCGCTTTGTTCGAACGCGGACGTCATGGAGCGCGCGCGGTGGGACGATTGCCCGGCCGCGCCCCACTTCGACTGTACCATTTTTTCGTGCGACGTTGGCTTCATGAAGCCCGAGGCGGATATCTACCGGATCTGCCTTGAATGCCTGGCCGTGGAGCCGGGCGACTGTCTCTTCATGGGGGACGGCGGCTCGAACGAGCTCGAAGGCGCGCGGGCCGCGGGCATCACCACCGTGGCGGTCACCGGACACCTCGCGAAGAGGGAGCCGGATCTCGCCAGGGCCCGCGCGGCCCAGGCCGACTACTCTGTCGCCTTTGTGGACGAACTCGTGGCGGGACTGCGATGAGATCCGGCTGCACGCGCGAGCGAGATCTTCCCGCCGGGCGAGCCCCCTTCTAATTATCTATCTTTCGTCCGCCGACAAGCGTGACGGTTCCCGCGCGACCGTCGATCTCGACGATATCGCCGTCAGAGACGAGCCCCATCATCCCGGGGACCGCCGTCACCATGGGCAGGCCGTATTCGCGCGCGACCACCGCCCCGTGCGAGAGGGAGCAACCCACCTCGGTGACGAGCCCGCCCGCGGTGCCGTAGTAGGGCGTCCACCCGATGTCGGTGAAGGCGGCGACCATTATCTCGCCCGGGCGGAGCCGCTCCGCGTCCTCGCGCGACCGGACAAGACGCGCGGGGCCCCGGACGACGCCGGCGCTGACGGGCCGTCCCGCGAGCACTGCCGAGTCCCCGGCAGGCGTCGACGCGGCGGTCAGCGGCACCGGCGCGCCGCGGAAAACGTCCGGGAACCGGAGCGCCGCCTGCTCGGGCAACAGCCTGCGGCGCCTGATCGCGCGACGGACGAGCTCTGGATCGCCGCCGCGGACGAGGCGCCCGAGCTCGGCGTGGGTGAAGAAGAAGACGAGGTCCTCGTCGGGCAGTACGCAGCGGTCGACGAGGAGCCGCGCCAGCCGCCGGTACGCGTGCCTGAATCTCCCCTGGATTTTTATAACCAGCGATTTGGTATGCTCGCGGTTCCACACGCCCGTGCGCGCGTGCCGGATGGCCCAGTTGAAGGCGCGGCGGTTTATGGATGGATATCGCGCGAACAGCGCGTCGGCCGCGCCGTCTCCCCCGCGCGGGCGTTCCCTGATCCCGTCCGCGGCGAGTTTTTGCAGCGTGGGCATGAGCGAGAGGGGGTCCTCGCCCCAGTCCTTGACGCGGAACTCGGCCTCGCGGATGCAGCGGTGCCCGTGGCGCGCAAGGAACCGGCCGAAGGCCTCTCCCGCGGCGCCGCTGCCCGGCGAGCGGAGCCATTCGAGCGCGCGTTCGGGATCGAGCCGCGCGAACTCCTCCGGTCCGGGAACGTCCGCCCTTATGAGCGCCGCGATTTCCTCGAGCGACCGCAGGGCCGCCGCGCTCTCGATCCCCTCGATGTCGGAGAGGAGCGCGGCCAGGTGCCCGTCGAAGTCCCCGACCGGGCTGCCCCCGCGCCGCAGTATTTCGAGCAGTATGCCGTTCATGACGCCGGAATGCGTGCTCACGCCCAGGTGCCAGGCATAGGCCATGTCGAGAAGGCCCTTCGAGTGGTCGATGTCGCGGTAGAGCGCCGCCGGGTCGTCCGTGGCGAGCGGGATATCGAAGCGCACCGCCGCGCGCTCGATTTTTTTCCGGTACGCGCGGAAGCGCGAGATATAGCGCGCGAAGCGCAGGGTGTTGAACAGCCGCAAGGCGAGGGGGGCGGTCTGTACGGCGGGACCGTCCTCCAGGTTGCGGCCCAGGAGGTTGCGGTAGAAGCTCTCCCTGTCCGATACCAGCACCAGGTCTGTCATCTTGAACATGAGCCCCATGTTCATGAAAAGGTGTCCGTAGAAGCTCACCACGAAGCGCTCGCCGCGGTCGGCGCGGCGGATCGCCCCGGCTTTTTTGTAGAAATGGCGTATGCAGAAATCGATGGCGTCGCCGAACACATCGAGCGTGAGCGTGCTCACCGCGCCCGGCATCATCTCGCCGATGTTCGCGAGGGTGAAGAACTGGTCCGGACGCGCCGGGTGGTCGAATTCGTTGATGTCGGGGCCGCCCAGCGTGGTGATGGGCCGCGCCTGCAGCCAGTACACGTCGCCGCGATCGTCCGCGGCCCACTCGAGGTCCAGGGGCATGCCGAAGGAGGCCTCCGCGGCGAGCGCGCCGTCCGCGATTTTTTTCAGGATATGCCCCGGGAGTCCCCGCGCGCCCCCCGGTGCGGGCGCACCGGTCTCCCGCGTTACGCGGTACGACCATGCGACCGTCTCCCCCCCGACGACCTTTTCGCCGACTCCCTCCGCGGCCTCGACGGCGATGTGGCCGCGGTCGCCGGTGACCGGGTCCGCGGTGAACGCGACACCGGCATAGGCCGCGGGGACCATCTTCTGGACCACGACCGGGATCCCGGAGGATGACGCGCGTGCGCCGCCGGCGAACGCGTCGCGATAGGCCGCTGCGCGGCCCTCGGCGGCGGAATCGGCGCAGTCCCGCACGGCGCGGAGCAGGGCGTCGTCGCCACGCACGTCGAGAAAGGTGCGGTACTGGCCCGCGAAGGACGCGCCCGCGCCGTCCTCGTCCGACGCCGAGGAACGCACCGCGAACGGGCCGCCGCCAAGCGCCCTGGCCGCGCGGAGGATTTCTTCGGCCGGGACGCGCCCGGCATCGATCACCACGAAGCCGTCCGGCACGGGAAGCCCCGCGCGGATCAACCCCTTCAGTCCCGCGGCCTTGCCGCCGCACGTCCCGTCGGGCGCCGCGGACAGGGGCGCAAGTCCCCGCATCGTCTCATGGTTGTCAGAAGCCATGGTCGAACCTCTTCACGTTGTAGCCGAACTCGCAAATGCCGTATCCCCGCACGCCGTCAATCTCGAAATCGGAAATCCATTCGTGCACCCTGTAGACTCCCTCCATGAGCCACGAGAATCCCGGGCCGCGCACGCAGCGCCCGGTGAGCCCGCGCCCGTCGTCTAGAGTTATGTGAAATTCAAAGCGGACCGCGGGGCCGCGGTCGGGGACGATCCCCAGGAACGGGGTCGATGCCACCACGGAGCGGTACGTACCCCCGCTCCCGTAGAAGCCCGCGCGTATCTTTATGAAGGGATATTCTGGAAGGCTCAGGTTGAACACGTCGCCGTTGGAAAGCCTGCCGGACAGCCAGATGTGGCGGTCCATCGCGTTCCACGAGCGCGGACCGAAGGAGTGGTCCCGGAAGAAGCCCGCCGTGAGCCTGAGCTTCGACCTGCCGATGTTCAGCAGCATGCGCGCCTCGCCGCCCTGCTCGTAGTGGTGCTGGTGCATGCGCGCAAGGGTACGGAAGAAATCGCCGCTCCATTTTTCACCGGCAATCGCCGCGGCCATGGGGGCCGGGTTCATGTCGTTGGTGAAGTGGAATATGGGATACTCCGAGTGAAGCTCCGCGCGGAACTCCGCGTCGACGGTCTTCCCCTTCTCGTTGAGCACCGGCCCCTCGTATACGAGCCTCCATGTGCGCTGCGGCTCGACGCATTCCATGGACAGCGGCGCCGATTCGAAGGACACTATATCCGCCTGCGCCGTTTCCGGGACCGAGAAAAGGCCCTGGCCGGGCACGTGCGCCGAGAACCAGAGCTCGAAGGCCCCGTTGCCGCGGCCGGCAAGCCGGGTGATCACCGCGGCCTTTTCGTCGCCGATGAACGAGAAATAATAGCTGTTGTTGTACTCGGGTACGGAACGATCGACTTCGAGGTTCCTTTCCGCGGCGTCCGGGTCGAAATCGGATCTGGCCGCGCTGCGGCGCACCATCGCCTTCGCGAGGGCTGTCTTGACGGGATTCATGGGCGCACCTCCATCGCCGTTTACCGGGACACGTTTGTGTTTGTCGGCCCCGGGGCGCGCGCCCGCATGAAGGGGTCCCGCGCCGTAAGGTTGACGCGATCTTTTCTTTTCATGGGGGATATGTAAAGCCATTTTTTGCCGTCAGTTTTAATGGCGGTCCGGGGTAAAATGGCTTTACAAAAGCGTGTTCCCGTGCGCAGGATGCGTTATCCTGATACATGCCATTGAGGACCCATGGGAAAGATGCTTGTCTCGGCGCTCGGGATAGTTCTCGCACTGTGCGTGGTCATGCAGGCTCCCCTCCGGGGCGTTTCGGACGAGAAAATGACCTGCATGAGGCTCAAGTGCTGCCCGGCGATGAAGCTGTGCAACAAAAGGTGCGGCAACGACGGCGAATGCTTTACCCGGTGCGAAAACGCCAGGATGAACTGCCTGAAGGTCAAGTGCGGGTGGACTGACGATGACGCGGGGGAGGTGTTCGCCGGCGGCGACGAGCCCTGTCATATAATCCGTCAGTGAACGCGGTCGCTTCCGGCCCCGATCATTGGATCGGTCATACCGTGACACGCAAGGAGATTCAGTCATGAAACTGGCATTCAAAAGCCTGGCCACGGTCACCGTGGAAATACCGCTCGAGACGTCGTCCCGCATGGCGAGGAGGATTCGATTCGACCTCGACAGCGTGATGGACCACACGCTCGAAATCGGCGCGGGGAAAATCCTGGCCGACCGCGCGTGGCTCCGAAACGGGGCGATCTCCGCGATGATCGTCGCGGCGGTCTTCGCCCTCGTGTACGGGCTCGCCGTGGTATTCGGAAAGCTCGGCGGGGACGCCGGCCCGGGCGGCCCGTTCCGGAACGCGCTCGCCGTGGCGGCGGTCATATCCTTCATCCTCCTGACGTCGGTGCTGTCCGTGCGTGGGGCCCTCGCGCACCGCAAGCGGGAATTCGTGGAGTCGGTGCGGGGGAAGGGCCCATGGAAGATCGTGGACGATTCGGGGTGGGAACGCTTCAGAAAGTACGCCGCGCTCGCGAACGAATCGGACCGCGCGAGGCATGCCGTGCCCGGGCGGCCCGGGCCCGTGTGACCGCTACCCCCGGCCCTCCCACCGATCGATGAAACCGTCGCCCAGTTTCCTGCCGAGCTCGTAGTCCGCCGTGAGCGTGCGCACGTCCTGTGTGGTCCTGCCCGTGGCGAGCGCGTCGGCGGGCGCGACCTGGAATATGCGCGTGTCCGCGGGAGGCGAAAGAATGAAGTCCATGCAACTCCCGTAGGTCCCGGCCTGCCCGAGGATGGCCCGCGACAGCGCGGGGTGCCTTCCCGTCGCGAGCGACGACACGCGGTTCTCGATGCCCTTCTTCTTCACGTACGCGGCGGGCCTGGTGCGTATCACGACGATCGTCCGCGCACCGC
Organism: uncultured Leptospirales bacterium; assembly: GCA_964423905.1. Lineage (GTDB taxonomy): Bacteria > Spirochaetota > UBA4802 > UBA4802 > UBA5550 > CAYRGX01. Next base: position 23,647 of record CAYRGX010000041.1, on the reverse strand, counting down.
GCCGTCGCGCCTCCCGGGCTGGAAGCGGGTCCGAAACGCCGCCGTCCACGAGGGCCTCCCCGTTCACCGTGATGAAGCGGCGGTAGAGCAGGGGGATGGAGCTCGACGCCTTCAGGCTGTCGTTGCAGTTCCCGGCGGTCGGCGCGATGTACACGGGGGCCGCGCGCTCGACGCTGGTCGCCGTGATCAGGTAATCGCGCCGGCCGCGTACGATCGCGGGTATGTCCAGCGGGTCCTCGGCGTCGATGGCGTCCCACAGGTAGTCCAGGTCCATATAGTGCCCGCCGCGCAGAAATTTTTTCGCGCTGATGAAATCGGGGCGGGTCATGATGCGCGTGTAGATTCGGAAGTTCCTCCCGTGCTGCGCCGCCAGGTGCGAGGCGAGGTTGCACGCCCCCGCCGACACGCCGATGAACAGGTCGAAGGGATCGAATCCCCTCTCCATGAAAACGTCCAGCACCCCCGCCGCGAATATCCCCCTCATTCCCCCGCCCTCCACGACCAGGGCGGTCCCGCGCGCGTCGGTGTCCTTCTTCTTCATTATGTACCCCCGTTTCATCGAAACGGGTGCCAGAATAGCATGATGCATTGTGCCGCGCAATAAAAAAGCGCGCAGCCGTGTTCGGGCAGACGACGAACCTCCTTGACTTTTTACCGGGGATCGGCATTTATGACGGGTCGGGGAAAAGGGGATGGTTCTACCGGGGGAACGGGTATCGTTTTACACGCATCTTTTGGGCGCGCTCGCCGCGGCCGCGGGCACGGCGTACCTCGCCGCGCGCAGCGCGTGGGATCCCGTGAAACTGCTCCTGATGCTCGTTTACGGCGCCGGCACGGTGTTCCTGTTCTCGGCAAGCGCGCTCTACCATGCGTCCAAAAGGACCGACGACGGGGAATCATTTTACAGAAAACTCGACCATACCGCGATTTTCTTCATGATCGCCGGCACGTACACGCCGCCCTGCTGGTTCTACCTGGACGGGGCGTGGCGCGTGGCGATCCTCTCCGCGCAGTGGGGGCTCGTGCTATTCGGGGTCTTCTTCAAATTCTTTTACCTGTCCGCGCCGCGTGTCGTTTCCACCGGCATTTACGTACTCATGGGATGGATCGCGGTGGCGCCGATGCACATTTTCGTCAGCACGATGCCCGGGACGATCTTCGCCCTGTTCATGGCCGGCGGCGCCGCGTTCACCGCGGGCGCGGTCATCTACGCGCTGAAAAGGCCCGATCCCGCGCCGGGTTTCTTCGGCTTCCACGAGATATTCCACCTGTTCATCCTGCTCGGGGCCGGCCTCCATTACGTAGCCATGCTGCGCGTCTGACGCGGCCCGCTATCGGTCGGCATCGGGACCGCCCGCGGATTTTTCGCCAAAAAGTATTTGCCATCCGGGGCCGTTCGTGCCCGGTTTTATATCTCGCGGCATAACGCCGCGGAATGAGGGGGGACCGGGAAGCGTACGCGGTCCGGTCCGCCGTTGGAGGTTTACGCACATGTCCCGGGGTAAAATGGCGCTCGTCGCGGGCGCGCTGGTCGCGACCATCGCCGCGGTCGTGATCGTCGGCGGACTGAGGGTCGAGCGGCGCTACCGGGAGAACATCGAGCGGTACCGCGCGCGCATCGAGAAGCGGGACTACGTGAAAACCAGGTATCTCATCGAGGAGGAAATCGGCGGCGTGAAGACCTCCATCAGCCCCATGAAACAGCGATACCTGAGGTCCCTCGAGGACCTTCGCGCGCGCTGCCTGGTTAAAATCAGGGAAGAGGGGATCGACGAGAAGAAGTATTTCACCGACGAGCTTTTCCGGGGAATAGAGGCGGGGGATATATCCCTCGTCAGGGACAGCCTGAAGCACGACGTCGACATCAACGCCAGGAACGCCCTGGGGAAGACCCCGCTCATCGCCGCGTGCAACAAGGGCAGCTTCGGGATCGTCCGGCTTATCGTCGAGAATGGCGCTGACATGAACCTGAATGATTTCGAGGGAAGGCCGGCCCTCTCCCAGGTCGCGCCGGTCGACGACATGGCAAGGATCATGCATTATCTCATACAGCACGGGGCAAAGGTGGAGGATTGATACGACGTGTCCATCCGGGCCGCATCACATGAATCGGCCGCCCGTATGCGGGATTTCCGCTCACGGTACGCGGATAAGTTCCTCCCCGAGGAGGAGATCTTCGCGCGCATGCGCCCCGCCAGCCGCATCGTCGTGGGCACCGGGTGCGGCCAGCCCCGCCACCTGCTTAACGCGCTCCTCGATTTTTCCGAGGCGAATCCCAAGGCCGTGTTCGACTCCGAGATGTACGTCATCCTGGTGTTCGGCCTCGAGCAGTACCACGCCGAGAAGATCGAGCGCACCTTCCGCCAGCACTGCTTTTCCATCAGGGAGAGCTCAAGGAGCGCGGTGAACCGGGGCGCCGGCGATTACAACGCCGTGTTCCTCTCGAATATCCCCAAATTCTTCCGCCACCGTATCATCCCGGTCGACGTGGCCCTCGTCCAGACGTCGCTCCCCGACGCGGACGGGAACCTGAGCCTGGGGATCAGCGTGGACATCACGCGCACCGCGGTGGACTGCGCGTCGCTCGTGGTCGCGCAGGTGAACGCGCACATGCCGTTCGTCCGCGGCGATGCCGTGATTTCCCCGGACAGGGTCGACTACTTCGTGCATCGGGACGAGCCGCTGTACGAATTCGTATATCCCCCCGCCGATGAAACGCGCCGCAAAATCGGCGCCAACGTGGCGGGGCTCATCGACGACGGGAGCACCATCCACGTGGGGCACGGCATCACCGCGCAGTCCTGCATCGAGCACCTTGCCGGAAAGAAGCACCTTGGCATCCACACCGAGCTGCTGAGCCACGGATTGGTCGAACTCATCCGGTGCGGGGCCGTGGACAACTCGATGAAGTCGTTCGACGCGGGAAAGACCGTGGCGACCGTGTGCACCGGGGACATCTCCACCTACGAGTTCCTGCACGACAACCCCGCGGTCGAGCTCAGGAGCGCCGATTACACCAACAACCACGGAATCATCTCCCGCCACGGGAACATGGTCTCCGTGAACGGAGTGCTCACCGTGGACCTCACCGGGCAGGTCACCGCGGAATCCATCGGCAGGACCTTTTTCAGCGGGCTGGGCGGCCTGGCCGATTTCGCCAGGGGCGCGGGACTCGCCGAGGACGGAAAGTCGATCCTCGCGCTGAAGAGCACCGCGCGCGGGGGCACAGTCTCCCGCATCGTTCCGTTCCTGGAGAGCGGGGAGGGCGTGTCCCTCAACAGGGGGGACGTCCAGTACGTGGTCACCGAGTACGGCGTGGCGAACCTGGCCGGGAAGAACATGCGCGAGCGCGCGATGTCACTCATCGGGATCGCGCATCCCTCGTTCCGGCAGTGGCTGGTCGAGGAGGCCAAGAAGCACAACCTGATCTACCAGGACCAGATATTCTACACCGGCAGGAGCGGGGAGTACCCGGAAAGCCTGGAGGCGCACCGCAAGACGAAGTACGGGATCGACCTCTTCCTTCGGCCGCTGAAATTCAACGACGAACCCCTGCTCAAGGAGTTCAAGTATTCACTCTCGGAGAGGAGCATCTACAACCGCTTCGTGTCGGTCAAGAAGGAGCTCCCCCACGAGGAGCTCCAGAAGCTCGTGGTCATCGATTACCAGAAGCAGATGGCCATCCTCGCGGTCGAAAAGAAGGGAGCGCGGGAAACGCTGATCGGCATCGCGCGTTATTTCGTGGAGGACTCCGACTACGTGAACTTCTCCATCGCGGTCCGCGACGAGTGGCAGAACCAGGGCATCGGGGACATGCTCCTCGACTACATGATTTCCATCGCGCTGGGCAGGGGCTTCTCGGGCTTCACCGTGGACGTTCTCCTCGAGAACAAGGCCATGATCTATCTCTGCCGGCACGCGGAGAGGGCGGGACATATCATAAAAAAGCGGTTCGAGGGCGACATGGTGCAGTACCATCTCACCTTCAGGGAAAAGGCGCCCGGCCCGAGAAAATGATCCGCGCGCGGGCGGGGGATATTGCGGTTGACCGCGGCGAACGGCCGCGGAACATGGCCGGGACAGGTCATCTACGGGGGACAGTGAAATGAAAATCGAAGACATGGCAAAGTGGGCCCGCAGGGCGTCGCGCGTGCTCGCGGCGGCGGACACCGCCTCGAAGAACGCGGCGCTCGCGGCGGTCGCGAAGGCGCTGCAGACGCACGCCGACGAAATCATCGCAGCCAACGCGCGGGACCTCGCCGAAGGCTCGAAGGGCGGGCTTGCCATGCCCCTCATGAAGAGGCTCGCCTTCGACGCCGCGAAGCTTGGCGACTCGGTGGCGGGCATCGAGAGCCTGATCTCCCTCCCCGATCCCTCGGGGGTCACGCTTTCGGCGGTGGAAATGGACAAGGGGTTCGAGCTCTACCGCGTGAGCTGTCCGATCGGGGTGATTGGAGTGATATTCGAATCGCGTCCCGACGCGCTGGTGCAGATATCGTCGCTTTGCCTCAAGAGCGGCAACGCCGTGCTCCTGAAGGGCGGGAGCGAGGCCGCGAACACGAACCGCGTCCTGGCGCGGGTCATCGCGGAGGCCACGGCGGCCTCGGGCATGCCCGAAGGGTGGATAAACCTCCTCGAGACGCGCGCCGAGGTCGGCGAGATGCTCGCCATGGAGGGGGATATCGACCTCATTATTCCCCGCGGCTCGAACGAGTTCGTGCGCCACATCATGAACAACACCAACATCGCGGTGATGGGACACGCGGACGGGCTCTGCCACGTGTACGTGGACGCCGCCGCGGACACGGACATGGCCGTGTCGATCGTGACCGACTCCAAGTGCCAGTACGTGGCCGTGTGCAACGCCGTCGAGACGCTGCTGGTGCACGCGGCCGCCGCGGAGCGCGTGCTCCCTCCCCTGAAGGAGAGCCTCGACCGCCAGAAGGTGGAGCTCCGCGGGTGCCCCCGCACGGCGAAGATCATACCGGTAAAGCCCGCGGTCGACGCCGATTGGGGCACCGAGTACCTGGATTACATACTCTCGATAAAAATCGTCGACGGCGTGGACCAGGCCGTGGACCACATCAACGCGTGGGGCTCGGGCCACACCGACGCCATCGTCACCGAAGACCCCGCGGCCGCCAGGCGCTTCATGGCGCTCGTGGACTCGGCGGACGTGTTCTGGAACTGCAGCACGCGCTTCAGCGACGGGTACCGCTACGGGCTCGGCGCGGAGGTGGGCATCAGCACGGGCAAGCTCCACGCGCGCGGGCCCGTGGGACTCGAGGGGCTCGTCATCTACCGCTGGCTCGCGAAGGGGAGCGGGCAGATCGTGGCGGATTACGCCTCGGGCGGGAGGAAATTCACCCACGCGAAGCTCGCGAAGGTGTTCGATATCCCGGCGAAGTGAGGCTCAGCCCTCGCGCACGATCACGCGCGGGAGCTTGATCCCCGGGTTGTGGTACCGCTCGTACGCGGGTGTCTTTTTTCCGTACTGGATGGCCTCCTTCGGGCACCACTGGATGCACGCGAGGCACTGCTCGCACCGGTGGAGCCACGAGGGCCTGCCGTCGGCCATCTCGATATTGCCCGCCGGGCACACCTTGCGGCAGGTCCCGCAGGAATTGCATTTATCATCCACCCAGAAGTCGCGGTCCATTTTCGGTATCTTGTCGAAGGTCAGCCTGTAGAGCGCGGTAAACGCGATCCGCTGCCACAGGGGGCCCTTTTCCACGGGGCCCTTTTCGCGCCGCGCGATGCGCGCCGCCGCCGCGGCGATCTTTTCTTTCGCGCCGGCGAAGAGCTTCTCGAGCTTTTCCGCGGGACCGGGCCCGCCCCAGGGAATGTAGTTGCTCGGCAGGACCACGTCGTATCCCGCGGCGAGCGTCAACCCTTTCGCGCGCACAACTTTCGCGAGCTGGACGAGCGTCCGCGAAACCTGGCCCGCGTTCACCCCCGCGGCGAAGACGTAGGTGTCCGGCGCGCATTCCAGCCGCGCGATGAAATCGAGCACCGGCGCGGGAACGCCCCACATGTGCACCGGGAAGACCAGGCCCACCGCGTCCGCCTCCGGTCTGACCGCGCCCCGCTCCCGGTGCATGGCGCGCACCTCCGCGCCGCCGAGGCCCGCGGCGAAAAGGTCCGCGGTCCAGAGCGAGTTGCCGGTCCCGGTATAGTAGTAGATGATGGTCTTCATGGCGCCTCCTGTGCTGTCTCTTCAACGCAAAGGGAAGAAGGGGGATATGTCCAGCAGTAAAAAGCCTTTCATGTCATGAGGGATGTCGCCGTATGGAGAAAAAGTGATTGTCGCCGGGATGGCACTATTATAGAATAATCGGGATTGCTATGTGAATGGATATATCCACCACCACAATCTCAATCATCAAATACTTCATGAGAGGAAACGAATGAAAAAGGCGTTGATTTCAATTTGCGGCATCGTACTGGCCTTTGTTCTGACCGGGGCGACGGCCTTTGCGCAAAGCGACGGCACATGCCAGTCCGGCAACTGCGTGAACGGGAAGGGAACGAAAGAGTTCAGCAACGGCGGGATATACACCGGCCAGTTTGTAAACGGTAAAAGGCACGGGCAGGGCTCACAGAAATGGCCAAATGGTGACAGCTATAATGGCGCGTGGGCGAACGGCAAGACAAACGGCATGGGGACCTATACCTGGGCCAATGGCGATTCATACACCGGCATGACCAGGGACGGAAAAGCGTACGGACAGGGTACAAAAAAATTTGCGAATGGCGATTCCTATACCGGCGCATGGGCAGACGACAGGTATAACGGGTACAGGGTAGAACGCTTGAACGATAACCAGGATGTGTACGAGGGACAATTCAAAGACGGCGAACGTCATGGCCGTGGCAAATTGACCTGCCCGTACGGTCTCCTGCCACCTGGCCCCCGAGTCAAGAGACTTCCCAACGGCAGGCTGATGCTCGAAGGCATCTGGGAGAACGGCGAATTCGTTGAGAAATGACCTGCCGCGGCGCCGGTATATCCTCATATTTGAACGAACGGCTGTCCCGGGAGGGGCGGCCGTTCGTTTTTTATCCTTGATTAATCGCCCCCCCTGTGGTAGGATTCATCAATCGATAAAAAGGGACATACCCCGGACCGGGGCCCTCCACCGCAAAAGGAGAACATTTATGGAAGAAGAAATGAACGGCGCATTCATATCGTCGCTGAAGAGAAACAACAAGCAAATCCGAGAGGACCGCGCCACGGCGATCGCCGAGGACACCGAGATCGTGTACAAGCGCACCATCGAGGACATCGAGCTTTCGATCAAGAAGATGAAACGCGACCAGGAGAACATGCTGGATCTCTCCCCGGACAACGCGCAGAGCCTCATCCTGGCCAGCGACTTCAATTCGACCGAGTATGTGAAAAAAGACATCAACCTCGGCATCAAGATCCGCGAGGCCGAGATCGAGCTCGAGATCGCGCGCAGGCGCTACGACTACCTGTTCGGAGGAAAGTGATGGGATACGGAAGCTATTCGTACGAGTCCAGGCTCGTCCGGGCCGAGGCGAAGGGATACACCAGCAAGTCGGCCAGGGAGATCTTCACGCAGCAATCCATCAACAACGCCATGAACCCGCACGGGATCAGGGTCCGCGAGTCCCGCGATTCGGCCGAGCACCCCGAAAGCCTGTCGATCATCATCGCGCTCGACGTCACGGGCTCCATGGGATCGGTGCCGCATTACCTGGTGAAGGAGGGCCTTCCGCACATCGTCGACAGCATCATCAAGGGCGGCGTTCCCAACCCGCAGATTCTCTTTCTCGGCATCGGCGACCACGAATGCGACCGCGCGCCCCTGCAGGTGGGGCAGTTCGAATCGAGCGACGAGCTCCTCGACAAGTGGCTCACCGACGTGTACCTCGAGGGCGGCGGCGGCGGGAACGAGGGGGAGAGCTATCTCCTGGCATGGTACTTCGCGGCCTATCATACCTCCATCGACTGCTGGGAGAAGCGGAAGCGGAAGGGGTTCCTGTTCACCATCGGCGACGAGCCCGTCCTGAAAGCGGTCCCCGCCGCGGCGCTGAAGGGATTAATGGGCGACGGGCAGTACGAGGACTTCACCGCGGAGAAGCTCTTCAACAGGGCGCGTGAGCGCTACAACGTCTGCCACATACACATCCAGGAAACGCAGTCGGGCAGCAGGCAGACGGTCATCGACGGGTGGAAACAGCTGCTGCACGAGAACCTGATCGTAGCGAAACGCCACGAGGACGTGTCCGGCATCATCGCGCAGAAGGTCGTCAAGGAAACGCCCCAGGGCAGGGGACCGGCCGCGTCCGGTAAAGACGATCCCGAAGAGAAGAGGCGAATCCTCCTGTGAATTGCGCCGCGGTGATCGGCCTCGGGTTCGGAGACGAGGGCAAGGGCCTGGTCACCGATCTCCTGGTCTCGCAGGCCGACGACCCGCTCGTCGTCCGCTTCTCGGGAGGGCAGCAGGCCGGCCACACGGTCTGGAGGGAGGACGGGACCTCCCATGTGTTTTCCAATTTCGGCAGCGGCTCCCTGCGGGGCGCTCCCACGTTCTGGTCGCGATTCTGCACACTGGATCCCGTGGGCGTCCTCAACGAGTTCCGCGTTCTGGGTGACGCGGGGGTGCGACCGCGCCTCTACATCGATCACCGGTGCCCGGTGACCACGCCTTACGACATCCTGCACAACAGGGAGGCCGAAACCAGGACCGGGCACGGGAGCTGCGGCGTGGGCGTCGGCGCCACGTGGGAGCGCGAGGAAAACGGCCACTCCCTTTTATACGGAGATCTCTTTCATCCCCCGGTTTTGAAAATCAAAATGGATCTTATCCGCCGGTACTACGGCATCGACGCGCACGTCGACGATTTCTTCGAGGCGGCCGCGATCATCACAGGACACGAAAGCATCGGCCCGGGTAGCGAGGACGTCGTCCGGGGGGCGGGGAGCGTGATCTTCGAGGGATCGCAGGGCCTGCTCCTGGACCGGCGCATCGGTTTCTTCCCGCACGTGACGCGGTCGGACACGGGCTCGGCGAGCATCCTGGCCATGGGGTACGCGCCGGCCCTGTACCTGGTGACGCGCGCCTACCAGACCCGCCACGGAAACGGCCCCATGACGAACGAGGATATCCCCCATTCCATCCGGGCGAACCCCGCGGAAAAGAACGAGGTCCCCTCGTACCAGGGGGCCTTCAGGAAGTCCCTCCTGGACATCGACCTGCTGCGTTATGCGATCGGCAGGGACGGCTACGTCCGCGACGCAGCCGAACGGACCCTGGTGGTGACCTGCCTCGACCTGACGGAGGGCGATTACCGCTTCACCGAGAACGGAAAGATCGTGCGGTGCGAATCGGAAAGCGAGTTCGTGTCCGCGGTCCAGAGCCGGCTCGGCATCGGCCGCGCGCACGGCGTACGCTCGCCCCTGCCGCACCTCGCGGTGAAGCTGTGAGCGAAACCCGGGACGCGGCCGTGCGTGAGCATTTCTATTGGACGAGCGAATAACCTATGGCTTTCATCCCGGCATGTTCATGCGTTCGTGCTGCCAGGGGATTGACCCTGGTACCCCCCGCGGCGAACACGCCCCCGACCTTGAACCCGAGAAACCGGAACATGTTTTCCGTGTAATGGAAATACGATTGGAACATGCCGGAATCCGGGTTGTCGTGCGTGAACGCCAGGACCATCTTTTTTTTCGCGTTTTCTTCCTGCGTCCTGGGATTGAAGCGGGCGAAGAGCCTGTCCGTGAACGTCTTGGCCTGCGCGCTCATCTGCCACATGTATACCGGCGATCCGAGCACGAGTGCGTCGGCCTTTTCTATTTCTTCGTAGAGCGTCTGCATGTCGTCTTTCAGCCTGCATTTCAGGTCCCCGTCCTTGCAGCCGTAACAGCTCTGGCACGGTTTGATCGAAAGATCGTTGAGATGATACGATCGCGTTTCCGCGCCGCGTTCACGGGCCCCCTCAAGTATCTTGCCCACCATAAACGCGGTATTGCCGTCCTTGCGGGGGCTGCTGACAAATCCGATTACTTTCATAATTCCTCCTGTTTTCATGTCCGGTCGAAGGTCATTTCCAGAGTATGCTGGCCCTGTTTCTTTTGGGAATATTCGGATATTTCACGCCCGGATATCCGAACATCAATGCACCGGTAATCATATGGTCGCCGGGCAAGCCCAGTTTCAGAACGAGTTCCGGGTAACTCATCGCGATTATCTGAAAGAAGCCGGCCCAGCATGCCCCGAGATTGTACGCGGGCAATGTCATGTCCAGATACGACAGCGATATCGCGGAATCGAGCATCGCGGTCGGCATGTCCCTGCGGGTGTAGGCTATGGCGACATGGGGTGCGTTGTAAAAAATCGGGTTGAACCCGTTCTTCCATGCGCTCTCCAGCATCGAAACGTCGAGTTTTTCTTCCGCCAGCATGCTGAAAAAGGGCGTGCTGTGCGATTTTTCCCGCGAAACGCTTTTCATCCATATGAACAGTTCGTCCGTCAGTTTCTTCACCTCGCGTGCGTCGTGGATGATCATCCACCTGACGATCTGCGAGTTCATCGCGGACGGGGCGTACCGGACCGCGTCCATTATCTCCTCGATGACCGCTTTATCGACGGGCCTGTCCCTGTATTTCCTGATGGACCTCCTGGTCTGGATGTGGTGGTTCATCTGCTCCTTCGTGATTTTTTCATTCATGACGGATGCGCCCTTCTCAAGCCCGGCGTCTTCAAGGCGGATCGCCTGGTGCGGGCATATCGCCTCGCAGTGACCGCACCGGTTGCACGCCTCGTCGCCGCCCGGGACCATCCCGGGAATTTTTTGGGGATCGGCCTGCAGTACGGTCATCGGGCACTCCAGGATGCACATGCCGCACTTCTTGCACGCGTCTACGCTGATTTTTACGCTATTCATGATTTTTACTCTCTTGATATTGCTATTTATATAATAGTTAAATATATTATATATAGTACATTTAGTCAAGTAGGTACTTTATTGTATCGTAGTTACCTTTTATATACTATAAGCCTATTTGCTTGACGTATGGAGCTGTTTACCGGATACATACGGGCAATCCGTCGCTCGACTGGGTCCGGACGGAAACTGGACGGAGGCAACGATGAAAAAGACCATTTCATGTCCGGTCGAGGCCGCGGTCAGCACCATCGGGGGAAAATGGAAGATATTCATTATCTACAATCTCCTCCAGGGAACGAAGCGCTTCGGCGAGCTGAAAAAGCTCATCCCGGGAATTACCCAGAAAATGCTTACGCAGCAGCTCCGGGAGCTCGAGGAAAAAAACATTATTCGCAGAAAGATATACCCGGAGGTCCCGCCGAAGGTCGAATACTCGATGACGGAACTCGGGAAAAAACTGGAACCCGTGCTAGAACACCTCTGCCAGTGGGGAAGTGAGTACATCGGCACGAACGATAAATCCAGGCCGCAGGAAACGAAGAAGCGATGACAAAGACCCCGCCGGAGGGCGGGGTCTTTTTGGGTGCCGGGGGACCTGTCCTTGCCCTTACGTGGTCACGTTGAGCGGGTCGATGTAGAGCGGGTCCTCCCGCTCCATGAGTTCGAAGACCGATTTGTGAAGTCTCCTCTTGTGCTCGGCGAAGATGGCCCGCGGCTTGGCGAACGTCGAGGCGAACGCGATCGACTCCCTGATGAGCTCCTCCTCGTTGGCGCAGGCCTTCTGCACGACGTGGAGCTCCTCGAGCTCCTTCGCGCCGATCCTCCGACCGGTGAGGAGCATGTCCTTCACCACCCACACCGGGACGACCTTCCTGATGATCTCGAGCATTGAGGGCATGAACGGGATGTTGATGTCGACCTCCGGGAAGCAGAAATAGCCCCGATCCGTTTTCATGAACCGGAAATCGCAGCAGAGCGCGAGCATCGCCCCGTCCCCGAAGGTGTGCCCGCCGATGGCGCCGACGATCGGCATCGGGTAGGTGAGCATCCGTTTCGAGAGCGCGTTGAGCGAGTAGAGGAACTCGCGGGCCTCCTGCCTTTTGTTCGCGGCGAGTATTCCCGCCATCCACTCGACGTCGATGCCCACGGACCAGAATTTATCCTCTTTGGAGCGGAGCACCACGGCCTTCATCGACTCGTCCGCCTCGATCTGGTCGAAGACCGCGAGCATCCCGTTGATGAAATCGGGGTTGTGCTTGTTTTCCCCCATGTCCATGGTGACCAGCGCCACCGTGTTGTTTTCCTTCGTAAATGTGATCGGCATGGTTATCCTCCTTTGCGGGCCCCGGCTCCGGGGGAGAGGCGCGATACCTGTCGCGGTTCTCTCTCCGCCGTTGCCGGGAAGTCCGGTTTCATTTTGCCATCTTTTTCACGAGCGATTTGGATACATCCTCCGCTTCTTTGACCATCCGGTCAAGGAGTTCCTTTACCGAGGGAAGGTCGTCCACGAGACCGGTGCTCTGGCCCACGGGGAGTATCCCGTCTTTCACGTCGCCTTGTTCGGTCGCCCGGCTCATCATGTCGAACGCGTTGGCCATGTAGGCGAGCTGCTTCGAGGTGCTCCACCCCGATAATAACACGCCGAAGAACATCTTAAGGTAGGGCATGCGCATCTGTTTCGCGATGAAGCGCGAGTTGGGCAGCGCCTTCATGAGCTGGACCGGGCCGAGCCCCGACTTCATCTGCCTGCGCGCGCCCGGCGCGTCCATGATGCGGCAGAATATGCCGTCGAAGCGCTTGGAGAAGAGCGTGTCGTACACGGTCTTCTCCAGGGCCAGGTCCTTGAAATTCTGGTGCAGGGGGCTATCCTTCGTGGCCATGAAGCGCGTGCCCATGGCGACCCCCTCGGCGCCGAGCGCGAGCGCGGCCGCCAGCCCCCGGCCGTCCGCCACGCCGCCCGCGGCGATCACCGGTATTTTCAGCACGTTCGCGATCGAGGGGATCAGGAGCATGGTGGTGACCTCTTCCCCGTGACCGGCGGCCTCGTGGCCCGTCGCGATCACCGCGTCGCAACCCTGGGCCTCCGCCGCCAGGGCGTGCTTGTCCCTGACCACGGTGGCGACGACCTTGCCGCCGTACTTGTGGGCCTCCCTGCACAGCCAGTCTCCCTTGCCCAGGGCGAAGTTGATCACGGGCACCTTCTCCTCGAGCATCACCTCGGCGTTCTCCTTCGCGCCCGGAAACTTGAGTGTCGTGTTGCAGGCGAAGGGCTTGTTGGTGAGCTCCCGTATCCGATGGATGGCCGCCCTGGTGGTTTCCCGGTTGAGCGGTCCGGTCGCGAGTATCCCGATTCCCCCGGCGTTGCACACCGCCGCGACCATCTCGGGGGTGCTTATCCAGCTCATCCCCGACATGACGATGGGATACTTGATCTTGAACAGTTCTGTGATTCTGGTCTTCATACCGTACTCCTTGAAAAATATGTCAGCCCCGGGGGCGAGCGCACTCCGGGAATTGATTCATAAGCGAATGTGCCGCGCCCGTCTTGCAGGTCATTTTACGCTCCTGATATTGCGCCGCACCGTTTCGAGCATGCGTCCGAGCGATTCAAGCTCGGCCCCGTCGAGGGAGGACATTCCGATGCCGATCTGCTTGATGTAGTACGGTTTCACCTTGCGGAACAGCTTTTCGCCCTTCGGCGTCATCTTGACGATCTTGAGCCTGCGGTCGCTGCCGTGCATGGTTCGGACCACCAGGCCGGCCTTTTCCATCCGGTCGACCAGGGTGGTCACGTTCGCGCGGTTGACCATCATCATCTTGCCGAGCTGCGCCTGGCTCAGTCCGCCCGCGTCGCCGCTTTCGTAGTGGAGCAGGTTCATGAGATTGTACTGCACGTCGGTGAGGCCGAAGGCCCCGAACAGCAGGTCGGCCCGTTTCTTGATCATGGAGGCGGTGTAGTAAATGCCCAGCATCGCCTCAAGCTGCGGCGACGCGAAGTCTTTTTCCAGTCCCAGTTCGGCCTTCAAGCCCATTCCCTCGCTCCGGTATGGCGCCGGGCGTTTGGTCCCCGGCCCTCCATGAATGTACATGGATAAATAATATATATCATAACTGTATACATATTAACAAATTGTCAACGCATTAATTCATTTTTTTTCACGCATCGGCGCCTGGAGGTCTCCGCCGCCTCGCGCGGGCGAGCGATCGCCCGCGCATCTTTTTGTATTGCAAATATCACGGCATGATCATATCCTTCATCGTGCCGTATCTAAGCCTCGTACCGGGGGGCCGGTTCCCGGGGCGAGCGGGGGTGACGGATGCCAGTGCCGAGACCATCGACGAATTCATGGTACCGCCTGTCTGCGGATGAGGCCCGCAGCGGGTATTGCATTCCCGGGGCCGTCGCGCACGACGCGAGAAACGCGTTTTATACCGACTGCGAACGCCGGGCCCCTGTTCCCGCCGACGAGACGTACAGGTTCATCGGGCTCGTCGCCGACGGGAGCGATCCGGACCTTGTGCATGTATATCCGGGATATTTATCCCTTGCCGACCTGTTCGATCTCTACGGCTGCGAGGCCGTGGAATCCGAAAATTTCAACCTGCTTGACGTGAACCCGGGCATCGTCAGCCTGAACCGGGAGCTGGCCGCCGGTCTGGTCACAATTTTTAAGGAATACGCATCGGGCATGCCCTGCGGCGAATCGGGCAGCCCCTGTCGTTTCGTGGCCCTGGACGATGCCGAGATCGCGCGATACCGTTTTCGGGTCTTTTCAGGCTACACGCGGACAGTGTATAGATTGGTCGGGCATGTACAGGGGGATGAAACGGATCGCGATATCACCGCGCTTGTTTCCCTGTCAGCGCCGACTGCAAGGCCGGACATTCTCGGTTTCTCCGTCACAAGGTTTTCGGAAACGGCGTTCCGGGACGATCCGGAATTTAACGTGCTGATCAACGGGCGGGGATGCATCGGATTGACCGGTACCGCGTTGCATGAATTATCCGCCCTGGTTGAAATGCGGGCGGCGTGTCTCGTCGCGACATAGTGTCCGCGGCCCGACTGCAGTTCTTATGCGGGGCCAGGGAAGGAGGAGGGCATGACAAAGGCGGAGGATATACTCGCAAGGGTCCGGAAGGCCTTGCGTGAATCGGACCGGGACATACTGTCGGAGATGGAACTGCCCCAGTACCATATCGTGTGCACCCGTCCGGTAAAAATACAGCGCGCGGCGGACGGCGGCGTAGAAATGATGAAATTCGACTGGGAAACGGGGGGATATGTCCCGGGCGACAACCTGTGGGCGGACGTTTTCATCAGCCACGGCGGCGACACGGAGCGGGTGACCGAGGACGAGTTTATCCAGTACGTCGAGCAGCTCAGGGGGCGCCGGCTGAAGGGGGAGGGAACGGTGTACACCCTCTACGAGATCATCAACGCGATTGAAGACGGCGCCAGGGCTGAGGGTAGAAGACTGACGGACGGCGAAAGGGAAACCGTCACCGGCCTGCGCAGAAAAACGCACGGGATGTTCGAAAAGATGATTAACGCCGAAGGGCCGCGCAACAAGTAATTCAAGGAGTGAAAAGATGACGAAAGAGAGCGAAGGTAAAAGCGTTGTGATCATGCTCGGCAGTCCCAGGAAGAACGGGAACAGCGCGGCGATGGCCATGCGTATCGGCGCAGCCGCGGAAGCGGCGGGCGCCCGGGTGGAGACCCTGTTCATCCAGGGGATGGACATACGGCCGTGCAGGGCCTGCTGGGCGTGCCAGAAACCCGGCTCCGCGGGATGCGCCATTCAAGACGACATGCAGAACGTGTATCATTCACTCGCGAAGGCCGACGCCTGGGTGATCGCCACGCCGGTCCACTGGTTCAATATGTCGACGCAGACCAAGCTCTGGATGGACCGGTGCTTCGCGCTGCCCAGGTATGGAGAGAACCCGTTCAGCAAGAAAATCGGCATCGCCATCTCCTTCGGCGACAAGGATCCCTACGCCTCGGGGGCGGTCAACGCCATTCGATGTTTCCAGGACGCGTTCAGGTATGTCGGTGCCCGGATAACCGGCATCGTGTACGGGAGCGCCCTCGAAGCGGGAGAGATCGGGCGCAACGAAGAGGTATTGAAAGCGGCGGACGAGCTGGGAAGGAAACTGGTTCTCTGAACCGTGTCGCACATCGCGCGAGATCGATCACGATCCCGCCCGACAATTTTGTATTGAAGTTTGCTTCGGGATATGCCATGCTGGTCGCGATGGCCCCCGGCACCGGGGGGGCGTCGGGTCGCACGGAACCGTCAGTCATGCATACAACGTACCGTATATCCCCAAAAAATAAAAGGGGGATTTATCGGGTTGCGAATAGCCGTCTCAATCATAATCAAGGAGCGTACCGCCATGAAGGCCTTGTCACGTGTCGTATTACTCGTCGCGATAATCTGCATCGGCTTCACGAACTGCCAGCGCGCCGGGGTGACGGCCCCGGCGGAGAGGAGCGGGCTCAGGCTGATGACGATCAACGTGTGGTCCGGCCTCGATTACAAGGGGACGCTCTCCATGGGAGAGTACGAGCCAGAACGGGTTCGGGAGAAAAGGTTCCGCGCGCTGGTCGCGGAAATCAGACGGCTCGCGCCCGACGTGATCGGGATCAACGAGGCCAACTTCCTGCCGGACTATGTCGAGAGGCTCGCGGCGGCGATCGGCTACGATTACCTGTACCACGTCGGCGTGTCGGGCGTGCGCGTCGGGCGCGTGGGCCTGCCGTGGAACCTGAAGGAGGGCGACGCCATACTCGCGAAAAAGGACCTGGCACTTGCCTCGGTGGGGAGGAAACAGCTTTCCGGCGGCGGCTTCATCTGGAACCACATGTCGTTTCACACGACAGACGCCACGCAGGTACTGCTGGGCAAAATTCGCGTGAACGGCGAGGACGTGTACATTGCCGACACGCACTGGCACGCGTCGCCGCTCGACGACGCCCGCACGCATGACGTGCTCGCGCTGCTGAAAAAAGAGGGGAACTACCCGGACTCCGCGCTCGAAGAAGCCGGGGCGGCGCTGAAGGCCGACTGCCGATGGAGGAGGGACGAGGCGGATACGACCGTGTCCTACCTGGCCGGATCGGTCCCCCGGGGGAAAAAGGCGATAGTGATGGGCGACTTCAACGGGACCGCGGGGACTCCCGAGATGCGGCGCCTGTTTTCCGCGGGGTACATTGACACCTTCGCCTCGGTGTCGCGCGAGGACGGATTCACCTGGGACGCGGCAAGGAACTCCAACATCCGGAAGCATTACCTGGACGCGGCCCCGAAAAAGGGCCAATCATTATACGAGAAACTGGGAAGCATTAACGACGAGAGGAGCGAGCGGATCGATTTTATCCTGCTCAACCGCGAATTTCCCGCAGGGAGCGTCGTGTCGTCGGTCGTATGCTGTGATGGATACCACGAGGGTGTGCAGCCCTCGGACCATTTCGGGGTCTTCTCGGTGGTAAGGATGAAGTGATGATCCGGTTGAATTGGTGTAAACCCGCACCTGCCGGAAAAAATAGTTAGAGTCGTATATATGAATAAAGACGTATTTGCATTCTATAAAGATGTTGAAATCCTGGTTGAAGAATTGACGGATAACGATTATCATGAGTTGGCCGGTGAATTGAACGAAGCACTGAAATCCGGTGAGGGGATGGGCAGTGAAATAGTTGGTGACATACGAACCAGGATCAAGAATTATCACGGACCAGGGATTGTTCAGAAGGAATTAAGAAAAAAGATCAGAGACATATATAGATTCACCGGCCGCTATTTTAAGTTTTAAGATTACCATGGTACTTCACGAGTTGCAGGTGATATGCCCCTTCCCGTAAACATACTCGACAGCCTGGTGTTCAGGCGATTGAACAAGGCGCCCGGGCCCCTGCTCGACATGATGGGGGGCATGGCGTTCCACGTTGTGCGCATCGCGCATGACATGGGCGTGTTTTCCGCGCTCGGGAAGGGCCCGCTCGACGCGTCCGGGCTCGCGCGCGCCATCGGCGGCGCGGACGAGCGGGGCGTCGCGCTCCTGCTCGATGCGCTCGGGAGGCTCGGGTACGTACGCGCGCGGCGGGGCCGCTTCCGCAACTCGGCCATGACGCGCCGCTGGATGCTCGACTCGTCGCCCCTGCCGATCGCGGATCTCTTCGGTTCGTTCGCCGACATGATGGAGCGCTGGAAGCACCTCCCGGAGGCGATCGCCACAGGGAAGAAGGCCGCGGAGGTCGGGTGGCACTGGTTCGAAGGAGACCCGGCCCTGTGGGAACGCTACCACCGCGGCCAGGAATGCGCGGCGCGCCTGGTCGCCCCGACCGCGGCGGCGGCGGCGCGCACCCGGCGCGGCGACGCGCGCCTTCTCGACCTCGGCGGCGGTCACGGGCTTTTCGCGGTCGAGTTCTGCCGGCGGAACCCCGGGCTGTCCGCGGTCGTGTTCGATTTTCCCGAGGCGCGCGCGTCCGCCGAAAGAAACATCGCGGCGGAGGGCATGGAGGGGCGCATAACGTTCCTGTCCGGGGACTTCCTCGACGACGATTTCGGCGGCGGGTACGATATGGTGCTGATGGCGAGCATGCTCAGGATCGTCCCGGACGGCGGGGTGCCGGGACTCCTTGCTAGGGTGTGTGACTCTCTCGCACCGGGCGGCCGCGCGGTGATCGTGGACCACCTGGGACACCGCGCGTCGGGGGGCCTGCTCGGGCTCAACGAGGACCTGATACTGCTCGAACTGTTCAACGCGCTCGCGGGCCCGCCCCACGACGCGCGCACCGTGATCGAGTGGCTTCGGGCGGCCGGCCTGCATATCCTGAAAGAAAAAAAGCTCCGGCGCACGCCGGGGATGGGCATCATCGTGGCCGAGGCGGGTCAGTCGCCCGCGAGGTAGGCGCGCATGGCATCGAGCTGTTTCGCGGGGATGTCGTAGCGAATCCCCCTTTCCTTGACGATCCCGCCGTAGAGGAGGTTCAGGTAGTTGACGGTGATCCCTCCGCCCGCGATCATGTACCCGGCGATGAGCCTGCTTCTCTCGTGCGCCCGGTCGACGATGAACATGATCGTGTAAGGGTCGGCGATGGTCCCGACGATGAGCGTAACCAGCAGGCGGGAGCCGTCCCTGTGGAGGTCCCAGTTTCCGCCGCCCGCGAGGACGGACTGGATCACGTCGTCGTGGTGCAGGTAAAAGAAATGGAACTCGCCTCCGTCGGCGAGCACGTAGGTCTCGCCGTCCGCGGAATGGTGATAGAAAAAGGACGAGGCGCCCTCGCGCGGGAGCATGTCGCCCTCGGCCAGGGCCATGAACTCGGTGATTACCGGGCCGTTGTGATCGAATGATTCCATGCGTTTCGTTTCCCGTCTCACAGGGAGAGGGCATCCCCGTAAAAAAGCAACGAAAAAACGGTAAATTTTTCCTTGCCAAATGCCGCGAAGGGTGCGCGCATGATACGCGTTCAAGCCGGGACACCCCGGCGACTCGAACGCGGAACACAACGGGTCCCCGGGCCGTGGGCGCACGGGGATTTTTCATACGAAACGGTGGACACAATGTCATTAAGGGCGCTCGTCATTCTCGGGCACGGAAGCAGGACCGACGGGCCCGTGCGCGCCTTCGGACGCATCGTTGACGCGGTTCGCGAGAGGGGGATATACGATCTCGTGGAGGGGGCCTTCATGGAGCTGTCGCAGCCCGGTCTCGCCGAGGTCGTGCGGTCGCTGGTTGAAAAGGGCGCCGACGACGTCACGGTCGTGCCCTATATCCTGTTCGAGGGCACGCATTACAACAGGGACATCCCCGCGAAGCTTTCCGCGCTCGCGGAAACCTTCCCGGGCGTGACGTTCCGGCTGGGCATGCCGGTGGGGTTCGACCCGGTCATGATCGAGGTGATACTCGCGCGCGCGGCCGGCGCGGTCCCGGCCGGCGGCCGCGGCTGATTTGCGACCGTCCGCGGGCATATCCCGCATGCCGAAAAACATTCTCACAGGAGAAGGACCGTGAACATAGTTCGAACGATCCTGGTTCAGGTACAGTTTCTCACCCGCATCCCGGTCCCCTCGTCGGTCCGTTTCGACGAGAGGACCTTCGCGCGCGGCGTGATCTACGCGCCGCTCGCGGGTTTCGTCGTGGGGCTGGCCGCGGCGCTCACCTACGGCACGGTTTCGCTCCTCTGGAGGCCGTTCGTGCCGGCGCTCGCGGGCGTGATCATGCTCGTGGCCGTCACCGGCGCGCTCCACCTCGACGGTCTCGCCGACAGCTTCGACGCGCTCATGAGCGCGAGGCCGAAGGAAAAGCTGCGCGGCATCATGAAGGACCCGCACCTCGGCACGCACGGCGTGGTGGCAATCGTCCTGGTCCTCCTGTCGAAGTGGGTCATCCTGGCCCAGATGAACGGGCTCGCCGCGCTCGTGACCTTCGCCGCGGCGCCCATATTCGCGCGCGCGACCATCGCCTGGATCGCGGGCACGGGCTCGTACCCGCCGGGAAGGACGGGCATGGCGCGGGAGCTGGCCCAGCATTGCGGCAAAAAGCAGGTCGTCGTCGCCACCGTCATCGCGCTCGTCGCGGGCGGCGCGTGCTCCGGCTGGTGGTGCGCGCCCATGCTCGTCGCCGCGATCGGCGCGGGCATGGCCTTCGGCATCCCCGCCCGGAAAAAGATCGGGGGCGTGACCGGAGACCTGATCGGGGCCGGGGTCGAGATTTCCGAGACCGCGGCCATATTCGCGGCGGCGGTGCTCGACGCGATGCACGTTCCCGGTCCCTGGCCCGGCCTGTGACGGAGCTCATCCTGGTGCGCCACGGGGAGACCCCCCACACGCGCCTTAAAATATTCAGCGGCATGAACGACATGGCCCTCACCGGCGCGGGACGCGCGCGGGTCGAGAGCGTCGCTCCCGCCATCAGGGCGCGGGGGCCCGCGGCCGTGTATTCCAGCGACATCGCGCGGTGCCGCGAGACCGCGGAAATCCTCGACCTGGAATGCGAAACGCGTTTCGACCCGCGGCTCCGCGAGATGGATTTCGGCTACTGGGAGGGCCTCACCTGGGAGCAGGTCCGGTCCGAATGGCCGCGCGAGTCGGCCGCGTGGGAGAGGGACTGGATCGCGACGCCGGTCACCGGCGGCGAGAGCATGGAGCTCATGGCGCGCAGGGTGCTGGAATTCTGCGGGGAGCTTTCGGGCGCGGGGCCGGTGGCGGTCGTCACCCACGCGGGGTGCATCATGGCGATTCTCGGGCACTATATCGCGGGCGGCCTGGAGCGTTCCGGCCAGTTTGCGGTCGAGCCGGGACTTTTTTCGCGCATCTTGATAACGGGGGGAGGGGCCAGGCTCCTCTCGCTGAACGAGGGACTGAAATGGAACTGATTCATAAAACGATGGGGGATATATCCCCCCTGGACGCGAAAGCGATGGACGCTGCCGCGAAGCGGCTGGACGCGCTCCTCAAGCCGAAGGGAAGCCTGGGCAGGCTCGAGTGGATCGCGCGCCGGATGGCGGGCATCACGGGCGAGCCCGTGTACCGGCCCTCCGGCGACAAGACCATCGTCGTCATGTGCGCCGACAACGGCGTCACCGACGAGGGCGTGACCTCGTACCCGCGCGAGGTGACCGCGCTCGTGGCCGGCACCATCGCGACCGGACTATCCGGCGTGGCCGTGCTCGCGCGCCAGGCCGGGGCCCGGGTCATGACCGTGGACATCGGCATGGACTGCGAGGAAACGCCGGAGGGGATCCTCGACCGGAAGATACGCCGTTGCACCGGGAACATCGCCGCGGGACCAGCCATGACGCGTGACGAGGCCGTGCGCGCGATCAGGACCGGCATCGAGTGCGCCCACGAGGCCATCGACGCGGGCGCGTGGATCCTCGGCACGGGCGAGGTCGGCATCGGCAACACCACCACGAGCAGCGCCGTGCTCCACGCTCTCACGGGCACGCCCGCGGCGCGCGTGGTGGGGCGCGGCGCGGGCCTCGACGACGAGGGGCTTCGCCGCAAGATTGCCGCGGTCGAGAAGGCCATCGCCCTGAACAGGCCCGACCCCGGCGACCCGCTCGGCGTGCTCGCCGCGGTGGGGGGGCTGGACATCGCGGGCCTCGCGGGCTGCTACCTGGGCGCGGCCTCGCGGCGGGTGCCCATCGTGATCGACGGGTTCATCGCGGGGACCGCCGCGGTCGTCGCCGCGGCCATGCACCCGGGCGCCGCGGACTACATGTTCACCTCGCACGTGAGCGAGGAGCCCGGCAGCGCGCTCATCGCGGAGCGGCTGGGGATGGAACCGATGCTCAGGCTCGGCATGCGGCTCGGGGAGGGCACGGGCTGCGCGCTCGCGTTCCCGGTGATCGAGTCGGCGCTCGCGGTCATGGCCGAGATGGGGACTTTCGCCGATATCGGCATGTAACGAAGCGCACCGGCCACGGTGCGCTTTTCAAAAGAATGGGGATATGCCCCTACGATTATTCCCAACCCCTTTTGTCGTCTGCAGATTATTCGAATCAAATCACTCCCGGAACGGGTGAATATACGATTCATCGTTTCGTCATCGTTCACGCAAGGGGGCTTTTAATGTTCTTGAGCGACGGCCTGACGAGGTGCGTGTACACGGCAGTGGTGCCGATGTTTCTGTGCCCGAGAAGCGACTGGATGAACCGTATGTCGACGCCGCGCTCGAGGAGATGCGTCGCGAAACTGTGCCTGAGGTCGTGGCACGTGGCCTTTTTCGAAATGCCCGAGCGCCGCACCGCGTCCGAAAACACCCTTTGCACGGACCGCTCGGTAAGCCTGCCGCCGCCGGCCCCCGAAGTGAAAAGATACTCGCGCGGTCCCTTGCCGCGCATGAACTCGCCCAATGCCGGACGCTGGCTCGCGGAGAACACCGTGATCCTGTCCTTGTCGCCCTTGCCCCTGTTCACCCTGACGGTCAGCTCCTCGAGATCGACGTCCCCCGCCCTCAGACGTACGACCTCGGACACGCGAAGGCCCGACGAATACATGAGCGAAACCATGGTGCGGTGCTTCACGTTGTTGATCGCGCAAAGGACGCGCCCGATCTCGCCCGGCGAGAGCACGTTCGGGAGCCTGCGCGAGCTTCGTATGCGCGTGAGCGGCTTCAGGCGCACGGTTATCTCGAGGACGAGCGCGTAATAGAGCTCGAGCGCGAACTTATGCACGCGCACGGTCGAGAGCGACGCGTTTTTATCATCGTTCAGGTGCAGAAAAAATTGCATCATTTCGTCCCCGGAGAGCTCGTGCACTCCTTTTTTAAATGTTTCGACGGCCCATTTGTGAATCGCCCCGAGGGCGCCCGCGTAGGCCTTGATCGTTTTCGGGCTGTACCGCCTGAGATTCAGCGTGTCTTTGAATTCCTTCCATTTGAAGATATCCGCCGAGCGCGTCGCAAAATCGCTCTTTTCATGCGCGGCGTTCATGCCGGGAAACGTGTCCAGCACTTTATGGTATGAACCCAGCTTATATCGATAATGGGTTTTCAGTCCGCTCAGGACTTCAGTGTCGTTTTCAAGGGCGTTTTCCACGATGAATTGTTTCAGTTCGCTATTCGATATAAAGCGCGCATCTTTTGCGTACTTTTTCTGCAGTTTATCGATTATTGCATTTAGATCGATCATATCGTTTACCTTCGCATAACAATTGGATTTATGCCCGGATTCAATTAAGAAGTGCACCACTTGACAACTGAGATATACTACCAACTG
>CAYRGX010000040.1:0-36922 GCA_964423905.1 uncultured Leptospirales bacterium | reverse complement strand
CATGGGTGCTGACAAAATGTTTTTGTGCATCGGCCAGAAAAGCGTGCTGGAGCGCGAAATTTCCCTCGCCAGCAGGATACAACAGGTCCTTCTGCCGAACAATATCCCCGAGATACCGAATGTGTCGATCGCCTATCGCTGGGTGCCCATGATGGGGGTCAGCGGGGATTTCCTTGACGTCCACTACCGGAGGGACTACGGAGAGGTGGGCATTTTCATCTGCGACGTGTCGGGGCACGGCGTTTCAGCGGCGCTCCTCGCGTCCATGGTGAAGATGTCCCTGAACTCATGGGGGCGCTTCATCAGGAAGCCGTCGGAAGGACTCGCACAGATACACAAGCTCCTGGTCGACAAGCTGGGCGACAATTTCGTGACCGCGTGCCTGTGCTGCTACGATCCCGTCGAGAAGGCCATGACGTTCGCCAACGCGGGCCATCCGCCGGTGGTCATCATCAGGGAAGGGAGTCTCATGGTCGAATCCGTACAGGGTAAATTCATCAGCTCCATCGTTCGGCCGGTTTTCGAGGAGAAGACCGTCGGGCTTTTGCCGGGCGACAGGGTGGTCCTTTTCACCGACGGGGTCACTGACGTTCAGAACTCGGACGGCGACATGCTCGGCTTCGACGCGTTCTACGAAATCCTTCGCAGAAACGGGTCGCTTTCCCCGCAGGAGCTGTGCGATGTCGTCTATGAAGAGATCGTAAGATACTCGGGAGGCCAGGCGATGGACGACGATATAACGATACTCGTCATGGGGATTTCGGAATGACGGCGTTCGATACGAATGCCTGAGTGGATACAATAAAGAACGGAGAATGGTTACATGCGCGGGAAGGGAATGGCGTGCGGTTGTGAGCTCGTTTTAATTTCGCTGACGATCGTGCATACCTTCGATTTTTCGAAAAAGAACAGGGAAGAGGTCTGATCCCGTGGTCCGCGCGTTCATGCAGGGCTTCTGGTCGCCGTTCGGGGCGTTTTCGTTTGTCCGGCGGAATCCCTCGCTCGTGGTATTCTTCGTGATTCCGTTCGTGCTGTCGGCCCTGCTCTGGACTGGTATCGGGTACGTGGTATACGCGCATGTCGTGCCCGGCATGTCGTCGCTCCTTTCCGGCGGGGAGTGGTATATGAAAGCGCTGCGCTTTATTGTGATCCCGCTCGTCACGGTGCTCATGGCCTTTGTCGCGATCGTGTCGTACTCGATCGTCGGGACCGTGCTCACCGCGCCTTTCAACGACCTGCTGTCCGAGAAGGTCGAAAAAATACTCGGGACGTTTCCGCCGGACGCGGATACGGGCGTGACGGGCGCGCTCCTCGCCGCGGCGCGGGGTGTGAAGAACGCGATCCTCCTTCTCCTGCTTCTCGCCGCGGTCATGCTGGCGCTCCTGCTGCTCAACCTGGTGCCGCTCGTGGGCCACGCCCTCTACACCGCGATGACATTTCTCGCGACGACGTTTTTTGTGGGGTTCCAGTTTTTCGATTTTTCCCTCGAGCGGAGGAGGAAGAACTTCAGGCAGAAGCTTTCGTTCAACTGGGCCAACCGCTGGACCGCCATGGGGGTGGGGGCGGGCTTTCTTCTCATGTCGCTGGTGCCGCTCGTCGGCTTCCTGGGGCTGAACCTGGCCACGATCGGCGCCACCATGCGCGCGACGGAGATGATCCCGGGTCCCGGGGTGAACAACCCGTAAAAAAGCCTCCGAATTGAGAATATTATGCTTGCTATATTAGTGCATTCGTGCGGTATTTAAGAAAATACGGTTTTATCACAGCACTCGTATGCGCCATTTGCGCGCTCGGTGAGCTTTAACGCCTTGTTCCGATTCCATCATATACTGATTGCGTGGAGGACGTCATGAAAAAAGCATTTCTGGCAACATGCATCGTTTTTCTTTTCGCGGGTATATTCACGGAGCAGGTCCACGCCTCGGTGGATCTTTCCATCGGCGCCAATGCCTGGTTCTGCTGGTGGCAGCCGCCATGGGAGAAGCAGAAAAGAAACTTCTGGAAACCCTATCCACAGAACACCGAGCCCCGGTACTGGCCTGGAGATTATACGATTGGCCTGACTCCCTTTCGTTCCGATGGTAAATTCATGTACGGACCCGCAGTGTCTGTGCGATTTCTCGATCGATGGGTGATCGCCGGCGTTTTCTACTTCGGACAATACTATTTTACCAATTATATGAACAACACCGAAGTTCTTGCTTTTCCCCTGCCGTCTAACGGGAATTTAAGCAGAATGAGCTTCATCCGGCGCATCAATAAATACGACGCCGATCTCAATTGCAGTTATCAGGTTTTAAAGTACATGAAGGTCTTTCTTGGGTATAAATTTCAGGGATACTATTACAAGGAACGGTACAGGTCTTACAATTCCGATGGTTCCATCAACGATGTCAGGGCCAGGGACAGGGTCATCAGTATGGGGCCCGGTCTCGGTGTGGCCTTCAACGTGCACATCGTCTCCGATTTGTACCTGATTACCAATCTATCGGGGGTCATCCTCTGGGGGTATGAAGCGCACTGGTTCAGGAATATCAACAAGGGTACCAAACAGTGGTACCCTCCGCGCGGTTACTTTACCGCTTACGGCGGCAACGCATCGCTGGCGTTCGCCTATTACATCGCGCCCGCGAATCTGACCGTCACCCTGGGCGGCCGCTATCAGATACTGTATTACCGGCAGAAGGTCGGCGATCGCAGTTATACGGCATTCGGCGGAAATTACGATCATTTTTACGGTGCGACAATGTCCGTGACCTACACCTTCTCCTTCGGAAAGCATAAAGAGGCGGAAGAAGGCTAGGGGGATATGCCCGCCGCGGCGGGCGCGCCTACCTTTTATTCCCTTCGGTCTTCACGGCCCTCTCCGCGGTGAGGAGGTTCGATCTCCCGGGCTGGTAATCGTATCCGTAGCTGAAGGGGAGCCTGCCCGTCGTTTTCTGGTTCATGGCCTCGCGGAATTCCTTCTGGTATCTGCTGCGGAACACGCGGATGGGCCTGTCGTAGTAGCCGTGGAAGCCGAGCTTCCACTCGCTCGCCTTGAAGTGCTTGAGGGGAATTCCGGAATCGTCCTGGATGATGCACGAGCTCGTTTTCAGGATGGCCTCGCGGATTTTCGAATAGCGGTCATCGTAATGCATGAGATACGAGGCGGACTTGATCAGCGTGCTGAACGGCGCCTCTTTTTCGAGATAGGGTATGAAATTCGGCGACCTCTTCGCGAGGGCGTCGTTTGCGATGTTGATCTGGAAGAATCGGAGCCTCTGGAGCCTTTTTCTGTCCTTCGTGAACGATATTTCCACTCCCGGCACATAGGAGCGAGGGAGGGTGGATATCCTCATGGCGTTATCGGACGCCTTTCCGTCAACGATCTGTGAGTTCGAGTCCACGGCGATCCTCTTCACCTCGGTGATCGTGAAGTCGTTGATGGCGAGGAAAAACATGAGGATGCCGGTGATGCTGTTGAACGAATAGTTGCCGAGCTGGTGGGCCATGCCGTTCGTTTTGAAAAAGTTCACGTGAAAGATCGTGTTCATGGATTGCTTCAGGGCATTCAGTCCCGTAACGAGCTGCTTCTCGTTCATCTGCGTCGGGGTTGGCGCTGTTCCCGGCTGCTCCAGCCCGAACATGATGTAGAGGTCGGCGTCGGGATAGAAGGTGAGGGCGTTTATTATGTCAGGTCCGCTGAAGGGGTAGAGGACGGCCTTCGTGCGGGTCGCGAAGCGCCGGTCTTTCCACCATTCTGCGATTTTATCGAGGTTCGGTTTCTGGAATTTTTTCCAGCCCGCGTCCATCTGTGCGCGGTACGAGGAGTAAAACTGTCCCTTGCTGAAGGATTCGAGTCCCGATTCCGCGGGCAGCGGCTTCCCTGCGAGGAAGAGCGCGGCCTCGTTTACCTGCTCGTTGACCGGCAGGGGGACGGGGTCCGTCTTGCGCGCTTCGGCGCCGTTGTTCCATTCGCATGAGAAAGCGAACATCGCGCATGCCGCAGCCATGATGATCTTGCCCCGCAATGCATTCCTCATTCTTCCGTCAGTCATTGTTCTGCCCGCTCCGTTCGTATCGTTGTCGTGTTGCACCGTCCCGGGGTACGATCTTCCCGCGTGCGGGTGTGCCCGGGGGGAACATCGTTCACGGCGGATTTCCGCCTTCAGGGGTTTTATGGATATGATATGGATTTTCGCGATATCGCTCTGTCAAGCTTTTATGGGGGGCGGATATATTTTTCTTGACGAATTTTTAAACGGGACGATGCTGTCTGAAATCGTCGGGGAAGTCCAAATGAAAATACTCCATAACAGACGTGCCATGATAATTCCGGTTGCCGCCGCGGCGGCGTTTCTCGCCCTGATCGGGTCGGGATGCACGAAAATGCCCGACACCCTCATGTCCCCGGCCGCGAAAATCGACATCGAGACGCAGGGCGACCGCGAGGTTTTCATTTTCAAGATGAATGCCGGCCTTCGCAATGAAAACGGCGACACCGCACTCCTGAACGTCAAGGGCACCGTGAGGCTTCTCGACGCGGGCAACGCGTCGAAGATCCTCGCCGAAATGCCGTTCGAGGCGCCGGTGATCCTTCCCTACGAAACGGCCATCATCGACGTGGAAAAGGAATTCACGGAGAACGAAATACGGCCGGTGGCCAACCTCCTGGGAGGGGGCATTGACGAAATCATCAAAAACAGGGGCGTGGACAACGCGCCCCTCGACGAGAAGAGCGTCAAGCTCGACATCAAGTCGTACGACCGGCGCGACATCGTGAAGCTCCTCCAGGAACGGGCCGGCGCGATATCCGCGAAGAAAGACGAAGCTGAAAAAGGGGATGCGACCGATGCGAATAAATGATTCGAAAATCTATCTGGCAGGCGCGCTGTCCTTTCTGGCGGTCGCGGTGTTCGTCGCGGCCATATCCTCGTGGTCGGCGTTTTCGGTGGGGCCGAAGGTCCGCGCGACCCTGGCGTTGTCAGACGCCGCGTCCGAAAAATACCGGGATGCGTACATTACCCTGCGCGATCCGCAGCTTTTTGCCGGGTACCGTCATTTCGACGAAGAAGGCACCAGAGTCAAAAACACGCTCGTCCACTTCGACCGCAAGGTTTACAACGGGGAGGAGATCGAGCCGCTTGACAGGGCCTATCTCCAGCTTCTTTTAGCGAGAAGGGAGAAGGGGGCCCGTCTGGGCTTCAACACGGCCGTGTTCTCCCTTGTCATGTCACTCATCTTCGGGGCGGCCTTCCTGCACGAGCGCAGACAGCCGGCCCGATGAAGAAAACGATCCTCGTAATCGACGACGAAGAAAACCTCCGCAAGCTCCTGAACCGAATACTCGACGACGCCGGCTACCGGGTTCTGCTCGCCCCGGACGGGGCGATGGCCCTGGAAACGCTCAAAAAACAGGGCGTCGACCTCATCATGCTCGATATGAACATGCCGAATATGGGCGGCCTGGAATTCCTCTCGATCGTCAAGGAGAAGAACATCTCGAGGGCGCCCGTGCTCATGGTGTCGGGCGAAACCGACACCGATCTCATTGTCAGGTGCTACGGTCTCGGCGTGTACGATTTCATCAGGAAACCCGAGCAGAGGGAGGTCATGCTTAAGCGCGTCGAGAACGGCCTGAAGATAGCGGAGATGATCAGGTACAACGATTTCATCAGGTCCGAAATCTGCATGGCCGAGAAGCTGCAGAAATACCTCTTTCCCGTCCAGGAGTACGAGGACGACTTTTTTTTCGTCCGGGCGTGGTCCCGCCCGCTTTCCAGCATCGGCGGCGACCTGTGCAATTACATACGGTACCGGGACGGCAGGCTGGTTTTTTTCGTGGCGGACGTGGCGGGCCACAGCATATCGGCCGCGCTCTACACCGCGATGGTCAGCATGCTGTTCCGAAACGCCATCCGTAACACCGACACCCCGGGCGGGATACTGTCGTACATGCACGGAGAGATATCGCAGGCCATGCCTGTCGAGTCCTTCCTTACCATGGTGTGCGGCATCATCGACCCGCGCGAGGGATCGCTCGCGTACGCGAATGCCGGACACCCGCGCCCCTATGTCATGAGGGAAGGCGCGTGGAGCGAGCTGCAAGGGTCGTCCGCATTCCTCAGTCAGATCACGACCACGGGCTTCGAGACGTATTCGACCGGGTTTGCCCCGGGGGATTCATTTCTCGCCTTTACGGACGGCATTCTTGACCTTGCCGGGCCCTCCGGGGATATCGGCGGGGGCAACAACCTGAAGTCGCTCATGCAAAGCTCCCCGGACGCGATCGGGGTGTTCGATGGCATCCGGAAGACCGTCACCGGCGGCGAGTTCAGGGTCAACGACGACTGCACCGAGATGCTCATCACCCTGAAACGGTCATGATCAGGATCCTCGTCGTGTCGGATTCGCACGGGAGCGCGCGCATCCTGGACGGGATCATCCGACTGGAATATCCCTTCGATTATTTCGTGTTTTGCGGCGACGGCGTGCCGGACGCGGCGTCCGCGGCGATGCCCGCGGACGTGTCGCGCATCGTCGTCCCGGGAAACATGGACGGCGAGTACCGCGCGAGATACGACCCCGTCGCGCGCCTGTCCATCGGCGGAAAAGTGTTCATGATAACCCACGGTGATCTCTTCGGCGCGCACAGGGACCTCGACGCGCTGCGCGCCGAAGGGGCCAGGAGCGCCTGCGACACGGTGATATTCGGCCACACGCACATTCCCTTTCTCGGAAGCGGAAAGCCCGTCCTCTTCAACCCGGGCGCGGTCAACAAAGGATGCTACGGGATCATCACCGTTGACGCCGCGATGAGGTTCGAACACCGGAAGCTCGAATTGCGATGAGCGCCCGGCACAAAAAAAGCGCGATTCAGTCGCGCGTGTTTGAAACGTGTGCCTGGATAGTGGTTATACCGAGTAGGTGGGTTCGCTCTTGATGAGTATTTCTTTTATTTTCGCGTCGCCCGCGGAGAAATAAATAACATGCGACTGCATGAGTAGGTTCTCGTCCATGAAGCTGTCGAACTCTTCGTCCTTGCGCAGGTCGAGTAGTTCGATTTCCCTGAATTTTTTGTTCCCTATGAATATTGCTTTCATCTTTCAGTCCTGTCAGTTCTGTTTCAGTCCCGCACTGCTCAGCGTTAAGCTGTTGGAAGGTCTTCGGTACGTTCTCAACGATATATTCATTAATGTTTTTGTCCAGCATTTTAATCAAATTTTTTTTGCCTAAATAAAACTTTTTTGACACGCCCGGGCCGGGTGTAAATATTTTATTTGAGGGATATTTTATGTTGACTAATATTGATCGCAAAATCTATCATGACCGCAAAATTCCAACCGGATTATGTCAGGATATTATTAATGCGGCCTTTAAAGAAGACATACCTGCTCCCGTGTGTGACGGTGGCCTTTATCATGATATGCGGGGCCGCGTTCGCCTACAAGTTCGATTTCACGACCGTCAACGACGTCGTCACCAGCGTCCGGAAGGAATTCGCGAAAATCCAGTCATACCAGGCCGAGTTCAAGATCGTGACGGACGGCCAGGGAAAAGGCAAGCTGCAGACGGGGATCATCAAGTACAAATCGGCCAACAAGCTCTGCGTGGAGTTCAGCCAGCCCGCCGGCCAGAGGATCGTCTCTGACGGCAAGACGATGTGGATATACATTCCGTCGCTGCACGTTGTCGCGGAGCAGGATCTGAAATCCGACACGGGCCTTTTCAGCTCGAACACCAAGAGTGGACTTTCGCGCCTCTTCTCGAAATACCATTACCGCTTCGCCTCGAAGGAGCAGCCCGAGCCCCAGGACGACGGCAGCAAGAAGTACACGATCATTCTGAAACAGAAGGAAAGCCGCAGCGGCTATCGAAGGATGAAGCTGTGGATTACGGAAAAATATTTCATCACCCGCGCCGTGGGCGAGACGTCCACCGGAAAAAGGATAGACATCTCCTTTTCGAACCTCAAGACCAACGTGAACATTCCGAACGCCACTTTCAGGTTCGAGGCCCCTTCGTCGGCGCGCGTGATCAAGAACCCCATGATCTCCGAGGAGTAGCCCTTTGGAAAGCATCGGCGAAAAACTGCGGGAAGCCCGCAAGGCAAAGAAGCTCAACATCAAGGACGTGGTAAAGGACACCAACATCAGTCCCATATACCTGAACGCCCTTGAAGAGGAGAACTTCGACAAGTTCCCCAGCGAGACGTATCTGGTGGGATTCCTTCGCTCCTACGCAGAGTACCTCAAGCTCGACGCGGAATCCGTTATCCAGGCCTATAAGGGATACAAGATAGGCGACAGCGAAACCCCCCTCGAGGAGCTCACCAAGCCCACGGGATCGAGCACCATGATCAGGTTTTCAACCCTCTTCAACCGGTACAGGAACCCGTTTATCATCGCCGGCGCGGTGGGCGCGGTCATCCTGGCCATTATCGGGTTTAGGGCCATCTTTTCCTCGGGCGTGGACATGTCCGGCGGCAACTCCATAGACAAGATGAAAAGCGACTACAAGAGCAAGGACGTGGGAGCCGAAATCGAGAATATCCGAAACCTCCAGCTCACGAAGGACACGGGTATCATACTCGTGTCGCGGAACGAGGCGGTCCAGTTCCTCGTCGACAACAAGGAAGTCGTCTTCGTCATAAAGAAAATCACCAAAAACGCGGTCGAGCTGCAGTTCCTCCCCGGGAAGAAGGCCGTGAAGTGCCTCATGGATTCCCAGCAGACCGTGCAGGTCGAGGGCTGCCCACGCGACGTGAAGGTCACGCTCAAGGGCCTTACCGAGAACAGGGCCAAGATCATGGTCGAGCTCGGCGAGGTCAAGGCCGAGCCCACGGAGAAGGTCGCCAAGGCCGACGACAAGAAGCACGATACCGAGAACACCTCTGTCATCGCCCAGGACAGCAAGAACCTCAAGATAGTGTTCGAGGCCGAGTTCGTGCAGAAGTCGTTCGTCGAGATTTACCTGGACGGCACGCGGCGCCTGCGCGGGTTCGTGCCCGAGGGGAGCGTGGAGCGCTGGGAGGCGACGGAGTATATCCAGATCAAGGTGGGTAATGCCGGCGGCCTGAAGGCCAGGATAAACGGCAAGCCGTTCGTGTTCGGCAATCCCGGCCAGGTGGCGAACAAGGTCATATCCTGGAAGAAGGACGTGAACAATCCCAACCTCTACCACATCGTGGTCAAGGACTGGTAGGCCCGGCAAGGTTTGTTCCGACCCCGAGACATATCCTTTCACATCATCTCGCTTGGCTGCGCAAAGAACCTCTGCGATTCAGAAAAGCTGCAGGGCGACCTCCTCGCCGCGGGCTTCCGCGCGTCCGGCTCGGCCGACGCCGCCGATATCATCATAATCAACACCTGCGGGTTCATAACCGCCGCCAAGGAGGAATCGATCGACGAAGTGCTCGAGGCTGCGTCGCTCCAGGGCTCGCGAGGCGGGGGAGGGGGATTCGCCCCGCGCGTGGCCGTGACCGGCTGCCTGAGCAAGCGCTATTTCGGCGAGCTCGCGAGGGAGATCCCCGAGATCGATTTCCTCTACGGCATCCCCGACGGCAGGTTCGTCCCGCTCATGTGCAGGACCTTCGACATCGAGCCTCCACCCGCGCGCTGGCGCGGCCGCGTCCCGCTCGAGGAGGGGATGCCGTACCGCTACCTCAAGATCGCCGACGGCTGCTCGAACAACTGCAGCTACTGCGCCATCCCGCTCATACGCGGTCCGGTGAGATCGTTCCCCCCGGACGGGATCGTCGCCGACGCGCGCGATGCGGTGTCGCGGGGAGCGCGGGAGCTCGTGATCGTGGCGCAGGACATCGCCGCGTACCGCCACGGGCGCACGCGGCTGACCGGCCTGGTCCGGAAGATCGCGGACGGGTCCGGCGCGGAATGGATCAGGCTGATGTACTGCCATCCCGATCACGTCGACGGGGCGTTCCTCGACGCGTTCAAGGTCGCGGGCGTGGTTCCGTACATCGACATTCCGTTCCAGCACGCGAGCGCCGGGGTGCTACGCTCCATGGGGCGCGCGGGGAGCGCGCGCTCGTACCTCGAGCTCGTGTCGGAAATCCGCCGGCGCGTGCCCGGCATCCGGATCCGCTCGACGTTCATGGTGGGATATCCCGGCGAAACCGAGCGCGACTTCGCGCGGCTCATGGCGTTCGTCGAAAAGGCCGGGCTCGACCGCGCGGGCGCCTTCATGTATTCGCCCGAGGAGGGCACGCGCGCCTTCGGCATGAAGGACACGGTGAGCCCGTCGGAGAAAAGGAGGCGATACCGCGCTTTCATGAAGGCGCAGGAGGCGGTGTCCGCCCGGAAGCTGCGCGCGATGGAGGGCGCCGAGGTGCGGGTGCTCGTTGAGGGGGCCGTCGACGGCGGCACGTTCTTCGGCAGGAGCGAGTACGACGCGCCCGAGGTGGACGGCATTTTTTACTTGACCGGCGGCAACCCGCCCCTACATTCGATAGTACGCGCGCGGGTCACCGGATCCACCGAGCACGATCTCATCGGGGTAGCCATTTGAAATTACCGACTCTCATAATGAACATTCCCAACCTGCTGTCCCTGTCCAGGATCGTGCTGATCCCGCTCCTCATATACCTGCTCGTGATCAACTACTGGTTCTGGGCCCTCGTCGTGTTCGGCGTGGCGTCAATCACCGACATGCTCGACGGCTGGAGCGCCCGCAAGCTCGGCCAGGAGAGCGAATTCGGGAGGTTCATAGACCCGCTCGCGGACAAGTTTCTGGTGATATCCACGTTCGTGGCGCTTATGGCCCTGGACCCGTATCTTGAAATATTCGATTTCTGGATGATCATCATCATCCTTGGCAGGGACGTGCTGATCACATTCATGCGCTACCTGGCCATCCGCAGGGGGGAGGTGCTCCACACGAGCAGGTTCGGCAAGATCAAGACCGCGTTCCAAATGGTGTCCATCGTGATCATCATAATGATATACTTCGTGCGGAAGCAGGGCTACGTCACGGACAGGTCTGTGCCTTACTGGATAATGGTGGGAGTGACGGTGCTTACCGCGCTCTCCGGCGCGCGGTACCTTGTCACCAACTGGCGGCTGTTCCTGCCCGGGGACCGGAAAGGGGCCCCCGAGTGAACTGGAAGGAGATACTTTTCACTTTCTTCTACACGGGTTATTTCCCCGTGGCCCCGGGGACCGCGGGGGCCCTGGCCGGCATGGGCGTCTACTGCGCGTACTACCTGGCTTTCGGAAGACACGCGTGGATCGTCAACGCCGCGGTGTGCGTCGCCGCAGTGTATCCCTCCATAAGGTTGTGCGACGAGGGGGAGCGCTTCTTCGGCAGGAAGGATCCGTCCTGTGTGGTGCTCGACGAGGCGGTGGGATACTGGACCAGCGTCCTGTTCCATCCCTTTTCGATATGGGGGGCGGTCATCGCGTTCGTTTTTTTCAGGCTGGCCGACATCGTCAAGCCTTGGCCGGCGCGGGGCCTGCAGAGGCTGAACGGCGGTCTCGGTATAGTGATCGACGATATCGTCGCCGGCGCATACGCGAACCTCGCGACGTTTTGCGTGCTCTGGCTCGCGGGACGATTCGGGATTCAGCCATTCTGACACGGGGGGTCTGTCACATGCGGAAAACTGCCGCCGCTCTCTTCAGCGCCGTTATCCTTTTTGCGTCCGCCTCGGGCGCATGGGCCGCGGGGAAAAACCAGTGCATCCAATGCCACGAGGGGTTCGGCGGAAAACTGGGCGCGCCGGTCACCGAGTGGAAAAGGAGCGTTCACGCCAAGGCTGGGAACGAGTGCAATATCTGCCACGGGGGCAATCCCGACGAAACGGACAAGAAGCTCGCGAAGGACAAGAAGTTCGATTTCGCCGGGCGTCCGGACAACAAGACCATCACGGATTTCTGCGGCAGGGGTGGGTGCCACCAGACCGCGCTCGAGCAGTTCAAGCGCGGGCCCCACTACCAGTCGGTGCTCAAGACCGGAAGGCCGAGCTGCACCACCTGCCACGGGGTGCACGACATCCAGCGGTCGTCGCGGTCGATCATGACCGATTCCATGTGCGCGGCACAGGGTTGCCACCAGGCCGGCTACTCGCGCGAGCTCGTTAAAACAGTCTACGGCATCGACGACGGCCTGGCGGCCCTCGACAAAAACGTAAAGTACCTGAAGGAAAAACAGGGCGAAACGGCCATGCTGGAAAAACGCATCGCGGCCACCCGTCACCTCTTCCACCAGCTGGTCCACGTGTTCTCCAGCGAGGACATGAAGACCACGAAAAGGATCATCGACCTCGAAATCGTGAACCTGCAGAACGATATCGGGGGAAAGGTGGTCCTCATCAAGAGGCTGGACATGCTTTTCCTCATAATGGTCGTATTCGGCCTGCTGATCGTGGTGGGCGTCAGCTCGTACACCATCTTCATGTACAGCAGGCGCCGCCAGTGAGGGACCATCTCTTCAATACCGCGAAGCTGTCATATGTGAAGGGCGCAAAGCCTGAGGGCTGCATACTCTGCGGGGTGCGCGACGGTGCGCCCGGCATACCGAACCTCGAGGTGTTCAGGACCGGGCACTTCATCGTGTCGGTGAACCTCTTCCCGTACAATCCCGGCCACCTGCTGGTCTTCCCGGTACGCCATGTCGAAGACCTCGCGGAGCTCGACGACACGGAGGCGATTGACCTCCACGCGCTCACCGTGAAGATCCTCGCGGTCCTCCGTGACGAATTCAAGCCCGCCGGGTTCAACGTCGGTTACAACCTGGGGTCCCACAGCGGCGCGAGCATATCCCACCTGCACATGCAGATCGTCCCGCGCTACGCGAACGAGATTGGTTTCCTGGAGATCATCGGGGGAACCAAGGTCATCGTTTCCGATCCCGTCGAATCGATGGAACGTCTCAGGTCCCGCCTCGGCGGCCGCTAAACGCGTTTTTTCCCCGGGTTTTCGGCCTCGACGAGTTCATTCATTTCGTCTTCAGTGACGTTGATCATGAACGGTTCCGCGCACATCGGGCAGGTGCCCGGATTGTCGCCGATTATCAGCTTTGCGAGCGTGAGGCCAAGCCTGGAACCGCACAGGAGGCACGTGAAATCGGAGGCTTTCATCCGTTGTGGCAATAGCATGGTCCTTCCGCGTCCGCCGGATTTAGCCGTGCGGATCTTCGAGCGCGTATGCTCAGAGGGTATGGCCGTGCCGCATGAAAACGGCCCAGTGCGCATGGTGATTGCCGCGCCCCCCCGCATCAAGACTTTTTTACCCGGCGTTTTCGAGACATTTTCGCGCGGCATTTGCGGAAAAAAATTACCTTTTTTTTCGCGGCGCGGGTAATACATTATAAACGCCGGGGATACGGCGATTCTTCATTCAGATTGATGGGGAGCGGCATATGAGCATTTCATTGTTAAATCGACTAAAAGCGAAAGCGGGGGCCGATAAAAGGCGGAGCGAACGCGTGGATTTCGTCCAGTCCTCCTATTGCGTCAAGCCCGATGGAGGCGGGGATACGCCTTCGTCCTACGAGTGCTGGTTCAAAAACATATCCGACCACGGGGTCCTTTTCGAGTCGAAGGCGAAACTGCAGGTCGGAGACACCCTGCGGCTGCTGTACCGCAAGGGATCGCAGTACTGCAACGACGAGGTCAGGATCGTCTACATCCGGAGGATATTCGATTCCTTCAATTACGGCTGCGCCTTCACCGGTACGGACCTGGCCGCGGGCGAACAGCGGGGCGCATCGGCCTCATAGATGCTGCCGCGGCATGACCCGTTCCGGCCGTTTCCCGGGACGGTCGTCGCGCGCCGCCTGAGGGCATATCCCCCTAAAACTGGAAATAGATGAAGGGTTTCGCCTCGGCAGTGGCGATATTGTACACGACCGCGATCGCGAGCGCGAAGGCCGAGCCCCGGACGAGGGACGGCGTTTTATCCCACGCGCGCTCGGCGACGGAACGGAGGGGGTACAGGAGCGTGGAATAGGCATACCCCGCCGCGAGCACGGCGATCATGACCGCGTCGAGGTTCGGCGCCGCGGGCTTCCACTGCGCGATGTTCGCGACGAGCGCTTTCAGCGTCTCGACTGAGCCGCACCTGAAAAGGACCCATCCCGCGATGACCAGGTGGAGAGTGACGAAGGTGCGGACCGCGCGCGAGACGCGGCCGCGCGGGGCGCGGTGCAGGCCCGTGGCGCGCTCGAAGACCATGAGCGCGCCGTGGTACATCCCCCACAGCACGAAGGCCGCGCCGGCGCCGTGCCAGAGGCCGCAGAGCGCCATGGTCAGGAAGAGGTTCCTGTAGGCCCACCTCCGGTTGCCGCCCAGCCCGATGTACAGGTAATCGCGGAACCATCCCCCTAGCGTTATGTGCCATCTTCTCCAGAACTCGGTCGCCGACGCCGAGGCGTAGGGATGGTCGAAGTTGTCCGCCAGCCGGAACCCCAGGATTCGCGCCGAGCCTATGGCGATGTCGCTGTACCCGGAAAAGTCGCAATAAATCTGAAGTGCGTAGGCGTACCAGGCCGCGATCGTCTCAATGCCGGTGTAGAGCTCCGGGGTCTTGTAGACGCGGTCGACCAGGTTCGCGCCGATCCAGTCCGCGCCCGTTTTCTTCAGGAGGCCGGCCATTATCATGAAGCAGCCTGTCGCGAATATCCTCCCGTCGATCGTGAAGTGCGATCCGCCGCCCTGGAGCCTGGCGAGGTAGGGGACCGCGCGGGTGATGGGGCCCGAGAGTATCTGCGGGAAGAACGCGAGATACTGGGTGAAACGGAGCGCGCTCGGCTCCGGGTTCATCTCGCCCCTGCGCACGTCGGTGAGGTAGGAGAGGGCCTGGAAGGTGTAAAAGGATATGCCGACGGGCAGGGCGACGGCAACCGCGGGAAGGCGGAAACCGGCGCCTCCCGCCAGTCCCTGCAACAAACCGGCGGCAAAGGCGTAATACTTGAAGAAGAAGAGCGCGCCGAGGTTGGCGGCCACACCCGCGACATACCATCCCGCGGTGCTCTTCCCGGCGGCGCGGGCACGTCCCATCGCGAGCGCGCACGAGTAATCCAGCACCGCGACCGCGAGCAGAAGCGCGGTGAACGCGAAGTTCCAGGTCGCGTAGAAGAAGAGCGACGCGACCGCCAGCACGCCCAGACGGAGCGAGGGACGGCGCGCGACCAGCGCACAGAGAACGAACACCGCCGCGAGGAAGACCGCGTACGACGGGGAGTTGAACGAAATTCCGGGGGGCGGCCCTTCGGCGAGCGAGGCGCCCTGTTCGGTTCCGCCGCCGGAGCGCCTTCCGAAATGCGCCAGATAGCGGTCGTGGATGTCCGCGTACACGACGCCCGCGAAGTAGTCGCCGCCCTCGCGCGTGAGGTGGGTCCTGTCGTCCTGCATGAGCTTCTTCTCGTAGAGCAGGCGGTTGTGTCCCCTCCCTCCCAGCGCCTCGAAACTGTCGTAGAAAGCCACGCCCTTGCGGGCGCACACCTCTTTCATGACGTCCCTGATGATGAGGATCTCGGGCATGGTGTCCATCACGCCCTGCTTGTTTCTCCTGATGCGCTCGACCGGCGACAGGATCAGCATGTCGGTCTCGGGAAGGTGCTTCCTGAAACGGTCGATGACGTCCTCCAGGCCCTTCTTGAAGACCGACGGCGGCGTGTGGTTGGACAGCCACATGTTCTGCGACTCGTTCACGCCGTACTGGAACACCACCAGGTCCGGGGCGTACTGCTTCATGCCGCAGGAAAAGCTCTCCTCGGACACGGTCAGCAGGTCCACCATCTCGATGCCCTGGCGCGAAACCGAGGAGTAGGCGACGCCATACGGCGTCTCGAAGTTCAGCGCGTCAAGGTGGAACCGGCGCGCGGGGAGGTCCCCCAGCGTGATGGTCACCGCGCGCGAGCGCGGCACCGCGTATTCGACCAGCGAGCACGGTCTTCCAGGCCGCGGCCTGACTGTTTCCGCGATAGTGCCGCCGTCGTGCACGAGTTTGACTGTAAATGGCGTCGCCCCGTCCGCGGGGGGCCTGTAGTAAAGGGTCACCTTCGACCACGGCGAGAATCTGGGATCGTCGGGGAGCCTGTGCGGCATGGTGACGGTCCCGCCAACCGGAAAGGCGGTTTCTCCGAGGAAGCCGAGAACCGGATCCGGGCTCCCCCATGCCTGCGCGATGCGCCAGTCGACCTGGCCCCAGGGCGTCATGTTGGAGTGGTCCCATATCATGCGTTCGGCCTTGCTGATGATCGGGACAAGTCCCCTCCCTCCGTCGCCGAAATCCTTGATGAAGCGGTAGCGGAATCCGGACGTGACGAAATCCGCCCAGATGAGAGAGTCCCCGAAATGCAGGACCCGCACCACCGTGTTCTTTTTTTTCTCGCAGCGCTCGAGCCTGCTGAAGAAGCGCCGTATAAATCGGTCCCCCCTGCCCGCGTACAGGGACGATTTCTTTTTCGCGGGTTCGTTCGCGGGAGGGGCGGGCGGCGCGACGAAGGGGAGGTTCGCGGCCCATCGCGGCACTGTCGGCATGTACGCGCCCGTATCGGGAAACAGCCGTACTTTGTTCGGCGTGAGGATATTTTCCTGCAGCAGCGCCAGCCCCGCCAGGGTCAAGCCGAGGCCGGCGACAAAAAGCGCGATGTGCGCGGCGGTTCGTGACCTCATGGCACGACGACCTGTGCCGCGGGATCCGGTATTGAATGATTGTGGATGACGACGTTGTCCATTCGCGAGAGATCCATTACGGGTATCCTGTCTTCGAAGAACGGGCGCGGGGATGCCGCGGCATTTTCCGACGGGAGCCCCGTGGCCGGTTTAAGTCATTAACCGGCCGCCCTTTCAATAAAAAGACCGATGGTCGGTGTCAATCATTTTTTAGCGGAGCCCGGCGGAAGTTGCCCGCGAGCGCCCGCTCCGCGCATGGGGGCGCCGGGGCGGCATCGGGCAACCCGGTTAAGGGCGGATGGATTGAGTTATGCGAAATATGGTATTCGATGGATATGGCCCGACCGTACTCGCCTCGCGGGAACACCGGAGCGCCTCTCCGGAGATTGGAAATGGACACGAACGCCGGCGCGGTACGCTATTTTCTTGACAGGAACCCCGACTGCTGATAGTTTCAGTCATGAACATTTCATGCGATGGCACTGACCATGTATCGAGAGGCGCAACCTGAAGATGGCGTATCATCCGCTCGCCATCGTTGCCGGGACAGTCGCGGTCCGGGGTGGATTATGAGGAACATGAACGGAGGAACGATGAAAAGGGTTTTACTGCTCGCGTGCATTCTGGCAGTTGGCGCTTTCGCTACCTGTAAAAAAGGGGATGTCCAGGAAAAGGAGAAAAAGGGGGACTCGTCGATCATGCAGGTGCAGGCGGCCGGCGGCCTTCGCATGCGTGAAACGCCCGACATCAACGGCAGATTGATCGCGACAATTCCCGACGGTTCCACGGTGACCGTACTCGAAAGGAAGGAAGCCGTGGTCGAGGTCTCCGGAAAGAAAGGAAGGTGGACCAGGGTCTCGTGCAAGGACCAGACCGGCTGGGTTTTCGGAGGTTTTCTCGTCGCGGGCGGCGGCGAGGGCTCGGTGCCTGCAGAATCCGATTACGAGGGGAAGCACCTCGCGCCGGTTCTCGAGCCGGACGAACAGGCAGATGCCGTCGATTTCACGCTCGACGGCGGAAAATTCACCGCGAAGTGCCTGCTGCACGGATCCGGCGAGGCGAAGTTCGAGGGCAGGTACGAGGCAGCCAGGACCGGCAACTCGACGACGTTTACCCTCAGGGGCAGCTACAGGGCGTTCGTCGTGCAGGAGAAAGAGGAGCGCTTCGAGGGGGAATTCACCGATGGAAGGATACGCATCACCAGAAAAAACGGAAAGCTTTTCGGCGATATCAGCCTGCCGCGCTGCGATGCCTACTCGAAGAGGGAATTCCGGACGGTTTCCGACCGGTAGCGGAAAAGGTCGGGCCGTGCGATACTGTTTCTGCAAATTATGTTCACCGGACGTATCGTCGCTGCGGCTGAATACCATAAATATACGAAGGAGGAACTCTGTGAAGAATGTATTCATCATTCTATTTGCGCTGGCGCTGATGGTGTCCGTGGGTTGCAAGAAAAACGACGCCGCGAAGGACGGCACGTCTGTGATGAAGGTACAGGCCCCCGGCGGGCTACGCATGAGGGAAACGCCCGATCTCAACTCCAAGGTCGTGGTATTGATACCCGACGGTTCGGAAGTGAGCGTTGTCGAGGTGAAGGAGCCCGAGGTCGAGGTGGCCGGCAAGAAGGGCAGGTGGACCAAGGTGTCCTGGAAGGACACCACGGGTTGGGCTTTCGGCGGCTTTCTCGCGAAAAGCGAGGGCGGTTCCGCGGGTGCCGGCGGTAGCGGGCTCCCTTCAGAGTCTGATTACCTCGGGAAGAGCCTCGGCCCCGCGCTCGCGGGCATGGACCAGATGGATAGCGTCAGCTTTACCCTTGCGAAAGGCGGTGCATTCACTGCGGAATGTCTTCTTGGCGGCAGTGGAAAAGTCAAGATCAATGGAACATATAGCATGGAGAAATCCGGTGATTACCTGGTCTTCACACTGAAGGGGCACTACGACCAGCATGTTGCCGCCGAGACGGATATGCGTAAAAATGGCGATTTCAAGGACGGGAAGATACGCATGACGAAGAAGAACGGCAAGCTTTTCGGCGACGTGACGATCCCGCAGTGCCCGGGATACCAGGGCAGGGAAATAAATTAAGGAACCACCGCACGAAGAGCCGGTCCGTTAAAACGGCCGGCTCCGGCATTGCGCGGCATTCAGATGCGTCCGGTCATGAACCGGGTCCGCGCCTCTGGCGGTACGAGCAAATCTTCGGGGAGGGAACGACACCATGTTCGGCATACGATTCATCAAGACGAAACCGACCGATTACGTTCTTCTTTTCAAGAAGGGCAGGATCAAGGCCCAGGGCGCCGGGCTGAGCTTCTTCTATTACGCGCCGCGTTCGAGCGTGGTGGTGGTCCCCGCCGAGAGCCGCGATATCCTTTTCATGTTCAAGGACATGACCTCCGATTTCCAGGAGTGCGACATACAGGGACAGCTCACCTACCGCGTCAGCGAACCCGAGAAGCTCGCGGCGCTCCTCGATTTCACCGTTGACGCGGACGGAATGCCCGCGGGAGACGGGAGCGACAAGCTGTCGGAGCGGCTGGTGAACATCGTGCAGGTCACCATCCGGGAGAAGCTGCAGTCGATGCCGCTCATCAACGCGCTCACCGCGACGAAGGAGCTCGTGGAGCACGCGGGGAGGGTCCTCCGAGAGGCCCCGCCGGTCAAGAGCCTGGGCCTGGACGTGATCGATTTTTCCATCGTGAGGCTGAGCCCCACGCCCGACATGTCGCGAGCCCTCGAGGCCGGCACCCGCGAGCGGTTCCTCAAGGACGCGGACCAGGCCATCTACGAGCGCCGCAACTTCGCCGTCGAGCAGGAGCGCCGTATCAGGGAGAACGAGCTCCAGACCCAGATCGCGGTCGAGGAAAAGAACCGGCAGATCCGCGAGGAGCAGATGAACGCGGAAATCGCCGTCCAGGAAAAGCAGAAGGCGCTCGAGGAATCCAAAATGAACACCCAGGAATACGTGGCGAAGCGGAAGCACGAGATCGACCAGCAGGAGCTCGCCGCCCGCATCAGGCTGGAATCCGGCCGCGAGGAGCTCGTGAAGACCCAGGCGAAGAACCAGGTGGAGGCCGCGAGGGCCAGGGCGGAATCGATCCGGCTCGAGATGGAATCGCTGGGCGGCGCCGACAGGAACCTCATAGACGCGCTGGTGGCGAACCAGATGGACGCGCGCCAGATGATGTCGCGGGCCTTCCGCGAGCTTGCGTCCAACGCGGATAAGATCGGGACCCTCAACATATCCCCCGAACTGCTCGCGTCGCTCCTCGGCGAAAAAGAGGCACCGAGGAAGAAGTGACCCGCTGAGCCATGAACGCCGAGCGGATCATCCTGGTGACAAGGCCCACCAGGCTCATGGAGAGCGTCAAGCGCTTCAACACCGTGGCGCAGGCGCGATTTTTCATCACGAAGCGGGGCCAGTCGTTCGACGATTATTCGGCCGAGGACGACAACTACTCGCGGGCGCGCGACCTTGTCATGAAATCGGTCCCGCGCGACATCAAGCTCCAGTCGATCGACCGCGAATTCCTTCCCAATTTCATTTTCACCGAAAAAGACCTGGTGATCACCCTCGGGCAGGACGGCCTGGTGGTGAACGTGGCCAAGTACCTGGACGGGCAGAGCGTCATCGCGGTGAATCCCGACCCCGGGCGGTTCGACGGCGTGCTCCTTCCGTTCCTCCCGGAACAGCTCCCGGCCGCGGTGGAGGGTTTTTTAAGCGGGAGGTACCGTGCGCGGGACATATCGATGGCGGAAGCGGGCCTGAATGACGGCCAGCGCCTCCTCGCCTTCAACGATTTCTTCATCGGTCCGCGCTCGCACACGAGCGCGCGTTACACGGTGCACTACCGGGGAACGAGCGAGCGTCAGAGCTCGAGCGGCATCATCGTGTCCACCCCGGCCGGTTCCACGGGCTGGTTGAGCTCCCTCTGCAACATGGCGGACGGGCTCTCGCGGTTCACCGGCGGAAGGGAGGGCGCCGGCACGGGCGCCATCCCGTGGGAGGAGCGGCGGTTGATCTTCGTGGTGCGGGAGCCGTTCAGGAGCAGGTGGAGCGGCGCCGACCTCGTGGCGGGCGAGCTCGTCGAGGGGGAGGAACTGGTCGTCGAGAGCCACATGCCGGAGGAGGGCGTGATCTTCTCGGACGGGATGCTCGCGGATTTCATGCAGTTCAACTCGGGCGCGACGGTCGCGATCACTCTCGCGGCAAGGCGCACCTCGCTGATCGTCGAGGCCGGATGACGGCACGCGTCTTCCGACATGCGCGACGCCCGCGCGCCGGGAATCATGCATGTCGTGGAGGTCGCGAAAGTGTGGCGTAATTATTTACCGCTTATTTTGCGCGCGGGCTTCCTTCCCTTCGCCTTCGGCGACGTGACGACAGCCGCAGCAACCGAGGCGTCGAGTTCGTCGATTTTCTTCAGGTAATCTACGTTGTCGCGTTTCCACCGCTGGTTGATCCCGCGGGCGTACAGGCCGATGCCGGCCGCGATCCACCTTCTCTGGAGCGCCTTGCGCAGGGTCTCTTTTATCGAGTAGAAGCTGCCGTGGCTCCAGACCTGTGCGTCCTGTATGCCGCGGAGAGTGAAGTTCTTCGGCCTGAACACGATGTGGTGCGTGTCGTAGTAGTTCCAGTTGTGGAACACGATCCTGTCGCGCAGCTCGGC
This sequence comes from uncultured Leptospirales bacterium, assembly GCA_964423905.1. Classification (GTDB taxonomy): domain Bacteria; phylum Spirochaetota; class UBA4802; order UBA4802; family UBA5550; genus CAYRGX01. The sequence goes on along the minus strand of CAYRGX010000040.1, from coordinate 15,634 downwards.
GCTGAGCTGGGACCCGGGGAACGGCGTGAGGAGCAGGTACTGGACCGAGGTCAGGCGCAGCCTCTTCGCGAAGCGGACGGTCTCCATCACGGAGGCGGGCGTGTCCCCGTCGAATCCGTACACGAACATGCCGTGGATGTGTATCCCGTACGAATGGATGACGTCGATCGCCCTGACGATGTCCTCGACGGTCTGGCTTTTTTTCATCTCTTTCAGGCTTTCCGGGTTCACCGACTCGAAGCCGATGAAAAGCGTGTGGCAGCCCGCCTTCTTCATCAGTTCCAGCAGCTCGCGGTCGCGCGCGATCTCGGTGCGCACCTGCGTGGAGAACTTGAATGTAAGTCCCTCGTCGATCATCGCCCGGAGAAGCTCCTTGGCGCGTTTTCTGTTCGCGGCGAAGTGGTCGTCGTAGAAAAAAATCATCTTGCCCAGGCCCTTGTAGCGGCGGAGCTCGTCGAGTATGTGCCCGGTCGAGCGGAACCGGTATTTTCTCCCGAACATGCCAGTGACGGAGCAGAACGAGCAGTCGTAGGGACACCCACGGGAGGTCTGTACCGGGATGACCTTGATGTATTTCGGGTCGTCCAGGAGCGAGAAATCCGGGGCGGGAAAACGGTCGAGGTTCTCCGCGTGCGGGTTCATCGGGTTGTGCCTGATCTTGCCCGACTTCACGTACGAGAGGTTCGGCACTCCCCTGAAATCGCCCTTTCCCGCTTCGAATGCGTCGATGAGCGCCTGCAGGGGCATCTCGCCCTCTCCGCGGATGACGTAGTCGGCGTGCTGCAGCGCCTCCTCGGGCATGAACGTGACATGAGGGCCGCCCATGACGACCGGTGTGCCGAGGGAACGGATGTGGTCCCCGATGGCGTAGGCCTCGTTCGCGGTGGGTGTTATGGTGGATATGCCTACGATCGACACGTCCGAAAAATCGATGGCGCATATCTGGTCGACCTTGCCGATCTTGACCTTCACGTCCCATCCCCGTTCCTTCATCATGGTCCCGAGGATGAAGATGCCGAGCCTGGGGAGGTTGAACTCGGTGAAGATATGCTCCTGCGTTGTAAGTGGCTCGATGAATATGATCTTTTTCCTGTGGCTCATTTTCCTGTTCCTTGTAAAAAAATGACCGTCCTCACCCTCCGCGAATGAGGTCACGGTTTACGATGGAGGTCCCGCGGCGGCTTTCAGGCGGCGGGACCTCGGTTCTTATGCAATGAGTAACTTCATTCCAGCGGGAAACGGCGCGGCCGGGGAAGCAAGTTCATTATTTGTTCATGACGGCGAAGAGCTCCTGCATCGCCGCGACGACGTTCGGGACCTTACTGACATCGAGCGTGACGTTCGCCCACAGGAGATGGTCTTCGTTGAGCTGGAATTTTCCGCACCTGGCCTTGAATTGCATGAGCGCATCGCACATCTCCGGGGTCAGCAGCTGGCGAACCATCGCCTCGTTGCCCCCGTTTACCTTGAACGCCGCATCGAAACCGGGGTGCTCGATTTTTACCTCGCCGACGCTGGTGAGCTTGCCCGCGAGCGTTTCGGGCCTGATCAGTATTCTGGAGCCCCTGAACCTTGCCGGCATCGCGAGCTTCACCGTGGTAAGCTGGTCCGCGCGGATACGGTTGTTCATCGGGTCCATATCGACGCCGGTAACCGCGTCGAGCACCGACATGGCGGCCTGCCCGATCGCGGCGTTCCTTGTCCTGTCCGACGGCGGAGCGTCAATGTATGGGTCGCGGTACAAAAGGCTTCTCTCGAACTCGCCCCAGTAGTCGGTCGTGGGGGTCACCACGATTTTGGCGCCGTCCTTCTGGACGGTGAGGATGGGCCAGCCCTTGTAGCCCTGGTGTTCCGGGATCTCGGGGGGCGGCGCCTGCAGCGCGGCAGCCAGGCCGTTATAGTCGTCAATGACTTTCTGCATGTATTTATTCTGGAGCCCGGCCCTTCCTCCGCCTCCTATCATCGGCTTGAGGAACTTGAGGAAACCGAAAACTAACATGCCTATTACGAACGCAACCGCGAGTAAAGCCATCAACATGTCCATGGATGCCCTCCATATAATGTGATATGCATGTGCCGTATTCGTTACATGTTATTGGCATGACACTTTTATTAATTCAAGAAGATTTTTTCATATTGTGCAATAAAGAGCAAAAAATACTGTACGATTTCCCTATACTGTAATAGCGAGTATATCTTGACATTTTTCCTGCAAGTGATTGAATAATTGGATATTACTTTTTCGTGATGATGTCCGTTGTGACGATGGTTAAACTGAATGAACGATAACGAAGCGAATGTGACGGGGGATATGACCTGCGGAGACTACGGACGAATCGCCGCTGGACTACTTGCGTACATCGAGGAGCATGGCGGAAAGCAAAAAGGGCTGTATCAACCGCGCGGCGCCGCGGGCCTGGCCTGGTCGTATGTCGCCAACCTGCTGCAGTATCTTTTCAACGACCAGACCGAAGAGTGCTATAACGCCGTGATTGGGAAAATGGGCCTGTCGCCGGATGATCTTGCCCGCATTCACGCACATCCCTTCAACAAATGCTCGGAGTACTATTATTACGCGTTGCAATATCTTGTCCTTGCCCATTACGAACGGCTCGACAGCCGCCTCGCGGAGAAGGCCATACGCACCATGGTGGTCAGGACGTCCGCCTTCCAGCTCAGCCACGAGCGGCGCGGATCGCTCTCGTACCTCGTCGTGCCGTTTTACGTCATGGCGAAGATATCCGGTAAGTTCGCGACGCGGTTGAGCACCCTCTCCGATTGCACGCCGAAGACGCTTTCCCGCTCTACGGACCGTAAAAAGCGTTTCGAGCTTGCCTTCGTTTACGGGAAGACGCCGAAACGCCGGCTGGAGTACCTGGGAAGGCCCGGGGAGATTGTCGTCGACGGCAGGACCTTCCGGCCCGGGGAGGAGACCTTTTACGGCACCGGCATACCCGATTATTTCCACATCATAGGCCATGCCCCCGCGACCTGGGGCATCGGCGTGTTCAAGGGCCTTCACCTCAACTCGGGTTACGTGTACGAGGAAATGCCGCTCCTTCCCGACCAGTACGCGCGCTTTCTTGACGGGCGTCGCTACCGGATGCGTGACGACGGTTTGTTTTACGATATTGATTCTCCCGGCAGTCCGCCGCTTCTCGATTCCATGGGCGAGCCCGTCCATTACGCGCGCGAGGCGCATTTCGCCCTCGACAGGGACCGACGCGCGATCTTCGGCCTCGACTTCGAGACCCTTGCCAGGGATCCGCGCGTGGCCGAAACGGTGGTACTCAACTCCCCGCGATGCAGGTTCATCGTGTATTACGATATGCTCATGCCGTGGCAGAAGCTCTGCGTGTCCGTGGCCTACGACCTGCGGCGGCGCATCGCGCTCGAGCACGGGGTCGACATACTCCACATGGAGTACCGCGAGGTGAAGGCGTTTCTCATGAAGCATTACCGGGACCATGTCATGGCCGCGCGGAGAAAACGCCGTTACGGGAGGCGCATGGCAATGCTCCTGTTCGCTCCCGTCGCCGCGGCGGCTTTCGTGGCGCCGCTTCCGCCCGCCGCGTGTTCGGCACTTGCCGCGCTCGGCGCGGCCGGTGCCGCCGCGGGGCTGTTCCATGACGTCTATATGGCCCTGATACGCAGGGTGGACAATCTCCGCCGCGAGGACGTAATCGACCAGAGGGCCCGCGAGGACGACCTCCTCGGCCGGCTGGACGCAGAGAAGGGCAGGGCGGAGCGGAAGGCCGTTGAAACGCTGGAGGTCTTCAATTCCACGGTGCGTGAAATGAAGAAGACAAGCGAGGCCACCGGGGAAATTCTGAACGGCCTCGAGGAATTCACGCGGTCGAACCAGAACAACGTCGAGGCCCAGGACAAGCTCCAGCGGGTGATCCGGCATATCGTGGACCTGGTGAGCGACATGAACGTCAAGATCGACGCGCTCCTGCAGGGACTGATCGGCCAGGTGAACAGCTCGTTCAACGATATCTACGGAGCGGTCGAGGAGAACAACCGCATCACGCAGGACCTGATGACTGAGACCCAGAAGATCACCGAGTCGCAGCAGGTGCTGAACGACATCACGGACCAGATCAACCTGCTCGCGCTCAACGCGAGCATCGAAGCGGCGCGCGCGGGAGAGCACGGGCGGGGCTTTGCCGTGGTCGCCGACGAGGTGGGCAAGCTCGCGGACAGGTCGCAGGACGGCGTGAAGGAGATCAACGCGGTCAACGTGACCGTACGGAAGGGAATTGACACCGTGTACCGCAAGAACATGAACACGGTCGAGCTCCTCAGGCGCGTCAACGGCGACGTGTCGGGCATGCTTTCCGCGATCCACGACGAGATAAAGCGGCTGCCAAGCGAGATCACCTCGGCGGTGAACGCGGCATCTGGCGAGGTCGAGAACATAGCCGCGGTGTCCGAGGAGCTCACGGCGAGCATCGAACAGATCACCGCGAACGTCCAGGCCATAAGCAGGACCAGCGAGGATACCATCAAGAGCATCGAGGGGAAGAAGGCCGGTGGGATTTAAGGTACGCCTGAAGCCGGAAGGACGCGGCAAGTATCTTGCTATCGGAATCATCATGGCGGTCATCGGCGCGTTGATGCTGTTTTTTTCCCTGAGGGATGGATGGTACGGCGGAGAGGTCGTCACCCTCTACACCTTTCTGAACGCGGCGCTGTTCCTCTGCGCCGCGATGATGATCTGGATATGGCGGGATATGAAAAAACGGGGCATCGAGCAGCGGGGCGATGCGGTCCCGCAGCGCTATGTGTTTCTCGTTGTCGGGTTCCTGTTTAGCGCGGTATTTGGCGCATTTCTCGCGGCATACATCACCTTGGGGTTCGAGCCTCCCCCGGTTCCCGCTGCGATAGCCCTCTGGTCGTCCGTGGCAATCTTCGGCATGACCGGCCCGCTGCTCCTGGTGCTTTTCTTCAGGCACAGGGCCGGCGGACTTCCGGAAGAAGAAATCGAGAAGCGCGAAATGAACATCGGCGCGGTCGTCGGGGCGGCGGTCGCAATTGTCACGATCCTGGGCCTGATCGCCGCGGGTATCGGTCTTCTCGTCTTCTCGAGCGGCGGGACTGAAACGGTCATGGGGATCGCGTTCGTCGCGGGACCGATAGTTATCGGCGGGTTCATCGCCCTCGTATACCTCGCGTCCCGCCGGCGCGGAGCGGGAGGCCGCTGAACCGGAAGGGCCGGGGCAGGCGGCGCGTATATCCCCCTATGTTATTTTGATATGTCACCACGGGGTTTAATACAGGAAATCAGGGAGCCGTACTGGGTCGGCGCGGACGGATGCCGCGGTGGCTGGTGCGCCGTCGCGATCGACGACGGGGGGCGCTTCTGCATCGACCTCTACCCGGACGCGGCGGCGCTCTGGAGGTCGCGGGGAAACGCAGAGCTCGCGCTCCTGGACATGCCCGTGGGACTGCTGGAGGGCCCGGGAAGGCGCGCCTGCGACGAGGCCGCGAGGGCCGCGCTCGGGCCGCGGTCCTCGAGCGTGTTCGCGCCCCCGTGCAGGCAGGCGCTCGCGGCGCGCACCTTCGACGAGGCGAACGCGGCGAACAGGCGGGTCACCGGGGCCGGACTCTCGGCTCAGGCGTTCAACATCATGGGGAAGATCGCCGAGGTCGACTCGCTGGTGCGTGCCGTCCCGGACGCGAGGCTGCGAATCAGGGAATCCCACCCGGAGCTCTGCTTCGCGTCCTTCGCGGGACGCCCCATGGGGAACCCGAAGAACACTCAGGAAGGGTTCGACGAGCGGCGCGAGACGCTCCAGCGCGTGTTTCCCGCCTCCTTCGGCGTGCTCGCCATGGGACTTACGAAACACCCGCGCTCGGCCGTAAAGCAGGACGATCTCGCGGACGCGCTCGCGCTCGCGGTAACGGCCTGGCTCGGCCGCGAGATGCTCGCGTCGCTCCCGCCAAAACCGGAGACCGACCCGCGCGGCATTTCCATGGCCGTGTGGTACTACCGGGACCTCATGTCGGGACTGTCATGAAGTAAAGCCGGTTGCAAACAAAAAATATGTATTGATTTGAAATTAGGCCGGGTGCATACAGTATCTCTATCGCGAATCAAGGTTATCGTATATAAAGGCGCGTGGATTCAATGCCGCGGCGGGAATGCTGCCGCCTTGTCACGTGGAGAGGAATGATGCTGGCTCGAATTAAGGATTTACTGGGCGGTGTGTCGGACCGATGCAGGGCATTGCGGCTTCGGACAAGACTGTTCATCGGGTATTCGGTGCTGCTTTCATCCACCGTGCTGTTCAGCAGCGGCGTACTCTACATCCTGTTAAGCCAATCGATCGAAAGCCAGATAGAGAACGAGCTCAAAAACTCGACGAGAACGATCCTCAACATGGTCAGGGCGATGGCGCGGACCTCGATCAAGGTCCACCTGGAGTCTATCCTGGCGCAAAACGTGCGGTACGTGAAATACTGCCATGCCGAATACAGGAAAGGCGCCCTGACCGAAGACGAAGCAAAGGCCATGGCGGGGGAAAGGCTTCTGCAACAACGCATAGGAAAGACCGGCTACATATTCGTGTGGGATATACGCGAGGGGCCGGATAAAATCCCCCTGGCCGTGCATCCCGCCATAAAGGGACAGGACCTCGCCTATGTCGATTTCGCGCAGAAGGCCGTCTCGCTCAAGAACGGGTACATGGAATACGAATGGGCGAATCCCGGCGAAACGCGCAGGCGGAAGAAATCCATGATGTTGTACTATTTCAGGCCCTGGGAGTGGGTGATCGCGGCCTCGTCGTACAAGGAGGAGTTTCTCGATCTCGTGAGCGTGGAGGATTTCAGGCGCGCCCTGAGCCCGATGCATTTCGGCAAGTCGGGATATTCATTCATCTTCGATACCGACGGGAACATGGTGATACATCCCCTGCTCCGGGGAAACTTTTTGAACGTAAGGGACGAGAACGGTCGTTACGTCATCCGGGAGATGCTTCGGAAAAAAGAGGGGAAGATTATCTATACGTGGAAGAATCCCGGCGAGACGATGTCGCGGAAAAAGCTCTGCGTGTACCATTACCTCCCGGAAAACAACTGGATCGTCGCCTCCTCGAGCTACTACGAAGAGTACCAGAAACCGCTGGTATACCTACGCAACATCATGGCCGTCTCGGGCCTGGTCACGCTGGTACTGGTACTCTCTCTCACCTTCTGGATCAGCGAAAAAATAACCGGTCCGCTGAAGGGTCTCATGCTGCGGCTTTCGCAGTGGTCGGGCAATGACTTCTCGACCAGGATGGATGTCGAGTCCGGCGACGAGATCGGCGAGCTCGCGATGTATTTCAACGATTTCCTGGACAGGCTCGAAAAGTACCATGGAGACCTGCACGGGGAGATCGCCGAGCGGGAACGCATAGACGGTCAATTGCGCTCGTCGCTGGACGAAAAGGACATACTGCTCCGTGAACTCTATCACCGCACAAAGAACAACATGCAGGTCATATGCAGCCTGCTTTCCTTGGAAGGTTTACTCGAGGGCCGTGAGTCGCTGAGGCCCATACTCGCGGAGATCGAGTTGAAGATAAGGACCATGGCCATTGTCCACCAGAACCTTCTTGAATCGAACGATCTCAACAGGATCGAGCTCGTCGAGTACCTCAGGCAGGCGGCTGGCATGATCATCGACGGAGGGGTGCCGCACGCCGGCAGGATCGAGATCGACGTCACGGGCCCGTCCACGATGATCTCCATCGATACCGCGATACCGCTGGGCCTGGTCATCAGCGAGATCGTCACGAATACGGCGAAGCACGCGTTTCCCCGCGGCGAAGACGGCAGTATCGCGATCCACGTGGCGGCCGGCGAATCGGGGGGGATCGCCATATCCTACCGGGATTCGGGCGTGGGCCTTCCCGTTGAAAGCCGGGACGATATCACCGGAAGCTTCGGCATAATGATTATGAGCGAGATAATCCGCCGCCAGCTCAAGGGGACGATACAGATCGGGGAGGGGCCGGGATTCAGCTGCGTTTTTACCTTCGAATCGGGCCTGACCCGGGAGAGGGTTTGAGGATATAAGGTACATATACCAGGTGATCTTCCCGCTATGCACCAATGACGAACCCCCGACCGGCTTAGACAAATGATAGGGTGGCCATTCCCATAGGCCCCCCTATTGACCCCCGTGCGGCCAGGATGGCCGCCTGCCGACATGTGCCAGGATGGCACAAATATGTCGGCCCGAGTGGTCGCCTCATTCGGCCAGCTCTCGACATCCATGTCTCCGCGGGCACTCGTGCATCCATGCACATCGCCGGCGGAGGCTATCGGGGTGAACTCGCCTCATCGGCCTTGCCGGATTCGGCTCAGACATCCACCCCGTTTGGTGTCCGCCTTGCGGCGGACGATTTGAGGGCTGTTTCTTATTATTCTCTGTTGATTGTTTGATTAAATCTTATATTGTAAACCAGTATTAGTATGAACCTAATCTGCTTAGCATTCTGCATTGTTTATTGTATTTTTTTAAAAGATCTGCAAAATGATATTATATTGAGGATTTCATATGAATATAGTATATCCCAAAACGTCCGCCGCAAGGCGGACACCAATCGCAAAACGTCTGTGAGCCGAGTCACACGTAGTGGGCGAGGCGAGTTTTTTGCGAAAGCCTGTCGCGGCGTCTGAGCGACCGCGTGGGAGAGTGGAGAGAGGGTGTTCGCGTAAACACCCTCTCTCCTTTCAGCTCAAACCGCTCCGGATTACCCGCAAGGCCGGAGGCCTCAGCATCAACGCGCGCCAGTATGAAGCGATAAGCTTCGCCAGCGGAACGAGATGCCATCGTACGACGTTTGGGTTAAAATATGTGGAAGTTCGAAATCCGTGTCCGGTGCAGCCGGACACGGCCGGTGACGGACGAAGGCGTGCGCTCAGTCCGCCGCCGCCTCTTTCTTGCGGTTCTTCTCGTTGCGCGCCAGCAGGTTGCGCTTATGGATGCCGTTCAGGGCGCGCAGCACCGTGGCGTAATCGTTGCTCGCGTTCCAGAAGAGGTAGCCCTTCGCTCCCGCGTCGCGGGCGGCCTTGATCTGGTCCACGATATATTGCTCGTTGTAATTCGAGACCCTCCACCTGAAGGCCTGCAGCCAGGGGCGCACCACGATGGGCCTTCCGGCCATGGCCGCCACCTTGCGGCAGCCCTCGTAGATGAAATAGTAGGGGTTGTTGCCCGGCTTGGAGTAGCCGTCGAAATTGTCGTTGAAATGCGAGGGATAGAGCATCGGCGAGAGCGCGTCGCAATGCTGCGCCAGGAGCTCGATGCGCTGCCCGGTGGCCCGGATGTCCACGTCCTTGCCCCACGCGACCACGCCGAATATGTCGATCGAGAGCCTGGCGTTGTGCGCCGAGATTTTATCGTGGGCGCGCTTGAGGAAGGCGGTGATGCACTGCTCGCGGGTGGTCCTGCCGAAGTCCCACCGGAACATCATGTCGGACTGTCCTCCCCCGGTCGGGAAGCGTATGTAGTCGAACTGGATTTCGTCCACGCCGATGTCGATGAGCTCGAGCGCCAGGGCTATGTTGTAATCCTGGACGACCTTGTTCGTCGGGTCGAGCCATTTTTCGTTCTTGCCCGCGGCCCATTTGCCGCCGCTCCGCGAGCGGATGGCGAGCTCGGGCGCCTCTTTGTGGAGGATATGGTCCTGAAACACGGATATGCGCGCGACGGAGTATATCCCGTTCCTGTTGAGCTCCCGTACCAGCATGCGGATGTTGGCGATGGGCGCGTGCTCGTGCGTGTCGTATTTCACCGCGAGCGGTACGCCGCTCCGGTAGTTCACGATCCCCGTGATGTCCTTCGCGTCGAACACCACGGTGTTTATCCCCAGGCGCTTGTATTCCGGGATATGCTTAATGAGCGCGGCCGATCCCGCCGCGGCGCCCGAGAGGTACAGGCCCTTCGCCTCGATGAGGGGGGGCTTGCGGTAGTTGCGCCAGTCGTCGACGCGCGCCGGGAGGCAGCCCGGAATGATCACGGACATGCCGTTGGCGACCGATTGGCCGCGTATGCCGTTCCACGACCTGATTTCGTCGGCCAGTTCGCCGATCCGGTAGTACTCGGTCATCTCGATGGCCTGGCGCGCTATGGAGCGGACGGATTCGCCCTCCTCGGCGCGGTAGATGAGCAGGCCCCCGAACCTGACGAATCGTTCCGGCATGGATTTGTAGGGATTGATGTACTTTTTCCGGTTGTCGACCGCGGCCGGGGCGCGTTTCGCGGACTTGGGCATGAAGGACGACGCGGACGAAACGAGCGCTTTCGCCTTCGTGACGGCGTTGTCCCTGTAGCGCGCGACCTCGGCGGTGTCGATCACGCCGGTCAGGAAAAACGACGCGGTCGCGAGACCCGCAATGACGAGGACCGTTCCGAGGACGGTCAAGATGAGTTTTCTGAGCGCTTCTGGATTGAATGGAAGATAGATCATGGGTCTTCAGGTATATAAATTTTATCTTTATTTTCCGGCATTTCTATACGACGCCGATTATTAGTTCAATTATTTTTTTACATGACGCCTGAAAAAGGATTTTTTATTGATTTTAATCCCTATGGAAGCGACTATATCATCGTACGGCGTCCCGGTAACAATATCGGTTCGGACAGCCGGGATTATTAGACGGATATTCATGGCAGTGGTTACATCGACAATCGCGCAGAAGGGCGCCGAGCGGTGGAAGAAATTCCGCAGCGGGGTGGCCGATTTCTACGGGTTCGCGCGGTCCCTCAAGGATTCGCTCGATTCGCTTTCCCATATCAAGGCCCGCCCCATCATGTCCACCATGCTCAACCAGGTCAAGTTCACGGGCATCGACGCGCTCCCGTCACTTCTTTTTACCGCGCTCCTTGTGGGCGGGACGGTCATCATCCAGGCAAGGACCAACCTCCCGCGCTTCGGCATCGAGGGATACCTGGGGAACATACTGGTCATCATCATCGCGCGCGAGCTCGGCCCGCTGGTGACCGCGATCATCGTGGTGAGCAGGTCCGGCTCCGCCATGGCGGTCGAGATCGCCACCCAGAAGTGGAGCAGGGAAATCATGGCATTGAGCATCATCGGCATCGACGCGAGGCTGTTCATCGTCATACCCAGGATATTCGCGTCCATCCTTTCGATATTTTCGCTGATCGTCTTTTTTGACCTTATCGCCTTCCTGGGCGGTTACTTCATATCCCTCACCACGTTGTATTCGCCGATGGACGTATTCTTCTATAACCTGGCCATGGCCTTTACCTGGAACGACTTTTTCTCCATGCTCCTTAAAAGCATCCTTTTCGGCATTCTCATCCCGGTCATAAGCGCCTATTACGGGTTCAAGCCCGAATCAAAGTTCCAGATACCCATTTTCGTGTCCCGCGCGGTCTCACGGACCCTTTTCGCGATCATCGTGTTCAACGCGCTCATGTCCATCGTGTTCTATTTTTAGGAGGATATATCCCCCCGTGAACGAACCCATGCTGGAGTATGTCGACCTCACCCTCTCCACCGCGCACGGCGACGGGCTGGAACAGGTGTCCTTCGCGCTCCCCCACGGATCGAAGGCCGTGATTTTCGGGACCGAGCGATCGGGGATCGACCTGTTCGTGGCCCCGCTCGTGGATCCGGGCGTGAAATACGAGGGGGACGTGCGCTTCAACGGGACGAGCGTCAAGGACCTGGGCTACGTCGAGCGGCTTCCGGTCATCACCCGCATAGGGTATATCCACGGCGAATACGGGCTCATCAGCAACATGTCGGTCAGGCAGAACATCACCCTGCCGCTCGAGTACCACTCCGACCTTTCCGAGGCGAATATTGCCCTGAAGGTCGAGGCCCTGGTCATGGAGCTCGGCCTCCAGGGGGTCGCGGACGTCCGTCCCATCGGGCTGTCCCGCTCGGAGATACTCAAGGCCGCGTACGCGCGGGCGATCGTGCACGACCCGGACCTGCTGATCATGGAGCACGCCATGGAGAGCCAGTGCCCGCTCAACATCCTGTCCGTTCAGAACCATCTCAGGAAATACGCCGTCGAAGGGGAAAAAACCCTTCTTATTATCAGCTTCGAGCCCGAAAAATTTCTTGATCTTGCCGACAGGTACGTCATGCTGCATGACAGGCATATCGTGTTTTCGGGGAACGCGGAAGAGTTCCGCCGCGCGGAAAATCCCTACGTGAACCAGTACAGGAACGTTACCGAGGGTGGTCCGATCAGGATCGACCGGGGAGGAGAGTGATGCTTCGCAGGGTGTTCAATTACATACGGCAGGCAAAGATACGCCGCGGCAAGCTTGAGTTCAGGGTAACGCTGTTCCTTGTCGTGCCGGTGATCATCATCGCCGCGCTTATCGCGATCAAGCTCGGGTACTCGCTGGCGTTTTCCACGATCGACGTATACGTGAAGGTGGACAGCATGACCTCCATCAAGAAAGGCACCCCGGTCGTAGTGAAGGGCTTCGAGCTCGGCCGCGTGGTCGCGGTGGAGCCCGTGTACAAGCCCGACCTCCATTTCCTGGCCAAGATGAGGATCAGGGACGATATCGCCATCGACGAAAACTGCTCGGCAATCATCTCCGGGCAGAACATATTCGGCGATCCGGTCATCGAGCTACGGAACCCCGAGAAGAGGGGCGCGAACATAGCGCAGGGAGACGTCATCGAGGGCATGGAAATCGGCAAGATCGACGACCTGCTCAAGAAGGTCAATATCCTCATAACAGAGCTCACCGCCACCGTGACCGTGTACAAGGAGGTATCCCAGGACAGCAAACAGAACATCAGGAACCTCATCCAGGGCCTTTCCGGGAGCCTGACGAATATCAACAGCATCCTCCAGAATTCGCAGAACGACATCGTCGAGATCGTCAAGCAGATGCGTCAGACCGCGCAGACCCTGAACGAGGTTTCGGTCGAGATCAAAAAGAACCCCATGCGTTTCCTTTTCCAGGGAACTAAGGAAAAAAAGGAGAAAAAGGCAAAAGAGCCGGAAAAGGATTCTAAGAAATAACCTTGCGCTCGCTTCGATGGCTCGACTACACTCGGCACAAGTGCCTCGACAGGCTTGCCCTGAGCGAAGCCGAGGTGTCGGGGACCACCCCTCGACTTCGCCTTGTGCCGAGCGAAGCCGAGGTGTCGGGGACCACCCCTCGACTTCGCCTTGTGCCGAGCGAAGCCGAGGCGTCGATGACCACCCCTCGACCTAGCCTTGTGCCGAGCCTGCCGAGGCATCGGGGACCACACTATTGTTACATGCGTATGTGTACACTTTTTATGACATAATAATGTCATAATGCGCAAAAGTAGTGGGATTAATTTGACACTTATTCAAAACTATACTATGATAATAATATAAAAACCGCCCAATTAGGCTGTTAATTTATCTTTTCCATACAGACCTATGATAGTTGTTGTATCAGGGAGGAAGGACTAATGAAAAAAATACTATTATTATACGGCGTGTCAGGCATGGTCCTGGCTCTTGCGTTCGGTTGTTCGGATTCAAAAAAGTCAAAACTCTTCTTGCCTGCAGGCGAGCAATCATCCTCGGTGTATACTGCCGAAGGGAAGGTGACCACCTCGAACCTGCCCTGCGGGGTCAATAAAGGGACATCAAGCGGTGATCCCCATTTCTGCACCTTTGACGGCTATTACTACAGCAACCAGCTCATCGGCGAATTCGTCCTGGCGCGCGTGCCGGGGACCGGCGGGTTTGAAGTGCAGGTACGCCAGGCCCGCCTGAAGGGCGCCAACCCGGCCGTGACCTGGAACACGGCCGTGGCCTTGAGGCTTGGCGGCCACGTGATAGAGTACCGCGCAGACGCGAACGCGATCCTCGTGGACGGTACCGCGATTGCGCTCGCAGACAACAAGGAATACAAACTTGACGACGGCGGTGTAATCCGGCGAAACGGAGGCATCGTGTGCCGCAACGCGGCCGGGACGGTACAGATATGGGTGCGGGACATCGGCGCCTACGCCAATGTGTCGATCACCGCGAAGGGGGAGTTCGAGGGGCTCCTCGGCAATTACGACGGTAGCAGCACGAACGACCTCAGGCTCCGGAACGGGAGCCAGGGTTCCACCGTGACGGCATTCGTCGAAGACTGGCGCGTGAAAACGGCCGAGTCGCTGTTTACCTACGAGCCCGGTCTGAACACCAACTCGTACACGGAAAACCAGGACGCGACGCTTGACATCGGCGCCTCCGAGATCGAGGTCGCGAGACAGGCATGCATCGCGAAATTCGGCGAAACGACGTGCACGGACGCCGTCATAGTCGCGATCGCGACAGACTTTGCCGCGGGCGCCGCTGAAAAGGACGTGCTCGATTGGTACGGCGACATCATGGCGTATAACGATATAGTCAACGCGTTTTCGTCTGACGGGGCCATGACGTACAGCCTCGGGCTGGTCCCCCCATTCACCGGATCGGACCAGACTCCCGCGGGCGTTCCTGAATCCGACCTCGATATGGGCTCCGGATCGACCGACTCCACCCAGGAATTAGGCGGCCAGGTCATAGTTCTCACCGGCGCCAGCGCGACACCCGAGGGCGTCATTCCCGCAGAGGATGACGGGCAGTCCGGGCCGGAGGGAGACGCGTGCAACTACAAGGGCAAGTCGCTTGTCCGGCACGGCAAGGACGCCTGCAAGGTAACGGGCACATGGTACCGGGACGCCAACACCATATTCACCTACCAGGCCGGCAAGGCAATGGCGGGATTCAAATTCAACAATCTCGATTCCGGCGTGTACGAGGTGACCGTTAAGGCGCGCGAATGGAACAGGCACGCCGATCCTGGAACGCTTCCCTCCGGGTTCACGGCCTACCGCATCGCGGTGGGCGCTTCGGGCGCGACCGCGGACGTGACCGTCGCGGCGAGCGCCACCGGCTTCAACAGAGGCAAGGGACAGATTGACCTGGCCGGCGGCGACACCATGATCTACGTGAACTGGTACAACGGGTTCTGCAATGGGAACGACTGCGCCAATTTTCAGCTCCACAGCATAAAGCTCAAGAAGGTAAAAGAGTCGAAAAAGTTGGCGCTCGCGTCCTCGATCTACAATATCTACAAGAAGAACCAGAAGACGATGTACGGGATATACATCGCGCTGGGCATGGTCCTGACGGCGCTGCTGGCGCTCACCGCGGTGAAGGCGGTCAGGAGGAAAAGGGCCACGGTGAAAATCAAAGCATAGCGCGGAATTCGTTCGGCAGGAACTGCGGATATGGGGCGGCCTTTCGGGCCGCCCTTCGTGTTTCAGGCGTCACCTGATGTTGATTTTTTCCTTCACCCAGTATGGGGGCTTGGTCTGCGATTCGTGGTAGATGCGGATCATGATCTCGGCGAGGATGCCGATGTTGATGAACAGCACGCTCAGGATGACGAGCATGACCGTCAGCATGAGGAACGGATTCCTGACCATGGACGTATACCACACGAATTTCATGACCACCATCGCGCTGAGGGTCACCAGGCTCATGAGGAACATGACGAAACCGATGGCGCCGAAGAAGTAAATGGGTTTTGTCGAGTATTCCCCGAGGAATTTCACCGTAATGAGATCCAGGATGACCTTAAACGTGCGCTTGATGCCGTACTTCGACTGGCCGTGTATCC
>CAYRGX010000039.1:0-39476 GCA_964423905.1 uncultured Leptospirales bacterium | reverse complement strand
ATCACCTGGATGAAGCCGGTGATGTTCTTTCCCTGATCGTTTATCACCATCATCTTCTCGAACATCATGTTAAGGTTCGATTCGGTTCCGTCCGCCGAACGCGATACGGCCTCGACGTTCTCGAGGAGCTTCTTTTCCTCGGCCAGGGCCTTCCCGTGCTCGTCGCTGAGCTCCATGACGAGGTCCTTGGTGGCCGAGCTTTCCGACTGTTGGGCGATGGTGCTCCTGTAGATGTTCTCGTTCGAGGCCGCGAGCTGCTCGAACGTGGCGGACATCTCCTCGCTCGACGAAGCCTGCTCGCGCGCCAGCACGGTGAGCGTATCCCCTATCGACAACAGCTCGCCGCTTATCCCCGAGAAAGCGAGAGACAGGTCGCGCGCCGACTCGATGACCTGCTCGAGGAAGGCGGCGCGGTCCCGGGTATTCTTCTCGCTTTTCTCCAGGTCCGCGTTGAGACGCGCCATGTTTTTTTTCAGCACGTTGATCTTGTCGGTGAGGCCGAAGCTGAAGATGACGACCAGGAGCGACGATCCGATGAGGGGCGCGTGGGTGGTCGCCATGTTCGTGGGGATGAGCCCGACGGTCTTGAATATGTACACGGCGCTTGCGACGGCGAGCGTTGACGACGCGATGGAACCGTAGATGGCCTCGCGCGAGCCGAGAATGGCCGCTATCAACAGGCACGTGAAGGGGACGGTCGTTCCCAGGAGCGTCAGCAGGGTCGCGACCTTTATCGCAACGGGGTAGGGCGCGACGAACGAAGGGACGAGCCACAGGATGGGGGGGATGATAGTGACGGAGATCAGGACCAGGTTTATCTTTTTAAAGTTCGTTCCCGCGTCGATGTACGAGCGCGCGAACAGTCCCATGGTGAACACCGAGCAGCACATGAGCACCGGTATTGACCTGCTGCCCCAGTACACGGAGTCGGGCCAGAGGTACTGGTAGGAATGGCCGCTGAGGCTCGCCTGAAGCACCGAGAACGAAACGATGAAGCTCACGTAGTACAGGTAGCTCCTGTCCCGCGTCGATACCAGGACGTAGAAGTTGAACAAGGCCATGACCAGCATCAGGCCGTAGTACATCCACCAGAGGGGATAGTCGACGTTGAGGCGGCCGATGTAGCCGCGGGGGGTGAGCACGGAGGGGGTGAAATTGAGCGAGCTCGCGGTTGCGATTTTCACGTAATAGGTGTCCGGTCCGGGGGTGGTGCCGAGTGCGAACAGGAAGTTCCTGTCGGGGATGTCCCTCTTTTTAAAAGGAAACATGCGGCCCGTCACGAACGGCCGGTTAAAGCCGCCCTCGCCGTCGGGCGTGTAGAACTCGACCCGGTCCATCATCGCGTAGTTGATTTCAAAGTAGGGGCTTTCACGCTTCGTCATCTCGTTGCGGACGGTAAAGCGGAACCAGTAGGTGCTTTTCACGAATCCGAAATTGACGGATTTTCCCGGTACCGGTTTCCAGCCGTCGGCGTTCCGCGCCGCTTCCTCCACCGAGAGCGAATTCCCCGTATCCTCGAGCACTTCCACGTACGGGGATATGTTGGTATCGCCGGTTGAATCCGTGACGATGAATGGTTCGGCGCCGCGCGCGGCCGTGACAAAAAGGCAAAACAATGCCGCGGCGAGCGGCAGGATAACGGGGCGTGATTTCATAAACTTCCGTTCGACGGGAGACTGTATATATATGGTACGTCCGTATAGTGCATTACGACGAAACATCGCGTCTGTCAATACAATTATCCGTGCCCGCACGAGGATTTTCGGGGGCGGGGGGTACCTTCCACCCCGCCGTGGTCATATCACTTTGTCAGAACGCCTTTCGGCCAGGACGCCCCGGCTCCGCCGGCGGGCGTACCCGGTCGCGCGCGATAAATAGTTATTGACGCTCTGCGCGGATGGGGCTCATTGTCATTTTCGGCGAAAAAATCCGTTTCCGCGCCGGGAGGTATCCCCTTGATCATAAGAAGATACAAGACCGTCATCACCATATCCATGGGGCTCAACATCGTGTTTCTCGCCGGCATTACGGCCCTCTCGCTCTTCATCGTGAAGGGCAAGTGCCCCACCGACACCAAGCCCAGGCAGGACGAGTACTACCGCCACAAGGTGAGCCACTTCACGAACCTCAGGCAGAACAAGTCGGAAATCGTGTTCGCCGGAGACAGCCTGATCGACCGGGCCAACTGGCACGAGCTCATGGTGAACTGCGACATAATCAACAGGGGCGTGAGCGGCGACACGAGCGCGCGCCTTCTCTCGCGCATGGACGATATCGTGTGGCACCAGCCGAAAATGCTTTTCATCATGGTGGGGGCAAATGACCTGTACAACGGGGTCGAAATAGACACGCTCGTCGCGAATTACCAGAAAATCATCGATGTGGTCCGCAAGCGTTCACCCGAGACAATCATCTACATGCATAGCATTTTGCCCACCGTGTACCGGATGGTGCCCATCACGAAGAAGAACATCAGGATCGCCAACGGCCGCCTCAAGGCCCTCGCGGACAACGACAAGGTCTTTTACATCGACCTGTACCGGCACATGGCCGACGGGGGAGGGGACTTGAACGGCAGTTACACGTTCGACGGCCTGCATCTCAACGGCAAGGGTTACCTCGTCTGGAAGCACGCCATCGACCAGTACATCAAATAATGTCTGCAATGGCGCGTCCCCGGCTTGAATACGGCGGTATATAGGCTCGTTTTTTCTCGATGACCCGCGGATTCGGCGGAATCCCCGCGTCTTTTAATTGGATGAATCATTCGCGCCCGTAGCTCAGTTGGATAGAGCGTCGGACTTCGAATCCGCAGGCCGCAGGTTCGACTCCTGCCGGGCGCGCATTCAAGCCTTGATTATTTCAAGGCTTTTTGCTTTTAGGGGGAGGGGGCCCTTTATGGAACAATGGCGCCCCGTCGACTGTAGCTTGACTGAACGGGGAGATCAGACAGGCTCATCAGTGGTTGAAGCCGCCCGGCACATTGACACTGGATCGGAGCAATGTTATTATGGCCTCCCATGTATCGATACACGAGAAGCTTCATCATTATTTTAACCGCTTCCAGGAATGGTTCGGATCTATATCGGGATATATCTGAACATCCCATGTAAAAATGTGTTGATTGATGGAAAATGCCCCTGATACTGCCCGAGAATAAATAATCTGACAGGATTGCACTGAAATCATTGGGATTGCTGTTTGAAACCCGTACCGGCTTTCATGTCACTTCATGTTGATCCCTGTTTTTTATTCGCAGAGTCTTATGAAATAATATTGTATGCCCGTGTAAACACAAATGAGAAAAACAATAAAGGTTATCATCGGCCTGTCAATTGTCGTGATAGGTGCCGTTGCATTTTTCTCATGCATAAAAACGCATAACAGAAATATTCCTCCGCACGCAGTAAATGGCGTCCTTGATCTTCGTTCGTGGGATTTTGACCGTAATGGTCCGATTGAACTCAGAGGAACATGGGAGTTCTACTGGAATTCATTGTATTCATCAGGTGATTTCAAACAAGTAACGAGGCAGGAATCTTACCGCACAATGGCAGTACCGTCGACATGGATCGATGACAATACCGGCAACAATCTTCCTGCGTATGGCTATGCAACATACCGGTTGAAAGTTCTGCTTCCTGCGGGGATATCCTCTTTATCCCTTCGAATACCCGCCGTTGATACGGCGTATGATATTCATGTAAACGGGAAGCATCTTTTTACAAACGGTCGCGTCGGACGTGACAAGCGGTCTTCCAAGCCACTTTACTATGCACCGGTCTGCCGGGAACTGGCGGTTGCGGGTGAGGTTGAGATAATTGTCCGGATGTCAAATTATGATTTTCCCCGCCCGGGCATGAGAGACTGTTTTGTCCTGGGAGAGACCGAAACGCTTCTTGCGGAAACGGAAAATCGCCTCGTGTTGAACATTTTTATCGTCGGTTCGATGTTTATAATGGCGATGTATCACCTCGGTCTTTTTTACCAGCGCCGATCGGACCATTCTTCGCTCTATTTCGCCCTTCTTTGTATCAGTACGTTAAGCCGTCTTCTGGTGACGGGAGAAGGATATGCCTACCAATTTTCATGGTTTACATGGGAAGCCGGAAGCAAAGTCGAATATCTGTCGCTTCTTGGATGGGCGATTTCATGCATGTTCATGCGCTCGTTTTATCCGAAAGAAGTTTCTTTAACGATCATGAAACCGGTTTTTGCCCTTATCGCGGCTCTTTCGGTCATTGTCATTTTTACACCGGTAATGGTTTTCACGCGCCTGTTGATTGTGTTTGATTTGCTTTCGATATTTGTTATCGGATATTTTCTTTATATATTGTTCATGGCCGTCATCCGAAAACGCGATTATGCAGTGATTTTTACGGTTGGTTTTCTTATATTTGCCGCTACAATTGTAAATGACATGCTGTTGGGGTATCGATTGATCGATTCAGAATATATCATGCCCTATGGGCTGTTTGTTTTTTTCTTCGTGCAATCATACCTTTTATCAAATAAGTTTTCCAACGCGTTTGATGCGGTCGAGATTTTGTCCCGGGACCTTGAGATCCGGGTTGCCGAGCGCACCAGGGAGCTTGAAATCGAGCGGAACAAGCTTGAATACAATAACCTGATGATGGAAAAAGATCTCTCGCTTGCGAAAAATATTCAGCAGCATCTTTTGCCGCACGATGCGCCTTCGGATGATATTCGTGTGGTGTATCATCCGATGATGCACGTCGGCGGGGATTTTTATGAATTCCTGAAGTTTGATAATTCAAATACCATTGGAATATTTCTCAGCGATGTGTCCGGTCATGGCGTTTCGGCGGCATTGCTGACATCGATGATTAAATCGATTATTCTGCAGGCCGGCGAAAGGAAGGAAGACCCTGCAGAACTGCTTCATTACATCAATGACACGTTGCAGGGCCAGACCGCCGGGAATTTTGTTACGGCATTTTATGGCATTTATGATCCGATCGATAAAGCATTATTGTACTCCAATGCAGGACATCCCCAGCCATATATCATCACATGCGATGATATCATCCAATTGCAAAAAGGAAAGAGCTTTCCTCTTGCCATGATGTCCAATGCCATGTTGCGGAAAAACAATAAATCATACGTCAACCTGGAGGAAAAACTGCCTTCGCAGAGCAAACTATTGCTGTTCACGGATGGTTTTATTGAAGCGACACCGATCGGCAGAAATGATCTTTACTTTGAAAACGGAAACATGTTTGAACTATTCAAAGAATTTCAAAAAGAAACATGTGAAACTTTCATCAGGAATATATACGGTAAACTTGTTGAATTCAGAGGAAGCGATTCCTTCGATGATGATGTTTGTATAATCTGTCTTGATATAAATTGAATTCCGGAACAATCCGGCGCCGGCAGGCCGGTCGCCTGTGGTAGGTGTATCATCCCGATGAACTTGCAAAGACTGAAGACAATATGACATAATATTATTCCGGTTCTTCAGTATAGTTTAATATGAGATCCGATATTATTATCCGGATTGAATGAATGCATTATCCGGGTTTCGTCCTGACAGATGCTCTAATGTATAGTTGTTGACATTACAGAGTCCCCTTGTTATCGTAAGACACCGAAGAATCCGATCGTCCCGGTACATGAGGTTCTATCGTGCCCATTTTTTCACATACTCTGACCATCCTGGCTGTTCTCGTACTCTTCGTCGGTATCCAGCAGATATACATAGCGATCAGAAAACACGGTTCCCCGTTGTACCTGACCTTCGGCCTCGCGAGCTTTGCAGTATTCGGAACGATTATCGGTAATATATTCCTCGTGAATTCACATTCGGCTGCGGAACTCATCCTGGCTGAGGGTATCCGCGTCGTATTCGTGGCGCTGTCCATGGCCATTCTTCCCTGGTTCGCGTCCTATTATACTGGCTATCGGCCGCGCGCATTCCTTATGGCCTACAGCTCTGTTTCAATCCTTTTCATGCTCGTCAGGATGACCCAGCCATTTTTCCTGACATACGATGCAATCCTTACGCCGGGTATGCTCCATCTCCCCTGGGGGGAGACCATATCGGTGTTCAACGCGAATCCCAACTGGCTGCAACCGCTGTATTATGTCATCGGCTGCACGTCGCTCGCATTCGCGTACGTTGCCGCATTCCACCAGTTCAGGAAAGGTGAACGCGTCCGCGCCTCAGCGCTTGCCGTATCGGTCACGCTGCTGGTATTGTTCGTCGCGAACGATCTCGTCCTGGTGCTGCACAACATTCGCTGGATCACACTGGGCGATTTCGGCTGGCTTGCGATGATATTGCTCCTGGGATTCATCATGACCGAGGACGTCGTACGCTCGGGAGAGATCCAGCAGAGTCTCGTGGAAAGCGAGAGTACCCTCCGTGTCAGCGAGGAAAAATACCGCCTCGTGGCGGAAAACGTTTCGGACGTCATCTGGACCATGGATCTCGACATGAAGGGAATCTTTCTCAGCCCTTCCATCGAAAAGCTGCTCGGCTGGACGAGCGAGGAAGGTGTAGACCTCCGGCTGGAGCAGTTACTTCCACCTGAATCGTTCCGGATCGTGAAGAAACAACTGATGGACGAGCTCGATAACGATTCCCTGCCCGGGATCGACCCCAACCGCTACGTCACCTTCGAGGTCAACCAGCTTCGCAGGGACGGGACGTTGGTCTGGACCGAGGTAACGGCGCGTTTCATGAGGGACGAGGGCGGGAAGCCCGCCGGCGTCATCGGGGTGACCAGGGACATATCGAAACGAAAGGCCGCGGAAGAGGCCCTGATAGAGCACAACCGGGTCCTGACGGAGATCAACCGGCTCAGCATTGGGCTCGCGTCCCTTCCCTCGGGCGAGAATATCCATCCCTATTGTACGAAGGAACTGAGAAACATAACCGGCGCGGCGATCGTCGCAATGACGGAATACGATCCGAAAACGAAACAGCTGTTCCTGAAGAATGTCGCGACGGAGGAATCCATTACGATCAGTCCCGAGATCGCCGGCATAATCGCCGCCAACCTGAACGCCATGACGCTCGATGACGACTCTTACGCCATGATAATGACAGAAACGGTCGGCAGCCGGAAAACATTGCAACAGATTGTATTCGGCAAAATTCCGGAGGAGGTAACCGCTCGCATCGATAGAGAACTCGGCGTGGACCGTTACATTCCCCTCGCGTATATATTCGAAGGGACGCTCTACGGGACCTCGGTCCTCGCCATGAGAAAGGACCTGCCCGACCCGCCCGAAGATCTCCTGCGGTCGTTCGCGTCGCTCGCCGCGGTATCGCTGCGGCGCAACCGGGCCGAGGAAGAGCTCAGAAAGTCGCTCGAGGAAAAGGACGTTCTCATCAGGGAAGTCCATCACCGCGTGAAAAACAACCTGCAGATCATCATAAGCCTTCTCTATCTGCAGGCCGAACAGATCACCGACGAGGGCGCGCTTTCCCTGCAGTACGAAAGCATCGCCCGCCTCCATTCCATGGCCCTCATTCACGAAAGGATCTACCGCTCGGAAAATTTCGTCAACATCGACATGGAACCCTACCTGAAGGAACTGACCAGGCTCCTCCTGACGACCTTCTCCGTGGACGAGGACACGATATGCGTCACCGTGACCGTCAATGACGTTTCGCTTGACGTGAACCGGGCGATACCCTGCGCCCTCCTGGTGAACGAGATGATAACCAACGTGCTGAAACACGGCATAAAGAAAGACGCCGGTCCGGGCCGGATGGACATATCCTTCACGCGCGAGGGGGCGGCGTACCGGCTCGTGGTCACGGACCGGGGCCCGTCGATGGATGCGGCGATTTTCTACTCGGAGGACCAGAAAACGCTCGGCCTCCAGCTCATCAAGGCGCTCGTCAGGCAGCTGGGCGGCACCGTGGAACTGACGGTCCAGGACGGATGCCGTTTCACGATCGAATTCCCCGCGGGCGTATGAGCCGCATCGGTCAATCAGACACTGAACTCGATAACGTATTTCGTACCATGGGATCTGTCGATGGACAAGGTTCCATCCATGTTCTTGACAAGCAGGCCCACCAGCTTGAGGCCGAACCCGGTGGAGTTTTCCGGCGAAATGTCCTGGGGCATTCCCGGGCCGTTGTCGGAGTACTCGATCGAGACCGTGTTATCCACTTTCGAGACTGACAGGAAGAGCCGTCCGGATACCGATTCGCCGAACGCGTACTTCATCGAATTGGTAATCAATTCGTTGAGCAGTATGGCCACGGACGGGAGCAGCCTTGCGCTTAACAGAAAATCCCCGATCTGGATGTCCCTTTCGATGCGGGCCGCGACGGGGAATATCGACATGATTTCGTCGACGAGGGGCGGCAGGAAATACCTGACGTTCATTTCGCGGAAATGCTCGGTTTTGTAGAGCTTGTCGTATATGGTCGCCATGCTCTGCACCCTCGACACTGCGTCTTTGAGCGCGTTCCTCGTTACCGGATCATCGACCGTTTTCGATTGAAGATAGAGGATGCTCTGGATCATGTTCATGTTGTTTTTGACGTGGTGATGCACTTCCTTCAGCAGCAGCTCCTTTTCCCTGAGCAGCTGTTGGATATGCTCCTCCGCCTGCTTGCGCGTGTTAATGTCACGGGCGACCGCAAGTATTCGGCCATAACCGCCGATCTGTGAGCTGCGCAGGGATATCTCCACCCAGAAAAGGTCGCCGTTTTTTTTGCGCGCTTGCCATTCGAAGATCTGCGGGCCCTCCCGCACGGCCCTGGAAATATTCTCCAGTATTTCGGATGAGGTGTAGGGCGGTACACCCGCGCTCATCGCGCCGGGGCCTTTCGCATGGGCGAGCACCTCCTCTTTCGACGCGTAGCCGAACATGTGCACCAGTGTTTCGTTCATGTCGATTATTTGATTGGTGGCCATATCTCCAATTAAAATGGCCTCATTGGTGGCGTTGAATATCTCGCGGTAATTCAGTTCGCTGTTCCTCAGGGTTTCCTCGGCCCGTCTCTGTTCAGTAACGTCGTAACCGATGTTCATCACCTTGCCGTCGGGCAGGAGGTAATTGGCCCACATGGAGATCCGCTCATCTCCTGACTTGGTGCGCGGATGCCATTCGCGGAACTCCCGGTCGGGACTTGAGGTGACCGTTTCCATCACCTTCATCCTTACATCTGGATCCGGATAAAAAAGCGCAAGTGGCTCGGCATGGGAATTGACCTCGTCGATGCTCCATCCGAATGTCTGCTCGCAGGACTTGTTCCAGAGGGTACATCGGCCGTTGCTATCGAAGGCGTCGATCATAAGGGGGGCGTTCTCGAAAATCATCCTGAAAAGCGCCTCGCTCCTGCGGATTTCCTCCTCGGCTCGTTTCCGTTCTGTAACATCGGAGAAAAATCCCGCAACGCATAACCGGCCGTTGAATTCAGTCCTGGCAGGGGTTATCGTCGCGAAAATGATTTTCCCGTCTTTCCTGAGGCACGGGGTCGCCTCGGTGTTTGACATTTTGCCCTGACAAAGTTGCTCAAAATGCTCAAGAACGGAGGGAAGCGCATCGAGAGGGTGTATATCCCCCACTCCCATTCCCAGCAGCTCATCCTGGGAATATCCCAGCATCCGGCAAATCGATGGGTTGGCGAGCATGAAACATTTTTTTTCGGCGTCCGCGATCAGTATCCCTTCAGTCGCGTTGTCAACGATCGTCATGTACCAGCGTTCGGACTCCCTCAGTTCCTCTTCGATCAGCTTGCGTTCCGAGATGTCGTCAAAGACGGTGTATACCCTGTAAGGCCCCGGTTCACCGTGATTGAATAGGGGAATGCCGGTGATCGATATCCAACGATACGCCCTGTCCTTGGGATTGTACACGCCCATGATCGAGGGGCCTGATTGTACGCCCGTTCGCAGCGCGATCATCGAGGGATGGTCGGTCCCGGGGAGTTCGCTGCCGTCCTCCCGAACGGTCTTCCATTGCAGGTCGGTGGAGGTTTTTCCCGTCATCTTCTCGATCGGACAGCCGAGAATGCGCTCCGCCGCGGGATTGGCGGAAGTTATCGAACCGCCGGCGTCCTGATAGACCACGCCCTGGGCCATCGTCTCGAACAGCCTGCGGTAGCTCTCCTCGCTCTCCCGCAGGCTGCGCTCTTTCTCCCTGAGGTCGCGGTTCGCCCGGTAAAGCCTGAAGGCCATCTTGATGGAAGCGTCCAGGACCGTGATCCCCGACTGTTTCACGACATACCCGAAGGAGGTGATGGCCTCGGTCCTGCCGACGATTTCGGGCTCGGTATGGCTCGACAGGAAGATGACGGGAATATC
This sequence comes from uncultured Leptospirales bacterium, assembly GCA_964423905.1. Lineage (GTDB taxonomy): Bacteria > Spirochaetota > UBA4802 > UBA4802 > UBA5550 > CAYRGX01. Next base: position 29,178 of record CAYRGX010000039.1, on the reverse strand, counting down.
ATGATTCTGAAGAATTTTATTTGCCGCCTCGGTGCCGTCCATTCCCCTGCCGAGATCGATATCCATGAGAATGAGGTCTATCCCGCCCGTGGAATTCATGTAATCGACGGCCTTCTCGCCCGAGCTGGCGATGACGACGCGATAGCCGCAGGATTCGAGCTCCATGGCCTCTGCCTCGGCGATGAAGATCTCGTCTTCAACAATGAGTATGTTTTTATCGGGGGTGTCCATGTGTTTTCACGGCGGTAGTCGGCCGATGGTATATGGCGGGATATACCCCCATTCTCTGCGATCTTTAACCGCGCTGCTGGACCTGATGTGCAGCTATCCGGTTAATGCGAGCATTCCGCCAGTGATGCCGGCTCATCGCCCGATTGCACCGCATGTGAACTACAGCATTGCACCGGGAGAGTGAAATACAAGCAATTTTGATGGCGCCATGAATAATTTTTTCCGGGCGATATCGCGGAAAACCTGCGCGCGTTATTCTTTTCAACGACGATGGATGAAAAGTGCCGGTGATTCCGGTCGCTGAATAACGAGCCCGTGCCGCGATCCGGGTGCCCGCGTTGTATTTTCAGATATGACGTCCTGAACGCAATCAAGACGGCATTGCGATATGCACTATGACATCGTGGTTTCCCCTCAGGTTCCGCCGGCATGTAACGGCGGGGGAGGTCCTCCCGCAGGCGGGGTGGATCCGGCATCCCGATCACCTTCACTGGCGATGCGAGAAGGCCCTCAGGGCGCGATCAGCGTGATCTTGATGCGAAGCCTCCCGTGGCTGAAGGTCGTGTACCTGTCCGGCCTCACGCTCAGGAGATCCACGTCGATGAAGGTGCTGTCGTCCACGTGGGGGGGGATTCTCACCTCGAGCTGGGACGACGTGTTTATCCTGCCGATCCCCCGGCACACGTGGCAGCCGTTGTCGCTGCCCATGCACAGCGGGCATATCATTTTCGCCGGGAGTTCCACGTATGCCACGGCGCCGGTCGCCGCCTCGGTCGGCGTTATGAAAATCTCCACGTCCTGCCCGTAGTTCTTGAGAATGTCCTTTCGCGTGATCTTCTTCGGCAGGAACCGGTCCCTGAGCATGTCCGCAAGGGAGGCGGAGTATCGGATGCGTTTTTTCGAGATGATGATCCTCCCGTCCGGCGCGGCGCGCCCGCTGTAAAACAGGGCCCTGTCGTAGTCGCTGCGGCGCGTTTCGTCGGAGAGAATCCGGTATGCCCTTATGATAAGGTTGATCTTTTCGGTGTTCGACCTTGAATGGGACCCGGTCAGGTCGGGATGGTACCGTTTTATCAGGTTGCGGAACGCGCTCTTTATCTCGTCCTGACCCGCGTCCGCCTTGAGGTTGAAAAGCGTGTAGAAATTGATGATATTGCCGTTTTTATCGAGATATGTCAGGTCCATGAGGTTTCCTGTCGATGCAATGGCTTGCGGAGAGATTTTTTCCGGGTGGGGACACATCCCCCCGGACACGGGGGCCTGGGCTGGCGGATGATGTGGCATAGATCCCGATCATGGGACACTAATATGTCCTTTTGGACCATGCGTGTCAACACAATAAGGGCGAATAACGGTTGGAACATTTTTATTGACTTTCCCCGTACACCTGTGCAAGATGGTAACAGGGATCGTATTATGAAATCGACAGTCGTTTCCTTGATTATTGCGCTAGCGATGGTGCCGGCGGTTTTTTCGTGTTCGGTCAAAAAATTCGCCGTCAAACTGGTCGCTGGGGCCCTCTCGTCGGGCAGCTCGAGCGTGTTCAGCTCCGACGACGATCCGCAGCTCGTAGGGGACGCGCTCCCGTTCGCCCTGAAACTCTACGAAACGCTTCTCCAGGAGACGCCCGACGACCCGCGCCTGTGCCTTGCCACCGGAAGCGCGTTCATCATGTACGCCGCGGGATTTGTGGATGCGGGAGCCGAAATGCTGCCCTCCGCCGAATTCGCGAAAAAAAAGGACCAGCTCGCCAGGGCCAAGAAGCTCTATATGCGAGGCTATAAATACCTGATGAGGGGAATGGAGGAACGCCATAAGGGTTTCGGCGATTCGTTCACGAAGGGGGATATCGCCTCCATCATGCTGACCATGAAGCGCGAGGACGTACCCTTCCTGTACTGGATCTGCGCGGCCTGGGTGGGGGCTTTCTCCACCGACGCGTTCGACATCGACATGGGAACCGGAAGGGATCGTGCCGTGGTCCTCATGAACCGGGCCCTCGCGCTCGACGAGTCCTACGACGGCGGGGCGATCCACGAGTTCTTCATATCGTACTACGGCACCCTGCCGGCATCCATGGGGGGGAGCGAGGAGAAGGCGCGAATGCATTTCAAGAAGGCCCTGCAATTTTCGAAAGGGAAAAAAGCATCCCCGTACGTCTCGCTCGCATCGTCCGTGTGCGTCAAGAACCAGAACCTGAAGGAGTTCACCGAGCTCCTGGACAGGGCGCTCGCGATCAATCCCGACGAAGATCCCGACAACCGGCTGGCAAACCTCATCGCGCAGAAGAAGGCGCGCTGGCTCCTCGACAATAAAGAAGACAAGTTCCTCATTGACAAACCTGAGGAAAAAAACGAAAGCGAAGATGAAGGAGAAGGCGAATGAAGGCAATGCCTGCGGTTTTTCTAGTATCGCTCATGGTTCTGTTCGGCGCATCGAGGCTCGATGCCAGAACCATCAAGCTGGGCAGTATCGCACCCGAGGGATCACCCTGGGACACCGCGGTAAAAAAAATAGCGTCCGAGTGGAGGAAGATTTCCGGCGGTTCCATCGACATGAAAATATACCCCGGCGGCATAGTGGGCTCCGAGCCGGACATGATCAGAAAAATGAGGATAGGACAGCTGCAGGCGGCCGTGTTCACCGGAGTGGGTATGAGTTATATCACCCCCGAAGTCTTTTCGCTGAGCCTTCCGTTTTTCATCCAGAACGAGGAAGAGCTCGATTACATGATGAAAAAGATGGCGCCGCATTTCGAGAGCCTCATCGAGAAAAAGGGGTTCGTCGTGGTGGTCTGGTCCAAGGCCGGCTGGGTCAACTTCTTCTCGACGAAGCCGGTCGTGTACCCGGCAGACCTGAAGAAGCTCAAGCTGTCGGTGTCCGAGGCCGATCCCGACATGCTCCAGGCATGGCGCGTGATGGGATATAACGCCGTGCCCATATCGACGAACGACGCGATGACCGCGCTTCAAAATGGAATGATCGAGGCGTTTTACTCCCCGCCGCTGGTGAGCGCCGCGTTCCAGTGGTTCGGGATCGCAAAGTACATGTGCTCCATCAGGATCGCCCCCATGATCGGCGGCATCGTGGTGAGCAAGAAGACCTGGGACCAGATTCCCAAGGATATGAAACCAAAGCTCAGGCAGTCCGCGCGTAAAATCGTCGCGGGCCTCAATACCGACGCGATCGCCCTTGAAAAGAACGCCATCAATACCATGCTCAAGCACGGGCTTGTCATTAAAAACGTGCCCCCCGACGCGGCGGCGCTCTGGAAAAAGGAGGCCGAGAAGGGACACAGGGTCTATGTCGGCAAAACCTTCCCCAAAGAGCTCTACGACAGAATGAAAAAATATCTCGCAGATTTTAGAAGAAAAAAATGACTGCGTCAATAATCCCGCGCGTATTCCGGCGTTTCGAGGACGGCCTGGCGTTTATCCTTTTGCTGGTCCTGTCAGGCGTGCCCATCATCGAGGCGGGCGCGAGAATATTCTTTAAAACCGGCATACCGAACTCCAGCGAATATCTCCAGCACCTGGTTCTCTGGATCGCTTTCATCGGGGGGATGATAACCTCCCGTGAGAAGAGGCACCTGTCGCTGACCGCGGGAATCGACAAGCTCGGTCCGGGCGCCCGCGGCGCGATCAGGACCGCAAGCGCGCTCATCTCGTCCGCGATCTGTACCGCCTTCGCGTGGTGTGCGCTCTCGCTCATAGCGATCGGCTTCGATTCGTCCATGAGGATCGGGATCTTCCCGATCCGGCTGGTGGGCATCATCATGCCGTTCGGGTACGCGGTCATGGCGGCCCGTTTCGTGACCGTTGCCGAGCTCCCGTTCAAAGGAAAGCTCATCGCCTCGGCAGGGTTCGTGCTCGGCACGTTTTTTTCCGTGCCGCAGATCGCTTCAATCGTCGGTTCGATCGCGGGCTCGACCCCGGCTTTTCTTCAGTCGCTCTCGGCGTTCTCGCATTCGGTCAATTCGACCATCGCGCTCCCGCTGGTGATACTGCTCGTCATATCCGCCTTTCTCGAGACGCCGGTGTTCATCATCCTCGGCGGGTGTGGGTACCTGTTCTTCATGCGATCCGGCGGTTCGCTCGAGGTCATATCCAACGAGGCGTACACCCTTCTCATCAGCCAGTCAATCCCCGCCATTCCCCTTTTCGCGCTCACGGGCTTCATCCTGTCCGAGAGCAAGGCGGGCGAGCGGCTCATCCACCTGTTCCGCGCGTTCCTGGGCTGGCTGCCCGGGGGCATGGTCATCATGGTGGTGCTCGTGTGCGCGTTCTTCACGACCTTCACCGGGGCGTCGGGCGTCACCATTCTCGCCCTGGGGGGACTGCTCTCGTACATACTCATCAACAGCGGCAAGTACCCCGAATCGTTCACCAGGGGCCTCCTGACCTCGACGGGCAGCATTGGCCTGCTTTTCCCCCCGAGCCTCCCGGTCATACTCTACGGCGTCATGACGCAGATAAGCATCAAGAAGCTCTATATCGCGGGAATACTGCCCGGGCTTTTCATGATGACGGTGGTCATCATCATGGGCATCGTGGTGTCGGTGCGCTCCGGCGTCGAGCGCGTGCCGTTCGACATCAGGGAAGCGCTCAAGGCATTCAGGGAGTCGTTCTGGGAGCTCCTCATCCCGGTGGTGATTCTCGGGACCTTCTTCGGGGGGCTGACGAACCTCGTAGAGACCGCCGCGGTCTCGGCCGCCTATGCGCTCGTCGTGACTCTCGTCATTCATCGCGATTTCACGATCAAGATGCTTCCCGGCGTCTTTCTTAAATGCATCCCGATCGTCGGCGGCATACTCGTCATACTCGCCCTGGCAAAGGGGCTTTCGTTCTATATCGTCGATGCGGAGATCCCCCAGAACCTCTCCGTCTGGACCAAGGCGCACATACATTCTCCCTACGTGTTCCTCGTGATTCTTAACGTGGCGCTACTTGTCACGGGATGCCTGATGGACATCTACTCCGCGATCATGGTGGTGGTGCCGCTCATCATCCCGCTGGGCGAGGCATTCGGGATCGATCCGGTCCACATGGGAATCATCTTCCTCGCGAACCTGGAGCTGGGATATCTCACGCCCCCTGTGGGGCTGAACCTTTTTCTCGCGTCGTATCTTTTCAACAAGCCGCTGGGGAGAATATACCGCGATACGTGGCCGTTCCTCCTGCTGTTGCTGGTGACCGTAATCGTCATCACCTACGTGCCGTGGATATCGACCGTGCTCGCGACCTACATCGAATGATCCCGGACCGGCCCGCCGCGTGAAATTTTTCCGTAAAAAACGAATCGAGGTCATCCTGGCCGAGTCGCTCGAATCGCAGCACTCGCTCAGGCGCGTCCTCGAGGCCAAGGACCTGATCCTCCTCGGCATTGGCGGAATCATCGGCGCGGGGATATTCGCGACGGTGGGCACCGCTGCCGTCGGCGACGGGCTCCGCCCCGGCGCGGGTCCCGCCATCGTCCTCTCGTTCATCATCACCGCGGTCGCGTGCGGCTTCACCGCGCTCTGCTATTCGGAGCTCGCCTCCATGGTCCCCATATCGGGATCGGCTTACACTTACGCGTACATCACCATGGGCGAATTCATCGCCTGGATCATCGGGTGGGATCTCATCATCGAGTACGCGATCGGCAACGTAGCCATCGCCATCTCGTGGTCGGGATATTTCAACGAATTCATCCGCGGATTCGGCGTGGAAATACCCCAATGGCTGGTCACCGACTACCGGAGCGCGTTCAGCGGCGACAGGACGTACCTGGCGGCGCGGGCGCTCGCGGACGGGGCGCTCCCGGACGCGGTCAGGGCGCTGTACGGCAACGCCGCGGCCGTCGTCACCGAAAAGGTCGCGGGCGGCATGGACGTGCGGTACTTCGTGAACTCCTACGCCCCGTTCCACCGCGCGATCGTGAACGCGCCGAGGGTGTTCGGGGTGCCGGTAATATTCAACCTCCCGGCGGTGGCGATCACCGGGGCCATCACCATGGTGCTGGTGGCGGGCATCCGGGAATCGGCGCGTTTCAACTCGATCATGGTGGGCGTCAAGATCGTGATACTCTGTTTCTTCGTGTTCACGGGGATGTTCTACGTGAAGCCCGGGAACTGGACGCCGTTCGCGCCCCACGGCTGGGCGGGCATCCAGGCGGGGGCCGCGGTCGTGTTCTTCGCCTACATCGGGTTCGACGCGGTGTCTACCGCGGCGGAGGAGACCGTGAACCCCAGGCGGAACCTCCCCATCGGCATCATCGGGTCGCTGGTGATAAGCACCATCGTCTACGTGCTCGTCGCGCTCATCCTGACGGGCATGGTGCCGGTGGGAGCTTTCACCCAGGCCAACAAGGCCGAGCCCCTGGCGGTTGCCATGAACTACAACAACTTGTCGTGGGCCGCCGGCATCATTTCGCTCGGGTCCGTGGTGGCGCATACCGCGGTGCTCCTCGTGCTGCAGATGGGACAGACCAGGATATTCTACTCCATGGCGAGGGACGGCCTCCTGCCGAAGGTGTTCTCCCGGGTCCACCCGAAGTTCAGGACCCCTCACGTGAACACCATCCTCACGGGGCTTTTCGTGGCCTTCTTCGCCGCTTTCACGAATATCGACGAGATCGTCGACCTGACGAACATAGGGACGCTCTTCTCGTTCATCCTGGTCTGCCTCGGCGTGCTTATCCTTCGCAGGAGGGAGCCGGAGCACGAGCGGAGCTTCCGGGTCCCACTGATCGGCCTCACCTCGCTCGTGGGGGTCGGCATGTGCCTCTACCTCGTCGCGGGCCTCCCCACGGTGACCTACCTGCGCTTCCTCATCTGGCTCGCGGTGGGGGTGGTCGTGTACTTCACGTACGGGTACCGGAAAAGCAGGCTTAATGCCTGACGGCCCGTTTGCGGATATCGCATATCCTTTCCGGAAAGCGGTAAAAAGTGTTGAAATGGCCGTTCCGGTGTGTTTACTTTAATACAAGAAGAGTAGTGCTGGATATACCGGCTTCCGTCACGGGCGGCGGCGCGGTTCCGGCGCCCGGGCCGATACGATCGCCCGGCGGCCGGGAACCGGTCCCGCGATACCGCGGGACCCACGAATGCGGGGGATATATCCCCCTCGACACAACGGAGGAGGCAGCATGACCGGGAAAAGCGTCTACGAAAAGTACATAGCGCACAACGTGCAGAACTGGCAGAAGCGCAGGAACACGGTTGACATGCCGGAAAGGAAGCACGCGGAGCCGTTCCTGACCATCTCGAGGGAATACGGCTGCCTGGCCCATTCAGTCGCGGAAAAGCTGCTCGAGCGCATTGACGGCGATTCCCGCTGGGTCATCTACGACCGGACGCTGGTGGACAAGATCATCGACGACCTGGGGCTCTCCGGGAGCCTTGCGGCCACGCTCACGGACGGCGCGAGGGGCGCGATGACCAATTTCTTTCAGACAACGTTTTCTCGCTTCCCGAGCGACCTATCGGTGTACCGCAAGCTCGTGGAGACCGTAAGGATGCTCGCCCTGAACGGCAACGCCGTGATCATCGGAAGGGTCGCGAACATGATGACACGCGACTTCAAGACCGGGTACCACGTGCGGCTCGTGGCCCCGATCGAATCGAGGGTGGATAATCTCTGCGCCCTGTACGGGATCACGCGCAGGGAGGCCCAGCAGAAGATACAGGCAGGCATGGAGGGGCGGGAGGATTACGTGATAAAGCACCTGAAGATCGACACCGCCGATCCCTCGGGCTATGACCTGGTGATCAACACGGCATCGATGACGCCGCAGATGACCGCGGACTATATCGCCGCCGCGATGAAGATCAAGGGGCTGTTGTAGCCGGAGGGGCGGTTCATTCGAGATCCGAATAATCGACGCCGCGCGCGATGCCGCGCGCGCGCGTCCATTCATCGTCGTTTTCCGGCGGTTCAACCTGCTGCGCCTGCGGCTTTCTCTCGAGCGATACCGCCCCGGACGGGCATGCCGACGCGCAGAGCCCGCACCCGATGCATTTCGACGGGTCCACGGAATTGAACGCGTCCCCCTTCGACACGGCGCCGACCTGGCAGCGCTCGTCCGCGCAGCGGTCGCATTTTTTGCAGTGCGACGGGTCGATGCGCGCGACGTAGTGGGCGTTCACCGTGCCGGGGATCCCCTTGCGCGCGGCGATGATCTGGAAGCAGCAGCAGCTGCAGCAATTGCAAAGATACCAGTGTCCCTTGCGGACGTTGGAGGTCATGTGGATGAGCCCCGCGTCCTCCGCAGTTTTTAAAATTTCGTGCGCCTCCGCCTTCGAAATGCGTCTCGGCTTCATGGGATGGTCGTCGAAGAACCTTTCGTCGTCGGCGATACCGATGCAGACCTCGTGCGGCTTTTTGCATTCCCTCCCGCTCACGTCGCTCTGCGTCTTGCAGATGCAGCGGCTCACCGAAAAGAAGCTCCCCTCGTCGATGATGGCCGAGGCGCGCTCGTAGGGCATGGCCTCGGTGCGGTCGGGGATGACGCGCTCGACCGGGACCACCTGCATGATCGACGGCTTCGTGAGGAAGAGCGGGGCGCCGAGGCTTTTCATGAGCTCCCGGTGGAGCGCGGCGAATTCCGCGTTCATGACGCCGATCTGGAACTCGAATATGCCCACGACCCACGGCACCATGCGGTAACGAAATTCGCCGGACGCGATGTCGCGGAGAATCTGGCCCTTTTTCCACATCGTGGTGAGCATTTCCTCGAGGCCGTCGATTGGCCTCCCGGTGCGCGCCGCGATTTCATCGACGCTTTCCCCCGAAAGCTTCAGATCGCAGAAGAGAAGCGCCTCGTCGTCGGTGAAGATCTTCGCGAGGAGCTTCAGCTCGGCGCCGCTCTCCGTGCGGGTAAAACCCGTGGGGAGCCTGTCGAGCACCGCGGCGAGCTTTTCGATGGGCGTTGAAGGGGGCGTTGTCATGATCTCGCTCCGGGGCGTCATCGTTCCATGTCGAGGACGATCTTGATGACCCCGTCCTCACGGGCGGCGGCCATCTCGAAGGCGCGCTGAATGTCGCTGAAGGGCATTACGTGCGTTACGAGGGGCGTCACGTCGATGCGGCCCCTCAGTATGGAATCGAGCGCCTGGGGATAGTCGATGGAAAGGTCCGGCCCCACCGAGGCGATCATGCGAAGCTCTTTACGGAAGAAGGTGTTGAAATTCAGGGCCGGCGACTCCTCGAGGCAGATGCCGTAGAACGCCACCTGGCCGTTGTGCCGCGCCAGGTCGAAGCACCTGTTGATGACCGCCACGTCCTGACCGAATGCGTCTATGACTATATCCGCCATGACGCCGCCGGTGAGATCGTGCACCACCGTCTCGACGTTTTCAGCGGCGGGATCGATGGCGCGGTCTGCGCCCATACGAAGGGACGCCTCCCGCCGCCACGCCAGGGGCTCCACGGTGAAAATGCGCTTCGCCCCGAACGAGCGCATCACCGCGGTGAAAAGCAGCCCCATGGGACCCTGGCCCATGATGACCACATGCTTGTTGTAGGGCCTGTCTATGCGGAAGGCCGCGTGGTACACGGCGCCGAGGGGCTGTGTCATGCAGAGGATGGAAGGATCGGGCCCGACCGGGAGCTTCTGAAGGCGCTCCGGCGGCGCGACGTGGTATTCCCTGTACGAATCGAGGCCGGGCGGATAGTACATGACGCTCTCGCCCACGGCGAAGCCGGACGCGCGGGACGCGTCGACGACCCCCATGCATTCGTGCCCCGGATAGCCCGGGGGAAGGGGATATGACGAATCCTTGTAGGTGACCGAGAAATAAGGGTAGTCCGATCCGCAGAGGGCGGCCCGGGTGAGCCGCACCCTGACCATGCCATCCGGGACGTCCGGTACGGGAACATCGGTTATTTTAATGGTGCGGGGGGATATGATCTGGGCTGATCGCATGAACGTATACCTCGGATACAGGAATCGGGCCCGTGGCGATTATGTCAATGCATTATTTCAGAAGAGCCCCGCATGCATCGCGCCGTCGACCAGGATCGTCTCGCCGGTGATGTAGGACGCGCGCTCCGAGGCGAGGAACGCGACGAGCGCCGCGAATTCATCGGGCCTCCCGATGCGTCCGGCGGGGATGGCGTCGGTGACGTCTTTGCGGATTTCATCCACGGGGCGCCCCTCCGACCGGGACTTGCTCGCGAACAGGTGGTCCACCCGTTCGGTCAGGATGTACCCGGGCGCGATTGCGTTCGCGGTGATGCCCGTGGACGCGTACTCGCGGGCGAGGCTTTTGATGAACGCGACGACTCCCACTCGCGAGACGTTGGAGAGGGCGAGGTTCATTATGGGCTGCTTGACCGTAATCGACGTCGAGGCGATGACGCGTCCCCATTTCTGCGCCTTCATCGCGGGCAGGAACGCGTACGTCAGCCGGATGGCGCTCATCAGGTTGAGGTTGATCGCGGGGGGGAAATCCTCCGCGGAAAGCGCATCGAGCGTTCCCGGGGGCGGGCCGCCCGAGTTCGTGAAGAGGACATGCACGGTCCCGAAACGCTTGAGCACACCCTTCGCGAAGGCGTCGACCTGGGCGGGGTCCTCCAGGTCGCATGCGGAATGAAAGACTTCCACGCCGTACATGTCCCGGATGAACCCGGCGGTTTCGGCGATCCTTCGTTCGTCCCGCGAGCAGAGCGCCAGGCGGGCGCCTTCGCGCGCGAACTCCTCCGCCACGGCCCTGCCGAGGCCCTTGCTCGAAGCTGTTATGACGGCGACTTTTTCCTGCAGGCCGAGATCCATACAGTCCTCCGATAGTTATCGGCTGTGCCGGGAGCGGGCGCGTTTTCCGGCGGGGACATATCCCATGCCTTTATGGAAACGGCGCGAAAAGCCCCTGTCAAGGAGAAATTACCGCGCCCGGGGGCATTAACCGTTTGACAGGACGCGGGCGGCGCGGCGAGTATATCATACAAAAAAGGATATGGGGATATACGATGATCTACAGGGCGCGATCCGTCATGGAGGGAGCCGGCGTCAGGCTCAACCGGGTTTTCGGGAGCGAGGAGGCGCCGGCGCTCGATCCCTTCCTGCTGCTCGACCATTTCGAGTCCGCCAGCCCGCGTGATTACCTCCGCGGGTTCCCGTGGCACCCGCACCGCGGCATCGAGACCGTGACGTACGTGCTCGAGGGGGAAATCGAGCACGGGGACAGCCTGGACAACAGCGGGACGATACGCGCCGGGGACGTGCAGTGGATGACCGCCGGCAGCGGGATCATCCACCAGGAGATGCCGAGGGGAGGGCCGGACAACAGGCTGCACGGCTTCCAGCTCTGGGTGAACCTGCCCGCGTCGCACAAGATGATGCGGCCCCGCTACAGGGAGATCACGTCAAACCAGATCCCCGCGGTGGCCGCTGCCGAAGGCGTGACCGTGCGCGTGATCAGCGGCGAGGCCTTCGGCGCCGCGGGCCCGGTGCGGGATATCGTCACCGCCCCCGTGTTCCTCGACGTGGACATGGCCGGCGGATCGCGTTTCGAATTTGCCGTGCCCGAGAACCGGATCGCTGTCGCGTACGTATTCAGGGGGAGGCCTTTGGTCGGGGGCGCGGACGGGCCCCTGGAGCAGGGGGAGGCCCTCCTTGTGAAAAACCGCGGCAGCCTGGCTGTCAGCTCGGGGGAGGGTCAGGCGCGGTTCCTCCTGCTGTCGGGCACGCCCATCGGCGAGCCGATAGCCTGGTATGGCCCCATCGTCATGAATACCGAGGCCGAACTGAACAAGGCATTCGAGGAATTCTACAACGGGACGTTCATCAAGCAATAGCCGGGGGGGAAAGGCGATACGGATATCGCCAGTCCCCTCACGCCACGCCTTCCGTCACTTCATGCGCCTGATCCGGATCTCGATTCCTTTCGCGTCCTTTAACAGGGCGGCCAGCTTCTTCGTGTCCGTATCGCCGTAGTGGTAGGGATAAAGCGCTTTCGGCATTATCATCTTCGCGGCGTCCGCGACCATCTGCGGCGTCATCGTGTACGGCAGGTTCATGGGAAGGAAGGCTATATCGACGCCCCTGAGCCGCTTCATTTCCGGGATGTTCTCGGTATCCCCGGCGACGTAGACGCGGGTGTTGCCGAACGTAAGTACGTAGCCGTTGCCGTCTCCCTTCGGGTGAAAGGGATTTTTTCCGTCCCTGAGGTGCTTGATGTTATAGGCCGGTACCGCCTCGATCTTCACGCCGAGCACGGTCTTCGCGCTTCCGTTTTTCATCACGGTCGCGCCGCGCAGGGCCTTCGCCGCGAGGGGGCTGGCGAGAACGACGCAATCCTTTTTGCGCGAGGCTTCTATGGCCTTTTTGTCGAGGTGGTCGTAGTGCTCGTGCGTGACGAGGATGAGGTCGGCCTTCGGCAGCTTCGAATAATCCGCGAGTTCACCCCACGGGTCAACGTATATCATTTTTTCCTTGAAAGTGAACGCCAGGCTTCCGTGCCCGATGAAGGATATCACGAGATCTCCCGACGATGTCTTTACGGTGTCGGACTGGAATTTTTTCAATGACTGTGCCTGCGCCGCGGTACAGACCGCCAGGGATATGACGAGCGAAGCGAAAACGGGTTTCATGGATATACCTCCGTTAACCGTGATTGTTGTAACGATAGCCATCCATGGGGAAATAGCAAGAAAAATATGAATGCGCCCTGTCCGGGACAGGGCGCATTGTTTTGCGTACGCAAGGCAGGGATGCCTACCGGTCCGCGTATTGTTCCATTATGCCGCTCTCTTTCAGCCACTGGATGGTATCGCGGAGCGTTTCTTCCAGCGGGCGTGAACGATACCCGAGCTCCCGTTCCGCCTTTCCGTAGGAAATGTTACGGTGGCGCTGGATCGTCTTGATCGCGTAGGGGGTGAACCGCGGGGTCACGCCCCTGACATGCGCCCATGAAAGGGACCCGTAGGAGGCCAGCGCGCAGAGCCACAGCGGCATGACGAGCCTGGGCGTTTTGTTCCCCGTGATTCGCGCCAGCATTGCCGAGACGTCTTTCACATGGTGCCAGTGCCCGCCGAGGAGGTAGCACTGGCCGTTTCTTCCCTTCTTTTCCGCGGCGATCGCGCCCGCGGCCACGTCGCGCGCGTCGACCCAGTTGAATCCCCCGTTGGGAAGCGCGGGTATCCTGTTCAGGCACATGTCCATGATGGTCGCGCCCATCCGGGATATCTTGTAGTCGTAGGGCCCCAGGACCGAGGTCGGGTTGACGATTACCGTGTTCAACCCCTTTTCCACGGCAGAGAGGACCTCGATCTGCGCGAGGGCCTTGGTCCTGTCATAGGCCCCGGGGGAATTGCCCTCGCACAGGGGGCTGTCCTCGTCCACGGTTTCGTGGCTGGCGGGAGAATCGAACGCGTGTATGGAGCTGAAATGGACGAGTCTTTTCACCTTCCTGTTCATGCACGCGGACAGCAGGTTTTTCGTGCCTTCGATGTTCGTCCTTTCCACGAGGTCGCGGTCGAAGGTCGTGATCGAGATGTGCGCCGCGCAGTGGTACACAACATCCGCTCCCTTGCAGAGCTCCATGAGGGAAGCGGGGTCGTTGAGATCCCCCTCGACCGTTTCAATGTCGAGACCTTCGATGGCGCGACGGTCCTTTCGCACGAGCGCCCGCACTTTCCGTCCTTCGTCGAGGAGCGCCCGCACCAGGTTTGCGCCCACATGCCCTGATGCGCCTGTAATAGCTGTGATCATGGTTAATTCCTCTTTTTATTTATATTTCAGGGAATATGCCCCTCGTACGGGCGGCCAGATCGGCACCGTCATGCCTGAATGACCGATTGGCACGGGGACAAATTTATTCTTTCAAGTCGGTTATGGTATTTGTCAATAACAATACCGCGCGCATCGCTCTAATGGTCATGCACCGTCCGACGCCCGCGCCGATAACTATCGGTATCTAGAATATGAAGAACATCGCCAGGCGCGCCATGAGCATCGACAGGCTGTCAAAGAGCGGCTCGTTGAAGCGCGCGCGATAGCGTGCGAGGCCGCGATCGAGGTCTTCCCGCGAGTACAGGCGCCCGTCCGCGATCACCGCCTTCAGCGTCCCGAAGGCCGCGAAGTCCTTCGTCGGGTCTTCCCCGTAAATGACGATGTCCGCGGGTGATCCTTCGGCGATCACCCCGAGGCCGGGCGTACCCAGGTACTCGCCCGCGCCCCTCGTGGCGATGCGCCAGATTGCTTCAAGGGGAATCCCCGCCTGCATCAATAGTTTGAACTCCTCGTGGAGGCTCGCGCCCGGCACCACGAACGGCGTCTGGACGTCGGTCCCTGCGTGGATGCGGGCGCCGCCGTCGAAGAGGGCCTTCGCCGTCCTGAACCGCAACGGTTCGGTGTCGCGGAGATCCTGGAACGCGATCGCGGTCAGTTTCCTCAGGAAGGGGATCCCGTCGCGGGGGTGCCATATGACGTCCCGGTAATAGCGGGGCATTAGGGCGCCCGCGGGGCCGTTGCGCATGGCGTGGTAGTCGTCGTACATGCCGAGCCGGTGGAGCACGACGAGCGTGGGCGTGTGCGCCATCCCGTGCGACACGCTCCACTTCACCACGTGCGCAAGGCGCGCGTCGTTGAACGCGTGCCAGGCAACCTGGCGCGAGGCATGGCCGCCTTTGCCCGGGAGCGGCGCGGGCACGCCGAAAAGGTGCTGAACGTCGTCGATGCCGGTGTCCTCGAGCCTCATCCCGAATGGGACATGGCCCACCGCGCGCTTTCCGCGCTTGCGGGCCTCGCCGACGATCGCGGAGAGCACGTCCTCCGCGAGGGTGTCGTACACCTTGATGAAATCCGCGCCGAGCCTGACGGCATCAGCGACCGCGGCCCGCCCCTGCGCGGGCGTCAGCGCGACGAACGAGCCGGGCCACATGGGGTCCTTACCGTCGATGAAGGTCACCGGCGTGTATATCCTCGGCCCCGGGTACTTTCCGTTCGTGACTTCCCGCCGTTTTCCGCAGATCGACCGGTCGATCGATCCCATGTCCCGCGTGGATGTCACGCCGTGCGCCAGGAAAAGAAAGCAGAAGAGTTCGAACTGGTCGCCGGGGAGGTCGGGCGGGTAATGCACGTGCATGTCGGTGAGGCCGGGGAGGGCGTATCCTCCCCTGATCGTTTTACTCCCGGTCCCGCTCGTGCCATTCGGGGACGAGGGGGATATGCGCGCGATGCGATCGCCCGCACATTCGATGGTGCGCCCCGCGACGCGTACCCCGCCCGGGTTGACGATCGTGACGTTTTCCACGAGGGCCCCGCGCGCGGGCACCGCAACTCCGGAGTGCGCCGATATCGAGGTGAAAAAGAGAATCGCCAAAGCGACGATGAGCGCCGCGATGATGCCGGCTACAACGAGTGCGCGTCTGTAGTTCATGGGGCCTCCCGGTTGATGAGAAGGTCAGGTGACGCGAGTCGATCGCGACGGCGGCCGCGTGTCAATCGAAAAAGGGAGGAAGGGTTCGGGTGGGGGGATATGCGTAAAGCCGGGCGGCGCCGTACCCGGTACGGCGCCGCGAAACCGCCTGTCAGCGCTTGGTGTTCCTGGCGATATCGACGAGAACGCCTACCTGTTCGCCAAGAAAGTAGAACAGGCTCAGGAGAATGAAGCCCAGGATGGGACCGCCGACGAGGGCGGCCAGGCCCCCCGCGAACCCTCCGCCGCTTCCCAGCGACTGGAACCCGGGAATCATCGGCGGGAGCGATCCCATGATCCAGATCGCGAATCCCGCGGTGATGCCCATGATCGTGTAAAACGCCGCAAGCACTTCGCCGATCATTTTTATGAAGATCACGAAAATGGGGATGACCGCGTAGTCCTTGCCCACGGGCAGGGCGTCGATGTCGGACGCACGAACGACAAGGATATTGAGTATCACGTATACCAGGGCCAGGCTCAGAATCTGGGTGATGAGAATGAAGGCGAAAAGCTTGGCGTCAAACCCCATGGAGAGCATCGTCCAGAGCTTGTACGAGCTGACAAGGAAACCGACTATCAGCAGGCATGCCATGATGCGCAGGAACCACGCAAAAATTTTCGCGAAGAAGCTGCCTTCGGATATCATTTTCAGAAATGGCTTGAGAAACAAGAATTGATCCAGTTTGTCCATGCTATATTCCCCCTCTTTATGAGTTTGGCCAGAACCCTAACGCTTTTTTCGCGCCTGTCAACATAAAAACATTTCCTTCATCCATGATCGCGGATTTCATTGACAAATAATCGCGTTCGCTGTATATTCATAATCATGGCAGGATCGTTACCGCAACTGCGCCGCCCGGTTTCCGGGGCGTTATCGGCGTTACGTGCCGCGTGTCTCATGATCGCGGTCGCCGCGCTGGACTGCTGCGGCGCGGTACAGGAATCCGGCGTTCCCTCGGAACTCCTCCTTTTCAATTACCGCCCCTGCGCTGCCACCCCGCTCGCGCCGCCCAACAGCGAGTTCTCGTCGCCCGCGAAGGTCACCATCACCGGCTACTCCGGGCACGCGATGGAGCCGTTCATCACGCGCAACGGGACATATCTCTTTTTCAACAACCTCAACGACGGGGTCGATACGTGCCTCCATTATGCGTCGAGGGTCAGCGATACCCAGTTCACCTACCAGGGCAAGATCTCCGGCGTGAATGGAACGCCGCCCCATCTCGACGCGGTCGCGAGCATGACCCAGGCGGGCGGCAGGTTCTATTTCGTGTCCACGCGCGATTACCCGGCCAGTTACCTGAACCTGCAGACGGGGACCTTCTCTGGCGGGACCGTGTCCGGCGTCGCGCCCGTGGGTGGCGATTTTTACATACAATCGCCCGGGTGGATCGTCATGGACGCGGAAGTCAGTTCAGACGGGAACACGCTCTATTTCGTCAACGCGCATTTTTCCGGGGGGTCGATGCCCGATGCGTCCGATATCGGCATCGCGGCATACTCCGCCGGCTCGTTTTACCGGAGCGCGGCGTCGTCCGCCGTCATGGCCGCGGTCAACACCTGCGACTGCCTGGAGTACGCGCCCTCGATCACGGTGGACGGCCTCGAGCTCTTTTTCACGCGCTACAGCTTCTCCCAGGGGCGCGCCGATATCCTCATCGCGAAGCGGTCCTCCACCACCGAGGCGTTTCGCGCGCCGGAGCGGATCGACGCGCTGGGCGGGCTTGTCGAGGCCCCCTCGATCACGGCGGACGGACATACCCTGTATTATCATTATCTCGATGCCGGCACCTATACCATTTACAAAGTGTCCAGGCCGTAGGTTCGCATGAAAAGATGGATATTTCCCCGCATGCGTCGCGTGTTCGTGATACTGTGTGCCGCGCTTGTGCTCTCGTGCGCCGTTGCGCTGCAGGCGGGTGAAGAGTCCCAGAAGGATAAGGCGGGCGGGCCGAAGGTGGAACTCGGCGCAGGCATCACCTGGGCGTGGTGGAACCCCGTGTGGGGGCGCATCTCCATGGCCGGGGACATGCTCGTGTTCACGCTCCTGAACAGGTACCTGAAAATGGAAACGGCTTCGCGCACATACACGGTCGATCCGTGCCCGCTGGCCTCGCTGCGGCTGAGGGTCGACTTCAATACGCGGTGGTCCCTGGTCGCGCGGGGGGAGGTGGGGGCCTTCAACAACGCGTGGGTGGGGATACGCTCCATGACGACCAGCCTTTCAGGCGCGTTCGAATACAGCGCGTACATGATGCGGCTTACGCGATACGAGGGCAGCATCTACGCCGGCGTCCGGATCGCGGATTGCTGCTCCTTTTTCATCGGCCCGGAATACATGGGCTATAGCATCCGCGAGAAAAGCTCGAATGCCTACGTCGACAACTCCGTCCGCGAACAGATTCACAACCTCGGTTTCAGCGCCGGCATCGGCTTCAGGGCCGCGTTGCCGTCGGGCTTCAGCATCGATCCGTCTATTTCGGGCGGATTCCTCTACGGGTTCACCACCGGGAGATCCGGAAGCGTTTCCACCAGGTATTATCCATGGTCGCTTGGCGGCAGGGTCATCGTGCCGGTGGTATATTTCATCGAGAAGCTGAAAATACGGTGCCAGGTCGGTTTCAGGTACCAGTTCCTGTATTACTTCCGAGTGAGCAATCCCGATTACCTCGAGCGATGGGACCACGTGTACGGCCCGGAAATCGCGGCGTCATATTCGTTCTGACGCACCAACGCGGAATCGCGGCGGCCGGACCGGTTTTGTTTACCGCTTGACACGAGTGGGGCCGGTAGTATTACGCACCGTGATGAACCGCGCACGGTGCCGGTCGGCATAGACGAAACCCCGGTACCGCGTTGCAATACGGACGATCCTGCACGGGGGGTGGCGCATGCTCGGAACACTGTTGCAACCCGAGATCAAGGAACTCATCGAGAAAAAGCAATTCTCCCTGCTGAAGGAACTGTTCGGCGAGTGGAGCGCGGCGGATCTCGCGGATCTCCTCGCCGATATACCGGTCGAGCAGCAGGCCATCCTTTTCAGGATCCTGCCGCGAAGCGTTTCGGCCGACATCTTCGAATACCTCGACCTGGACAACCAGAAAAGCATTCTCACCGCCCTGGGACAGAAGGACACCGCTGACATCCTCAACGAGATGTCCCCCGACGACAGGACCGCCCTTCTCGAGGAGCTCCCGCCGGCCGCGGTGCGCCAGATACTCACGCTGCTGTCGCGCGAGGAGGGTCTCGTCGCCAGGGCGCTCCTCGGGTATCCCGAGGACAGCGTCGGGAGGATCATGACTCCCGACTTCATCGCGGTGCGTGAAAACATGACGGTTCACGGCGTCCTGGACCATATCCGCAAAAACGGTAAGGACAGCGAGACCATGGACATGATATATGTAGTCGACAAGCAGGGCGTCCTGCTCGACGAGCTTCCCATTCGGAAAATTCTCCTTTCGACCCCGAAGACCAGAATTTCCTCGATCATGGACCGCAAGTTCGTCAGCCTCCGCGTCGACGACAACCAGGAGACGGCAGTCGCCGCCTTCAGAAAATACGACCTCTACGCGATACCGGTCCTGGACACGAAAGGGTGCCTGGTCGGGATCGTGACACTGGACGACGTGCTCGATGTCGCGGAGGAGGAGGCCACGGAGGACATGCAGAAGGTGGGAGGCATGGAGGCCCTGGACGAGCCCTACCTGGCCGCGCCCCTCGCGCGGATCGTGCGCAAGAGGGCGAGCTGGCTCGTCGTGCTCTTCCTCAGCGAAATGCTCACCGCCTCGGCCATGGCGTTTTTCGAGCAGGAAATAGCCAGGGCGGTGGTGCTCGCGCTTTTCGTGCCGCTCATCATTTCGAGCGGGGGGAACTCGGGTTCGCAGGCGACCACGCTGATCATCCGCGGACTCGCGGTGGGGGAGTTCGGCCTGCGCGACTGGTGGAAGGTCATGTACCGCGAGATAGCGTCCGGGGCCATGCTCGGGCTGATCCTGGGTACGATCGGTTTCTGCCGCATATCGCTATGGCAGGCCCTTTTCGGCATCTACGGACAATACTGGCTCTTCGTTGCGGCCACGGTGGCGCTTTCCCTCGTGGGGGTCGTCATGTGGGGCACCATCGCGGGCTCCATGCTGCCGTTCATCCTGAAACGGCTGCGCATCGATCCCGCGACATCGTCCGCGCCGTTCGTCGCGACGCTGGTCGACGTTTCCGGCCTCGTCATATACTTCAACGTCGCGTACTGGGTGTTGAGGGGCAGGCTTCTGTAGCGCCCGGCCCGCGGGGAAAAAAGATTGGACATCCTGTCAGCACCATCGCATAATGTTTTCATCCCACGGATCTGCGGGTTAAGGTACTGATGGTGAACAAGCTAAAAACCGCCTGGCTCTTTATCTGCGCGGTCGTGATGACCGTCATCCTGTTTATCCCCATAATGCTCGCGGCGGTGCTCAGCCGGACCGGAAACCTCGCGTTCACCCTCTCGAAAATCTGGGCGAGGGCCATGCTCCTCGCCGCCGGCGTTTCGGTCGAGATTGCCGGGAGGGAGAGAATCAGAAAGGGCGAATCGTACATCATCATGTCGAACCACCAGTCGCTGTACGATATCCTCGCCCTGGTGACGTCGCTCAGGGTGCAGTTTCGCTGGGTCATAAAGAAGGAGCTGCTGAGGGTGCCGCTCTTCGGGTACGCCCTGTACGCTTCGAGGAATATCTTCATCGACCGATCCAATTCCGAAAAGGCGAGGGCCAGTCTCAGGCGGGGCGTGGGGAGGCTGCCGAAGGGAGTCAGCGTCCTTATCTTTCCCGAGGGAACGCGGTCCGTCGACGGCAGGCTGGGGGATTTCAAGAAGGGCGGTTTCATCCTGGCAGTCGACCGGGAATTCCCGATCCTGCCGGTGACGGTCAACGGCAGCAGGAAGATCCTCGCGGCGAGGAGCGTTGTGTTTTCCCCCGGAAAGATCACGGTCACGGTGGGTGAACCCGTGTCCTCGAGGGGATTGGGCGGCGAGGCGGTTCCCGCGCTCGTCGAAAAGGTCAAGTCCGTAATCGGCGGGAACCTGATTTTGGAATGAAACGGGCGCGGCCCGTGAAACAATATCGAGGAGGAACAATGAAAAATAGAGCGATAGTAGTATCGTCGCCACTCGCGTGCGCGGCGCTTGCCCTGGCGGTCTGGGGATGCTCGACGTCGACCATCGCCATCAACAAGACGGCCATGGCGGACACCAGCACCATCGCCATCATGGAATTCGAGAAGGGCAGGCACATCCCGAAAAAGGTGGCGACCGAATGCGAGGACAGCTTCCGCGGCCATTTCATCAACGCCGGCAAGAGCGTGGTGGAGCGCAGCAAGCTCGATTCGGTTCTCAAGGAGATCAAGCGCTCGCAAACCGGTCTCGTCGAGAACAGCAAGGAGATCGGAAGGCTCTCCGGAGCGGACGCGCTCCTGTTCGGCAACGTTACCGAGTACAGGGAGGAAGTGAAAGACGTCCATTACAACGAGTACGTGAAGGACAAGTACAATCCCAAGAAGACGATAAAGATCGAAAAAATCAAGAAGATGAAATTCTTCTATTTTCAGGTGCAGATCCGGGTCGTATCCACCGCGAACGGCGAAACCATTCTCACCCTGAAGAATTCGTACCCCGAGCGTTCCTATGACATGACAAGCTCGATCACCCTGCGAAGCCACATGGTATCGACGCTCAGCCAGATGGGAGACGATCTGAAAAAGGCCATGAAGGTGGATAAAAAGTAGTTATTTCGCGCCCCCCGCGGGGCATATGCTTTTCACGTGGTCTATGGCGGAGCGGGCCGCGAGGGCCCCTTCGCCCACCGCCACGCTGATCTGCAGAAAGCCCCCGGTACAGTCCCCCGCCGCGAAGATGCCGGGCACGTTGGTCCTGCCCTGCACGTCGATTTTAATGAATATTCCCTCGGTGACCACGCCGAGCGACCGCGCGAAATCCAGCGACGAAGCCTCGCCCAAGGCGATGAAGAGCCCGTCGAGGTCCATGCGGCTGCCGTCCTCCATCACCGCGGCCCTGAGCGCGCCGTCCCCCTCGAGCGACTTGATGTTCCCGCGGACGATCTTTACGCCGTTCGCCTCGAGGCGCTCCATGAAGGGATGGGTGATCGCCGGGGCCTTTCCGAGGGTGCATACCGTCACGTGCGGCGTGTACTGCAGAAGCTCCAGCGCCTGGTTGGCCGCGAACACGCCCTCTCCCGCGACAGCCACCTTTTTGCCGCGGAAGAAAAAACCGTCGCAGCTCACGCAGTACGAAACGCCGCGTCCCTCGAGCGGTTCGAGTCCCGCGATATCGGGTTTCTTGCGGGAGACGCCGGTGGCGAGCACCACCGCGCAGGCCGCGAGCTCGCGCCTGTCGGTCTTCACGAGCCAGCCGCCGTCTTCGCCGAAATGGACGGCGAGCGTCTTCTCGCAGGATATCTCGGCGCCGAAACGGACCGCCTGGCGCACGCCCCGGTCGATGAGCTCCCTGCCGGTGACGGTCTCTGGAAACCCGAAATAGTTGTCGATGTCGTAATCGCCCGCGACCTTGGGATCGCATCCGATGACCGCGGTAGAGAGCCCCGCGCGGCCGGTGTAGATCGCGGCGGATAGTCCCGCGGGCCCCTGTCCGATAATCACCACCTGGTAGCTGTCCATTGCGCACCTCCGCCTGTCATGCTTCGTTCGAAGAATATCGATAGTAAAGCAGTATGTCGATGAAGACCATGCTCCCGTTGATCGCGTAGAACGCGGTCACCCAGTCCGTTCCCGTCAGAATCTTGTTGGTCAGCCCGCAGGCGTAACCGATGAACACGAGCCAGAGAAAGATGGGGGATTTGCCCGTCACCTTTTTTATCTTCCACGATTTGTAGATCGACGCGGGCCATGACGCGCCGAAACAGATGAGCATGAGCGCCTCGAACATCATGATCCTCCCCGATGAACATTCAATCGCTCAAATTCCGGCCTACGATCACCATGGCGATTGAATACACTCCATGTTTTTTAAGCCACGGACTGACTTACGATACAACACGTGTCGTGAAATGAGGTCAATTGCTTTTTGATCCGATGCTCCTGTTTATGAACGGAGCGGCAGGAGCGGATGAAGTGCTTTTCTTGCAAGGATATAATATGTTTGACAGGCTAATCAATGTGATGATACTGATACCTGCCCGGCATTTTTTTATTCCGCCGCCGGTCATAATCATAGGAGGAAACAATGATATCCTGCAAGAACATACTGTATCCGATCAATCTCAACTCCAAAAACCACGATCCTCTTGCCGTCGCGCTGAAAATGGCCCGGTCGAATAAAAGCCGCATCCATTTCCTGTATGTGAACGACGAGCAGGCCGGCATCCGCCACCCGACAGACAGGGAGGATGCGGTCGCACTCAAGGTCAAAGAGGTGGCACAGCCCGAATTACTTGAAGGATTGGACATTGTATATGCCACTGACAAGGGCGATCTGTCGGAGATCGTGGCCGAATACTGCAAGAAAAATGGAATCGACATGATTATTGCCGGTCACAAACACAGGGGAAAACTCGCGGCCGCGCTCTTTGATTCGGAAGAGGAAAGCCTCATCAATGCCGTGAACGTGCCAATATTGCTCATCCCGAAACCGTGAAAACATACCGCGTTCATCCGTAACTAGTGTGCCTGATCCTATGGCAGCCGGTTTTGCGGGGTGTGCCGTAACTCAGTATGCCGGTTTATGATCGCGGGCGTAATGTTCAATTTTTTCCCTGTAGTGAGCTGGTCAGGTCAATGCAGGGTTCCGTACCTGCGGGATTTTCCCATGCAGATTGACATAACAACACCATTTTAGTATATTTATATATGATATAAGCTCGAAAAGGCGATACAATGCGTGTCGGGCTTGATTAATTCAATGTGTAGAAACATGAAGTTGAATTGTGACAACCAAAACCGGAATATTCGATATGCCCGGGAGGAATAATGAAAAAAGTTCATTTTTTTTCTTTGATCGTGATTTCGTGTATCATCGGCGCGTGCCTCCTGTCGACGGGATGCGCAAATGACGGGGGCAAGTCTAAAGACAGCACCTCGCTCCTTTTAATGATGCAGAAGGAAAATGCGTTTTTCCCGGAAATCCCCCAGGGCGTAGCGCAATAGGTGATCCATATGAAAACCGGAAAAACACGCATATTCATAATCGCGACAATGATGACGGCCCTCGTGCTCGGATTATCGTTCCCGGGCACCGATACCGCCACCACCGCGTTCAAACCGGTGATGGCCGCCGAGAACGACTGGTCGGGCGTGCGCAACGTGGCCACGATGGCGCGGCAATCGTCGGTGTATTTCAACCAGTTCTACCGCGTAATACAACAGATGGGGTTCTTCTTGAATTTCAAGATATCGATCACCATCCCCGTCGTCGACAGGGACTGGATCGTGAAGATCAGGACCTCGCAGCCCTCCGCGGCGAGCAGTTCGGTCGATGGTTCGGTGACCTACCAGCACCGCATACAGATCTCGGTGAACGGCACGACCGCCTTCCAGCTTTTCTTCGACAGCGCGAACGGATCGACCATCGGCAACGGCTGCCTGGTCAAGATCAGGCCGTACTATTTCGACAACAAGGACTTCTCATCCACCGCGGTGCTCGAGGGAAGGGTCAAGATGGACGGGACCGACGTCGTCCTCTTTGTCACGGCCAGCGGCGATCCCATGGCCGATGCGACCCACGCCTGGGTGCACAGCGGCCGCGTCAAGATGACCTACACGAACTCGCGTTACGAGGTAACCGGGCTCGCCTGGGCCGGCGTTGACGGCACCGACAAGTACAAGGCCTGCGGCGGCGGGGCCGGCGACGGCTTCTACACCATAGCGTTCATCGCCAACGGCGCGTCGCCGAACGAAAGCACCTCCCTCTGGGGATGGGACGCGAGCGTCCGTTCGAACCAGGTCTGCGGCGCCGCGAACACGAGCAACTACGGGTACTACCGCTCCACGTCGCCGTACTTCGAGAGCGACGGCAATACCGCCGACGACGGCATCCACCCGGACATCGCCGATGTCCAGGCGATCTATACGGGAATGGACGCGACCGAATTCGCCGAGGCGACCATCAAGAGCCCGGGCATTACGCTCACGACGTGGTAGGTGGATCGTTATAAAGCAAATAACTGAGGGCCCCTTGACGGGGCCCTCGTCGCATTCGGGCATGGTTGAACCCAGTTATGATCGGGCAAGAACGCTGGTGTCTGTTGCGGGATATCAATCTATTGATGTTTGTTCGTTACGGAAGAAACCTCGCGGGGATTGATACATGATAATGAAGAACAAAGACATGGAACGAATGTACAGGATAATCAAGAGAGACAGGTATTATCCAGGGATTGGCGTCCTTCTTTTTGGCATGCTGTTCCTGGTGTTTGCACTTTTTTCATTCGGTAGAGAGTACAAGCTCTCGAACGATTATCTTGTAATTGCGGCCACTGTTATCCTGATCTCTCTAGGGATAATTCTCTTGATCCGGGCATATGCGCGAAAATGATGTTCCGGTTCAATCTCGTACTGATGCCTTCAACGGATCGTCCGCAGACAGTTCCACAACAAGCGCCAGGGTTATTCGCCGTGCGTATATCCAAATAATCTCTTGACATAAAACATAACAATGTTATGTTCGGACAACCTTTCAAAAGGAGACGCTACATGAATGACGCGGCATATAAGGATCTCGCCCGCGTTCTCGACATGATCCCGCACGGCTACCCCGCCGCGGAGGACGGCATCGAGCTAAAAATATTGAAAAAGATATACACGCCCGAGGAGGCGCGCCTCACTGCGATGATGCGCCTCAGGTTCGAGACCTCGCAGGACGTTGCCGGGAGGACGGGCATTGACCAGGCGTTCCTTGACGAGAAGCTGCGGGACATGTCCGAGAAGGGCCTCATATTCGGGGTGAATCTCGACGGGGTGAGAATATACAAGCTTATCCCCTTCGTGTTCGGTGTCTACGAATACCAGGTGGACCGTCTCGATCGCGAACTCGTGGAAATGATCGAGGACTATTTCCACTCCACCTTCGTCGCAAAATTCCACTCGAAGGACAACCCCCTGATGCGCGTGGTGCCGGTCGAGCGGGAGATACCCAATCCAAGCGAGATCCTCCCCTACGAGAGCCTCACGGCCCTGGTCGATACCGCGAAGTCGTTCGCCATCGGCACGTGCATCTGCAAGAAGGAGAAGCGCATCCTGGGCGAACCCTGCACGCACACGGAGGAAGTCTGCATCGGCATCGCCCCTGTGGAGAACGTCTTCGGCCCGGACTTCTTCTGGGGAAGGAGCACAACGAAAGACGAAGTGCTGGCCCTGCTCGCGAAGACCGAGGAGGAGGGACTCGTGCACATGACGGCCAACACCAGGGAAGGCAATATCTACATATGCAACTGCTGCGGTTGCTGTTGCGGCATGCTGCGGGCCATCAACGAGATGGGATACCAGACTTCCGTCGCGCACTCGAGCTACGTCGCGCGCGTCGATGCCGGTCTCTGCACCGCGTGCGGCGCCTGTCAGGACCGCTGCCCGGCCAGGTCCATCGACATGAATGAACGCGCCTCGGTCAACGCGCGCTGCATCGGGTGCGGCCTTTGCGCGGGCGCCTGTCCCGCGGGAGCGATACAACTCGCGCCGCGACCCGAAAGCGACCGCCTGACCGTTCCCAGAAACGAGAAATCGTGGATGAAGCGGAGGGCTAAGGAGCGGGGCAGGGACGACTACCGGGACCTTCTGTAAGGGGGGCGAGACCCTCCCTGGCCCTGACGAGCCCGTACAGTGTCCTGCTCGCGGCCATGGGAAGACCCCCGGATTCCCCCGCCGAGATGATGGCGCCCGTGATGCTGTCGATCTCGGTGCGCCTGCCCGCGGCGATGTCCTGCTGCATGGAACACAGGTTCGCCGCGGTCCTGCGGCACACGTCCCTCACCTTCGCGAAAAGCGCGTCCGCGTCGAAGCGGTGCCCCGCGAGGAGCGCGGCCTCGACCGATTCATGCACTATCGTTCTCTGCAGTCGTTCGATATGCCCGCCGCCGTCGCTCGCGCCGTTCGGCGCCCCGAGGAGCGCGAACACCGGATTGATCGCGGCGTTCACGATGGCCTTCTCCCACTGGGCGCGCGCCGGATCGTCCGTGACCGAGATCTCCTCGCCGGTAAGGGAAAGGATCGTCGCGACGCGCGACACCCGCGCCGGGTCTTTCCCCCCGATAACTATCGCGCCGTGGCCGCCCAGCCTCACCGACGCGGGACCGGTCCGGGTCGCCCCGATAGTGGTCGTGCCGTAGACGAGCCTGTCCGCCCCGAACGCCGCGGCCAGCGCGTCCACGTTCCCGAGGCCGTTCTGGAGGCTGACCACGGTCGCGTCGCGACCGATATGCGCCGCGGTTTCCCGCGCGGCGGCCCCGGTATGGTAGCTTTTCACGAAAAAGAAGACCGGGTCGCACCCGGAGAGCGTTTCGGGCGAGGGGGATATATGCGCCGTGAAGCGGTGCTCCCTCCCGTCCACGTACGCGACCGCGCCGCGGGACAGCGCGGCGACCGTCCCGGGGTCGGTTTCCAGCAGGCGCACGGCAACGCGCGCCCTGTCGAAGAGGGCGGCGAAGAGCGTTCCCATCGCTCCGGCGCCGACGATCCCGGCCGTTGTGTCCGCATCGCTCATATCCGTTACCCGGATGAGTATACGCGCCCCGCCGGGACTTTTTGCAAGCACATTCCGAAATTTTCTTGAAGTATGCGGCCGTCCCTGAAAGGTGGTACACCGTGATCTATGAAAATATCCATCTGACGAACGATGAAAGTGACGATCGCTGACGACGAGGCGAGGGCCGCATCCGGCAGGCTCTCGAGGCTGAAATCGAGGCTCGGGAAAAAGGGCCTGCTGCCGTATTACGTGAGCGACCTCGTGAATATCCGCTACCTGACGGGATTCACGGGCAGCCATGCTTTCCTGGTGATCGACCGCGACGTTTCCTTCTTCATCTCCGACACGCGCTATGAGGAATACGCGCGTTCCATACTGCCCGGCGGTGTCGAGTTCGTCCTGCAGGGGCGCGAGTTCCTGGACAGCCTCAGGACCGTGCTCCGGCGGCAGGGCGGCCGCAGCCTTTTCATCGAGGAACACAATGTCACCATGGCCCTGTACCTCCAGATGAAGGAGCGCCTGCGGGGCGTGAAGCTCGTCCCCGGCGGGAACGAGGTCGGCCTCATGCGGGTCGTCAAGGACGAGGGCGAGATCGCGCGCGTCAGGAAGGCGGCGGAGATCGTCGACCGGTGCTGCGAGCACCTCCGGGGATTCGTGCGGCCCGGCATGACCGAGTGGGACGTCTCGGTGGAGATCGAGTGCTTCTTCCGCACGAACGGCTGCCGCAAGAGCGGGTTCAGCTCGATCGTCGCGTCCGGGAGCGGATCGTCCATGCCCCATTACGAGACGTCCATGACCAGGAAAATCGAACCCGGGGACCCGCTCCTCATCGACATGGGCTGCGAGTACATGGGATATAATTCCGACTTGACAAGAACGCTTTTCGTAGGCAGGGTAAACCCCGCGCTTAAAAAGATTTACGACATCGTCCGGCGGGCGCAGGAAGCGGCGGTCGCCGCGGTAAAGCCCGGCGTGGGCACCGGGGTGCTCGACTCGATCGCCCGGGGGATCATCGGCGACGAGGGATATGGCGGGTACTTCGGTCACGGCCTCGGGCACGGGGTGGGACTGGAGGTCCACGAGATGCCGGCGGTAAAGCCGGGCGACACGAGGCTCAAAAAAAACATGATCATTACCATCGAGCCGGGCATTTACGTGCCCGGTCTCGGCGGTGTGCGGATCGAAGATACGGTGCTTGTAACCTCCAGGGGCTTCGAGACGCTCACCAATTTTCCGAAAGACGCGATGGTCATTTCATAACCGGGCATTCCGCGGGCCGGAACCTGCCGATTCGCGGGGCGGTCCGATATCATAACAAAACAACGACAGGTGATTCAGATGGTTTCCACGAACGATCTCAAGAGGGGGACGACCCTCAAACTCGATGGCGATCTTTTTTCGGTCGTCGAATTCCAGCATGTAAAGCCCGGAAAGGGCGGCGCGTTCGTCAGGACGAAGCTCAGGAACGTGAGGAAGGGCACCGTTATCGACAGGACCTTTCGCGCGGGCGAAAAAGTCGAGGACGTGAGGATAGAGCGGCGCCCGATGCAATACCTGTACGCGGACGGGGACGACCTCGTGTTCATGGACACCGAAACCTACGAGCAGGAGCCGATACCGAAGGGCGCCATCGGCAGGTACATTGAGTACCTCAAGCAGGAGGATGTGGTCGAAATCGCGATGTACGAGGGCGAGGCGATTACCGTCGAGCCTCCCCAGACCGTCACCCTGAAAGTCACCTACGCGGAGCCGGGGGTCAAGGGCGATACCGCCACGAACGTGCTGAAGCCGGTCACGGTCGAGACCGGCGCCGAGGTCCGCGTGCCGCTCTTCGTGAACGAGGGCGATTTCATCAAGATAA
>CAYRGX010000038.1:0-39959 GCA_964423905.1 uncultured Leptospirales bacterium | reverse complement strand
GTGACCTGGTACACGCCTCCAATCTCGGTGCCGATGCCGTCCTTCGTGATTTCGCAGGCGTTCACCTGCGCGAGGACCACGTACGGGGCCTTCACCAGCTTTCCGATTTTTATCGCGTCGTCGGTTTTGAGCAGGCCTGCCATCTCGAGCTTGTGCTCGGCGAGGAGCTCCCCGATCCTGGCCCTTTCCACGACCGCGAACTTTCTCGACCGGATGAGATCGGTGATGAAACGGTCGGTGACCGAGGCCATGAGTTCACGGCCCATCTTCGTATCGGTGCCGTTCGACATGACCGGCACCGCGATCACGGGCCTCTGCGACGGCGAGAGTGTCGCGCATGAAGCGGCGAGGCATGCCGTGGCTGCAAGTGTCAGGGTTGAGAGGCTGTATCGTCGCATGTGCTGCTCCTCGACGGGGATATGTGATGTAAAATGTATATCCCCCTCGCCTTGAAACGTCAAATGATTTTTCCTTGACAGGTGCCGATTTCGGAGCATGATGCATGCAATCACATAAACCGAGAAAGGAGCCACCCATGAGACAGAAAGGCGAAGAGCGGCACCCCGCGGCGGTGATCATCTTTTCCATGATCACCTGCGGAATCTACCTGCTCGTATGGATCTACAAGTTCTCCAAGGAGATGAAGAACTACCTCGAAAAGGACGACATATCACCGGGCCTCGAGGTCTTCCTCTGCATCCTCTGTTTCATGTACATCATCTACTGGTCGTACAAGTACGGCCAGCTCCTCAAGGAAGCCCAGCAGGCTGCCGGGCTCCCCGCTGAAGACAACGCGGTCCTGTTCCTGGTGCTCGCGCTCCTCGGCCTCCCGATCGTGAACGCGGCCATCATGCAGGATGCGGCAAACAAGATCTGGAAGGCCGCGTAACCTCGCGGCGGCCGCGGGCGCCGCGGGCGGCGTCGTCATCCTGGCGCTCGTCCTCGGCAGCGACGCGATCTGCCTGAGCAAGCTCGCCCTGGGGCTTCCATGCCCGGGGTGCGGGCTCACGCGGGCCTTTCTCTCCGCGTTCAGGGGGGATATGGCCGCCGCTTTCACCTGGCACCCGCTTTTCCCCGCGATACCGATAGTTATCGGTATACTCATCGCAAAAAACACCCGTGCGGGGGGCCTTCTCTATCGAAGCAACTTGTTCTGGGCGATAGTTATCGGTCTTTTTATGGCGGCATGGGCGGCGAGGATGGTCCTGCTGTTCCCGTGGGTCCCGCCCATGGATTACAACGAGCACTCCCTGCTCTGGACCGCGGTATCCGCGCTCTGGTCACTGCTCCGGTTATAGAAATCGAATTTTGGCGGGATATATCCCCCGCGCGCAGGTGTCTGGCACCTGTCCAGGTCAGTTCGGCCCCTTATCCAGGAAGCCGTACGCGATCGCCGTTTTACCGCACGCGTCCGCGCATTCGCCGCAGAGGACGCACTCGCTGTTCCGCATCGATCCCGCGTTCACCATCGACTGGACGTCGAGTCCCATGGGGCAGCGCCTGGCGCACAGCCCGCACGAGGAACAGGCCCCGGCATCGGCCCTGAGATGCAGCCCGGGAAGGCGGAGCGCGTCGGAGAGCTTCCTGCCCGCGACCATGAACGGGGCCATCCAGCAGAAGAGCTTGCAGAACGAGCGCCTTCCCGAAAGGAGCGCCGGCAGCGCGATGAGCAGGAGCACGGAATAGTAGGGGATATACATCGCCGGGCGGTCGACCGATATCGCTCCGCGCATCATGTACAGCGGATCGCAGGAGACCTTCCCCGCGATGACAAAAAGGACCAGGATGGCCCCGAACCAGGACGCCCATATGGCGTACTTAATCCAGGCGCCCCGTCGTGCCGGCCAGTCGTTCACGGGCGCGAGCGCCTCCTGCAGGCCCCCGCCCGGGCAGAGCCAGCCGCAGAACACCCTGCCGAAAACGAGCGCCGAAACCGCAAGTATGCCGAAAAAAACGAGGCTCCCGCTCACGATCCCGTTTTTCGCCCCGGAAACGCTGAGCACCGGGGAGAAAAAATTGAACGTGACGGGCATGCCCAGAAACGAGGCCAGTATGAGCACCCTTCGTATTTTCTGCCTCATGGTTCCCTCCCGGAACGGGTTTTTGTAATGGTATGATTATAGCCGCAGTATCCCGGCTGGTCAACGAAAAAGAGCGGGAATATCCACCCATATTATCCCCGCAAGAACCGGGCAGGATGCAGGTAACGCGGCTCCTGTAATATGCTTGACTTTGCGGCGGCAAAGACATCCGGTAACATTTTACCTTGTGGCGAGACAAACCATACACCAGATATTACGATGAACACCCAGACCGGAATGAAAAAGGACTTCGAATACAGGGAAATTCCCTATAACTATACATCCTTCTCGGACCGCGAGATCATACAGAAGTACTATGACCACGAGACCGTGGAATTCCTCGACACGCTCCGGCACCAGCGCATCACCGGCCGGAGCGCCAGGCTCCTGTTCGAGACCATCGGCGATTACTTCATCATAGACCGCAATCCCTACATATTCGAGGACTACCTGGAGAACAAGCGCAAGCTCCGCCGGCTGAAAAAGCTCCACGCCAAACGCATCGAAATCATAGAGGCGGCATCCAACGGAAACGAGCTGGTGCTCGCCGTGCTCCGTAAGACCCGCGATCTCGACGAGGATTTCTTCGAGCAGTTCAACCGGGTTCGCCGTTTCAGGCTCAGGGCGCTCTTCGAGCTCGGCATGGCCACCTCGCGCAAGAACGTGCATTTCGATCCTTTCCACCGGGTGGCGCACGTCACGGACGCGTCCGACTGGCGCGTCGAACACCCGGCGTGCGTGGTCTACCCGGATTCGGTCCGGGAAATACCCGGCCTGGTCCGCGCGGCGCGAAAGCTCGGCCTGGCCGTCATACCCCGCGGCGGGGGCACGGGCCTGACCGGCGGGGCGGTGCCGGTGCTGAAGAACACGCTGGTCATCAACATAGAGAAGTTGAACGCGATCGGTGAAATCGAGACAGTGTCCGAAAACGGCGTCGATATCCCCGTGATCAACGTCGAGGCCGGCGCGGTAACGGACGACGTGATCGAGCACTGCGCGGAGCACGACTTCGTGTTCGCGACGGACCCCACCTCCGCGTGGGCCTCGACCATCGGCGGGAACATCGCCGAGAACGCCGGCGGCAAGAAGTGCGTCATCTGGGGGACCGCGATCGACAACATCCATTCGTTCAGGATCGTGAACGCAGACGGGGATATACTCGAGGTCAAGCGACGGGGCCACCCCTACCGCAAGATCCGCCCGGATGACACCGTCGTGTTCGATGTCAGCAGGATCGACCGGCACGGCTCGACGCCGGTGAAGACGATCGAGCTCGGCGGCATGGACATCCGCAAGAAGGGCCTGGGCAAGGACATAACCAACAAGGCGCTCGGCGGGCTCCCCGGCGTGCAGAAGGAGGGCGGGGACGGCGTGATCGTGGACGCGAAGTTCGTGCTCTACCGTCACTTCGCGTTCAGCCGCACCATCTGCCTGGAGTTCTTCGGCAACAACCTGATCAACGCCTCAAGGGCCATCGTGGACATCATGAGCGCGTTCGAGTCCGACCGCGACGTGTTCCTCACGGCCCTGGAGCATTTCGACGAGAAGTACGTCGCCGCGATCAACTACCGCAACAAGTCGCGGCGCATGGAGCCGCCCAAGGCGGTGCTCATCGTGGACGTCGAGGGTAATGACGAGAACAGGACCGTCGAGGCCGCGAGGCGCATCATCGACATCGTGAGCCCCTACAACACCGAGGCGGTCACCGCGCGCAACCCGGAGGAGGCCCAGCAGTTCTGGAGCGACCGGAAAAACCTGGGCGCGATCGCGCGCCACACCAACGCCTTCAAGCTCAACGAGGACGTGGTCATCCCGCTCGACCAGCTCCCGGCCTTCGCCGATTACATAGAGAAGCTCAACCTGAAGAAGGAGCTCTCGAACTCCGTGCGCGCGATCGCGCTGCTGGAGGAGATGCTCGCCCGCATGCGCGAGGCGCCGGCCGGCGACTTCAAGGACGAGCGCATCGATTCGTGCCGCGAGCGCCTCGCGGCGGTGCGCGAGCGCTACCGGGCCTACCTCGATGCGCTCGACGGGCCCGTGCCGGCCGGCGAGAAGCCGATTTTCAACAGGATACAGGACGGCGAGACCGCCATTTCCTTCGAGGAGGAGGTGATGGGATTTCTCCGCCTGGCGTTCCACGGCTACGATGAGATCGTGGAAGAGCTCCGCGCCGCGGCCGAGGCCGAGCGCCGCAGGAAGATCATCATCGCGACGCACATGCACGCGGGCGACGGGAACGTGCACGTCAACATACCGGTCCACTCCAGCGACTACCTGATGCTCCAGGAGGCGGACGAGACCGCGGCCGACGTCATGCGGCAGACCGTGGCGCTCGGCGGCGTCATATCCGGGGAGCACGGCATCGGCCTGACCAAGCTCCGCTTCATCGACGGGGGAATACTCGAGGAATACGCCCGGTACAAGGCCGAGAACGACCCGGACAATCTCTTCAACCCGGGAAAACTCACCCACGACTTCCCCCCGAGCAGGATATACACCCCGTCGTTCAACCTGCTCGAGCTCGAGGCCTTCATACTGAAGGCGACCGACATGGAGCAGCTTTCCATGTCCATGGCGTCCTGCGTCCGCTGCGGCAAGTGCAAGTCCGTGTGCAACACGCACTATCCCCGGGGCACCATGTTCTTCAACCCGCGCAACAAGATCCTCGGGGTGGCCCTCATTGCCGAGGCGGTGCTTTACGATGCCCAGACGTCGACGACCATATCCTTCAAGAACTTCATACACCTGCGGGAAATATCCGACCACTGCACCGTGTGCCACAAGTGCAGCGTTCCGTGCCCGGTGAAGATTGATTTCGGGGATATCACCCTGTCCATGCGAGAGATCATGGTGCACCGCAAGAAGGCGCGCTTCAAGGCCGCGACCACCTTCGCGCTGTACTACCTCCGCAAGAAGGGATATTACTTCAACAAGATCTTCGGCCTGCTCCTGTACGGTTTCGGCTACAGGGCCCAGCGGCTCGCGGCGCGCATCAACAGGCCCTTCCGCGCCCTGACCGGGCGGCTGGTGCCGCGACTGGGGGCGCTCCTGCTCTCACCGCTGCCGCCCGCGGGCGGAAAGACGCTCAGGGAGGTGCTGGGACTCAGCGGTTCGCGCCAGATATACTCCTTCGAGAACCCCGATCTTCCCGTGAAGAAAAGCGTGCTCTACTTCCCGGGGTGCGGCCCCGAGATCAGCATGGCGGTGATCGCGCTCCTGTACAATGCCGGCGTGAGGGTGGTCCTTCCGCCCGAATACCTCTGCTGCGGGTATCCGTTCCTGACGAACGGGAAGACCGACCTCGCGGACATGAAGAGCTACGAGAACCGCGTGCTGTTGCACCGCATCGCCGACATCGTGGGCTACATGGACATCGGCGACGTGATCGTGTCGTGCGGCACCTGCTACGAGATGATAAAGCTCTACGAGGTGGAGAACATCTTCAAGAACGCGCTCCTCACCGACATCAGCGAGTTCCTGGCGCGCGAGGGGCTCTACACGCAGAAGCCGTGGTCGCGACCCGTGCTCTACCACGATCCGTGCCACACGCCGCTGGCGAAACTCGGGTACGACAAAACCTTCACCGCGCTTTTCGGGGCGAAGCCCGTGTACGTCCCCTACTGCTGCGGCGAGGCGGGAACGCTCTCCCTCTCGACGCCCCATATCTCCGCGACCATCCGCGACCGCAAGGCGGCCGAGGTCGAGGAGAAGTCCGAGGGCATGACCAGGCCGCGCATCCTCACCACGTGCCCGAGCTGCGTGCAGGGACTGGAGCGGCTGAAAGGGGTGCGCGCCGACCATCTCGCGGTGTACTCGGCCGAGAAGCTGCTGGGTCGCGGGTGGAAGAAGGATTTTCTCAGAAAAGTGAAAAAGCGTCAGCCGGAGGAGATACTCCTGTGACCGGCTCACTTTCATCGGCGAGGTGAACCATGGAATTCATCGTGTGGAACAATGAACTGAGTGTCGGCGTCCAGATGTTCGACGAAGACCACAAGAAGCTCATCGATTACATCAACAAGCTTCACCTGGGAATGAAGTCGGGCGAAGGCATCGCGGGGATGACTTTCATCCTCGACGGCCTCATCGACTACACCATAACCCATTTCAGCCGCGAGGAGGTGTGGATGCGGTCGCACGAATATCCCGATTATCCCTCCCACCACGAGGCCCACGCGGCCCTCACGAAGCAGGTGCTCGATTTCCAGAAACAGCTCAAGGAAGGCAGGTCCGCTTTCACCCTGGAACTCATGGTGTTCCTGCGCGACTGGCTCACGGGACATATAATGACCGTCGACAAGAAACTGGGTAATTATATCCTGGCCCAGGGCGCCTGATATTTCCCATAAAAGAGTTGATTTGTTATCGGGATGCCGCTATTCTGCACGATGGCGGCGAATATGTTCCTGAACAAGCGAATTGATTCGATCCTTGCTCCCTATGCCGATGCCTCCTTCGTCCTGAGACAGAAGGCGCTCGTCTTCACGTGGATGGTCATCCTTCTCGTCCCGCTCATATGCAGCGTGGGGATAACCAACCTGTTCCGCGGGACCCGGGAGGCCCTCCTCATATTCGTCCTTGACGTCGTCTTCATGCTCACGCTGGTCGCGGGCCTCGCGCTCGTCCGCGCGGGGAAGTACCATGTAGCGGTCAATATCGTGGCCGCGCTGTGCGCGACTCTCGCGCTCGGCGGTTTTATCGCGCGGCTGAACGTACAGGCCGCGTCCGGATTCAATCCCTACACGCTCCTCATGCTGTGCCTCATAATGTTCACCGCCTTTTTCGCCACGCGCAGGGTGCACCTCGGCATGTCGCTCGCGATCTTCGTCTTTAACGCGGCGGTCTATGCCCGTTTCTACTACGTCGCGGCGCCGCACATGCAGGACAATATCCTCACCATAATCATCAACACGCTCCTGGTGCTCGTCATCGTCATAGGCCTGACGTACCTCAACGCGCGCATCACCGACAGGGCCCTCGACGAGACACGGAACGAGCTCATCATCAACAAGATGCTCGCGCGGTCCCTCGAGGAAAAGGTCGAGGAACGCGCCAGGGAAACGCTCGAGTACGCGGCCGAACTCTTCAGCCAGCAGGAGCAGTACCAGGAGCTCGTGGAGAACATCGAGGACATCGTGTACGTATGCGACTGGAAGGGAAACTTCAAGTACATGAGCCCCGCGGGATGCAGGCGGATCGGATACGATATAAGGGAAATGTGCACGAAGAATTATGTGGATATTATCCCCGAGGCGTACCGCGAGAACGAGTACCTGTTTTACCGCAAGCAGTACCAGAAGAAAATCAGCGAGACGTTCCACGAGCTGCCCATCATGTCGAAGGACGGGTCCGTGTGCTGGATGGAACAGCTCGTGAAGATGACGGTCAACGCGCAGAACGAAGTCGAGTTTCACGCGATCGCGCGCGACATCACCGCGAGAAAGAAGGCGGAGGAGGCCCTCCGCGAGAGCGAGAAGCGCTACCGGAGCCTGATCGAGTCCGCCATGGACGCGATTTACATGATCGGTCCGGACAGGAGATACAGGTTCATGAACCTGATCGGCCTTAAAGTCACCGGCTTCACGATGGACGAGCTCCGCAAGATGCGCTACGAGGAGATAGTCCTCCCCGAGTACCGCGACGAGGCGGTGAAGATATACGAGGAACACATGTCCGGCGCTTCACCGAGGACCTACCGCGAGCTTCCCATAAGGACCAAGTCGGGCGACGTCATCTGGGTGGGACAGTATGTCAGCACCGCCGTGGATACGGACGGCAACATGTACCTGCAGTGCATTTCACGGGACATCACCGAGCGCAGGCAGATGGAAAAGGCGCTTCGCGAGAGCGAGGAGAAGTACAGGCGCATCACCGAGAACATGACCGATATCATCGCGATCGTGGACAGCGAGGCCCTCTGCAGCTATGTGAGCCCGTCGTGCAAAAGCCAGCTCGGTTACCCGCAGGAGGAAGTGGTCGGTCGCATGCTCGATCATTTTATCCATCCGGACGACATCCCGCATATTATGCCGGTGTGGGTCTCCATGATCGACTCGCAGGTTCCCGGGCAGTGGGAGGCGCGTTTCAAGCACGGGGACGGGTACTACATCTGGCTTGAGTGCGCATCGAGCGTCATCCCCGGCGAGGACGGTACCATGGCCGGAATCGTCGTCAGCGGCCGGGATATCACGGCACGCAAAGCGGTCGAGAACGCCCTGCGCGAAAGCGAGGAGAAGTTCAGGCGGGTTACGGAGAACATGTACGATATCATCTCCATACACGATCCCGACCTGAAATACGTGTACGTGAGCCCTTCCGTGATGCATTTCACGGGGTATTCCCCGGAGCATTTCACCGGAAGCAAACCGTTCGAGTTTTTCCATCCGGATGACGTCCCGGCCCTCCTCGCGACCTATCAGGATTCATTGGCGAGACTTGTCCCGGGCAAGGGGCGGGGGCGCTTCCACAAAAAGGACGGATCGTGGATCTGGCTCGACTGCGTGGGCAACTTCATCTTCAACGACGACGGCAGCGTCAAGTATATCGTGTTCAGCTGCCGCGATATCACCGACAGGAAAAAGGTGGAGGAGGCGCTTCTCGAGAGCGAGGAGCGTTACCGTCGCATCATGGACAATATCACCGACAGCATTTTCATCTGCGATTACTACGGGAAGATTCGCTATATGAATCCGGCCGGGGCGCTCCTCGTAGGGTACACGGTGGACGAGGTCCTGGGCAAGAACTACCTGCACTTCCTCGCCCCCGAATACCGGGAGAGGGAACTGGCGCTTTACCGCGAGCAGGTCCGCGACAACATTGTAGAGACGCACCACGATTATCCCGTCATCGGAAGGGATGGCTCGACCAGGTGGTTCAACCATATCGTGCGCATGGCCAGGAACCCCGAGGGCGAGATCCTGTTCTACGGCGTCGCCCGCGACATTACCGCCAGGAAGCACGAGGACGACGAGCGGCGCGAGCTCGAGGAGCAGAAGACGCGCTTCTTCGACAACGTGTCCCACGAAATACGCACGCCGCTCACGCTGATGCTCTCGCCGATCGAATCGTACCTGCAGGGGGATTACCGCGGGCAGCCGGGCCGCCCGTTTTTCGAGAACCTCTACCGCAACGGCCTGCGGCTCCTGAAACTGGTGAACAACCTGCTGGACTATTCCAAGATCGAGGCGGGAAGGATGAGGATGGCCGTCAGGCCCGTCATGCTCGACGAGCTCGCCTCGTATTATATCTCGGCCGTCTCGTCGACGGCGCAGTCCCGCGGGATCGCGATCCGTTTCGAAGCGCCGGGGGAGCGCGTCACGGATCTCTACGCGGACCACGACATGGTCGATAAAATATTCATGAACCTCCTTTCGAACGCGCTCAAATTCACCGATGCCGGCGGCACCGTGACCGTGGGAGTGGACTCCGATGCCGATTACTGCCGGGTTCGGATCGGGGATACGGGCACGGGCATCCCGGCGGACAAGCTCGGGGTCATATTCGAGCGTTTCGTTCAGGCGGACGACAGCGCGACCAGGCGATACGAGGGCACGGGGATAGGCCTCTCGCTGGCGCGCGAGCTTGCCGCGATGCACGGGGGCACCATCGACGTGGTGAGCCGCTTCGCCGGTGACCACCCGGACGATCACGGCAGCGTCTTTACAGTGACCCTGCGGAGGGGAAGGGAGTTTTACGAGGGCCGGGAGGACGTCAGTTTCGACGACTCCGACCGGCCGTCAGCGGAAGAATCCGGTGGTTTCACCGGCCTCAGGGAGATGGAGGACCTGCTGTTCGGCGAGAACGCCGGCGACGCGGGGCCCGGCGTCGATTCGGAAAAACCGCGCGTGGTCGTGGTCGACGACAATCCTGACATGAGGTCGTTCCTGGTGGCGCTCCTGGAGGAAAGTTACGCGGTGAACACCTACCCGGACGGGATGGAGGCGCTCGACGCCATCGGCGGCCGTCCGCCGGAACTCGTCATAACCGACGTCATGATGCCCCGGATGGACGGGAACGAGCTCACCGCCAGGATCAAAGCCGACCCGCGCACGGCAAGGGTGCCCGTGATCATGCTTACCGCGCGGTCCGACGTCTCGCAGAAGATCGAGGGATTCGGCGCGGGCGCCGACGATTACCTGATCAAGCCCTTCAATTCCCGCGAGCTGCTCGCCCGCACTGCCTCGCTCATCAAGCGCCAGGAATACGAAAAGGAACTCGCCGAGCGGAACAGCCGCATGGAGGAGGAGTACGAGGTCGCTCGCCTGCTGCAGATGCGCCTTCTTCCCGACTCGATGATCGACGTGTCGGGGTACCGCGTGCACGCGGTGTATATTCCCATGGAAAAGGTCGGCGGCGATTTTTACGACTACAAGTACAGGGAACGGACGGGCGAGATTGAGCTTTCCATCGCCGACGTGTCCGGTCACGGGATGCCCGGGGCGTTTCTCGCGACCGTGACCAAGATGGCGCTCGAGGGAATAGACGAGCGCGTGGGCACGGTCAGGGCGCTGTACCTGCTGAACGACGTGATCCTGCGTTCCACGGTCAAGGGGAACTTCGTGACGATGTTTTTCTGCCGCATCGACACGCACACCAACGTGATGCGATATGCCAGCGCCGGGCACCTCGCCCCCGTGCTGTTTCGCAGGCGTACCGGCGAATTGATCGAGCTCAACGCGCGGGGCAAGCCCCTCGGATGGCTCAAGAGCATAACCCTGGAGGAACGGGAGGTCGTCCTGGAACCCGGCGACAGGCTCGTGCTGTACACCGACGGTATCGTGGAATGTGCCGATGCCGGGAAGGATCTCTTCGGGGACGACCGGTTCCGCGAGTTCATCGCGGAGGGGGAATGCCTCTCCGCCGCGGATTTCTGCGACGCCCTGATCCTCCGCCTCAAGGAATTCAACGACAACAACCCTTTCCGTGACGATCTCACCATGATCGTGTTCGACGTTCTCTGACGCGTCCCGGACGGGCGAGGGGGATATGTCCGATGGCGCCGGTATATCACAATACTTTTTTTTTCTTTGACAAAACCCTCCATACCGCTTAGAGCGGGTCGACTGACATGGACGAGGGGGATAGTGAAGGAGGGGCCGCTCATGAAACGCAAGAACGATGCGCTCGTAGTCGTCGACGTGCAGAACGACTTTTGCAGCGGCGGGAACCTCGCAATTGCCGGCGGTGAGGAAGTCGTGCCGGTTATCAACGGGCTCATGCCGGGATTCGGGACGGTTGTCGCGACGCAGGACTGGCATCCCCCGGGGCACGGTTCGTTCGCGTCATCCAATCCGGGCGCCTCTCCTTTCCAAAAGGTCGACCGGGACGGCGATAAGCAGGTCCTGTGGCCCGACCACTGCGTGCAGGGCACGACCGGGGCGGACTTCCACCCGGGACTTGATCTCGCGCCCGTGCACGTGATCGTCCGCAAGGGATATCGCACCGGCGTGGACTCCTATTCGGCGTTCCGCGAGAACGACAGGAAGACGCCAACCGGGCTCGAGGGATGTCTGAAATCCCTTGGCGTCGAGCGCGTATTCATATGCGGCCTTGCGCTTGATTATTGCGTCTTTTATTCGGCGCTGGACGCGATCGAGATGAACTTCGGCGTCGCCGTCATCACGGACGCCTGCCGGGGCATCGATTCCCCGCCAGGGGATTGTACAAGGAAAATCAAGTGGCTCAAGAAATCAGGAATTGCCGTTATCAAGACCTCGGATGTATAATACCATGAACCCCAAACCAAGCCTGTCACTCCTCGTGGATTTCTACGAACTTACCATGATGCACGGGTACTACCACGCGTGCCCGGAGAAGGAGGCGGTCTTCGAGATGTTTTTCAGATCGCTTCCGTATGACGGCGGATACGCGGTGTTCGCGGGGCTCGCGCCACTCGCCGGGATGCTGCAGTCGATCCGCTTCGACGCGGAGGAGCTGGCCTACCTCGAGTCGCAGAAGCTTTTCAGCCCGGAGTTCCTGGAGTACCTGTCCGGGTTCTCGTTCCGGGGCGACATCTGGAGCGTGCCCGAGGGCACGGTCGTGTTCGCGAACGAGCCTCTCATCCGCGTGCGCGGGACCCTCATGGAGGCCCAGTTCGTGGAGAGCATGCTCCTGAACATGGTGAATTTCCAGTCGCTGATCGCGACCAAGACCGCCCGGATAGTCCACGCCGCCGGAACCACGCCGGTGCTCGAGTTCGGGCTGCGCCGCGCGCAGGGCATCGACGGCGCGCTGTCCGCGACAAGGGCCGCCTACATCGGCGGGGCCGCCGCCACGTCCAATACCGCCGCGGGAAGGGAGCTGGGGATACCGGTGAGCGGGACCATGGCGCACAGCTGGGTCATGAGTTTCGATTCGGAACTCGAGGCGTTCGAACGCTACGCGGCGCTGTATCCGGATAAATCCGTGCTCCTGGTCGATACCTTCAACACGCTCCAGTCCGGGATTCCCAACGCGATCAAGGTCTTCCGGACTCTCCAGCCGAATAAGCCCTCGCTGATGGCGGTCCGTATCGACAGCGGCGACCTGGAATACCTGAGCCAGAAGTCCCGCCTGATGTTCGACGCGGCGGGGCTTCCCGACGTGAAGATATTCGTGTCCAGCGACCTGGACGAGCATATCATCGAGCATCTCAGGCACCGGGGCGCGCCGGTCGACTCGTGGGGGGTCGGGACCAAGCTCGTCACCGGCGCCGACGATGCCGCGCTCACCGGCGTGTACAAGATCGTTTCGAAAAAAGAGGGCGGCGACTTCGAGCCCTGCATCAAGATATCGAACCAGCCCGAGAAAATCACGAACCCGGGCGTGAAAAACATACTGCGCTTCCACAATGGCGACGGCCAGATGCTTGCCGACCTGCTCTACCTCGAAGGCGGGAAAAGGGCCCTTCTCGACAAGACCGCCCGGCATTCGCCGGTGCGTTTCAACCATCCCGCGAGCGAATATGCCAGCTTCGTGATGAAGAATTACTCGTCGGCGGAAGTGCTTCTCGTCCCCGTGCTGAAGGACGGCCAGCCGGTCGGCCCGTTGCCGACCATCGAGGAAGCGAGGGCCAGGCGGGCCGACCAGATGGGGAGGCTGGACGAGACCTACAAGCGCCTGCTCAACCCGCACACGTACAAGGTAAGCCTGAGCAACAGGCTCAAGGAGCTCAAAACCCGCATGATCAGGGATCACGAGGCGTAATTTCCCTCCGCGATTATTCTGCCCTGAAACCGTCCGATCGGACCGTAACTATTGGCCGAATCAGGTGTTGCGGCCTTTTTTTGTGTGGACAATTCCATAAATAATTGCGTCTTTTCCCCATGCCCGGTGTATATTAATGAGCGGAATATACAGAAAAAGGGGATATACTCCTCCGACTGGTTTGTAACCGCCAAAGAAAAAATGAAACACAGTGAGTAGTATCCTGAAATAAATACAATGAAGATCGCATTATCCCTGAGATATATCCCTCTCGTGCCCCGGTCCCTGGCCATAATGCTGGCCGCTATGGTACTGCATTCCCCGGCGAGCTCCATCGAATTGCGGATGACCACGGCGGACCTTGTGAAGATGGCGCCGAACGTCGCGCACGTGCGCGTGGTGGGATCGTACCTCGCGGATGGCGACCTCAGGGGGTTCCGGGACTACACGCTCAGCGTGCTGAAATGCTTCAAGGGAACATTGCCGGGCACCATAATGATCCGGGTGCCGCAGTATCCGAATACCGAGCCCCATGCCGCGGGGACCGAGCTTCTCGTGTTCCTCGGCGACAGGTCGGGGAAGGGCGCGTACACGCTGATCTCCCATGAAACGGGGATCATCAGGGTGGCGGCGGATCCCGACGACGGGAAACGCGCGCGCTATCTCATGGCGCCCGTGACGGGAACCGGAGAAAGGGGGCGGTGGAGCCTTTCCCGCTTCGAGTCGTACGTGAAAAGGTCGCGAAAATGAAATCGCCGGTGAAAAGACGCCTCGCTGCCGCCCTGTTATGCGCGGCCTTCCTGGCCTGCGGCGCGGAGCTCAACGCGTGGTATTACTTCACCGCCTCCAACGGGCTGCGGTGCCAGTGGCCTTCCGCCTCGCTGCCCCTGACCGTGTACGTGGATTCTGATTACTCCTTCTCCCCCGGTATTATCACGGACGGGAGCAGCGGCGTGCTGGACCAGTGGAACAAACCCTTCGGGAACTCGCTTTCGATATTCAACACGGGTTACTCCACCACCGCGATGTTGCTTGACGCGGTGAAAGCTTATCTGCGCAGCCCCATTAACAGGACCGTGTGGATAGTACACGATACGGACGGCTCCATTCTGACCTACCTCGGCGCCAGCAAAATCAGCGTATACGGCCTGGGTATCCCCCTGTGCAGTTCGAGCTCTCCGAACACGATCATATCCGGCATTATCATCATGAACGGATACTTGATTTCTTCGGAAACAATGTACAAGAAAGTTCTCCTGCACGAGATCGGGCATGTGCTGGGATTCGCCCATTCCGTGAGCGGCGGCAACAAGAACCTGACCGTGAACACATCGAAGTCGATGTCGAACTGGCCCATGATGTATCCGTATATCGGAACAAACGAGTTGTTGCAGGCGGACGACAAGGCCGGTATCATGGCGGTGTACGGGCAGTGACGGCATGAATAGGAGAGCGTACATAAGCGGGATCATCGTCGCGTCGGCCGCGGCCCTTCTCGCGTCGTGCGTGAACGGGGGCGGCAACAAGAACAACCTGCTGCTTCTCGCGAACATGTGCGACTCGTGCTCGTTCACGGCTTCGCCCGCGGCCGGTACCGGGCTCGCGACCAGCGCTGCCGCG
The DNA here is from genome assembly GCA_964423905.1 of uncultured Leptospirales bacterium. Taxonomy (GTDB): domain Bacteria; phylum Spirochaetota; class UBA4802; order UBA4802; family UBA5550; genus CAYRGX01. The sequence continues at coordinate 25,077 of CAYRGX010000038.1, read as the reverse complement.
ATGACGAACGCCTCCCTCGCCACGGTCCGGGGGAAGGTGGTTACCGCGGCCGGCGATCCCGTGGTGGGGGCCGTGGTGATGCTGGATAACGGTTCGATAAACGACGAGATCCATTACGGCAGTCACACGAGCATCAACAGGGACGGTTCGTTCGAGATCTCGGGCATTCGCATTTCAGACGGTCCCTTTTATCTGTCGCTCGAACCGCTCGACGAGGAATTTTATCAGAGAATCGACGAGCATCTTCTGTGCTTTCACACGCCCGCGAGCTTCACGTCCGGATGGTATGCGGGCGACGGCAACACGATAACGGTAACGCGGATATCTTGCACCACGTTCACGCTCACCGCGGGCCAGGTCAGGGATCTGGGGACAATCAGGTTGAAAGATTAATGAACTTTCGATGCGGATACATTCGGGGAAGGACATATCCCCCTGAAGAGAGGCTTTGTTTACCTGGTATTTTTCCGCCCATCCAGGAGGGCTTTTCCTCTGCCCGGAAACCTGGGGAGGGACATCCATCCGCTCCGGACAATATCCCCCAGATCCATGGGAAAGGACTTTTTCTTCGACAGCCCGGCCGCGGTCCGTTCGAGCCCGGTCCTGTCCGGCATGGCGCCCGAGGCCTTCGCCAGTATGATGCGGTTCCCCGCGCCGGGGGAGGCCACCACGGCCACGCCGCCGAATACCTCGCGGTAGGTATGCACCATCGAGTCGTACAGGGGATTGTGCGAGGAGCTCCAGACGTTGGCTGCAACTGCGCCCCGCGCGGTCAGGGCGCGTCTTACCGCCTGGAGGAACTCCCTCGTGGTCAGGTGGTACGGCACCGAGTCCGGGCCGTAGGCGTCGAGGAATATCAGGTCGTACCTGCCAGGGGATCCCTCGATGAACGCGCGTCCGTCGGCGACCACTGCCTTCATCCGCGCATCTTCCCTGAACCCGAAATACCTGCGGGCGACGGAGATGACCACGGGATCGATGTCCACCGCGTGAATGACTGCGTCGGGGTAGTGCTTCCTCAGGAACATGGGGATGGTGCCGCCGCCAACGCCGATCACGAGTATGCTGGACGGCTCGTCGACCAGCGCCAGGCCGACCGGCATGGTCTTCGCGTAGGCCAGGTCGAGGTAATCGGGATCTCCGGGCCTGACCACGCTCTGCCGCGCGGAGTCCTTTTCGAACCAGAGGGTCCTGATGCCGTGCTCGTCCTCCGTGACGATGACGGGGTTGAATTTCGATACGGTCTGGAAAATGACGCGGTCTTCAGCCACGGCCGAGCCGGTGATCGCGACGAGCGCGGATATCGTCAGTGCGGACGCGGTACGGTTGACAGGCATGCTTCGCTCCCTGACCGCGCTCGCGGACGCGGCCGGTGGTGTGGTGCTCAAGGATCACGCATGATAGCGGCCCGCGTCGGCGCCTGTCAAGATAAAAAGACGGGCGCGGCCCGCGCGGGATCGTCCGGTCGCAGGGGACGGAGATGAAGTCGCGGTGGACGCACCGTTTACGTACATGCGGATGCCGCTCAGATCGAGTACGAGCGTCCGCATGCGGGGCGCGGTCAGGGCGGGGAGGAACGGCGGTCGCCGCCCTCATGCTCAACGCGTTTTTCCTGTGGCTCGCGCCCGGGACCGCATCGGCCTCGTACCTTCTTTCTCTGGAGGGTATATCCCCCGACCACAGCGCGGAGTATACGCGAAGCATGAGCAGGAACGCCTCGATGAAAGCGGACGCGGTGTTCTATAACCCGGCGGGGCTGGCGCTCATGCAGGACGGCGGGATTTTCATCATGGCAAACCTGCAGAACACATACAGGAGCAAGACCTGCTCGAACGGCCTCTGGGGCTACGAAACGGCCGACCTGTTCAACAACCTGACCGCTCCGATGGTAAGGCCGTTCTTTTTCCAGAACAGGAATTCGGGATCGTCCGTATCATCGGTGCCGAACGATCTTTACTTCGTGTACAGGCACATGAACTGGGCGGTTTTCGCCGGAGCGTCGATACTCCAGGGCAGGCCCGGGACCTCGGAGTACGCCGGAGTTCCCACCCTCGACAGGATCATGCTCCTGTTCAACTCGGTGCTGGCATCCAGGCTCTCGCAGCAGCTTGTAAGCGCCGACAGCTACGGGTATTTCAGGCGCAGGGAGATGCACACGGGCGTCACGGCAGGAGTCTCGTACGCGTTTCTCGATGGGTTGTCCGGATCGTTGTCGCTGAGGTATATCAACGTATCGAGCAACACGAGAGTCGTGCAGGTGCCGTACGGGGTCCGGTTCAGCAACAATATCGATGCCTCCCAGTACCAGTGCCCGACGCTGATCGATACGAGCGTCTTCGGCAGCGGGTTCGGCGTGATCGCGGGGATCGATTACCAGCCGACAAAGGACATCACCATAGCGGCACGCGCGGAATACTATCCACCCATGGTGCTGGTCAAGCGGACCAACCGGTTTATCGCGAATCCCGTGCTCGCCCAGTCCGGCATGCTCAACGAGTTCTGCGACGGCATTTGGCCGCTCGTGCTCAATGACAGGCTCGCCTCGACCGGCATGGGGAATATCCTCAACACACTCTTCATGGACCCGCGTACCACCCGTAACATCGGCAATCGCGTGAAGGCCACGTATCCCCCGTCGCTGTCCCTCGGCTTTTCCTGGGGCGGGATCAGGAACCTGCGGCTGGATACTTCCGCCGACCTGACCTTCCCCCGCGCGCGCGATCTCGACGGCCGCGAAAGGGACTGGAATGTCCTGGGATATCGTGTCGCGCAGGGCATCGAATGGAACGTGAGACCCTGGGCCGCGCTCAGCGCGGGGTATTCCTATCACGATCCCGGGATACGTTCATCAAAAAGAAACGAAACAGACGACCTGCTATCGAGTCATACCATGGGCGCGGGTTGCTCTTTTAAAGCGACGAAATTTCTTGACGTGACCCTGTCAGGTTCGTATTCTATATATGCGCCGTACAGGGGGAAGGCGACGGATATCTTCACCTCGACGATGCTCGGTGACCGGTTCGCGATCGGCGAGATATGGAACCGGAAGCTCACCCGGGACCGGTGGGGGATATCGATCGGCATGACATTCGCGATATACCCGGTTTCGGGCGACAGGCAGAAAAACGCCGAGGACCATTACTGGAAGGGTATGTCGCATTATCTCGCGGGCGATATCGATACCGCCATAGGCGAATTCAGGGAAGCGAGGCGCAATAACATGTATTACAAGGACGTAAACAAAAAGATATCCGAGCTTACCCGGCTGATGAAACTAAAGAAACGCAACGACCAGGACGAAAAGAAAGACAAGGGCGAGCTCGAAGACGAAAAAAAAGAGGGGCCGAAAGGGTATGAACAGTGACCCCGTGGTTTCGGGGCCCGATACGATCATGGCATCTGCCATGGAGGAGGTTTTCCTCGTATGAAAAAGATTATTGTGGCGCTGCTGGCCGGTGTTTTGCTGACGGCGTTCGGCTGCAGCGGATACTATAAATCGAACACGTCATCGCAGCTTATGTACGGCGCCGCGCTGAGCACGGCCCCGGTGCTGAACAACCTCGCGATTTCGGGCGTCACGTCCGTGTCGGTCACGCTCGCGCAGCCCACGCTCGCGGTCACGGGAAATCCCCAGCCGACGGTAAGCGCATATATCGGGGTGAACGGCACCATAAACGTTTCGGGCACGACCGTGACCGGCGCGGCCGAGGGCCCGATCGACGTGTCGTCGGCGGGGTATTCGTTCACCGGGCTCACCCTGAACACGGTCTACCGCATCATCGTCATCGCGCAGAACGTCAACGGATACTCGGTAAAGCAGATACTGCAGAGCACATCCGGCATCGCGCCGGTGCTGAACGCGCTGGCGCTTTCCGCGACCGATTCCTCGTCGATCACGCTCACACAGCCGACCTTTTCGACCGCGGGAAACCCTGCCCCTACCGTAAACGCGTATATCGGGCTGAACGGCGCGATCACGGTGGCGGGCGCGACCGTGATCGGGACAATCGTCGAAGGACCGGTCGACGTATCGTCGAGCAATTACCAGTTCACCGGACTTTTGGCGAACTCATCCTACCGGGTGATCGTGGTGGCGCAGAACGCGACCGGCTATTCGGTCATGCAGATCGTACAGAGCACGGCGGGGATCGCGCCGTCGCTTAACGGCCTGACAATCACGCCGAACGATTCGAGTCACATCACCCTTACGCAGCCGACCTTCTCGATCGCGGGCAATCCCGCGCCGACGGTAGAGGCCTACATCGGGGTTGACGGCGCGATCACGGTGTCTGGCTCGACCGTGAGCGGGACAATCGTCGAGGGCCCGGTTGACGTGTCCGCGATATCGTACCAGTTCGGGGGCCTCGCGCCGAACACCACCTACCGGGTGATCGTGGTGGCGCAGAACGCGAGCGGTTACTCGGTGCAGCAGATCATCGGGAGCACGGCGGGGATCGCGCCGGTGCTGAACACCCTGTCGATTCCGCTGTTCGATGCGAGCTCCATCACGCTCGCGCAGCCGGCATTTCTGACCGCGGGCAACCCGAGCCCCACAGTCTACGCGTATATCGGGGTGAATGGAAGCATATTCCGGGTGGGATCGGCCGTTTTCGGCACGATACTGGAGGGCCCCGTCGACGTTTCGTCAGGGGCATACCAGTTCAACGGCCTCGCGTCGCCGGCAACCTACCGGATAATTGTGATTTCGCAGAACGCACAGGGATACTCTGCGCAGGAGATCACGCAAACCATCCCGTGACGACTCCGCCGTGTTCGGCATCTGCGTGTTCGTGAACGACTTCGGGCGAATCCTTCCCTTCCGTGGGAAGGATTCATGCCGATTTGCTTGACTTTTTCACGCGCCTGTGGCCGGATATATCCTTTGCTGCCGGCAGCCCCGGCCGGGAAAAGACCGCCGGCACAGTGAGGTTATCCATGTTCAGAATGATTATATCCATCGCCATCATTTCCCTGACCGCCACCGCGACCATCAAATACGCGGGTACGTTCAGATACCCCCACCCTGTCCTGATGCTGGCATACCAGGACAGGGAAACATGCCGGAAAGACGGGGGGAGCTGGCATGACGACGCGTGCCACATGGACGGGGAGGATCGACTGGAGATATCGCGCCTTCCCGGGAAGGCAAAGGGCTTCAGGGTATACGTAACCACGCTCGGAGGCAACGCGCACACCTGCGAGTTCACGGGAACCGGCACGGTCGCGAAGCCCGGAGTGATCACCGCACGGTCCGAAGACTCCCCGGGGTGCCTGGTGACCGTCACGTATTCGGGCCCCGATGCCGTTTCGGTATCGGCGACCGGGGAATGCAGATACTTTTGCGGGGCCAACGCATCCCTCGACATCGAGAAGGCGAAACGGGGAAAATAACGCCGGCATGGATTCTGCCGCGGGGAGGCTGGTATGATTTCGAGGATTATACTCCTGGTCACCTATGTCATCGCACTGGTACAGCTTTTCTGGATGAGCTCGAAGCTGCCGGACAATTTCGCGGTGCATTTCGCACCGTCGGGCGAACCGGATTCCTGGGCCGTGAGGGGCACGTACCTCACGATGATGATCACGCTTTTTTCATTCATGACGCTTCTCTGGCTCTTCGTGGGGATGATCGTCAAAAAAATCCCGTTGAAATACGTCAACCTTCCCAACAGGGACTACTGGATGGCTCCAGAGCGCAAGGCGGACACATACGCGTCCGTCGGCGCGTACATGGCCTCGATCGGGATCGCGGTCAATATCCTGCTCATCTGCGTGAACTGGCTTACTTTTTGGGCCAACATGCAGAACAAGGTGGCCCTGAACACGGGGCATACCATGATAGCCGTGGGGGTTTTCATAGCGGCCCTGGCGATAATTATCGGCAGGATGATGTACCGTTTCAGGAAAACGTAGTTCAGGTGCCAGACACTTCTTGTTTGAGCGCTATTTTTACTTAAAAACTCTTTTTATAAGGTGTCTGGCACCTGTGAATTAAGATGATATAATTAATAATGGGAGACCGGTAACAATGAGTTATAATTATAACGCGGATAATATTTTCGAAATGGCCGAAGAAATCGAAAAAAACGGCAGCCAGTTTTATCGGGAGGCAGCCAGGAAAACGGATGACGCATTATTCAGAAAACTCCTTGCCGACCTTGCTGAGATGGAAGTCCACCATGGAAAACGGTTTGCCGAAATGAGAAAGCAGCTGATAAAAGAGGAGAAGGAGCCGACAGCGTTCGATCCTGGTGGAGAGGAAACTGCGTACTTGCGATCCCTTGCCGATACAAAGGTTTTTTTCCGAAAAACAATCGATTATTCCTCGCGAAGTGATATCCTGCATACCGCAATCGAGGCCGAAAAGGATTCGATACTTTTTTATCTCGGAATGAAGTCTTTCGTTCCGGAATCCATGGGGAAATCATGGCTGGATGATATCATCAATGAGGAAAAGAAGCACATCGTTGTTTTAAGCGGGTGGCTCGGTAAGTGATCATATCCATTAAGATCAGGAAATCACCGATAAGTATCGGTACACAGTGGAGTTTCAACAGGCTGTTGCGTTAATTTGCAATCTTTTCATTTATCGAAGCTCTATTTTTATGGTGTCTGGCACCTGTTATTGAGTATATTTTCTACAGAGACCGATTGTTGCGGTTATCCATGGGTCTCGAGGAGGGGATATGTTCAAAACTGCATGCATTCTTCTCTCTTTCATGTGTATCATCACCGCATGTTCCGGGAGAGACCGGTCGCGCGATAACGCGATCTTTCCGCCCCTGGACATATCCCCCATTGAAAAAGAGGCGTATTTTGTCGCACTGCGAAGCGCGGTCCCCGAGATAGATGAGAGGGTGAACCGGATCGAGAAAAATTCGGGGGGAAAATACACCGCCGCGTTTGCCTTCCTGACGAACCCCTACGAAGAATACAATACGATCCGTTTCTGCGAGAGCCGGCCCGATGCGATTATCACCATCTGGTCCTTCCGCATTAACAAAAAAACGGGCGAGGTGCTCTGCCTTGACCCGGTTAAGAACGCGTGGGTGACCCTGGAGGAGTGGCGTAAAAGCAGGCACCGATCGCGGTAGAGGAGGATATTATCCTTGCCCTGCCGATGCGGCCCTGTAGTGTGTGTCCCAACCTTGCGGCGGAGACACATACATGATCCGGGAACAGTACACCTTTTGTCGCGTGTGCGAATGCTCGTGCGGACTCATCGCGACCGTTGAAAACAACACCATCACGTCCATACGGCCGAACCCCGGCCATCTGGGGAGCAGGGGATATGCCTGTAAAAAGGGCCTCCGTTTCCACGAGATAGTGCATTCTCCAGACCGGCTCGATTATCCCTTAAAGCGCTCCGGTGGCTCGTTCGAGCGCATCTCCTGGGATGACGCGATCGGGGGGATCGCCTCGCGGCTGCGCGAAATCATCGAAAAGCACGGGCCGAATTCAGTCGCGCTCTACGCGGGAAGCGGCGCGGGCTTCAGCCTGCTCCATCCCATTTTCGCGAAGGGCTTCATGGACGCGCTCGGCTCGAAGAATCTTTTCTCGGCGTCGACGATCGACTGCAGCAACAAGTTCGCCGTGGCCGAGCTCATGTACGGGTCGCCCTACGTGCACCCCATCCCCGATTTTTCACGCGCCGCCTGCTTCATCGTCATCGGCGCGAATCCTGCGGCGTCCCACATGTCGTTCGTCGGCATGCCCGATGTGGTCAACAGGCTGAAGGCCGCCTCCGCCGGCGGGACGCGCGTGGTGCACGTCAATCCCAGGCGGACCGAGAGCGCGCGCATACCGGGCGCCGAGCACTTCTTCATCAGGCCGGGCACGGACGTGTTCTTCCTGCTGGCGTTCGCGGCAGAGCTCGCGGGCTCGGGGGGCGTGGACAGGGACGCGGTCGATTCATACATGGTGGGATATGACCGCTTCCTGTCGATCGTCTCGCCCTGGAGCGCGGAGCGCGCGGCCCAGGTCACGGGCGTCCCGGCGGACACGCTCCGCGGCCTTGTCCGCTCGTACATGAAGGGCCCGTCGTCTATTTACGCCTCGACCGGCATCAACCAGAGCGGGAGCCCCACGCTGTCATTCTGGCTGGTTGAGGCCATCAACGCGGTATCGGGCAACCTGGACCGCAGGGGCGGCACCCTGGTGGGGCGGGGCGTGATCCCGCTCCCGGGCATGAACCCGTCCGGACCGCGCGCGCATTCCCGCGTCGGCAATTTTCGGGCGGTCATGGAATGCATGCCGTGCGCCGTCTTCCCGGATGAGGTATTCACCCCGGGCGACGGGCAGATCAGAGCGCTCATCGTCACCGGGGGCAATCCCGCGCTCTCGTTTCCCGGAAGTTCGCGCATGGAAAAGGCCCTCCGCGACCTGGACCTGCTCGTGAGCATCGATATATTCCGAAACGAGACCGGCGACCTGGCGCATTTCGTTCTTCCCGCGCAGTCCGTGATGGAGCACCCGGACCTGAACTTTTTCTTCCAGTCATTCATGGGGGTCAGCGCGAACCCGATGCTCAACTATACCGACGCGGTGGTCGAGCCCGCGGCCGAGCGCAGGGACGAGATATGGATATTCTCCTCGCTGGCGCGTGCGTACGGCAGGGGGCTCTTCGGCTCGCGCATCGTCGGGGCCGTGTTCGGGTGCCTGTATATCCTCAACGCAATCCTCGGAAAAAAAAGGGCGGGTCTTGTGTCCCAGAACACGTTTCTCCGCCTGCTGTTGCGGCTGACGCGCAGGACGTCGCTCGGCGACATGAGGTCCCGTCCTGAGGGCCTTCCCCTGGGAGATCTGCAGGAAAAATCATTTCTCGGCAAGAGGGTCCCGGCGAAGAGCGGGAAGGTGGATCTCGCGCCGGAACTGGTCGTCGCGGCCGCCGGCGGAATCGACGCGGTGTTCGATCGGGAAGAATCGCTCGCCGGCGCGATCCGGGTGGTGAACATGCGCCAGCTGCTTTCCCTGAACACGTACCTGCACAACGCGCCCGGCCTCATGAAAGGACGCGATGGGAACCGCATCCACATGAACCCGGCCGATGCCGCGCGCGCGGGGCTCGCCGACGGCGACCTGGCGCGTGTGGCCGGGCCCGGGGGCGATATCGTCATCCCGGTAAGGATCACCGACGAAATGATGCCCGGTGCCGCCGCCATTCCGCATGGCTGGGGCCACGGCCGGGCCGGGGGACTCACCACGTCCCGCGCGCACCCAGGCGCGAACGTGAACATGCTGACGGCATCGGGACCTTCAGTGGTGGACCCGGTATCGGGGATGGCGTGGCTTTCCGCAGTTCCAGTGGAAATTAGCAGGGAAAAGGTGCCAGACACCGAGATTTAAGAGCCATTTCCATGAAAAAGCTCTATTATTTAGGTGTCTGGCACCCTGTACTGTGCGGTTTCTGTTTGACAGGTGGCTGACCCTATTACAAACTCTTGCCGGGTCGAGTCTGAATCATATCCTGGAGGATTTTGATGAAACATCTTGCGCTATCTCTGGTAGTTGCCGCGGCGGCGGTCTGTGCGCTTCTGTCGGCCGATTATACGAACGTGTTGCCTGGAAAATGGAAAGCAATCGGCACCGACTGTGACGAGAACGGCAAGTGCAAGGTTACGGTCAATGAAGACGTGTGGATGCAGTTCAACAAGGACGGGACAGCGGAGATAAAGGACAGGGCCAGGGCCGAAAAGGCGACGTGGTCCATCGATGGGGACAGCCTGGAGCTTTCCATAGGGACACATGATAAAATAAAGTTGAGGATAGTCTGGATCAAAGGCAGGGAAATGCTCTGGGAGAACCATGCCAAGTCATCAATGCAGAAGCTGGAGCGGGTTGATTGACCTTTCTCAGGGATGGTATTTTCGTCGCGGAACAGAGGATTTCTTTTACTGATGTGTCGGTTCGGGATTCGTATATCCCCCCAAAAACCAAAAAAAAATTTGCCATTCCTCCCGGATTTAGTATTTTATAATAATTCAGTAATTACTAAAATACTTGATGGAGGAACCACCATGGCACATGAAAGGATTAAAATAGCCCCGGAAATTTGTTCGTACACGGACGATGATCATAAAAACCTCACGGTCGAGATCGCGCTTCCAGGCGCCCGCAAGGAGGATATCGACCTGAAAATTCACGACGACAGTCTGGCGCTGTCAGCCCCCAGGGAGGACATAGAGTACGTGGCCACCCTTGCGTTCTGCTGCCCGGTTCGTTACGGTGACGCGTCCGCGACCTACACGAACGGCCTGCTTAGGCTTACGGTCCCGTTCAAGGACCCGATGGACGACGCGGTGAAGGTACAAATCGCCTGATTGTACTTGACATCGACCCCGCGGCGTGAATACTATCGGTATGAAAACAAAGTCGATAGTTCTCGTCGCGGTAGCCTTCATTGTACTCGCCGCATCGGTTTCCGCACACGCGGGGCCGTATATCGAGCTCGAGCTCGGCCCCGCGTTCACCGGGTACAACGACGTTCGTATTACCGGAAAATACGGCACGCGATTCTCACTGACCGGCGTGCTCCATTCACAGGCGGCCTTCAGTTTCAGGGCCCGCGCCGGCTGGCTCATCAAGGACAGGCACAATCTCAGCGTCATGGCGGCCCCGCTGACCGTGAACGCGGAGGGCCGCTCGTCCCGGGACATCCTCTTCAAGGGAGGATATTATCCCGCCGGTCTCTGGCTGAAATCGCGATTCATGTTCAATTCGTACAGGGCCACCTACCGGTTCGACATCGTGCATAACGACACTGTCGAATTCGGCATCGGTCTCACCGGCAAGGTGCGCCAGGCCTCGACGTCGGTTCAGGGACTCTCTGTAAGGAGACAGCTTTCCAACGTCGGCGTCGTCCCCCTCATCAACATGCGCCTCCTGTGGAATTTTGCCGGAAGGTTCGCCTTGCTGCTCGAGGCGGACTGGCTCGTCGGCCCGCAGGGCCGCGCCGAGGACGGCATGGCCGCCCTGCAGTATCGGCTCAATGAGAGCGCGGACATCCGCATCGGGTACCGAATCCTCGAGGGCGGCGCGGACAACAGGAAAGTCTATACCTTCTCCATGTTTCATTATGCGCTCGTCGGCGCCACGGTGCGGTTGTGACCTTTCCGTGTCCCGGGCGGTCTTGACCGCGCCGCGTTCTGATGCTACATTGAAAGCATGATGATCTTCACGGACCCGATCTCCCCGAATGGCGGGCTTCAGTTCCGCACGCCCGACGGGTCGCTGAGCGAGGCCGAAGCGTCGGTCGTCGAGGAATACGGCGAAAAGGCGGTGCAGAGAAGGATATTCCTCTGCACCGCGTGCGGGAACCCCATCACCACGGATATCGCGCGCATCTCCGTCGGCGGATCGCACCTCCACGTGTTCACCAACCCCGCGGGCTTCGTCTTCCGGGTGGCCCTGTTTTCCGAGGCGCCGGGCTGCGTGCACGCGGGAATCCCCACGCGGGAGCACACCTGGTTCTCGGGCTTCGCGTGGAGTTATGCGCTCTGCGCGCAGTGCGGTTCGCATCTGGGGTGGATATACTCATCCGGAAACGGCTCGTTTTTCGGATTGATCGCGGACCGCCTCGTTGAAAAGGCGATGGACTCGTGAGGGCCCCGGTCAGAAATCCTCGATGATCTCATCCAGCCCTTCTCCGCCGGGACCGAGGGTAATGTCCCGGACCACCAGGGACGGGCCGGCGGGCAGCGGGCGCCCGAGCCCGGTGCGCGCGACGAGATCGAGAAGCGCCATCCGCCTCCGGGCCTCGTCCGCGCCCATCGCGGGCGGCTGCACCCGCCTCGACATCAGGTACTCCATGCTGTAACGCCTCGAGAGCGCGGCGAAGCGTTCCGATTCGGCTATGATCTTCTCCATGGCGTTCCACTCCGCGGCCAGGGCCTCCTCGACCGGGAGCTCCCGGGCCGCGAGAACCGCGCACGCGAACGCGACCGTATCGTGTATCCCCCGATCGTCCGGCCTGTCGCGTCCGGCCAGGCCGAGGGCCAGCGCGCCGAGAAAGGACTCGACGCCTTCGCGCGCGGGCGGCCTGTTCCTGCGGATCGCCGCCGCGGCCGCTGCCAGGCGCGCCCCCTCGCGTCCCGAGGGGAGGGGTTTTTCGACGGCGCGCACGGCCCGGTCGAGCGCGAGTTTCGCGAGAAACCGTTCAACACGTTCGGGGGTGAGGGATATGCACCCGTCCACGTCGAACGCGGCGAACGATACCGGGACTGAAGGCACGCGGCGCGCTATTCCCGCGGCGAGGAGGGTGCGCTCGTGCGAACCCATCCCGTCCGTGGGGACGAGGGGTTCGATAGCCGCTGAGAGCTCCGGCGAAGGGTGGAGCAGGAGCTCGGTCATGCCGGATTCGTCGCATTCGTCGCGAAGGATGCGCGCGAGGTCGTTCGGCCCGTCCGCGCCGAGGGAAGACAGCGCGTAATGCACGATCTCGTCGGACGCCCGAATGCCTGCGGAAAGATATTCCGCGATGAGTTCTTCTATCGCCGCAAGTGTCGCGGCCGGCGCGACAAGGCCCGGGCCGGGCCCTCCGGCTGTCGGGCGGCCCGCTGTCATGAAAACGTTCCCGCCGGCTGCGGGCATATCCCCTTCGCCATGGTCAGATTTTCCAGACGCGGACCCTGCCGTCAAGGCAGGCCGTGGCTATCCTTCCGCCGTCAGGGGAGAAATCGACGCCGTACACGTGCCCACCGTGCCCGCCGTACACGCGGCGGACGGCGCCCGTGGAGATGTCCCACAGGCGGGCGGTTTTGTCCCTCGAGCCTGAAAGCAGGGACGCGCCGTCCGGGGAGACCGCCAGCGAATACACGCCGTCGGAATGGCCGATGAAGACGCGCACGCACCTGCCGGATGAAATGTCCCACAGCCTGAGCGTCCTGTCCGCGCCCGCCGAGACCGCGAACTTCCCGTCCGGCGTGAAGGCGACCGCGGTGACCGTTTCAGCGTGGCCCTCGAACGTCGCGGCGGGCCCGGCCGGGTTCGCGAGGTTCCTCAAGACAAGCTCGTCCGTCCCTGCGATTTTGAAGTCCGCCGCGGCTTTCGCCACGTCCCACAGTTTCACGGTGCCGTCGGCTCCCCCGGAAAGGGCGAACCTCCCGTCCGGCGTTAACGCGACGGAATTGACGATGCCCTTATGCCCCTTGAACAGGCGCACCATGTCCGCGGTTGCGGTTGTCCAGATTCGCATAACACCGTCGCAGGCGGCCAGGACGAATTTCCCGTCGCGCGTGAACGCGATCGAACGGACCATTCCGGCGGGCCCGTCATAGGAGCGGAGGCGGCGTCCCGTTTGGATGTGCCAGAGAGATAAAAGGTCTTTCGCGCCGCCCGCGGCGGTGAATCGCGTTCCCGCGGCGGCGTGACGGCCGTCGGGCGCCCAGGCCAGGGCCAGTATGCCGCCGGCCGGCCCGGTGATCTCGTTTCGCAATGCGCCGGAGGCGGGGTCCCATACCCTGAGCTTCCCATCCGCGCCTCCCGAGAGGAGGGACTTCCCGTCCGGGGAGAATTTCACGGCCATGACCGGGCCGCCGTGCGCCCTGATCTCGAGGGGAGGAGGCGCATCGGCTCCGCTTGCAGGAAGGATGAGCGCTGCAATTGCTGCCAGTGCCGGGAAGGTGCGCGTAACGCTTATCATGGTTCTATCCTGTCCTATTTTAAGATAATCCCGCTGCGGGTGAAGTCAAGTGCAAAAAAAACTTTCCGCCCGGGCGGATTTATATTATCTTGTAAGCCATAGAGTGTGAGGAGGATGTTCGTGAAACGGCTTGTAATCACTTTCCTTTTTTCAGTCTCGTTCATTTTCCCGACGCTGGTCACCGCTGACCAGCCGAAGGTCGAAATAATCGCGCCAGACAAAGCAAAATCCGGTTCGAAGGTCGGAGTCACGGTGAAGATTTCGCACCGCGGCAATAATATCTATCACTTCACGCAGTGGACTTCCTTGAAGGCCAACGGCGACGAGGTGGGGCGATGGAGCTACACGTGGGACAAGCTCCCCGACAATGAAAATTTCACGAAGACGGTGAAGGTCCGCGTGGACGGCGACACGATCATCGAGGCTGAGGCATCCTGCATCAAGGACGGCAGCGCGGGCGTCGTGCACAGGAAAATCATCGGTGGTCCATGAACCCCGTCACGCGGCATTTGACACGAACCGTTTCCTGACGTCTTCCAGGACGGCCCTCTCCCTCTCTGTGATGGTGTCGTCCAGCCGTGCCGCCTTTTCCATTAGGCGGTAGATTTTCGCGCGCTTCTTCGCGTCCTCGGGCATGCGAAGCGCGAGCCTGCCGTTCAGCGCAAGCCCGAAGAGCGGCTCGATCTTCCCGTGGTTGTATCCCCATCTTGATGCGAGCGACTCGAGGAACTTCCTTTCATCGGGGGATATGGCCCCGTCCGAACCGGCGATCACCATCACGTTGTTGAGCGCGAAGTCGCGCGCGTCATAGAGCCTGTCGATGAGGTCCGGGTCTTTCCCGAAGGAGGGGCCGGCCGCGATTTGCCCGAAGTGCGATTTATACTCGGCCGTGGTCAGGAGGTTCGTTATCACCCAGTCGTTGGCGGTGCTGTTGTAATCGATCCCGCAGTAGGGACATTTCACCTCGAGCGAGTCGGCGACGGGCGCCCCGCACGCCGGGCATTCGCGCGCGTATATCGATCCCTTCGAAGCGGACGTGCCGCGGTCCCGCGAGAGTACCACGACCTCCGTCCGCGAGGTCACCGCGGGATCGAGCATCACGGCGCGGCCGCTTTTCAGGGCGACGCGCTGGTACGACGATCGTATCGCGACCGCCAGGTTGTTCCTTCCGTCCCCGGTCCAGGCTCCGACCAGGTAGGCGTCGTTCAGATAGAGGCGGTTGTACGCTGCCGCGCCTTCCGCAGTTCGCGCCTTCATCTTCTCGAACACCGCGTCGCTCACGAACCGGCGCATGATTGACGGGTCGCCCACCGCGACGGAGGTGAGCATCTGCAGGTAACCGTTGCTCGCCCTGTCCTCGACGAGCTGGACCGCGAAGTCGGCATTCTCTTCGACGAGGGCCCGGACCTTCTCGTTCAGGTCGTCCGATTTCCTGAGCTTCGGGTGCCTCCCTATATAGTCGTCGGATTGCGTGATCTCCGAAAGCACCCAGTCGTATTCGCCCGTGTTGGTCAGCGTGCCGCAGGAACCGCACCGGCTGGTATCGCCCATGTTTTTTGGAAGCGGGGTCCCGCACTTCGGGCAGGCGTCGGTAGCGTAGATATCGACCCGCGGGGCCCCCCGTTTTTTCATGAACGACCAGTATTCGACGAACGATTCGGCGCCGCCCGAATCGAGCGAATGGTCGAGCTCGCTCGTGAAACGGTCGTTCATGGATGCGTGGATCGCCGCGTGGACAATATCGTACAGCCCGTCCGATTCCACCCTGTCTATGTACACGTTGTTCACCATGATATCCGAGAGCACGTTCTTCTGTTTCAGTATCTTCATCATGGTGAACTGCGTGTTGAAGCGCTGGTACACCCCGTCCGAGATGAACCTTCTCACGGGGGATATATCCTGCGCCTGCCACGCCTCCTGGATTTTCACGAACGCGTCCTTCACGGTTGCCAGAAAGCCCGCCTCGTCGAAACCGGGGTTGAGTTTCAGAAATTCCCGGGCGGTCCGGGGATCGGTCTTATTTTCCTCCGTCCCTTTCGGCAGGGAGTTATACACCGTGCGCTCCCTGACTTTCTTCTTCGTGAACAAAGAAAAGACGACAAACGCGGCGATGAGCGCGCCGGTCGTGATAATGTTCCAGGGAAAGGGCAGCTCGAAGAGAAGCATCAACACGAGCTCTATGATGAGGCCGATCCCGTCGTCGCCCCCGCCGCCGCCCCCGCCGCCACCTCCGGCACGGGCATACAGCGCACCCGCTGCGGCGAGTATGACCGTCATGGCGATAACTATCGGTATGATTCGGCGCTCGTTACGGTGCATCCCGTCAGACCCCCTTCATATTTCCCTGATTTTCCGGATGTCCGGACTTGCGTCGAATAGGAGCATGCATTCCCTGCGCGGTCAACCGGTTTTTTATGGAATACGGCGCGGGGATGCTTGACGGATCAAGCGCCGGACCCGGCCGTTTCCCGGGGTAATTTTCATTGACACTGCCGTTCGCCGGGTCGATCATGCTCCACTGTTCGGTCGGGCGGCGCAACTCCGCGCCACAAATTAACCATCGGCGGAATCGATGCAGAACACGAAAGACATTTTCAGGATAGCCAGGGAAACCATCGGAACGCTGCTTGAACAATGGACCGGGACGATCCTCGCCCTCGTGACGGTCATATCGTCCATTCCCTTCGTCTCGAAATACCTCTACCATATCGACTCCGTACAGTACGCGCTGGGTTTTCATCACTTCAACATCGCCGACCATCAGCCGCACCCGCCCGGGTATCCCGTGTACGTGGCGATGGGTAAAACCATCAGCCACTTCATCCATGACGATAATGGTTCCCTCGTTATCATGTCGATACTCTTCGCGGCAATCGGCGTGGCGCTTTTTTTCAGGCTCGCGCTGGCCATCACGCGCGACAGGGCGGCCGCGACGGTGGCTTCGCTGTTCCTGGTATTCAATCCGCTCTTCTGGTTCTACAGGGAGGTCGCGCTCAATTACACTTCCGAGGTGATGACCTTCGCCGGTGTCGGGCTCATAGCGTACAGGGTCGCGTTCGAGGGGAAGCGCCGCTATTTCTACCTGCTCGGGCCGCTGCTCGCGTTCTCGTTCGGCATCCGCCCCTCGGTATTCATGGTCGCTCCGATTTGCGTGTTCACCGCCCTGTATGTCCGCAGGGACTGGCAGGGCTTTGAGTGGAAGGCTTTCTACCGTGGGCTCGACTGGAAGACGCTTGTGATCGCCACATGCGCCGGCATCGCGGGGGTGCTCGCGTGGCTTGTTCCCGTATCGGTTCTTTCCGGCGGCCTTGCCGCGTATTATGCGCAGGTTGACGGTTTCTGGAAGATGACGTTACATTCAACGTCGGCGTTCACCGGCGCCCGGGAAGTCTTCCTCGAACAGATTCGGTATTTCTTGAAGACTCTTTTCGTGGGATCTGCGGGCATACTTGTCATCATTGCGGGAAGCGCGGTGATCCGGTTCATGAAACGCGGGACGCCCCGGGAAGGAGGTCCGTCACCGCAGGCTCCCGACAGGTGCAAGACCGCGGTGTTTTTTCTTTTCTGGTCGGTCCCCGCACTTGCAACGTATACCCTGGGACATTTCGGCCAGGCCGGTTACCATCTCTCCATCATGCCCGCGCTCTATCTGCTTTCCGTGTATGGCGTTCGCGCGTTTTTACGGCTGAGGCCGCTCGTGACGGTGCTTGCGATATTGTTCGCCTTCCAGGTCGCGTCTTTTCTCCTTCTTCGGCCCATAGGCCTGCCGGGAAGATATAATCCTTCGAGACCGCCGCAGTCCGCGTTCATGCGCGTGCTTACGGGAGTCAACCGCTGGGTGCCATATTACAGCGCCGGACAGCTCCGGGAGAACGACAGGTGCTTCGCGGCGCTCAAGGGCGAGATCGCCGAAGAGATCGGAAAGGCCGCACGGCACGGCCGCCGCGTGATGCTGGTGGTCCCGCTCAAGCTCGGGTTCCACTCGGCGGGAGAGTCGTACATCAACGAAATATACAACCGGCACATACGGTACTATTTTCCCGGCGTGGATGTCGTGACGCTCAACACCGAGAATAACGCTTACTCGATCTCAAGGGCGTATCGCCTGTACGGGCAAGGCCTCGTCGACGATACCGTGCCGCTGGGCGGGGCCCGCACGGTAATCATCGTGGCCCAGGGCATCGACGACCCGGACATGCCCGCGGGCCTCGCGCTGAAGAAACGCTCGTACGTGTACACGGGCGAGGCGGGCGAATCCTTCTCGTTCCTGGGCTACCGTTTCTCGAGATGACGCGGGACGATTGTTGCGACACCCCATGATGAAAATACTTCACTGCGCTGATCTGCATCTCGCCGCCGACGATGATCGTGCCTACGGCCTCTCGGTGCTCGACGGGCTGGTGGGCATGGCGATCGATGAAAAGGCGCGCTTCCTCGTTTTCGCCGGCGACACCTTTGATTCCTTCGCGGCCGCCGGGGAGCTGAGAAACGATTTCCGCGAGCGGATGGTCCGACTCGCGGACCGTTGCGAACCGGTTCTCGTCGCCGGCAACCACGAGGATCTCGGCCGGGGCGGGGGGAAGCTTTCGCAGTTCGACCTGGGCATACCCGCGGGAAACCTCGTCGAGGGAGGGGATTTCGCCGTTTTGAACCGCGGCGAGGTCGAATTCCTCGCGGTGTCCCACCGCGCCCGTTACGAAGATTATACCGACTGGGACGTGCCGCCGCGGGGCTCAGCCTTTCGCATCGCGGTCGCGCACGGGACCGTGGAGGGCATGGGGTTTGCGGGGATCGACGACGACGAGGATGGCGGCGCTGTCATCGACGCCGACCTTTTTGTCCGCAACGGGGTGGATTACGCTGCCATGGGCCACCTGCACGCGCCGAGAAGCGCGAGGGCCGGCGACTCGCTCATCGCCTACCCGGGCTCCGCGCGCATGTGGCGCAGGAAGCCGCAGGAGGCCGGGCCGCGCAGGGCGCTCGTGCTGGAGCTCGGCGATGGTGTGGCCGTTAGGGCAAAGACCATCGAGGCGGCGGGCCAGTACAGGATCTACCCGGTGCCGGTCGGTTTCGACGGGTCCATTCCCGGCATGGAGAACGAGTCCGTGGAATGGGGGCCCGCCGATTTCATCCACCTGCGGCTCACGGGCATCGTCGAGGACGAGAACCGGCTTTCTGCGGCGGAAGACCGTTTCAGGTCGGGTTATGCGGCGCGGGTCCGCGCGATCCATCTCGAGAGGGAAGACATATCAGTGGCGGGGGGCATATCCGGCCATGCCATCGCGAGGAAGTTCCTCGCGCGCTGGAGCGAGCTCGAGCCGAAGGGCGGGACCCCGCGCGAATACGAGATATGGAGGCGGGCGCGCATCCTGGGTCTGGCCGAGATCAGGAAGGCGCTGGAACGCCGATGATACGAGCACTCACGCTGGAAAAATTCGGCAGGTTCGGCTCGGCGCGTTTCGAGTTCGGCGCCTTTACCGTGTTCCTCGGCCCCAACGAGGCCGGCAAGACGACGATTTTCGACGCGATATTCAGCAGGATATGCGGACTGAAGCGGAATACCGCGGAGGGCAGGCGTATCCACGATCGTTACGGGAGCGGTGCCGTCGCAGGGATCGAATTCTCCGGGGAATCGTTTACCATCGACAGGGACGAATTCATGGCCCTGTACGCGATCCAGTCGGGGGATATCGATATCGATTTCACCGGGGGGCAGTGGCTCGACAGGGTCAAGGCCTCGGTGTTCACTGGGGGGATCGACCCCAACCGCATCGCGGGAAACATGTCGGCGCTGGCGTCGGACCGGGGAAACCTGTCCCACGTCAGGGAGCGCAGGGACGCGCAGAAACGCCTCGACTCCGCGAGGGAGCGGCTCGCGGCGCTCCTTGACGAGCGCGGGAAGGTGCTGAACAGGGAAAGGGCTTCCGGCGACAAGGAGGCCCGGAAGGCGTCGCTCGAAAGGGACATGTCGTCGGCCCGCGCGGCGGTATCGTCGCTCGAGGCCCGCGTGAAGCAGCAGGAGTTGCTGCGCGAAAGAACGTCGCTCCTGCGTGTCATGGACATGCTCGCCGCGGGGAAATCGATCGACGCGCGCCTGGAGGCGCTCTCGCGGTTTTCCGCGGACGAATCCACGACCCTCGACGCCCTCGTGGCCTCGGTGAAGGAGGCGGATACGGGCATCCTCTCGAACCGCGCGCAGCACCAGGCCCTCGCCGACGAGATGCGCCGTTTCGAGGCCGAACGGGAGGCACAGCTCGTGGAGCGCGAGGGCGTGAGGCCCGCGTCGGAGCTCGCGGGCATGATGCTCGACCGCATCGAGCGGGGCAGGCCCCTCCCCGCCGTGAAAAAGTCCGTGCGCTGGAACCCGCTGTTCGTCGCGGGGGCGCTCATCGTCGCGGCGGGCGGCGCGACCGGCGCGGCGCTGGTGCAGGAACAACTCTATCGCATAACCCTCGCGTGCCTGGGAGGCCTCTTCCTCTTCCTGGGGCTGGTCCTCGCGCGCAGGGTCGAGCAGACGCTCGTGCCGCCGGACGAGACCGAGTACGCGGGGGCCATCCGGGCAGAGTGGCACGCGCGGACCGGGGACGGGGTCCTGAACGGTTCCACCGTCGACGAGCTCAGGGTCGAGCTCTGGCACAGGCAGATGGCCTACGACAACGCGTCGAAGGCCGCGGCCAGGGCGGAACAGAATTTTCGCATCGTCAGGCAGAGGGCCGCCGCGATGGACGCATCGCACGCGGGGCTTCTCGCCGCGCGAGAGAAGGCTTCCGCCGCGCTTTCGGCATGGCTTTCGGAACGGGGGCTCGCGTCGCCCGACGCGTACCGCCCCGGGCGGGCGGAACTGGAGCGCGCACGGAGGGAGCGCGAGGAATGGGCCGCTTCCACCGCGCGCGAGTGCGCCTCACGCGGCGCGGACGGACCCGGCCAGCTCGAGGCGCTCTGTCTGTCGAGGATTTCCGCGCTTGCAATCGAGATAACCGAGCGGCAGCTTTCCGACGCGGAACTGAACGGACTGGCGAAGGAGCTGGCGTCCCGCCGCGCGGAACTCGAGAAGATGGCCTCCGAGCTCCCCCTCCTGGCCGAAGACCTGGGCCGCGACAGGGGCGCGGTGCACGCGTCCATGGGCGATCTTCCCGAGCGCATCGCGGCCCTTGGGCGGGACATATCCCTCATGGAGAGGAACGTCGAGGAGCTCGACATTACCCGCGAGGCGAATGCAGTGGCCGCGTCGATTTTCGGGGATATGGCCCTCGACGGCGAAGCGCTTTTCCGCAGTCTGAGCGAGGAGGTCGCCCGCACCTGCGGGGAGGTCTTCCCGGGATCGCGCGGGGTCTCTCTCGGCGCGTTCGACCCGGCCGCGCTCTGGTTCGCCGACGCGGGAGGCGCGATGAGGAGGGTCGAGCAACTCTCGCGCGGCACGCGCGATCTGTTCGTCTTTGCGCTCAGGCTTACGCTCGCCGCGCACTCCTGGAGCGGCGACGGCCCCGGTCTTCTGGTGCTCGATGAGCCCTTCCTCTCCCTCGATGGCGGTCGCGCGAACGTCGCGCTCGCGCTGGTCAGGAGGTTCATCGAGGAAAGGGGATGGCAGGCGGTGCTCCTGACCAAGGACGAGGGGCTCGTATCGGGGGCCCTCGCCGGAATGGACGGCATGGTCGTGCTCCACAGGCTCGAACGCGCCGGTCCCGCCTGATCCGCGCGACGAAAAATTGCTTGACCTTCCCCGCGAAACATCTCCCCAATAATGGTATCACGATCCGGAGCGGAATCCCGTCATGCCGAACGTCCCGCAGCCCGCGCCGGTGAGATTGTCTTCCTCGCCGGCCCCTGTACCATCCTCTCGCTGCCCGCTGCGCGCATCCATGATGACCGGTATACGGGTCTCGTCGTTTCAGGGGCGGCGATATCCCAGTGCCGGGTCCGGATCGCGTGCCGGCATTGCATGAATAACGGAGGTGGGATATGCTCACGCAGGATGATGTCATCTATTTCGTCGTTACCGACCGCTTCTGCGACGGGGACCCCGGCAACAACCGGGACGTCGATCTCACGAACCCCCGCGCCTACCACGGCGGGGATTTCGCCGGGATCGTTAAAAAGATACCCTACCTGAAGAACCTGGGCATCACCACGCTCTGGATAACGCCTGTCTACAGGAATATCCCCCCCCTCAAGAACGGACACTGCGGTTACCACGGATACTGGCCGCTCGATTTCGACAGTGTGGACCCCCATCTGTACACGCCCAAGCCGGGCGTCCCCGAGGGAAGCAGGATCTACCTGAAAGAGCTCGCGGACGAGCTCCACGCGAACGGAATAAAGCTCATACTCGACATGGTGGTGAACCATACCGGCTATGCCCATCCCGGGCTGCGGGACGATCCCTCCACCCCGTTTCGCACGACGTGGTTCAACGCGGAATACCTTGTTTCCGACGAGGAGGGGAGGATGTGGGGACTTCCCGACATCGACCAGGACAACCCGGAGGTGATCGATTACTTCATCAGGAGCATCCTGGACTGGATCGCCGAGACCGGCATCGATTGCGTCCGCATGGACACCGTGAAGCACGTGGAGAAGGCGTTCTGGTACGCGTACAAGACCTACGTGAAGGGCAAGTACCCGGAGGTTTCCCTCCTCGGAGAGGTGCTCGAGTCCGACATCGACAGGCTTTCCGAATACCAGCGCCATTTCGCGTTCGACTCGCTGTTCGATTTTCCGCTCCAGTTCGCCATGCACGATATTTTCGTGAGCGACCTGGGCTTTACCAGGGTGGCGCAGCCGCGCCTCTCCCCGCAGGAATTCCCCGGCCTCCTGGACCGCGATTCGCATTACACGAACCACAACAGGCTGGTCACGCTCCTCGACAACCACGACCTCCCGAAAAGGTTCGTCACCGAGATCATGGACCGTCACAGCGGGGACAGGGATCTTTCCGTGAAGATACTGCGACTCGCGCTGACCTTCCTCCTGACCACCAGGGGGATACCCCAGATTTATTACGGGACCGAGATCGCGCTTGAAGGGAGGAGCGACCCGGACAACCGGCGCGATATGCCGTGGGAGGTTTTCGGGGACGGCCTGGAGCCACTTCCCGCGCACACGGTCGAAGCCGGGACGTTCGAGTACCTCAAGGGACTCATCGCCTTCAGGAAGGCGCACGACGCGGTTAAATACGGGTCGCTCAACACCCTCTATTCCGACAACTTCATTTACGTCTATCTGCGGGAATTTCGCGACGACCTGGTCATCGTGGCGCTCAACAACGGCTACGAAGCGATGCCGGAGCCGCTCTCTGTGCACGTAGGGCATAACATGAGACTTTCTCCATCTGTCCGCGGCGCCCTCATGAACGCGCGCCTGAAGAACGCCCTTCCGGGCGGTGAGGATATCGTCGTAACGGATGGTGTTCTGAATATACTATTGGGAGGGAAAGAAGGAGTCGTTCTTTCAATAGAGTAATGGCGGCCACTTTGATGGAGCAAATGATTGTTATCTGGAGCCGGCCCATGAGATTTGCGCATTATGTCACTTTGAGGCGCAAAAAATATTTAAATTTCTGATGTCAAATAATTTTTTCCTTGACGCAAATAAAAAAATTGATAACCGATATGTATCCTGAAAAAAAATAATGGGGGGATTGGCATATGCCCCGCGAAAAAAGGATAATCACTCGTCGCGATTTCGAGAGACTTCAAGACCTTTCCAGGGAGAAAGGCGGTAACGGGGGATTTCCAAAGGTTTTAAAGGAGCGTTTGTCCAGGGCAAGACTGGTCAACGGCCCCGACATCAAGCCTTCCATCGTCACCATGAATTCGCGTATCAAGCTCAAGGATATCGGTAATGGAAAAGACGAGATCATGACACTGGTGTACCCGGTGGACTCCGACCCGTCTCAGAACTGCGTGTCCGTGCTCGATCCCATGGGCTCAGAGCTCCTCGGCAAAGAGGTCGGAGAGGTCATCTCGTGGAACAGGAACGCCGAAACCTGCTATTTTCTCGTGGCTGACATCGTGTACCAGCCTGAAGCGAACGGGGAATATAACCTGTAAGCGTCATCCAGCATTGTTGGTATCTGGCCATTTAACCGGGAGCGTGTCGGACGCGTCCCGGTTTTTGCATTAATGGGGATAGGTGCCAGACACCTTTACGGAAAAGTGTCTGGCACCTGCGGACCGTGGAGTCATCCGCGAAGGCGGAAAATGCAAATTGTTCGCAGGGTTTGGATATATCCCCCCCCGCATGCCCGGACGAACCCGGTTAAGGCAGGCTGATTGCATCTTTCCCCCGATTGTATTTGACAAATACGATGCCTTTAATAAATGTGAAAAATAATCGCTCTCCACGGGCCGTTATTATCGAACATACATACTTGGAGGTATTCAATGGTCATCAATCCGATAGTCGATTCAAGAGACGCACGTTTTATTCTGTTCGAAATGCTCGAGCTTGACAAGTTCAACCGGTTCGAGAAATTCGCCGATTTTGGCAAGGACGATTACGAGCAGATCCTCGACCTCGCGGAAAAAATCGCGATCGAGAAAGTTTATCCCGCGAACGCCCCCGCGGACAAGAGGCACGCCCAGTACAAGGCCGACACCAAGGAAGTCATCGTACCCGAGGAGTATTTCCCCGGGCTCAAGGCCTATTACGAGGCCGGCTTCCTGAGTCTCGCTCTCGATCCCGAAATCGGCGGGATGGGGATGCCCGAGGTAATGTTCGCCGCCGCGACCGATTACTTCAGCTCGGCCGCCATCGCGTTCGCGATGTATCCCATGCTCTCCATCGGCGCGCTCCGCATGTACCTGAATTTCATGCCCGACTGCGATGAAAAGAATATCATCATCGAAAAGATGATCTCCGGCGAGTGGGGCGGATCGATGTGCCTCACCGAGCCCGACGCCGGTTCCGACGTCGGCGCCCTCAAAACCAAGGCCAAGAAAAACGCCGACGGCACCTACTCCATCCAGGGCCAGAAAATATTCATCTCCTCCGGCGACAACAACTACTTCAAGAACAATGTCCACCCCGTCCTCGCCCGCATCGAGGGGGACCCGGGCGGAACGAAGGGTATATCCATCTTCGTGGTTCCCAAGTTCCTCATTAAGAAAGATGGGTCCTTGGGCGCCTTCAACGACGTCACCTGCTCCGGCATCGAGCACAAGATGGGCATCACCGCCAGCGCCACCTGTACGCTGAGCTTCGGCGACGACGGGAAATGCGTGGGAACGCTCATGGGCGCAGAGCGCCAGGGCATGAAGATCATGTTCCAGATGATGAACGAGGCTCGCCTCTTCGTCGGCGGCCAGGGAATGTCGGTTTCCAGCGCCGCGTACCTCCATGCCGTAACCTACGCGCGGAACAGGGTACAGGGCAAGAAGGTGCAGGACATGCTCAATCCGGACGCCCCCAGCACCACGATCATGAACCATCCCGACGTG
>CAYRGX010000037.1:0-40185 GCA_964423905.1 uncultured Leptospirales bacterium | reverse complement strand
TGGGCGCTGGTGGCGGAGCACGCGCTCGTCGCCAGGAAGCAGGTGGTCCCGCCCGCTAAAATCTACACGGGCGTTCCCGCGAAGGAATTCGGGGATATGGAGGAAAAAAACAGGATAGAGTGGACACTGGCCAAGCAGATATATGTGGACATCGCGAAACGATATCACACGGATTGCACCGTTATTGAACGAAACGCGCGGTGATGGTCGGCGCGCGGAATCGATACATGTACGGCCACAAAAAAAACCATGACCCGCGCGGGGCCATGGTTTTTTTTGCAGTACGAATGTATTCGCCTATGAGCCTGAGGGCTTGGTGTACTGGTCCGGACCGAATCCGAGTATGGCATAGCCAACCGGAGCCAGGAAGAAGAGCAGTCCGATGCCCCAGCCCGATGATTTTCCGAAGCATTTCGCCAGTTCCATTGCGATGAGGAACATGCCGACAGGAGCGCAGAGGAGAATAATTACTATCCACCACAGCGGTTTCCCGATGATTTCGAGCAGAACAATGTAGTTGTAAATCGGCACTATTGCCGCCCAGCCGGGTTTTCCCGCTTTCACGAACATTTTCCACATTCCTGCGATCATCACCACGATTACTGCGAGGTAGATGATCATGGTAACTATGCTACCGCCGCCGCCACCACTTTCTCCCATGGATATCCTCCTAATTTTTATACATGATTGAGTTGTACAATCTGGTTATTCCTGTAAAACAGCAACCAATACAACTGCTTAAATTATTAGAGCATACCGTTTAATAATTACAAGTAAATTTCTTGTTTCATTTAAAAAAAATGAGTCGGCGCGTGATTCATGAATCGTATAAGCTGTTCCGCGATTGATCGGTGATGAAAGGTCATGGGTTCGTGATGCGGAAAAAGCAGAATCATGCGAACGATCCAGAGCGAGACAAGCAGGAAGATCGACACAATCCAGAACGCTCTTGAACGATAGAGGCGCTCGAACGGTCTGCGCGACCTGAAGAGGATCGTCGCGAGGCAGAGAATGATCAGCGGGAAGAGAGGATGAAGCATGAATGCGCGACCCGCTTCACCGCGGATCAGCAGCCCGAGGGCCCTGGTGAGGCCGCAGCCTGGGCAGGGTATTCCGAAAACGTTTCTGTAGACGCAGAGAGTCTGCGATCCCCCGAGCCACACGATCATTGCATAGGCGGCGGTGGCCGCAAGGGCAATGCAGATCGATTTCAGGGATATCCCGAAAAATTCTTTCTTCATTAGTGCGGGCCATGAAAAAAGAGGATCTTCCATCGGGGCGCGCCGGCCGGTGAAATCGATTTCCACTGACTGCGGATCCGTCCCCGCCGTTTTCTCGCGTATTCCGTTCAACGGGAATCATCTCCCCATGCTGATCCCCGTGGATTCCGCGCACTCGATGAGCTGCGAGTCGACGGGTACGGTGCGCACCTTGCCCGCGAGCTGCTCGAGGGGCACGAGCACCATGTCGGGCGTATCCAGCGCGACCATGGTCCCGAACTTTCCCTCGGCCGCGGCTTTTACCGCGTAGCTGCCCAGGCGGGTCCCGAGCACCCGGTCGAACGCGCAGGGCGAGCCCCCGCGCTGGATGTGGCCCAGTACCGTGCAGCGCACCTCGAGGTCGATCTTTTTCTTTATCTGGTCGGCGAGATACTGGCCCACGCCGCCGAGCTGGGGAACTCCCTGCAGGCGGGTGGACGCGGAGGCCAGCGTGATCTGTTCGCCCCCTTCCTCCTTGGCTCCCTCCGCCACCATGATGATGCTGTAGGGGCTCCCGCCTTTTTCGCGGAGCTTTATTTTTTCCACGATCTTGTCGATGTTGAACGGTATCTCGGGGATGATGATGATATGCGCGCCGCCGGCGATGCCCGATTCCATGGCGATCCACCCGGCGTTCCGTCCCATGACCTCGAGTATCATGACGCGCTGGTGGCTCTGTCCCGTGGTGTGGAGGCGGTCAAGCGCGTCGCAGGCGACCTCGACCGCGGTCTGGAAGCCGAACGTGTAGTCCGTCTTGTCCAGGTCGTTGTCGATGGTTTTGGGAATTCCCACGGTGGGTATTCCTTTCTTGTGGAGCTTGTATCCTATTTCGAGCGTTCCCTCGCCACCGACCACGAAGAGACAATCGAGGCCGAGCTTTCTGAAATTGTCCACGGTCTCGTCGGAACGGTCGGTGACGGCGATGGTCCCGTCCGGCTTCATCTCCCGGAACTCGAACGGGTTCCCCTTGTTGGTGGTGCCGAGGATGGTCCCGCCCAGGGTCAGGATGTCCCTCGTTCCGCGGACCGTGAGCTCGTTCGTCTTGCTGAATATAAGGCCTTCGAACCCGCCCTCGATGCCGACGACCTTCGCGCCGTGGCCGATGATCGCCGCGCGCGTCACCGCCCTGATGACTGCGTTGAGCCCGGAGCAATCGCCGCCCCCGGTGAGAATACCTACTTTCTTCAATGCCATGGTGAGCCTCCAAAGGGTAATGCGTGACTATTTCCAGATTTTCAGCACGGCAATGACCGTGCCCACAAGGGTAACCGAAAGTCCGAAGGACCAGATCATGAAGCGGTCGATGCGGACCGTGATTGCCGCGAAGCGTTGTTCGAATTGTTCAAAACGCCTTTCCACCTGTTCGAATCGTTTATCGACCTGTTCGAAGCGCTTATCCACCTGTTCGAATCGTTTATCGACCTGCTCAAAACGCTTATCCACCTGCTCGAAACGCTTATCCACCTGCTCGAAACGCTTCTCCATTGCCGCAAAGCCCCTGACGAGAAGGTCCCTCTGGTGCCGTAATTCCTCTTCGACCCGCACGATGCGCTCGAGGAGTACCGGGTCGGCGGCGGAACGCGGACGCGCCGCATCGGATTCCTGCATCCACTGGGGAAGCCTTTCCCTTATATAGGCCCCGATCTTCTCGAGCTGTTTTTGCGTCAGGTTCATGGATTGGATCATCGTGTCGTATGTCCTCCTGAAATAGCATCATTTGATATACGTGGTCAAGCCCTTTTTCGGCTGAAAAAAGTACCACGATAATGAATGACGGGCGAAGACGGATTACTCTCGCTCCCCCGTCCGCGATCCCGACTGCGGGAGCGGCTGAAACCCTCGGGGCGCATGAGATCGTCGTAAGCACCTTATCCGCTATCCCCATCATTTTTCGACGATATACGATTCTTGTGCCGCATCGCGCAATCACGCGTCGCCCGCTACCACCATTATGCAGGGCCCTGAACCAAAAATAGCTTGTCGTTGTCTATGGGCTGTACTATTTTATATTATACCTAAATGCCTCATTATACATCGCGGGGGTGCCGATGAAGATCAACAGGCAGGTCACGCTCCTGGCCGTATCGGTGGTCGTATTCGTAGTGGTGCCGGTCGTTATCGCGGTGCCTCAGTTCTCGAAAAAATTGAAAAGCCCGTGGTCGGATGTGCGGCGCCACAAGAGCCACCTGGACCATTCGCCGTTTTTCGCGAAACCCTTCGCACGCCCGCAGGACGTGACCCTTGCCTGCCTGGAGTGCCATCCGAAGGCGGCCGAGGAGGTCATGGGCACCGCCCACTGGAAGTGGGAGCGTAAGGCGCGCGTTCCCGGCCACACCGGCCTGGTCGACATCGGCAAGAAAAACCTGGTGAACAATTTCTGCATCGGCATACGCGGAAACATGATGACGTGTTCGAGCTGCCACGCCGGCTATGGATGGACCGATGCTTCCTTCGACTTCAAGAAGAAGGAAAACGTCGACTGCCTGATATGCCACGACTGGTCCGGCACCTACATGAAGGGCAACGGCGGGCTTCCCGTGAAGGAGGTCAACCTCGTCACGGTGGCGAAGAGCGTGGGATATCCCCGCCGCGACAATTGCGGCATCTGCCATATCTACGGGGGCGGAGGCATGGGCGTGAAGCACGGCGACCTCGACCAGTCCCTCGTGAACGCCACCGAAGACCTGGACGCGCATATGGGCAAGCACGATCTGCTCTGCATCGATTGTCATAGGACGAAGAAGCATCTCATCAAGGGAACCGCCTATTCGGTCAGCGTCGACCACACGAACGGCATCGGCTGCACCCAGTGCCATCCCGACGCGCCGCACCGGGACACGCGCATCAACTCGCATCTGGCCGCCGTGGCCTGCCAGACGTGCCACATCCCGCGCTACGCGAAGAAAAATCCCACAAAGACCCGCTGGGACTGGTCCAAGGCGGGTGACGCCTCCAGAAAGGACGATATCCACACCTACCTGAAAATCAAGGGAGAGTTCGTATACGACCGCAACATCGTTCCCGAATACTTCTGGTTCAACCTGACAATCGACCGGTACCTGTTCGGGGACCGCATTGACCCGACGAAGGTAACGCACCTCAACCCGCCGAGGGGAAGCATCACCGACCCCTCCGCGAAAATATGGCCTTTCAAGGTGCACCTGGCCCGCCAGCATTACGACAAGGTGCACAACTACATCCTGCAGCCCACGACCTCCGGCGAGGGAGGGTACTGGCACGAGTTCAACTGGGACAAGGCCCTGCGCCTCGGGTCGAAGGAGATCGGCCTCGACTACAGCGGAAGCTACGGGTTCGCGCAGACCGACATGCACTGGCCGCTCTCGCACATGGTCGCGCCCGCAGAGAAGGCGCTCCAGTGCGGCGACTGCCATGGCGCGCGCTCCCGCATGGACTGGAAGGCGCTCGGCTACGATGATGATCCCGCGGTGGTGGGGGGCAGAAAGGCCCTGATCGCGTCCGGAAAAAAGAGGAGGGCACAATGAACAGACTGCGATACCTCCTGCTTCTTGCCGTTTTCATGGTGCCCGCATCCTTTCTCACGGGCGCCGAAACATGCCCTGATTGCAATGCACTTCACCCTGACGTCATCCTTCAATACGAAGGGAACGCGCTTTCCGCCTCGAAGAGCTGCGGTCCCTGCCACGATGTGGCCTTCATTCAGAAGAACAGTTCCCACTACAACGACAAGGTCAAGGCCGACTGCATGATGTGCCACAACGCGGGTGATCTCAAAGCGATCGGAGGGGGCGTGCTCGGGAAGGACCGGATGCGCATTTTCACTCCATCGAACGCGAACTGCGGGCGCTGTCACGGCATCACGGAGCATGGCGGCCCGGTGCAGGTCCCGGACGACTACGGGAGCCTGTTTTCGTACGTCGAAGGAAAGCCTTTTTACCGACTGACGCAGCGTACGGGAGAGATCGTATCGTCGCAGGACATATCCGCCTCCATGCTGAACCTCGCGAACAAGTCGTCCCTGAGTTACCCCTGGGACACGCACGCCCGGCGGAACGTCACGTGCGCGTCATGCCACGCGTCGCCCAACTCGCCGCGCATCGCGGGACGCGTCACGCGCGTCACCATGAGCGCGGACTCCGGGCGGGAAGTCCGGTATCTGGTGCACGATCCCCGCAGGGCATCGTCGCTCTCGCGCCACCTCATGAAACCGAGCCACAAACTGGAGGAACCGCGCTGCGAGTTGTGCCATGACGCCGCGAGGGTCCACGCCCGGCTCCCCTACCGGAACCGGCACCTCTCGGTGCTCTCGTGCCAGTCATGCCACGTGCCGCGCCTGTACGGGCCCGCGATGCGCGCAATGGACGCCACCGCAGTCCGTCCCGACGGATCGCCCCGAGTGGAATATCGCGGGAACCTCTCCCCGGAAGAAACGAATCTCAACGTCGCCTACCTGGGGGGATATGCCCCGTTCCTGATGGCCGCCGCGAAACAGGGTGGCGATCATGTCCTGTCACCCTACAACCTCGTCACCACGTGGAAGTGGGTCGATCGCGCAACGGGCAAGGATGTTCCCGCGGAAACCGTGCGCCTGGCCTTCGGAGACGGGCGCGATTACCATCCGGAAATACGATCCCTGCTTGACGCAAACAAAAACGGGACGGTCGATCCCGGAGAGCTCGTCCTCGACACGAAGGAGAAGCTCGCGGCGGTGAGAAAGGCGCTCGTCTCGCGCGGCGTCGCCGATCCCTCGGTGAAGGGAACGGTCTCGTCGTACCGAGTGAACCACGGAATCGCCGAACGCAAGGTCATGACTCTGGCCTGTGGCGACTGCCACGGGGCGTCCTCGCGGTTCGGATCGAAAGTTGAACTCGCGGCCGCGGCCCCCTTCGGCGCGCTCCCGGCGTTCGCCGCCGACGGGCACGCGGCGGTGAACGGCGCCATCGAAAGGGAAAAGGCCTCGCTCGTGGTCGACCGCATGCCCTCGTTGAAGGGGCATTATGTGTTCGGGTTCAGCAGGGTCCTCTGGCTTGACATCCTGGGGATTTTACTTTTCATGGCGTCATTCCTCGCTATCGCCGGGCACATCTTTCTCAGATGGCGCGCGAGGAAGATCTTCGGCCCGGTGCACCACGAGGAACGCGTGAAGATCCGCCGCTACCGTTTCTACGAGCGCCTCTGGCACTGGTCCATGGCGCTTTCGGTGACGCTGCTCATGTTCACCGGGTTCGAGATCCACTACGCGGGTGGTTCGTCCATCCTGGGGCTCGAGTCGGCGGTAACTGCGCATAACGTTCTTGCGGTCCTGGCGGTTTTCAACGCGGTCTTGTCCCTCTTCTACCACGCGGCCACGGGCGAAATCCGCCAGTTCTTCCGGTTCGGCAGGAGTTTCGGCAGCGAGCTCCTGGCCCAGGTGCTTTTCTACGTCAACGGCGTATTCAAGCGGACCCACCACCCGGTCATGACCGGGCCCGAGAGGAAATACAATCCCCTTCAACAGCTCACCTACACGGCGCTGTTAAACGTGCTATTCCCGTACCAGATACTGACCGGCGTTCTGATGTGGGCCGTTGGATACTTTCCCTCATTCGGGAAGGCCGTGGGCGGGCTTTCGATCATCGCGCCGCTGCATAACCTCGGGTTCTGGGCGTTTCTCACCTTCTTCATCATCCATGTCTACCTGGTCACCACGGGCAAGCACCTCTGGAGCTTTCTCGAGGGGATGATCACCGGCGAGATGGAGGAGGAGGACGAGGAGGATTCGCGACAGGTCCGCGAGATGCTCCTCGCGCTCAGGCCGTCCGACGTCATCGGAACCATCAGGACCCTCCTGGGAAAAAAATCGACGTAAGGAGAATGACATGACGACCGAACGAATCCCCCGAGACTATATCAATCCCTACCTGGGAGGCGTGCTCCTGGGGCTCGTGCTCTTCGCCGCTTACTTCATCACCGGCGCGGGCCTCGGCGCGTCGGGCGCGATAAGCCGCGTGCAGATCGCGGTTCTCGAGCTGGTGGCGCCCGCGCACGTGGACCGCGTAACCTACTTCGCGGAGAAGGGCGGCGGTTCGAAGAACGCGCTCGACTCCGAGCAGGTGGCCATGCTCGCCGGCACCTTTCTCGGCGGCCTCATCTCCGGGCTCGTCAACCGGAGGGTGAAGGTCGAGACGCGCCGGGGGCCGCAGATCACCGACCGCCAGCGCTGGATACTCGCGTTCATCGGGGGCGCGATCATGGGCTACGGGGCCCGCATGGCGCGGGGGTGCACCTCCGGGCAGGCCCTTTCGGGCGGCGCCGTGCTCGCCGTCGGGAGCTGGGCCTTCATGATGTGCGTGTTCGTCGGCGGGTACGCCGTGGCCTGGTTCGTTCGCAGGTTGTGGAATTGAGGAGGTGACGTCATGGCACCGTTCGACATACTCGGCATAATGGGAAAATTTCCGGGCTACCTGGTCTACTTCGCGATCGGCATGGGCTTCGGCGCGGTCCTGGAGATGTCCGGTTTCGGCGATTCCCGCAGGCTCGCGGCGCAGTTCTACCTGAAGGAGATGCGGGTGCTCAAGGTGATGTTCACCGCCATCATCGTGGCGATGCTGCTCGTGTTCCTCTGCTCCGGCATCGGCATCCTCGATTTCGATCGCCTGTGGGTGAACGAGACCTTTCTCTGGTCGCAGATCCTCGGGGGGCTCATCATGGGCGTCGGTTTCATCGTCGGCGGGTTCTGCCCCGGCACCTCGCTCGTGGGCGCCTCGACGCTCAAGCTCGACGGGGTGTTCTTCGTGCTCGGTGTCACTTTCGGCGTGTTCCTTTTCGGGGAGAGCTTCCCGCTCGCCGAGGAGCTGTACTACTCGGGGGACATGGGACGATTCATCCTTCCGGAGCTCTTCGGGTTGAAAACGGGCGTCATGGTATTCCTCGTCATCGTCATGGCGCTCACCATGTTTTTCTGGGCCGAGGTGAGCGAAAGGATATTCGGTGCGGGAGTGGCCTGGAAGGAGCTTTCGCTCAGGCCGGACCGCATAATGAACCTCAAGGCGGCCGGCGCCCTCGTCGCGGTCGCGCTCGCCGTGCTCGTGATCGGGCAGCCAGACCTGGAGCGGCGTTGGAGCCGGCTGCCTGAGATCGAGAAGAAAAAGCTCTCGGCCAGGGAGGTGTATATCCACCCCTACGAACTGCGCGACCTGATGAACGATCCCGCGATCTATACCAGGGTGCTCGACGTGCGCCCCGAGAGCCAGTACAACCTTTTCCACATTCGCGGCGCGCGAATGGTCTCGTTCGGTGAAATCGCCGATGTGGATTACGTGAAGAGATTGAAAAAGGCGCAGCCCAACACCGTGTTGGTGGTGGTGTCCAACGGCGAGGAGCGCGCAACAACCGCCTACTGCATGCTCAGGGCGCAGGGCGTGGCGAACCTCTACATACTCGAGGGCGGGTTGAACAGGTGGCTTGACGTTTTCGACATACATCAGACCGTGGCGCGAAAGAGGGACGCGGCGCCGCGGGGCGACGAGTCGGCATACGTGTTCGCGCGCTCCGTGGGCGACGATACGCCCGCGGCCTTTCCCGAAAAGGAGGAACAGGCCTCGGGTGATTTCAAGCAGGGTTACATCAAAAAGGTGAAGATACAGCGTAAAACGGCAAAATCGGGCGGGTGCGGGTAACGCGGGACGCCGGCGGTCAGATATCCACGTACATGAGCTTGCAGCTCTCGCATTCGCTGATGGTCCTGAAGGGACGGACCCCCTGGTATTCGAAGTCCCTGTACAGGACCTTGTACAGGGTCCTCGCCCCGTACTTTTCGGCCACGTGCTGCGATGCGGCGCCGGTTATCTCGGAGATGGCCCTCCGGTAGCCTTTCGACCTCGCGATCTCGTAGCCCTTGAGGAGCATCTGGAACCCGATGCCCTTGTTGACCTGCAGGTCGCTCACGCCCGCCATGAACACGTGGAGAACTTCCCCCCTCTGGATATCGTTGTTGGCAATGTATCTCCTGTCGAGGTTGTCGAGGATCGCGATGTAGGGCAGCATCTTCCTGGAGAGTCCTTCCATGTCCTCCGGCTTCCTGGTCATGAAATCTCCCATCAAAATTGCACCCACCACGTTTCCGTTGGAATCATCCCGTGCGACCACCGAGAGGCCGTCGGTCACGAGCTTGCGTTGCATGAAAACCTGAATGTACGACTCGAGATCCTGGATGCTGAGCCCCACGGCCCTCGACAGGGGATCCCCTACCGCGAACGTGTTCGTCACGCATTCGATCGCATGCCCAAGATCCTGATCCTGTAGCACGTCGTAGATGATGCCGCTGTGGTACGTCGGCTGAACCGGCGAGCTGCTCATGAGAGGGCGCCTCCGAACGACATGGATTGCTTCTCCATTATACCTATAGTAATGATTCTGTCAATCGTTCGGCAATAAAAATCCGCGGGTCGTTCACCCCCATGACGGCTCGTGCGGACTCCGGAGCTATGCCCGCGTGTGGCGGGACAGCCCGTGGAAAAATTGGATTGTCCTTTTTATCCGGATGTGGTATATGGGGGATATACGGTAGCCCGTTCGGACCCCGGGCCCGGTATAAGTCGGCCATGGTATTGAAGGTATGAGTAAATTTTTACGCGGGTGAAGGCTGAATGAAGAACACTGAAAAGACCCGGAAAAAATCGGGCGGGACCGCTTCCGGGCAAACAGTTGAGAAGAAGGGGGCGACGAAGCGGTCCGCGAAACCGGACACGGCAGCACGCAGCGCGCAGGCCGAGGTAAAGAAGCTGCGCGAGCAGCTCGCCCTGGCCAGTAAGGAGCTCGGACGTTGCGGCAAGGAATTGAAGGAGCTTTCGAAGTTCAGGGAGGAGGGCGAACGCCTGCGCTCCCTTGTTGAACAGTCGAACGACATCATCTACATCCACGACCTGGACGGATGGTTTATCGACGCGAACCCGAGCGCCCAGGTGATCCTCGGCTACAAAAAGAAAGAGATTCCCTCGGTGCACCTGTCCGCCATTTTCGACGAGGAGGAGCTCGCCAGGGCCATGGTAAACACGAAGATACTGCTGGCCCGCGGAAAACTGCTCCGGCCGATCGAATACCGCCTCAGGACGAGGAAGGGCGATATCCTGTACGTCGAAACCATGGCCTCGATCCTCTACCGCGACGGGAAACCATTCGCGGTGCAGGGGATCGCGAGGGATATCACCGAGCGTAGGATGGTCGAGAAGGCCCTCCGGGAGAGCGAGGAAAAATTCGCGAAGGCGTTTCACAATGTCCAGGTTCCCATGGGGCTCGTCAGGCTTGAGGACGGCTTTTTTCTGGAAGTGAACCGCGCCTTTTTGCGCATGTACGGATACCCTCTCAAAGACATAATCGGTTCCGACGCCTCCACTGTCGGGTTCTGGGTTGATCCTTCGAAGCGGCTCCAGTTCATGAAAAGGATACAACACGGCGAGGACGTCATCAACGAGAAAGTCGGACTACGCACCAGGGACGGCGATGTCCTGGTCGCCCTTTTCTCCGGCGTGGGGATCAGGGTGGGGGGGGTGCCGTGCTTTCTCGGGTCGGCCATCGACATCACGGAAATGGAGCGCGCGACGAACGAGCTCAGGGCAAGCGAGGAAAAATACCGGAACATCATCGAGCAGAGCGACGAGGTGTTCTACATGTACGGCGCCGACGGACGCTTTCGCTATGTGAGCCACCAGGTGGTCGATATCATCGGGTACGACGTGAATGAAATCGTGGAGCACTGGCACGAATTCATCACGGACAGTCCCATAAACGAGATCGGTTTCGAGCGCGTCAGGGCGGCGCTGGATACCGGGAAGGCACAACCGTCCTATTTCATGGAAATAGTGAAAAAGGACGGTTCCAGGGCCATCCTCGAGATACACGAGGCCCCGTTCAGGGACGACGGCGGGATGATCGCCGGGATCGTGGGCGCCGCGCATGACGTGACCGTGAAAGTGCGATTCGAATCGGCCCTGCTCGAGAGCGAGGAAAAATTCAGAAGGCTCTTCAAGAATTCCGGTGGCGCGCAGCTGCTCCTGGAGGGCGACCGTATCCTCGACTGCAATGATGGCGCGCTGAAAATGTTCGGATGCCGGGAGGGGGTAGACCTCGTGGGTCGCTCGCTCAGGGAGTTCAGCCCCGAATTCCAGCCCGACGGAGAGTTGTCTGACACCAAGGGCGTGCGTTATGCGGATCTTGCCCAGTCGCTCCAGGGAGTTTCATTTGAATGGCTTCACAGGAAGGTGACGGGCGAACAGTTTTACGCAGAAGTCATCCTTACTTCAATCCCCTTCAAGGGCAGGAACATCCTTCACGGGGACATGCGGGACATCACCGACAGAAAGCGGCTCCAGAATGAGATCATCAATGTTGTCGACATCGCCCAGCAGAAGCTCGGCCAGGATCTCCACGACGGGGTGGGACAGGAGCTTACGGGGTTGTCCTTCCTGTGCAACAGGCTGACGAAAAGGCTCGAATCGAGGGGGGAGACCGAGGCGGAGAGGGCCAGGGAGATACTCGATCTCGTCTATACCATAATCAGGCGGGTGCGCACGCTCTCGCGCGAGCTTTATCCGCCCACTCTCACCGAAAACGAAATCGTTTTCACGCTGACGGAATTCGCCGAAAACATAGTCTCGATGTTCGGCATCGAGTGCCTTTTCGAGCACGACGGCGAGCTGGTCGTGAACGATCCGTTCATTTCGATGCAGCTCTATTATGTTGTGAGGGAGGCCGTCAACAATGCCATACGGCACGGGCGCGCGCGAAAGATCATTATTCGATTGACATCCGACATAGAAAGGGCCATACTTGCTATCGAGGACAACGGCAGGGGACTCCCGGAACATCCCGACACACACAGGGGACTGGGCCTCAGGATCATGGCCTACCGCGTGGAGTCCATCAACGGCTTGTTCAATATCACGAAAAATAAATCCGGAGGTGTGACGATCATGTGCTCATTCCCGCTGTACATGGCAAAGGGAGAGTTCAGTCATTGAACGACAAACCGTTCACGGGCGGCGAGAAGCGGGTGCTGATCGTCGATGATCATCCCATCATCTCGCAGGGACTGTCACAGATGATCGGCGAGGAGGAGGGCCTGACGGTCTGCGGCGTGGCCGCGGACATCAACGGGGCGATGCGCCTCATCGCGGAGGTCGATCCGAATATCGTGGTGGTCGACATATCCCTGAAAAATTCGAGCGGTATCGATCTCATCAAGAGCATCAAGGCGAGGAATCCGGGCCTTCCCGCGCTTGTGTATTCGATGCATGACGAATCCGTGTACGCCGAGCGCGTTTTCCGCGCCGGCGCCAGGGGCTACGTGATGAAGGACCAGCCCGCGGACACGCTTATCGTCGCCATCAGGAAGATACTCGGCGGAAGCCTCTTCTTTAGCGATGCCATTACGACCAGGATGCTCACGCGGTACATGAACATCGGCTCGGGGGAGTCGCGGGATCCGATCTCCCGTCTTACGGACCGCGAGCTGGAAGTTCTCCAGCTGATCGGCCAGGAGTTGAAGAGCGCCCAGATCGCGAAGAGGCTGAGCATCACCGTGAAAACCGTGGACGCGCACCGGGAGCACATTAAAAAGAAGCTCGATCTTGACGACGCCGCAGGGCTTGCCCGTTTCGCCAGGGAATGGATACAGAACCGGTCTGAATGACGATTTTCCCGGACCTTGTAATCCATTTCCTATTTCACATCTAGGTATCATCCTAACGATTATTTGCTTTATACCTGCTCTCTATTTGGTATAATTTCCATTGTAAATAAACATATCCAGTGCTATATTTGTACCACGAAGGCTTCAATCACTTTCGTGACGAACACTGGATATAAATGAAAGTATTCATAGTTGAAGATTCCACGTTGGTTCAGGGTCTGCTTACGAACGAGCTTTCGGCCATGGAGGGCGTGAGCTTGTGCGGCATGGCGGACAATCCCGATGATGCGTTGAGGGATATACGGGAATGTGGGCCGGATCTTATCGTGCTCGACATAGTCCTGAACGACGGCAACGGTTTCCAGGTTTTAAAGGGAATACGGGAAGACGGGTCGAAGGTCAGGATCATGGTGATAACCAATTACGCCTTTCCGCATTACGGCAGGATATGCAAAGAAATGGGCGCGGATTTCTTTTTCGATAAATCCATGGAACTTGAAAAGGCGATTCAGGAAATCAAATTGATGGCGTACGATATAGACAAATCAACGTATTGCTGAGGTGATCCATGAAAATTGAACGGTTTAAAAGCTTGAAAATGATCCTGTCGACCATCGTCGTCGGGATGGTGGTGGCGCTCTCGGTCATCCTGGTGGTGATTTCGTACAACGCGTCCTACAGCGCGGTCGAGTCCGCGTACCTCAACCAGCTGCAGAACTTCAACAAGGACGTTGAAAACCAGCTGGTGTCGTTCTACCAGGGCCAGGTGAACAGCGCCAAGTTTGTCGCGACCGCTCTGCGGGGCGGCAACGCAGGCGGGACAAGGGAGTTCCTCACGGATTACTACAAGAATTCAGGGGTCCTTGAAAACATATTCATTTCATCCGCCGATAAGGACAGCGTGATCCTGGTGGATGGCGTCAACGGCAAGTCGGTGGGCACCAGATGGGCGGGACAGGGCTTTGACGACAACATCAACGCCGCGCTCGAAGGCAAGGTACACGTGGGCCAGCCCTACAAGTCTCCCGTCACCGGGCTCCCCGTGGTCCTCATAACGGTGCCGATATACGATGGAGGGAAGATAACGGGGATACTGGGCTATTCCCTGAACGTGGGCACCTATGCCTACGAGATGGTCAAGGATATCAAGATCGGGAAAACGGGCTATCCGTATGCGCTGGATAAAAAAGGCCTGGTTTTCGCCCACCCCGATAAGAAGAACATCTTGAATCTCGATATTTCCAAATACGACTGGGGCAGGCAGATGCTCAATTCAGCGAGCGGTACCGTGATCAGGTACAACTGGGAGGGCAAGGGCAAGATCCAGACCTTCGTGAAGAACAAGGAGTATGACTTCATGTCCGCCGCCACCATCTACACCTCTGACATCAGCGAGGATGCGATGACCATGGCGATCATCATGATCGTGTGCGGCATCGCGGGTGTCATTGTCGTGGGAATAGCCATCTACATCCTCATCGCACGGCGCCTGAAGCCCCTTGATGAATGCAAGGCGGTCATGGGCGAGATGTCCAACGGGAACCTGGTGAAACGCTACGAGGGGAAGATCACCGAGGACGAGATCGGGGACATCGCGAACGCGATGAACGATTCACTCGGAAAATTCGAACGGCTGATCACGGACATCATCATCGCCGCGCAGAACCTCGCGCAGGCGGTGAACCAGATTTCCAGCGGGAACCAGAACCTCTCGCAGAGAACGTCGGAACAGGCGTCCAGCCTGGAGGAGATCGCCTCGACCATCGAGGAGGCGTCGGCGACCATCAACCAGAACGCCGATAATGCGGCCAGGGCCCGAGACCTCCAGGAAACAGGGGTGAACAAATCGCTCGAGGGCAACAAGATCGCGAATGACGCGGTCAACTCCATCATAGAAATGAACGAATCGAGCAAGAAGGTGGCCGAAATCATCGCGGTGATCAACGACATCGCCTTCCAGACGAACCTTCTTGCTCTCAACGCCGCGGTGGAAGCGGCGCGCGCGGGCGAGCAGGGAAGGGGTTTCGCGGTCGTCGCGGGCGAGGTTCGAAACCTCGCGCAGAGGTCGGGAACGGCCGCCAAGGAAATCGAGACCCTGATCCGCGAGACTGTCATCAAGGTCGAAAACGGAACCGAGCTCGTCAAGAAGACCGGTGCTTCCCTGAACGAGATCGCCGAGGCGGCGAAAACCTCGCAGCAGATCATATCGGAGATCGCCGCGGCGAGCATGGAGCAGCGGCAGGGGATGGGCCAGATCAACACCGCCATCACCGAGATGGACAACATGACGCAACAGAACGCGGCGCTGGTCGAGGAGACCGCGTCGGCCAGCGAGGAAATGGCCAACCAGGCCAAGGAACTCCTGGACATGGTGGACAAGTTCGTGATAAGCGAGCGCGTAACCACGAGGGCGGACGTGCGCAAGATACACCTTCTCGGCAAGGCGCGGGATGACAGGACCGCGAAACCGAAAGCGGCCGCGGCGCCCGCGAGGGGGGAGGATAACGGCAAGAAAGCCGCTGCCATGCCGCCTTCCGGGCAGGGACAGGACATCAAGAAAGTCCTCGCAGGCGAGGGATTCGAGGAATTCTAAAAGGAAGAAAGGCCCCGTGAAAACGGGGCCTTTCTTGTGCGCATCTCCATGGTGAGCTGTTCCCGCTTTCAGCGCAGGAGGGCCATGATTTCCGGGGCCTTCCCGGCGCTCCCCAGGACGTTTTTATTCTTGGCCATGTACATCGCCTTGAGCGCTTCCCGCGCGGGTCCCAGGTACTTCCTCGGATCGAACTCGTCCGGCTTTGTCGCGAATATCTCGCGTATCTTGGCGGTCATCACCAGCCTCCCGTCGGAATCGATGTTGATTTTGCACACGGCCGATCCCGCCGCTTCGCGCAACTGATGCTCGGGTATGCCAATCGAGTCTTTGAGCGCGCCGCCATACTTGTTGATCGTCGAGACTGCGTCGGGCGGGACCGACGAGGATCCGTGCAGCACGATGGGGAACCCGGGGATGCGTTTTTCCACCTCCCTGAGTATGTCGATGCGTATCTCCACCTTCTGCCCCGGCTTGAACTTATACGCGCCGTGCGACGTTCCGATGGCGATGGCGAGGGAATCCGCGCCGGTCTTTTTCATGAAATCTTCGACCTGGTCAGGGTCGGTATAGGTGTGGCTTTCGGCCTTCACGTCGTCCTCGACGCCGGCCAGCACCCCGAGCTCACCCTCGACGGTCACGTCGAAGCGGTGCGCATATTCCACCACCTTTTTCGTCACGGTCACGTTGTCCTCGTACGAAAGGTGCGATCCGTCGATCATCACCGACGAGAATCCGGAATCGATGCACGAGACGCATGTATCGTAGGAATCGCCGTGGTCCAGGTGAAGGCAGATGGGAATCTCGCCGAGGCTTTTCTGTTTCGCGAGCCTTTTCATCATCTCGACCGATCCCTGCCCCATGTACCTGAGAAGGGTTTCGTCGGCGTATTCGCGCGCTCCCTTGGACACCTGGAGGATGACGGGAGACTGGCTTTCGAGACAGGCGGTCACTATCGCCTGGAGCTGTTCCATGTTATTGAAGTTGTAGGCCGGCACCGCGAACCCCCCCTTGATGGCCGCGCCGAACATGGCTTTGGTGTTGAACAATCCGAGGTCCCTGTAGCTGACTGTCATGGTTTTCTCCTTGTGGTGGTATGCCCGCCGCCGCTGGACGAGCGGCGGGACGATTGGCCCGACGGCAATAGGCTATAGCAGTTCGGCCGGGCATGCAAGTAAAAATTGTGCGATATCGAGAAAAGCCTTCGCGATTTTCACTCGGACGGAGTAATTTTTTTACATTTTTCTTGATAAAATAAAAGCGTTCCGGTAACTTTACACCATGCGCATGTCAGCCAACAGCATATACTGGATCGTCGTTGTGGCGCTTTTTTCCGCGGCATCCTTTTTTTCGATTAAAAATATCATGTTTAAGCAGGGCCTGCACAGCGTAAACGGCGCGCGCTTCGAATCGGGAAAAAAAGTGATTGTAGAGCGCATTCTCGACAGCGACGAGATTTCGGTGAAGTCCGGCGAAACGCGCTATACCGTGCGAATCCTCGGGGTCAAGTCGTTCGAGTCCACCGCGAACGACACGGTCGTCCAGGCGGTCGGCAAAATGTCGTTCAATCATCTCGGTGTCACCATCGGCGGCAGCGAGGTGGAGCTCGTTTTCGATGAGTTCAGAAAGGACTCCGAGGGACGCATCCTCGCCTACGTGCACCGCAACGAAGTTGACGTGGGGCTGGACCTTGTCCAGAGGGGTTACACGCTGGTATTCACGAAGTACTCTTTTTCACGGATGAAGGAATATCTCGCGGCGGAGGAAGAAGCGAGGTCGATGCGAATGGGCCTCTGGGCCGATCCCGCGGTGACCGAGCGCTCCCTGCGTC
The DNA here is from genome assembly GCA_964423905.1 of uncultured Leptospirales bacterium. GTDB lineage: Bacteria > Spirochaetota > UBA4802 > UBA4802 > UBA5550 > CAYRGX01. The sequence goes on along the minus strand of CAYRGX010000037.1, from coordinate 22,858 downwards.
TCAAGGCGCTCTGGCAGCGGAACCGGGAGTAGGAGGCGCGGTGTTCAGGGTACTCTTTTACTTTTTCGCAAAACGCATCCGCTCCTCCTCGGCCAACCGGCTCAAGGTGACGGTGCTTTTCGCGGTGCTCGTGTGGTATTCCGCCTCGGGCTTTCTGTATTTTGAACTGCCCCAGAAACCGGATCTCATGTGGAAGGATGCGCTCTGGTGGACCTTCGTGACGATGACAACCATCGGCTACGGCGATCATTTTCCTGTCTCGACCGGCGGGCGTTTTATCGTGGGGCTGCCGGTCATGCTTTTCGGCATCGGTTTTTTGGGATATATCATTTCGGCCGTGGCGGCTCAGCTCATAGAATCTCGATCGAGGAGGCTCAAGGGGATGACAACGATCCGGCACCGGGACCATATCCTTATAATCAATTTCACAGTCATGGACGACATGCTCGGTCTCATCGAGGAGCTGCGATCCGATCCCAGTACCGGCCAGCGGAAGATCGTGCTTGTCGACGAATACCTGGAGGAAATCCCTGCCATGCTGGTCGACAGGAACATCGATTACGTTCGCGGTGATCCTGCCGACGGGGACGTGCTGGAGCGCGCCGGCGTACGCGATGCGTTCTGCGCGGTGATTCTCGCCGGGGACCGCAGCGACCCGCACATCGACGATCACAACCTTGCCACGATTTTGGCCATCGAAAAAGAGAATCCCTCGTGTCACACCGTTGCCGAGGTGCTGAACGCCCGCAAGGTGCGCCAGATTGAGCTTGCAGGCTGCAATAGTGCGGTGTGTGTAGCGGAGCTGAACACGAGCATGCTGGTGCAGGAGATACAGGACCCTGGCGTCAAGAACGTCGTCGCGGACCTCGTGAGCAACAGGGGCGGCGAGCAGTTCTACATTATTTCCATCGAATCCGATGAAGCGAGCACCTATCGAGACCTTGTCCTCTGGGGCATGGAAAAATGCTATGCCGTTGTCGGTCTCAAACGCGGCGAGACGCTGATGCACGCCTGCGACAAGGGCGAGCGGATTCTCGATGGGGACATGGCCATCCTTGTCGGCAAAACGCGGCCTGCGCGTGTCCGTCTTTCCTGACAAAAAAGGTCTGGCCGCAATCGGCGGCATGGTCCGGCTTTCGGATCATCTCTTCGTCATCGCCGGTGAAAACCGGGGGCGCTTCCCCTTCAGCAATTCCTTTCTCATCCTTGGGAACGAAACCGTGCTCCTGGACGCTGGTATAGGCGCGGATAGAATAAGGACCGTCGATTCACTGGTAAGGATTGACACGGTCGTGATCAGCCACCCACACCCCGACCACATTTCGGGACTTCACGTGCTCGGGGATCGCCGCGTGCTCTTCCCGGCGGAGACCGGAGACGAGGTCTTCGACCTGGAACTGCTCGGCGCGCGTTTCACGGGATCGCATGAAGAGGGGAGACACTGGGCGGGTGTACTGTCGCGTACCGTGGGACTCGTGGCGCCCGGGGCTCCCGACGGTCGTTACTGCGACGGAGAAGTCCTCGATTTCGGAGCGGCATTGCTGGAGGCCATTCACGCACCGGGGCACCTCCTGGACCACTACTGTTTTTATGACAGGGCAAGCGGAACGCTATTCACGACCGATATTGATTTCACGTCGTTTGGCCCCTGGTACGGGAATCCCGAATGCTCTCTGTCAAGGTTCAGGGAGGACGTCGAACGGATGATGGCGCGCGAATACACACGCGTGTGCCCGTCCCACAAGGCCGCCATCGAGGGTGATGCGACCCCCGCCTTCCACGCGTTTCTCGACTCGTTCGAGCGCCACCGCGAAACCGTGTTCCAGGCCCTCGGCAGGCCCCGGACCCTGGATGAGCTCGTGGCGGAATCTCCCTTTTACCACGACAGGTTCTTCGATCGGAGAATACAGCACGTGTTCGAGCGGAACATGATTGCGAAAAACCTGGAACTCCTCGTGGAGGAAGGGAGGGTCGGATTTAGCGGGGGCAGTTACCGGCTGCTTGGATGACCTGCAGGTGGCCCCATAGTGACTTGAAAAATTTACTAATTGTAAACTTTCCCCGCGACTTGAAAACGCATCATTTTTTACATCCTCGCTGAAAGAAAATTGACATAACGGCCCTACCCAAATTTGTTACACATGCTACCGGTATTTTCAGGCACCAGGTAACACCTGCCATCGCCTTGAATCTGCCTCAACACGACAGAGGAGGTGCCTCAATGAACGACAGCGGCATGACGAAGAACAAGAAACTCATCCAGTGGGTTGACGAAATGGCGGCAATGTGCACACCCGACCACGTGTACTGGTGCGACGGGACCGCCGCGGAATACGACGCCCTCATAAAGGTCATGGTCGATTCCGGTCTTGCCACGCCGCTCGATCCGAAAAAGAGGGCCAACAGCTATCTGTTCCGCTCCGACCCCTCCGACGTGGCGCGCGTGGAAGACCGCACGTATATCGCCGCGAAAACGAAGGACGACGCCGGTCCCACCAACAACTGGATCGACCCGGAAGAATTGAAAAAGACCATGAAAGGCCTCTATAGCGGCTGCATGAAGGGGCGCACCATGTACGTCATCCCGTTCAGCATGGGTCCCGTGGGCTCCCCCATCGCGCAGATCGGCATCGAGTTGACGGATTCCCCCTACGTCGTGGTAAACATGCACATCATGACCCGCGTGGGCACCGCCGTGCTCGACGTGCTCGGGGAGAACGGAACGTTCATCCCCTGCCTCCATTCCGTGGGCAAGCCCCTGGCAAAGGGCGAAAGCGACGGATCGCAATGGCCGTGCGCGCCCATCGAAAAGAAGTACATATCCCACTTTCCCGAGGAGAAGACCATCTGGTCATACGGATCGGGGTACGGCGGAAACGCCCTCCTCGGAAAAAAATGCTTCGCTCTCCGAATCGCCTCGGTGATGGCGCGCGAACAGGGATGGCTCGCGGAGCACATGCTCATACTCGGCATAACGAATCCCGCGGGGGTGAAGAAGTATATCGCCGCCGCGTTCCCCTCGGCGTGCGGCAAGACCAATCTGGCCATGCTCATCCCCACCATCCCGGGATGGAAGGTCGAGTGCGTCGGGGACGACATCGCGTGGATGAAGTTCGGGGCCGATGGCCGCCTCCACGCCATCAATCCCGAGGCCGGCTTTTTCGGGGTCGCTCCAGGCACGTCGATGCAATCAAATCCCAACGCCATGAAATCGATCGAGAAGAACACCATTTTCACGAACGTTGGCCTCACCGCCGACCGGGACGTCTGGTGGGAGGGTATAGGATATGGTCTGCCCGAGGGACCGGTCATCGACTGGACAGGGGCCGAGTCAAAAAAGGACGGCACGTCGCTCGTCGCGCACGCCAATGCGCGTTTCACGGCGCCCGCCCGACAGTGCCCCGCGATCGATCCGAAGTGGGAGGACCCCGCGGGCGTTCCCATCAGCGCGTTTCTTTTCGGCGGGAGAAGGCCCTCGACCATCCCCCTGGTGCATCAGGCGCTCAGCTGGAACCACGGCGTCTTTCTCGGGTCGATCGTCGGCTCGGAGGTGACCGCGGCCGCCATATCGGCGAACATCGGCCAGGTGCGGCGCGATCCTTTCGCCATGCTGCCTTTCTGCGGGTACCACATGGGTGATTACTTCAAGCACTGGATTGAAATCGGAAAGAAGGCGGACCAGGACAAGCTCCCGAAAATATTCTACGTGAACTGGTTCAGGAAGACCTCGGACGGAAAATGGCTGTGGCCCGGGTACGGCGAGAACAGCCGCGTGCTCAAGTGGGTGTTCGAGCGGGTGTCGGGAGAAGGCAAGGCCATGGAAACCTCAATCGGCATCATGCCGACACCGGACGCGATAGACCGTTCGGGACTTAATGTCTCCGAAGCCGACATGGCCGAACTCCTTGACGTGAACAGGGATGAATGGCGTCGCGAAGTCCAGGGAATCCGCGAGCATTACGCGAAGTTTGGCGACCGCCTCCCCAAGGAGCTCGCGAACGAGCTGCAGTCCCTGGAGAAAAGGCTCGGGTAGCCCGGTCGGTAGTGTGGTATCGCTGGGAAGTGGCCGCTATTTTTTTTCCGAGGCGACCTCCCTGCAGAATTCGATCACTTTTTCCGAGCGGTTTCCCTGGACGGCGGGGCTTGCGCATTTTTTCAGGGTCGCGGAAGGCGACCATTCCATGAAGGCCTTTGCCATGTCATCGGCGGTGAACATCCCGCTGTAGCGGTCCATCTGGGCAAGAACGGCGATGGCCTTGTCGAGCAGCGCTTCGGCGCGACCCGGCCCCCTGGCGAAGAGTATGCGATAGGGCTGAGCTCCGTACCCGGGTACGGAACGGACCCTGAGCACGATGTTGCCGTTGTCGGCGGGGATGCAGAACACGGTCTTCATCCCGCGGTTGTCCGGGAAAAGCCGCAATGTCCCGCCGGGGGTCGAGAGCGTCCCCGAAAACCTGTCAGCGAGAAACACTATCGCGGCCCCCTTCGGGATCACATAATAATCGGTGTGGTCCCCGGCCAGGAATGAAACACTGTCTACGATGTCGTTGTTCAGCGTCCGCGCTCCGGTCCTGCGTCCGTCCGGGCCCGATTTCGAGTCAGGGAACACGTAGGAACGTTCGATGATCGCGAAATCCCCGTTTTTTGTAACCTCGTACCGGTTTGCGTCTTTTTTCAGAAACACCCCGCCGACGGTGTCATCGAAGAACGCGTCCACTTCGACCAGGACGAGCCTTACCTGCGCCCCCTCCCACACAGGATAATACAGGGTCGAGTAGAGCGAGCGCCCCCTGCTCGCATGCTTTCCTCCTACCTCGGCATGCCATCCGAATTCGGCCGGGGAATTGGCATCCCTGAAATCGATGGATGTCTGGCGACTTATGAAGGCTTCCTTTACATCGAGTTTGACCCAGCGGTCATGATCGTCATCGACGGAAAGGGTTGGTGCGGATCCCACTCCAAGTACGAGCAGGAATGTCGCCGCGATCGCAACGCTTCCGGGGTATGTTCGTGGAAAGCGAATGTTAGGCATGGAATCACCTCATTGTTCGGCCGCCGGCATGGGCATGATAAACTTCATGAGTAAAATGCAATGATTCAAGGCAAACGGCAAGTATATTTTCACGCCGCCATTTCAGCATCCGATGGGAAATATATTCTTATTGATTAATTCCCTGCGGATGATAGTATTGCGTATTAATAGTGCCTTTTCCTTCACGGTACGAACCGGTTCCGCTGCATAGGGGACCGTACCTGTGATCAGTGCTCGAGGAGATGGCACAGATGATCACCCGGAACGCCGCGCACGCGACGACCGTGAACGACATGTCGCGCGAGGCCCTCGGACGGGTGGAGGAAGGGGGCGATATCGTGAAGCGGGCCATCGTGTTGATCGGCGAGATAAACGCGGCAAGTGCGAGGATCCGGGAGATTTCCGACATCATCAACGACATTGTGTTCCAGACGAACCTTCTCGCGCTGGAAGGGATCATCGAAACCATGAAGAAAGTCCGAGAAATCGTCTCCGAGATCACTGCGGCGCTTAACGGGAAACGAACTGGCATCGACTTCATAAACAAGGCCGTTGCCCGCGAGCTGAAAAATATTCGGTGTTCCGTTAATTAGTATTTGCATTATTCCTTCCGGTGAAAGGAAGCTATGAGAGATGAACCTTTTTGTCACCTTTACCATCGTATTCTGCGTGACCCTTTTTTACCTGGGATGCTATGTCCTTTCCCGCGGATTTCGCAGGCCGATCAACAGGGCTTTTATGGGGATATGCCTCTGCGCATGTTACTGGGCGTTCTGCTATTCATTCGTGCTGACAGCAACTGAGAGCACGCAGGCATGGCGCTGGTACAGGATTTCGTCGATCGGCTGGTGCAATTTCGCCGGCTTCATGCTGCACTTCGCGCTGATCCTCACAGACAAGTGGAAGCGCCTCAACCCGAAGATCGCGCTTCCCCTACTGTACCTCCCGGGCATTGTGTTCACCATTATCGTGTTTTCGCCTATGCGCCTTCTCGTTTCCGATTTCCGCTTCGCGAACGGAATCTGCTACGAAGTGCAGGATCCCTCGGTCGCGGGCGTTGTTTTTTCATTATATTACGCGCTGTACCTGGCTGTGAGCGGCGTGGTGACGATTTTTTGGGCGCGCCGGAGCCGCCTGAAGCGGGAGAAGTGGCAGGGGTATCTCTACGGCACCGGGGTTATCGCGACGCTCGTGCCGGCGCTCGTCGTCAATACCGTGCTGCCCTCGCTCAACGTGATCGACCTGCCGGCCGTGGGCTACCTCTTCGGCTTTTTCTGGATCGTGATCGTCGCCGTCCTCGTTCTCCGCTACAATATGCTGACGTTGTCGTCGTCGATCGCTGCGGATTCGATCATGACCCGTATCACCGAGATCATCATCATCACCGACCTCGACGGGGCCATCATAAGCACCAGCCGGTATGCACGTGAAACCCTTGGGTACACGGCGGAAGAGATTGAGGGCCTGTCCATCATGAATCTCATCGCGCGTCCGGGCGACTCGGCCGGGTTCTTTTCGAGGTTGAAATCGGGGATCATTCCCCGCGGCTCCATCGAGGTGGATTTTACCGCCAGTAACGGCACGGTGCTTCCGGTGAGCCTGTCGTGTTCCATCATCGAGGACTCGACCGGGGATCCGCTGGGAGCGGTGCTGGTGGGGACCGATCTTCGTCCCACGCGTTTTCTCCGAGACTTGAACCAGAACCTGGCCCAGACCAACGCGCGCCTCGAAGAGGCGCGCCGCGAGGCCGAGGTCGGCCTGGCGATGGCGGCCAATCTCCAGCGGGATTTCCTTCCCGACCGCGGGCCGCACTCCGAAACGTGGGATCTGGCGTTCATGTACATTCCCTGCTCCGGTGTGTCCGGGGATCTCTTCGACTTTTACTCGGAAAACGGCGAGTTCGTCGGCGCAGGCGTGTTCGACGTATCCGGGCACGGCCTCGCTCCCGCGCTTATCACCGTACTCGCCAAGTCGATCGTCCACCGACACTTCCACGAACACCGGGGCCTTCCCCTTCACTGGGTCATGGACGCGGTGAACAGGGACCTCACCGCCGAGGTGGGCAAGGTGGCGAGCTACCTGACCGGGGCGCTCCTGCGTTTCAACGGGTATATGGTGGAATATGCCAACGCGTCGCATCCCGACATGCTGTTCCGCAGCGCCGCTGACGGTTCGGTCACCGAGGTGGGCCGCGAGACGGAGGATTTCCACGGCGGTTTTCTCGGCATCGACGGCATCCAGGTCGGCGGTGGGAGCATATCGATCCAGGCCGAAAAGGGGGATATTTTCCTGCTGTATACCGACGGCTTCATCGATTCAAAGCGGCCGGACGGCATCCCGTACGGGAGACGGAGCCTCATCGAGTCCCTGAAAAAAGCGGGGCTCGAGTCCGCCCGCGCGGTTATATCCCATTTAATGGAAGAATTCAACCGGTTTCTCGAAGGACGTCCCATCTCCGATGACGTGACCGTTCTCGTATTCATGAAGAAGCAGTGAGGATATGCCATGAAACCTGAAGAGAGAGCGTCATTGATCCGTCGGCTGCAGGGACTCCCGGGCGTCGTCGTGGAGGAATACCCGCTCTTCGAAGTGTCGCTATTCCTGGCAGGGGACGAGGAATACCTCAGGGCGGCTATCTTCGGGTGCCACCTCAGGGACCGCCGCCTCATGGAGGACGACCTCGCGCGTGGAAGCGCCATGTCAATTCGCGCCGCCATACGCTTTCTGGACGCCTATTTCAGGCACGAGACCGCGCCGCTTCCGCCGATGGATCTGTCAACCTTCACGGAAAAGGAACGGCGCGTTTACGCCGCGCTCCTGGCCGTACCGGCGGGAGCGGTCGTGAGCTACGGCGACCTTGCCGCGGCGAGCGGCCTGCCGCGCGCCGCGCGCTTCGCCGGGACGACCATGGCGCGGAACCTTTTCCCGATCTTCATTCCATGCCACAGGGTGGTGCGCTCCGACGGTTCTCCCGGGAATTACGGCGGCGGGCCGGAGATGAAGCGCCGCCTCCTGGATTACGAGGCCGGCCGGGCCTGAACTCGTTTTCGCTTGCGGGTCGCGGGCTTTGGTTTCGATGACATGTCTCGAAGCCCGAGCTTCCGGACAAGCCAGGCGCAACCGATGAAGAGCACCCCCACGCCGAACGGAATGAGCGCGAAGAGAAACCCATAACCGCGGCTGATTTCGTAAGGATTCTTCGGATTGTAATGCACGGGCATCGATCCTTTCGCCTTCAACGCCCGCATTCGGGTCTCCATCCGGTATTTCATGTTTGTCCCGCTCGAGTAGAAGGCCACATGGACACTGCGGTAGGGCTTTTCGTCCACTTCGTAGTAAGCCATGCCCTGGGGGCATATTTCCAGCGGTCCTTTGTGTCCACTTTCGAAACCATGTCGACGTTTTCGATCCGCGCGACGACCGTCGGCCAGCGGTAACGTTGTATGCCTCTGACCAGAACCGGCACCGTCGCGGCCAGACCGATGCATCCAATAAAGAGGAAGAAGAAATACATGAATCGGGGATATACGCCCATGAAGAGGATCAGGGCGACGAAGAGAATAAATCACCTGTGCAGGCAAGTAAAAAAAGGAAGAAGGTAGTTGTCCATGGTGAAGCCTTCGTCAGTCGGCCTGGCCGGGTTGAGGATGATGGGGATCGATCCAGTTGTGTTCATCTCGTCGGCCCTTGCGGCAATCTTGTGAAACGCCCCGTCGAACGTTTCGGGCTCGACGTCCTTTTTGTGGGTTCCCTTATAGTCATATTCGATGCCGTAACGGATTCCGTATGCGTCCGTGCCCTTCTGTGAGACCGGCGTCGCCGCATAGGCCTTTGCCGTGACATGCGGCCATGATTTAATTTCACCGTGTCTGATCGCACCCATGACGGTTGCTGCTATGAGGATCGCGAGCCCCGCTGCCATTATCAGGAAAACGATTTTTTTAGTGTCATGCAAATCCCTCCTGTTGCAATAATCGTCCGTGTCGAATCGTAACGGGTGGAGTTTTTACCTTTCCGCGAAACATGGGATGGTGCGCTCTATTGCGTTTTGCGATCTTTCTCTCAGCGGTTCGTATCAACCGCGATCATCAAGTCGCCTTCTTCGCTTTTTCTTCTTTGTCCCTTTTTTCTTTTTCAGCTTTACGTTGGTCGTGCCGTTTTTTCAGGGCCGACATTGCATCGTCGGTGCGAATGTCATTCGTAAAGGAGATGATCACGGCGCTGTCCCTTGTGAGCAGCATGAACAGGGGGACCTCAATGAAATCGAGGGGACCCATCCTGTAACGGATCAGGTCCTTGGCGGCAAGATCGTTTCCGTCGATGATGACCGCTTTCACCGGCCTGAAGCTTCCCCCGAACACCATGGTGTATCGTGTCGACGAGAGCATTGCCGCGATCATTTCCATATCCTTTGTCTTTTTATCGTTTTTTGTATGCTTGTTTTCATAGACGAACACGAACTGGCCGTGCCGGTCCATGTAAGGCACTATCGGGAGCTCCCTGCCGGGCGTTTTTTTCGCGAATACCGAAACGTCCTTGACCGTGAACGTTGTCTCGATTGCGCTTGCGAACTCTCCTTCGATGTTCGCGTGCGCCGGGGTGATTCCCCAGTCCCTCAGATCGTACAAGCCCTTGTGTATGTCGAGTGCTTCATTCGCGCCGCCTTCCTTCTTTTTTTCTTTGCCGACCCGTGCGACCGATATGCGGAGGATGACCTTGATGGATTGATCAGCCGAACGCTCGAAGTAATGCATGATATCGACGCACCCCGTGCCGAAGAGGAGCGCGGTGACTGCCATCATCGCGAATGGACGTTTTCCCGCAAAAATTATTTTATAGTTCATGCACTGCCTCCGGGGCGGAACGAGGTATGCTACTTAAATGTAGTACACGCATGCAACGGCCGCGTCAATGATATTTTGCGGGCCCCCTCCTGAGGGAGTTTCTGTCGGGAGATGGGGCACAGGGATGAATGAACTGGATGAATCCGATTCATGGCTTGCCGTCAGAGCTCGAGGCCCCTGACGAATTCCTTGTATTCCTGGATGACTTTTTTCTCGGCGGTGATCCTGAGCCCGTCGAGATCGGCGGCATGGCGGCCTGCGATATCGGCGATCTCGCGATCGATCGCGGATTTTCCGGCGAGGTCTTGCAACACGCGAACCGCCTCCGCGACCGACATGCCGGGCCGGTAAGGTCGCTCCTCGGTCAGCGCCGTGAAGATGTCTGCGACCGAGAGCACCCGGTCCCCCGCGGTAAGCTCGTCGCCCGCCAGGTGGAACGGGTAGCCGGTGCCGTCGGGCCTTTCGTGGTGCCGGGATGCCCACTGTGCGATGTGCCCTATCCCCGTCATCCCGCTCAGGAGCTGGTAGGTGTGAAAGGGGTGGCTTTTCATGATGTTCCATTCTTCCTGCGACAGGCCGCCGGGCTTTTCCAGTATCTCGGTCGACACGGCCAGCTTTCCCAGGTCGTGCAGGAGCCCGGCGATCTCCATGTGCGCGCACTCGACCGCTCCCATGCCGGCATAATCCGCAAGGGCCCCGGCGACCAGGGAGACCCTGTTTGAGTGGATGGCCGTGAAGGGGCTCCTGAAGTCGATGACCCTGCCGAACAGGCGGGCGAAGGCGAGAAGCGAATCGTCGTCAAGGACCACATTCCTCGTTCCCATGTGGGCGAGGAGATACCGTTCCATGGCACTGTTGTTGATCGAGAGCCAGAACCACTCGCGCCCGGCGAGCCGCCCGAACGCGTCAACCAGGGCGGGCATGAAGAGCGTCCCGCTGCCGGAGATCACGGTCTCGACGATCAGCGGCACCTGTTTGAGGATCTCATGGTTGCGGTCTATGAGTATCGATATCCGGTCGGCGAGATAGATGATGCTGCTCGCCAGGAGGACCTCGTCTCCCGCGGGGGCTTCCGTTTCAATGTCGCGGTAGTGCATGTGATGGTGGCGGATCACGGGGCTTACGTGCGCGAAAGGCCCGAATGACCTGATGTGGCGGTAGCCGAGCTCTGCGTGTTTCTGCACGTTATCGACCTCGAAGCTCAGAAGGCTCAGCCGCTCCTTGAGCGAGAGGGCGCCGATGTCATGCATGGCGCCGGCGATAATGATGTCGCCCGTGGCTTCCTGGGACAATCCCGCCTCGGCTGCGATGCAACACGCGATGTAGGCGACCTGCCTGTTGTGGTTCGAGAGGGATGGGCTCACGAGGTCAATGGCCCCGGACAGGCACATGAGCATGTCGAAAAGCGGGATATGGACTGACGATTCGGGGGCGATTCTTTCCATGTTCAATCTCGGCGCGATATACCGTCCGCGAACGGGTCGCGACCAGTTTCAAAATAGGGTGCGGTTTTGTCAAAAAAAAATCGTGGTGGATGACAGGATGCCGGAGCGGAATCATTCTCCCCCCGGGGGAAATGCCGCTCATCCATCGGGGCTCGAAGCGCAGGGGGGATCATCGTCGTGAAAGCCTGGTTGAATCCGGCCCACATCCCCGGGGATGACGCCGTCCGAGCCCCCGATGGCGAACCCGAGCCCGGAAAGCTAGGGCCCGGGGTGTTGAAATATGGATTAACCGGAAAAGCGGGATAAATAATGTAAAAATTATATTGATTTTTAATTATCCTGCTGGCAGCGTGCCCTTCAGTGATTAAACATATAAAGAAAATATTCAATAAAGGTGAGGAGGATTTTGCTATGCTTCGAGTGCGGCCATCGGTATATCCCTCTCATATGGTGTTAATAATCAGGTAATCATACTGGCTCAAGCTTTTGTGCCATATCTTTATACGCGTGCCTGTAATATTATGCAAACCTATCGGTGAGACATGACATTAAAACGATTTGCTGATATGTCAAAAAATGATGCCGAATGAGGAACATGGTAATGCTCCTGAGCGGCTCTGGTTCTTGCCGGCCTTCCTCATATGGGCAGGGCCGGGATTCCTGGCTAAAACGGTGCGCGGGGACGGGATTTCGTTCCTTCACCGCTTCAATAAAACACAACATTAATATATCTGGAGGATAGTAATGAAGAAAATCTCATTGTTCGCGAGTATCGCGGTCGCAGTGGTGTTTTCGGTCTCGGTGCTCGCAGAGACTCCCGCGGAAAAGGGCACCAAGCTCATGAAAATGAACGATGACAGGCCGACGTTCCAGAAGAGCCGGTCGGAGGTTACGCTCAAAATATACAGCAGCAGCGGGAGACTCAGGTTCACGAAAAAGCTCGCCATGGCTTCGTACACCGAGAACCTCGGCGCCCCGAACGAGCTCGAGAAATACATCTCCGCGTTTCTGTCGCCCGCCGATGACATGGGTAACGCCTACCTGGCCTACAACTACAAGGCCAAGGGGCTCCAGGACATGAAGATGCTGTATCTCAAGGGCATCCGCAAGGCCAAGAAGGTCACAGGGGCTGACAAGAAGCTCCCCTTCTTCGGAAGCGATTTTTTCAACAATGACATGGGCAAGCCCGACTTCACCGAGTGGACATATAAGTGGCTTCGCGATGATAAGGCGACCTATAAGGGTAAATCCTACGATTGCAACGTTGTCGAGTGCCAGCCTGCCACGCCGAAACTCAAGAGCGAGCTCGGCTACGGCCGCAGGGTAATCTACATCGAGAAGAAATCCATGCTCACGCTCAAGATGGATTACTATGATGAAAAGATGGCCAAGTTCAAGGAATTGCGGCTTCTCTCTCACACCTTTGCCAATAATGCCAAAGGGAAGAAGGTCTATTACGAGACCGGTCTCGAGATGAAGAACGTCCAGACCGGCACCAGGACCGAGCTCCTTTTCGGCAACCTCAGGTTCGAGGGCGATGCCAACGTGAAGCCCGATATCTTCACCGAGCAGTACCTCAATAAAAAGTGGTGGTGACGGCGGGTGCCGTTCTGCTTTTCCAGGAGGATACATGAAATTAAAAAGAATTCTGACAGCGCTTATTATATCCCTGTTCGCATGCGGAACCCTGTACGCGCAGGACATTGACGCCGCGGCGGACAAGGTGGACGATAAAAAGGACAGGACCCAGGACGAAAAGGGCGAGAAGAAAGACGTTTCCTTCTCCATCCACGGGTACGCCCAGGCTAACTTCGCCGTCGGCCGGAACGACGACCGTAGGGATCGCAACAAGTGGAACACGTCCAAGTACGAGATGCAGCGCATCGGCGCGACCCTTCAGCTTGAGCTCGAGGGCAACGCCTATGACGTCGCGCATTTTTACTCGGCGCTCAGGGTCGAGTATAATGCGGTCGGCGAAAAGACCTGCTTTCAGAAGTACTATAACTTCTTTGCCGTTCCCTACGAAGTGCGCGAATACCTGACGTATTTTCCGCAGTACGACCGCTCGAAACTGGACAACATGCCGACCTTCATGGTCAGGGAAACCTACGTGGACCTTTACAGCAAGCACGTGACTTTCCGCGCGGGGCACCAGATCATATCGTGGGGGGAGATCGAGGGGATCGAGACACCCTCGGACGTGATCATTCCCTGGGATTACACCACCATGAGCAGCGTGTTCGAGGACTCAAGGCTCGCGGTGACCGCCGCGGACCTGAGCTTCTTTTTCGCCAAGCAGAAACTCGAGCTCATCTGGATACCGCTCTTCCAGCCGGCGAAAATCCCAATGGACATCGTATACAAAAAGGGCGCTCAGACCTTAACGCGGCCCAGGTTCGAGATAAGGAACAGCGAGTACGCGGCACGCCTTTCGGGTAACCTCGGCACCGCGGTCCGCTACGGCCTCGGGTTCCTGTACGGGTTCGACGACATGCCCGATACCAGCATCAAGATGTGGGGAGCGTACCAATCGTTCCCGGGCTCCCCGATGCCGATATTCCTGCCATCGATCGTCAGGACCGAACTGGTTTACAACAGGGCCATGACCCCGACCTTCGACCTGGGCATCGCCGCGGGAGAGGTTCTCACCTGGAAGATCTCGGCCAACGCCATGATCAGGAGCGACCACAAGGGCCATGACGACACGAAGAAAAACTCCTCGGTCACCTATCTGACCGGTCCCGAGTCCACGAACATTTTCGGCAAGATTTACCTGTCCCTGTATGTGGGCCAGGTGTGGACGATCAACTACACCAAGCCGGTCGAATACAGCAACCTGATCGGCACCATGATGAAGATGAACGCATGGAAGACCCCGTCGAAAGACATCATTGAGGGATACGACCAGCAGTATCCTTACAAGTATATCATCTCGAGTGTCATTCAGAGGAGCTTCCTCACCGGGTCTGCGCTCGACGTTCAGATCCGCTGGTGGTTGTGCACCGATCCCAAGTTCTACAAATGGGATTACGTGGTGAACCCCAACATCATGTACAAGTTCACCAATGGAGTGAGCGCGACCCTCGGCATCCAGTGGGCGCACAGGATGGGGGTCGACAGGCATCTGGGCACCCTCGAGGTACGATATACGTTTTAATCGTTACCTCGGTTTGGATTCATGGGCCCCGCGTCGTGCGGGGCTTTTTTTTGGTGCGGGGGATATATCCCCAAAATATACTTGCTTTTTGCATGAAGGCGAACCCCAGTTATTAAGAAGGGGACGCTGTGCTGTTGAGAGGGCCCCTGATTCGCGCGATCCCGACATCCTTACGCGGTGGTACGATGATTCTGCGGCGATGCCTGACAGCGGTCTTTCTTCTTATTTCGGCGCGCGCATGGGCTGCAACGCTCGAGCTTTCGCGGGGAGATAGGGCGCACGTACTCGGCTCCTACATGGAGTATCTGGAAGACCGTACAGGGAAGCTAGGCATCGCCGATGTGTCCGGCGGCCACGCGGGCCGGTTTGTCGCATGCCGCGAGGACGTGCCGAATTTCGCCTTCACCGGCTCGGTCTACTGGGTACGGTTCACGATACGGGGGGATGAAAACGTTCCGAGAAACTGGATCCTCGAGCTGAGCTACCCGCTGATGGATTATATCGACGTGTATCGGGGCGAAGGGAGTTCCGCCCCGAAGCTCGTCCGCGCCACGGGTTTTTCCCGCCCCTTTTCCACGAGGGAGTTCCCGAACAGGTTCTTCGTCTTTTCAGTGCCGGTCGAACCCGGCGCAGAGGCGACGTATTATCTCCGTTTCCGGAACCAGGACCGGCTTGAAATTCCGCTCACCCTGTGGACGGCCGAGGCCTTCACCAGGAAGGACCATAACGACCAGTACATGCTGGGAATCTATTTCGGGATCGTCTTTTTTATTTTCATCTTCAACTGTTTCCTGTCCATCTCGACCAGGGACAGGTCGTATCTTTTTTATCTGCTCTTTGTGCTGAGTATCGCCTTTTTTCAGCTCGCGCAGAACGGCACGCTCTTCGAATACTTCTGGACCGCGAGCCTGGAGCGGTTCAACCACGTGATCCCGTTTTCGATCGCGATCACCCTCATGTCGCTGGTCCAGTTTTCGAGGAGCTTCCTTGATCTTAAGAAACGGCTGCCCCTCGTCGACCGCGGCTTCGTGGCCCTGCTCGTGCTGATCGGCGCCGCGGTCCCCGCGCAGCTCGCAGTGGGTTATTCGTGGGCCGTCCAGATACAGGTGGGATTCGCGCTGCTGTCGCTCCCGCTCCTTCTGGCGACAAGTACGGTGGAGGTTTTCAGGAGGTCCAGGCCCGCGGCATATTACATGATCTCGTGGCTGTTCGGGATAAGCGGGGGATTGATCTACGCGCTCAAGGTGATCGCCGTGCTGCCGACGAACCTCTTCACGACGTACGCCCTGCAGATCGGCATCGTTCTCCAGTACATACTGCTTTCAATCGGCCTGGGGGACAAGATCAACACCATGAAGCGCGAAAAGGAAAACGCGCAGCGGGAGGCGATCCGCTCGCAGGAACTCGCCATCGAGAACCTGAGCAAGGCCGACCGCCTCAAGGACGAATTCCTTGCCAATACCTCGCACGAATTGAGGACGCCGCTTACCGGGATCATCGGTATCGCCGAATCACTCATCGAGGGCGCGACCGGCACGCTTTCGCAGGAGACCAGGCTCAACCTCTCGCTCATCGTTTCGAGCGGCAAGCGCCTGGCGAACCTGATCAACGACATCCTCGATTATTCCAGGCTTAGGAACAGCGGCATCGAACTCAAGCTCAGGGCCATCGACCTGAGGCAGCTCACGGGTCTTGTATTTTTCCTGAGCCGGTCGCTTCTCCACGGGAAAACCATCGAGCTCGTGAACGACGTGCCGGCTGACTTCCCCCTGGTCGTGGCCGACGAGAACAGGCTCCAGCAGATATTCATCAATCTCACCGGGAACGCGATAAAATTCACGAACACAGGCTACGTCAGGATATCCGCCGCGCTGACCGGCGCCGGGGCGGGAGACCGGGCCGAGATAACGGTAAGCGATACCGGCATCGGCGTTCCGCAGGACAGGCTCTCCGATATCTTCCAGTCGTTCGAACAGGTCGACGCGTCCATCGCACGCGAGTACGGCGGGACCGGGCTCGGGCTGAGCATCACGAAGAAGCTTATCGAGCTCCACGGCGGAAGCATCAGGGTTGAGTCGGAGCTCGGGAAGGGATCGAACTTCATCTTTTCCCTCCCGCTGAGCGCGGCACAGGTGCACGCGGAAAACGAGCTGGAGCTCCCCGCGGTCGCCGCGGAAAACCTTTCGGTGGAGGACATTCACGTTCAGCGCGACACTCCCGAGGGCGGCATCCGGATCGTGATCGTTGACGACGAGCCCGTGAACCTCCGCGTGCTGTCCAACCACCTCTCGCTCCAGGATTACACCATCCTCCTCGCCTCGGACGGGGAATCGGCGCTCCGCATCATCGAGAACAGTCATCCGGACCTAGTGATTTTGGACATCATGATGCCCCGCATGTCCGGGCTCGACGTCTGCAGGAAGCTCCGGATGACACACTCCCTCTACGAGCTCCCGGTGCTAATGCTGACCGCGAAGAACCAGCTCCCCGACATCGTTGCCGGGTTCGACGCCGGCGCGAACGATTACCTCTCCAAGCCGTTTGACACGCACGAGCTCCTCGCCAGGGTGAGAACGCTCGTTTCGCTCAGGGTGGCGATCAAGGAGAACAACACGTTCATCGCCCTTCAGAAAGAACTCGAGATCGCGAAAAGAATCCAGCAATCCATCCTCCCGGACAGGGAACCCGTCATCAGGAACCTCGTCGTCAGGAGCCGCTATCTTCCCATGCAGTTCGTGGGGGGCGACTTTTTCGATTTTCACGTGATCGACGACGACCGCATCGGCATCCTCATCGCCGACGTGTCCGGGCACGGTATCCCGTCGGCGATCATCGCTTCGATGATCAAGATAGCTTTTTCCCTGCAGAAAACCATCGCAGATTCCCCGGGGGACGTCCTCGTTGAGATAAACAACGCCCTGTCCGACAAATGCGGGACGCAGTTCATCACCGCGTCGTACGCGCTGTTCGATACCGCGAAGGGAAAACTGTCCCTGTCGAACGCCGGGCACTTCCCTGCGCTCGTGGCCCGGAAAAACGAAAACCGCGTTATCGAGTTGAGCGCATCCGGGAAGGCCATCGGCATCGTAAAGGACCCGAAGATAGGAAAAAGCGACATGGAGCTCATGCCAGGCGACAGGATTATTTTTTACACCGATGGCATCATCGAATGCCGAAACGACGGGGGGGAATTCTTCGGGATGGACAATTTTCTTGACTTCATACTCTCGCACTCCGATGTTTCCCCGGACGAGTTCTCCGACAGCCTTATCTCCCGCCTCGCTGAATGGAACTGCGACGGTCTGGATTTCGAGGACGATGTGACCCTGGTGGTGGTCGACATGCTCGGTTCCACTCCATCCCCGGCAAGGACATGATCAATGGAAGACCTGCTCCAGCAAATAATCGATTTCCTTCTCCCCCAGAACGATGCGTTTCTGTACATTTTTCTGTTCCTGAGCGCGATCGTGGAAAACCTCTTCCCCCCCATCCCGGGGGACACCATTACCGCGTTCGGGGCGTTCCTGGTTGGACAGAAAAGGCTCAACTACTGGGGCGTCTACGCCTGCACCACGATCGGGAGCGTGTTCGGGTTCATGGCGCTCTATGCCGTGGGGCGCGTGCTCGAGCGGGAGTTTTTCATGAAAAAAAACTACCGGTTTTTCAGCGCCGAGAGCATCCTCGCCGCGGAAGAGTGGTTCAGGCGAAGGGGGTTGCTGGTGGTACTGGCTAACCGTTTTCTGCCTGGGGTGCGCTCGGTCATATCCGTCGTATCGGGAATATCCAGGCTCAACGCGGTAAAGGTTTTTTCCCTCTCGCTCGCGAGCGCGGCGGTGTGGAACCTTATCTGGATCCAGGTCGGTTTCACCCTGGGGAAGGAATGGTCCGCGGTCAAGGCGGCCCTCGCGAACATACTCGAAAAATACAACATCGCGGCGGGCATCGCGCTGGTCGTGATCGCCGTCGTGTATTTTATATATAAAAGGGTAAAACGTTCAAAGAAGGATATTACTTAAATTTTTTTATACATTGACAAGTCTGATGCCTATATTTATATGGCTATAGAATCGAGGCAATCGCCATGGATAATGTACTTATCTATTCGGAAGGACTCGCTTCAACGGAATACTCCCCCACCCATCCGTTCAAACCCGTACGCGCCAGGCAGATGCTCGATCTTCTTCACCGCCATTCCCTGATCTTCGAGAAAAACCAGCGGATAGAGCCCGCGATACCCCTTACCGACGAGGAAATAACCTCCTTCCACGACCCGGAGTATATCCGGATGCTCAGAATCTGCGATCGCGGCGAGTTCGACGTTCGCTACCTCCATTACGGTCTCGGCACGAGCGACAATCCCATTTTTTCCGGAATCTTTACGTTCGCCGCCGCATCGTCCGGCGGCACCTTGCGCGGAGCGCGCATCCTTCTGGATGGCGGGACGCGCGTCGCGTTCAATCCCATCGGCGGCTATCACCACGCGATGCAAGATCATGCGAGCGGGTTTTGTTATATCAACGATATCGTGATCGCGATCAAGGAGCTGCTCCGGGCCGGGCTCAGGGTCGCATATATCGACATCGACGCGCACCACGGCGACGGGGTCCAGGCCGCGTTCTTCGACGATCAGCGCGTGCTGAAGATTTCCATCCACGAATCGGGGCAGAGCCTGTTCCCCGGGAGCGGTTACGAGAACGAGATCGGTTTCGGTAATTCGGCGGGATACACCCTTAATATCCCGCTCCTCCAGGACAGCGACGACGAGACCTACCGCCTCGCCTTCGACGCCGTCGTGCCGGAGGCGCTCGACCTCTTCAGCCCGGACGTCGTATGCCTGCAGGTCGGCGGTGACGCGCACCGGGAGGACCCGCTGGCGCATCTGAACCTGACGAGCGGGGGGTACGAGCACGTGTTGAAATGCGTCAACGAACGCTCGTCCAGGATACTCGTCACGGGAGGAGGGGGATATAACCTCTTCAAGACGGCGTCGCTCTGGGCGCTGGCCTGGGCCGTTCTCTGCGGCATCGAGCCCCACGACCATTTCGCGGGATCGGTGGGGGGGATGATGTTCGGTCCCGAGGCGAGCGCGGGATCCCTGCGGGACGAACCCTTCACCCTGAAGGGCCATAAAAAGGACGTGTGCGTGGAACACGCCCAGGGGGTGGCCGCCTACCTGAAAAAATTCGCGCTCCCGCGACTCAGGGCATCGGGGGGCGCCGGCGGAAGTCGGTGAACCAGGCCATCGCCATGCCCGCGCATGCAAGAAAGGCGAGGAGCGCCGCGAAAAGCCACGCAGGATCGTATTTCATCATCGCACCCGCGAGCATTCCCCCGAGCCCCGAGCCGATGAACTGGCCGGAGTTGAATATCCCCATGACCGTTCCCTTCTGGCGCGCGGACGGGTAGTGCGAAACCGCCGCGGGAAGCACCGGCGAGAGCACACAGTGCCCGGCGTAGAACAGCATGAACGACGCGACGAGCACCGTCGTATCATGGGAGAGCAGCGGGAGCGCGAGTCCCGCCCCTTCGAAGACGCACGCCGCAGCGACCACTTTCCCGGTGCCGATGACATCGGCTTTCTTCCCGAAGTAATACATGCAGGCGGTTCCCGCCACGGCCATGGGCACGAATATTTTCCACATCCCGGACACGGGGATGGCCGGTTTCAGCATGAGGGGCAGGGCGAAAAATACCGCGCTCATGACAAGATTGCCGGTCAGCCCCATCGCGTTCAGAAGCGCGAGGTCCCGGTCGGACATGATGCGCGCGAGCCCGACTTCGGCCGCCGCCGGCGCGTGCGCGGCCTTGCCGGAAGCCGGCGCGCTCCCCTCCTCGAGGAACAGGCATGCGAGTATGATCGCGACCAGGGTGAACGCGGCGCAGACGTGGAAGAGCCACATGGTTCCCGCATAGCCGGCGATGACCGGGCTGAAGGTGAACCCGAGTATCACCGCCGCGCCGATGCTCATCCCGACAAAGGACAGGGCCTCGTTGCGCCGTCCCTCGTCAATGCCGTCGGTGAGCCAGGCCATGGCAACGCCCTGGAACGCGCCCGCGCCCGCAATTATCCTGCCTGCGATGAGTTGTTCCACGTTGACGGAGAAACCGCACAGGACGGTGCCGAGCAGGTAAATCCCGAGCCCGAGCATGGTGGCGCGTTTCCGTCCCCACCTGTCGCTCAGCCATCCCATCGGAACCTGCATGACGGTCTGGGATATCCCGAAAATGCCGACGGCGACACCGGCGAGGGCCAAGGTCGATCCCTTCATTTCGGTCGCGATTATGGACATAACCGGGATGAGGAGGGAGACTCCCAGCATCCGGGCGCCCATGAGAAAGCTCATGCCCGCGATCAGTCTTCGTTCTTCACGGGAGAATTTTTTCATGCCTCCGATCCTGAACTATTTTATTACGTCCGGATCCATGATGAAAAAAATGCTTGAATTAATAAACATAAATTTTTTACTGTGACAAATCGGACAAATTTTGGGATTTATCCATGTCCTTTCAACCATCTCGGAGTTTTCCAGGGTAATGGCAAAAATCGAAAAGGCTTTGATCAGCGTATCGGATAAATCCGGAATAGTTGCTTTCGCCAAAGAGCTTTCCCGGTTCAATGTCCACTTCCTTTCGACCGGGGGCACGGCGAAAACCCTTCGTGAATCAGGTCTCACCATCATGGACGTGTCCGATTATACCGGATTTCCCGAGATGATGGACGGCAGGGTCAAAACACTGCATCCGAAAATTCATGGAGGGTTGCTCGGACTGCGGGCCAATCCTGAACACATACGCCTGATGCACGAACACCATATCGAGCCCATCGACATGGTGGTAATAAACCTCTATCCGTTTGAAAAGACGATTGCTAAATCGGGAACCACGTTCCAGGAGGCGATTGAAAATATCGATATTGGCGGACCTGCCATGCTCAGATCCGCCGCGAAAAACTTCGAAAGCGTGACCGTCGTCACGGATCCCGCGGACTATGAAGCGGTGCTCGACGACATGCGCAAGAACAACGGCGTGGTTAGTCTTGAGACCAACTACCGGCTGGCGGTCAAGGTGTTCGAGAAGACGAACAGATACGACGGTTTGATCGCGGACTACCTGAAGAAACATCAGCCGAAGTCCAACTGAATGAGCAAGCAATATTGGGATTGCCCGGGCCACGAGCCGACAGCGCCCGCACGACACTACTGGCGATAACCAATATAAATATTTTTTTCGGAGGTATTCAATGGCAGAAGTCACTCTTAAGGAAATCTATCCGGTTCCTGAGAAATTCAGAGAAAAAGCCTACATTAAGAGCCGGGCGGATTATGAAAAGATGTGGAAAGAATCCATCAGCAATCCCGATGCTTTCTGGGCAAAAATTGCCGAGGAGTATGTAACCTGGTTTAAAAAATGGGACAAAGTTCAGGATTGTAATTACGCGAAGGAGCTCAAGGATTTTAAAATCAAATGGTTCCCCGGCGGGAAACTGAACGTGTCCTACAACTGTCTCGACCGTCACCTGGAGAAACGCGGCGATCAGGTCGCCCTTATCTTCGAAGGGAACGATCCCAACGATTCCAAGACTTTTACGTACAAGCAGCTCCATGCGGAAGTCTGCAAGTTCGCCAACGTGCTCAAGTCTCATGGCGTGAAAAAAGGCGACCGCGTCACCTTCTATCTTCCGATGATTCCCGAACTGGCCATGGGTATCCTGGCCTGTACGCGCATCGGGGCCATTCACTCGGTCGTTTTCGGCGGTTTCTCCGCTGAAGCACTCCGTGACCGTATCGTCGACTGTGACAGCCGCGTGCTCGTCTCCTGCGACGGAACCTTCCGCGGAGCGAAAGCCGTTCCCCAGAAAGACAACGCGGACAAAGCCCTCACCGAATGTCCCAATGTCAAACTGCACATAGTTGTGAAGCGCGTCGGCGACCAGATCAAGTGCACCTGGAACGACAAGATCGACAAATGGTGGCACGAAGAAATGGCGAAGGCGGACGCGAAATGCGAGCCCGAACACATGGACGCAACCGATCCTCTGTTCATCCTTTACACCTCCGGTTCGACCGGAAAACCCAAAGGCGCCATGCACGGCACCGGTGGATACCTGACCTTCGTCGCGTTTACCCACAAGATGATCTTCGACTACCATGACGGAGACGTTTACTGGTGTACGGCTGACGTCGGCTGGGTCACGGGACACTCCTATATCGTGTATGGACCGCTCGCGAACGGCGCCACCACGATCATGTTCGAAGGCGTTCCCAGCTATCCCGACTTCGGTCGCTTCTGGGCAGTCGTCGAGAAATGGAAAGTCAACATTTTCTACACCGCCCCGACGGCCATCCGCGCGATCGCCAAAGAAGGCGATTCCTGGGTCGAC
>CAYRGX010000036.1:21168-40935 GCA_964423905.1 uncultured Leptospirales bacterium | reverse complement strand
GTATTTCATGGTTGACTCCTCCATATGAGGCGACAACTATGTTGACACTAGGGGAGGGATCGCCGCGGGGACCGTCGTGCGCGTCAACTGGCACCGGGAAACATGGACGGGGGCGGGCCCGCAGCCCGACGGCCGGGCGCGCGGACCCGTCTACTATCCCTGCGAGGAGGTTCGCGTGTATCTCGTGAAGGACAGGGACGGCTATCGTACCCACGATAACTGGAACGGCAAGAAACTCATCAGGCAGGCCGGCACGTTCCGGCTTCCGGACCATGCCGGGGCGGTCGTGCGCTGTGAAGGCCGCTGATTTTCCCGAAATTTGAAAGAGGAATACGTCTGAAAACACAACGCCAATCACATTGCCGGTCATACTGTGCATTCGATTTAGCCGCGCGCTGAATCGCGCCCGACGCGTCCCGACGATTACGTATCAGGCCGCCTCGGTAATCGACATCATCGGCACGCGCAGTGCTACATTCATGGAAGGGGAGGAATCCAATGATACAATTGACAATGCGGGACATGGATCGCGCAACGGACATTCTCTGTAATGCCTTTGTCTCCAATAAAGGGATAAACTGGCTCATAAAAGAGGGGCGTGACAGAAAGAAGAGCCTCAAAAGACTCATGGAGTATCAATATATTCAGTGCGTGAGAAGCAATTGTGCATATATGAGCGATGACCGCAATGGCGTTATCCTCGCCGAGATACCATCGAAGAAAAAAACCGCCGTGGGCGATACATTCCGCCTGATACGGGTATTGTTTACAGTGATAGGCATTTCACGAGTACGCGAAGTGAAAACGAAAGAAGAATACATCAACATCCGGCTTCCGAAAGAGGATTTCTTACATCTCATCTTCATCGCGGTCGATCAGGTGCAACAGAATAGGGGTGTCGGGAAACAATTGCTCGGTGATTTTTTGTCGAACAATAACGACAGGTTGCCCGTGTACCTGGAAACGTCGACAGAGAGCAACCTGCAATTTTATCAGAAATATGGATTCACGACGTATGACACCTGGCAGAATCCCTACGGCGGTTTTCCGGTGTGGTTGCTGAGCAATGTCAAAAGCGTGTGACAACACGGCACGCGAAAATAAAGACCGTCCTGCTCCAGAGAAAAACAGGCGAGGGTGTCAATACCGGAAAAGACCTCCTCGGCAGGAGCCATGAGGTGCCCGGCTGTCCCCGCCCGGCTCCGGATATTTTCTGAATGGCCGATGCGGATGTACTCGTGTCCCCGTGAACAGATGCAGGGATGCGCGAGTAATCGGCGATCGCATATTCCTTCTATTTTACCATGCAACGCGTCAGAACTTGATCGCGCCTGACTGGATGTCCCGGTACAATTCCGGCACGATTTCGCGATAGGTCCATTTCTGCGGGTCGAGAAAATAGAGCGGGTCGCCGACGATGCCCGGATCGAACCCCTCGTTCTGCAGCGATATCTTCACCTGCTTGAAGGTCGAGGTCGCGTCCTTCTCGCCGCGCACGCGCACGAAGTACGGACGCGCGTATACCGGCAGGTTCGCCTCGACGTACGCGGCGAAATCCTTCCAGTCGAAGCCGTTTCCCGGCAGCAGGGTCAGGGCGGCCATGCCGCAGCGCCCCTCCGCGCCCTGCACGGTCACGCCGTACACGTTGCAGTCCTCGATGCCGCCGAACCGGTTCAGGATGTCCGCCACCTCGTTGGTAGCGACCAGCTCGCCCTTCCACTTGAACGAGTCTCCGAGACGGTCCACGAACGACACGTAATCGCCCTTGTGAAGCTTGAACAGGTCTCCGCTGATGAAATATCTGTCCCCCTTGCGGAAGACGTTCTCGATGATCTTTTCGCTCGTCGCCTTTCTGTTTCCCTTGTATCCGGAAAAGGGGCTGCGGTCGTCGATTTTCGCGAGGAACATGCCCGTTTCGCCGGGCCTGCACTTGACCACGAACCCGCGGTCGTTCCGGACGACTTCCCCTTTCTGCGGGTCGTACCGCGCGACCTCGCCCATCCTCACCACTCCCGCGCTGCTGAGCTTGCCGATCATCCCGGGGACGCCGTTGATGTTGATGAGCCCGCCCACGCCCTCTGTCGCGCCGTACACCTCGACGATGCGCTCGATCCCGAAGCGCCGCTGGAACTCCTCCCAGTAATCGCCCCGCATTCCGTTTCCGAGAATGAAGCGCAGGGGATTGTCGGCGTCGTCGTCCTTCCTGGGCTGGTTGTTAAGGTAGCGGCACAGCTCGCCCACGTACACGAACAGCGTCGCGTTGTATTTTCTCACGTCGCTCCAGAAATTCGAGGCCGAGAATTTATTGCGAAGCGCCAGGGTGCCGCCGCTCATCAGAGTCGTCGGCCAGGCGATGTTGATGCCGCTGTTATGGTAGAGGGGAAGGCAGCAGTACTGCACGTCGTCCGATATGGCCCTGAGGCACATCCCGCCCAGCGCGTGGCCGAGCTGCACCCACTTGTGATGGGTCAGCTGCGTGGCCTTGGGCATGCCCGTGGTCCCGGAGGTGTAGATATACTCGAGGGTGTCTTTCGTGGTGATCGAAAACCCGATGGAGGGATTGTCCTTCGGCTGTTTTTCGAGGATAGGCCCGATATCGCTCATGCCGGAGGGTGTTTTCATATCGGTGCCGTCTTTTTCAATATACATCGTGGCGGGATTCGAAAGCTTGACATCTTTAATGACGGCCAGATATTCCTCCACATACTCGCGCCCGACGATAGCGGCTTTCGCGTCGACGATGTTCAGTGCGTGCGCGAGCGCCTTTCCGCGGATATTGCCGTTCACCAGCGCCGGCACCACGCCGATTTTCGCGAGGCCGGCGTGGATGATCAGGAACTCCGGGCGGTTGTTCATGAAGAGCGCGACCGTGTCCCCCTTCGCGAAGTTCATCGACAGAAAGAGATGGGCATAGCGGTTCGCCGCCTCGTTGAAATCGCGGTACGAGATGACCCGGTCCTCGAAAAGGATAAGCGGTTTGTTCGGCCGCTTCAAGGCCTGTTTTTCAAGGACGCTCCCGACCGATATAGCTTTGCCCTTTTTCAGGGTGACCGCGCGGAACGTGCCCTTTACCCTGGAATACCTGCGTTTGATTGTCCTGATCATAAAAGCCCCCCATACATGACATCGTTCATCGGCGGAAGATACCGGCCCGACGACAGGTATATCCTATATTGAACATGTTCAAATTTGTCAACGCATTTTTGAACGCGTTCAAATTATTTATTCAGGTGGTCAATTTAGTATTTGGCAAAAAAAAGCTCCTGCCTAGAGTGACGAACGTCCGACATGCCATCATATGATGAAAGACCGACCACGTGATCCGGAAGACGCACGGGAGAGACCATTGAACAGGGAAGAGAAGGCCAGGGACATAAAAGCGAAGATCCTTTCCATCGCCTACGAGCTATTCATAGCGCAGGGCTACAAGAAGACCACGATCAGGCAGATCACCGAGAGGGCGGGCGTGCTGACCGGCTCGCTGTATCATTTTTTCAGGGACAAGGAGGATATACTCCTCCTGATCGTCATCGACGTGTACGACACGATAATGGAAAAGGCCGGCGAGATCATCGGGACCGAGACCGATCCCGCGCTGAAATACGCGCTCATTTACGCCCTCGAGATGAAGTCGGTCGAAAAGTACGACCGCGTGGCCGAGCTGTATTACGAATCGTACAACTCATGGCGGATCACCGAAATGCTGGTTAAAATGAACGCCGCCAGGAACCGGGAATTTTTCCACAGGTACAACAAGGGTTTCACCGACCGGGATTATCACCTCAGGACCCTTGCCCTGAGGGGGATGCGGCTCAGCTTCATCGCAGAGCGGTTTTTCAGCGGGAACATCGATTTCAACGCCAAGATCCCGTTTCTCATCGAGACGGGGCTCGGCATGTTCAACGTTCCGGCAAGCAGGATAAAGCCCGCGATCGACAGGGCCATGGCGACAGTGAAAGACGATCGATACACGCTCCGGGGATTCAGGATTTAGATGTTGTTTCGCGGCGAAATTTCGCATTTGTCTTATCCGCACAGTCTCGCTTGATACCCTGCAGGATGCCAGTGCCAATGAATCATCCTGTTTGTCGGGTGATGCTAGTAGCGACATCCTCCCGTGCATTGCTAAGCCGCAGAGATGCAGATATGATGCAGGATGCATTCAATAACGCTATCTATCGAGTTATTTTTTGTTTGCAGGCAACCCGGAGCGGGTTGTGCCAATGGAGAGAGGGTGTTTACGCGAACACCCTCTCTCCACTCTCCCTCGCGGTCGCTCAGACGGCGCGACGGCCTTCTGACTTATTATATAGAATGCTCAATCAATGCGGCTTGCGGATCGCCATCCTGGCGGTCCTCAGCCGCATCCGAGGCGCTCGGCATCCTGCCTCGCTTCTAAAAGAATTTTAAAGAATAAATAAGGGTTTATTATTAACATTGGATTAAATTTAAAGTGAGTATCTCAAACCGTCCGCCGTTAGGCGGACACCAATCGCAAAACGTGTTTGAGTCGAGTCCCACACCGTGGGCGAGACGAGTTTTTTGCAAAAAGCCTGTCGCGGCACCTGAGCGACCACGAGGGGGGATCGAAAGGGGGGCCTATGTGAAATGGCCCACCTTTCATATTCCAGTCCCGATCCGGGACATCCGCTTCGGCCGGAGTGATGAATAATTTAATCTAAGCATTTTTCAGCAGGGTTTCAGCGTAAGCCCGACCCACCGGGAGTTCCGTGTCGTCGCTGTCCTTGAGGCGCACTCGGTAGCGGCCGTACAGAACGTGGGTAATGCTGTGAATGTACGCGGTATTGATGATATGGCTCTTGTGGATCCGCGCGAACAGGTCAGGCGGGAGGCGCTCGCTTATCTCCTTCATGAGGACCGGAAGCTCGATGTCCTCCGCCTCGGTGTGGATCACGATATTCTTGGCGAACGACGTGATATAGATGATATCGCTGAAGGCAATGGAATAGACCCTGTTCCTGTCGCGGATGGTGAGGCCCGACGACGCTGTTTTACGCACTTTCCGGAGCTTCAGCATCGTGCTCACCCTCGCGTGGAGTTCGCTGATGCGGAAGGGCTTCACGATGAAGTCGTTGGCCCCGGCCTCGAAGGCGGCGTCGATGTCGGCCATCATGTTCTTCGCCGTGAGCATCACCACCGGGAGCTGCTCCGCCGACCGGGTCGCGCGAATCCTCCGGCACACTTCGTACCCGGACATGACCGGCATCATGATGTCCAGGAGCACGAGCTCGATGGTATCGTCACGGTCGAGGAGATCGAGGGCGCCGATCCCGTCCGGGGCCGTTCTCACCGTGCACCGCTTCGACTCGAAATATGACTGGAGCACCCTCACGTTCACCGGATCGTCATCCACGACAAGGAGGACCGGGTTGTTGTCGTAGGCGTCGCCGTCGGTTTTTTCGGACAGCGGGGCCTGGCCGGGCGCGCCGTCGCCGGACGCTTCGCTCATGCCCTCGAAGACGACCGCCTCCCGGTTCTCGGCCATGACGCCGTGCAGCGCCGGCACCGTGAAGGAAAACACGGAGCCCCCGCCCGGGTTGGGCTCCACCCTGATCGCGCCGCCGTGAAACTCCACGATCTGCTTTGCTATGGCCAGGCCCAGGCCGGTGCCGGGATACCGGCGCGTGTCGCCCCCGTCAACCTGCTGGTAGGCCTCGAATATCCTCTCCCTGTACTCCTCCGGAACGCCGATGCCGGTGTCCGATATTCTCACCTCGATCATCCGGCAGTTATCGTCGTCATCGTCTTCGTCGCCGTCTTCGACGGGCCGATCCACGACACGGGCGGTCAATTCGATCCTTCCATTGTTGGTGAACTTTATCGCGTTTCCCACCAGGTTATGCAGCACCTGCCGCAGGCGGTCCTCGTCGGCCTGCGCCGCCGGCATGTCCTGCGAAATGCCGTTGATTATTTCCAGCGGCTTCCCCCCGGCCAGGGGAATGGAGAGCCTCACCACCATTTCGCCGAGGGAATGCAGGTCCACGGGCCGGAGGTTCAGCGAAAGGCCCTCGTCCTGGATCCTGGCCATGTCCAGGAGGTCGTTGACCATGCCGGAGAGCCTGTGGCCGCTCGACACAATGAGTGAAAGGTTCTCAACGGCCTTCGGGGGAAGGGCGCCCGCCGAGCCTCCCAGCATCGATTCGGAAAGCCCGATCATGCCGTGGAGGGGAGTCCTGAGCTCATGGGAGGTGTTGGCCAGGAACATGTCCTTGATCCGGTTGCTGTTTTCCAGGGCTATGTTCTTTTCCCGGAGCTCTTCCTCGTCGATCTTCAGCTGTGCCGATTGCGTCTCCACGGTGGAAAAAGCGTTGGAAAACCTTTTGGAAAGGATGATGGATTGGAAGGTGATGAATATCAGGAGCCCCAGGGGCACCAGGCTGATCGCATGGTAGAATTCATTCGCCACGAAAAAATCATTGATGGCCGTGATGAAAAATAGTTCCCCGCTGACAATAAGAAGGATGGCGCCTTCCCGTTTTTTCATGATCGCCCGGATGACGACGTAATGCAGGTACAATCCGAACGCGACGGTGATGATCTGATACGGCGGTATCGAATATGAATAGACCGTCGCCGGCGTTACGATCACGAAGAGGATGAACGCCGCCCCCAGCCACTGGGAAATCCGCAACAGCGGTTTCGAAAATTCCTGGGGGAACAGCTTTTCAAAATACATCATGAACAGGGGCGTGAACATGTAAAAACAGATATATTCTATCTTGAGCGCGACTTCCCAGTTGATCGAGGGGAACAGGGAAATGAAAAAACGCTCCCCGGTCACGATCAGGCGCCCGACAACGGCAAGGCAGACGATGCCGAAGAAGAGCGGGGATTTGTCTTTTGTCCTGAAAAGATAGAGCGCAAAATGATATACCGCCATGATCAGCAATGCTCCGAAAATGAACAGCTCGAGCTGGTTGCGGTCTTCGCGTTTTTCTATGATCTGGTCCCCGGTGCCGAATTCAATGACCTCCCAGGGGCCTCCCTTTCGGTGATAAAAATTGGAAACCTGGAGCACGATCTGGATCGAAGTACCGCTGGGCTTGAAGATTGAAATTTTCGGCAGGTATTGGGGGACCATGGTATCGCGGGACGTGCCGACCTTCCCGTTCGATGACAGGGGCGCGCCGTCAACCCACATCCTGTAGGCGGTCGCCATGTGGAGGGTCTTTAATCCATAGATCGCGTCACCGTTTCTGACCCTGACGGTCAGCCTGAAGGTGCCGTACCCCTGTCCCGGGATTTTTTTACTGCCTGTCTTATAATCGTTCCAGGACCCGGGCATGGTGAAATGCCCCGTCTTTTCCGGAAGGACCGGCTGCGCGAAATCCTTCGGTTCAAGAAACCGGTCCCAATAAAACTCCCAGTTTCCGTTCAGCTTGACGGTCCCCTGTTTTTCAAAGTCCCATTCCGTGAGATCGATGACGCCGTTGGTGGCAACCGGCTTTTTGCCGGATGCGAAGGTGTGCCCGCACGCTGCCGGGAGCAGCGCGCAGCAGATAATGGACAAGACTATTCCCTTTATTCCGGCCCGGCGGTATACATTCATATTATTCCAGTGGATCTTCGTATCTTGCGGATACTGAATAGTGCGGACTAGAATACTGAAAAGGGCCTCATGAATCAATCAAATAATTTGCATTATAAGAACAATTGACGGCGCCGGCACAATGTCGAGATTCGCGCGGAACTGGCGATGCGTGCAAGACAGGATGTCTCAATGCAGTGCCCGCACAGGCAATGCCTTTCGCGACATCTGTGTCGCTGCATTGTACGCAGCCATCGTGGCTGCAGGATGTGTGCTGGACATGGATGTCCGAATGGCGCGATGCCATGGATGGCAAGGAGCGCCCGAAACGGGCACTGCCTCGGTCATCCCGACCGGTCGGTATTTTCTATGCTTGAAAAGTTAAATGAAAGCGGCACTGAGGGGGCCATAGCGGTACCCCCTCTTAAATTGTTATATAGTTAAACTGTTAAAAAGCCCGTACAGCCCGAACTCTCCACAAAGTGAACTTGGAGCCGCCCATGGTGCCCCCGCTGATATACTGGGACCACGCGATGTAAGCAGTGCCGGCCTCAGACGAACTCCAATACCAGTCACTAGCGAAACCGCCAACTCCGTACACAATTAAATTTGTGTACATCAAATGCAATTCATCTTTTGATGGAAGAAACCAGTCATCATAGCCCCCGCTTACAAGATCACTGCAAATTTTTGCCGCATAGTCTGCTTTGTTTTCGTATGGCTCTTGCGCTCCATACTGAGAAACAATATCTATTGTATTTTGTTTTCCTGTTCCGATAGCAGTCCCTTCTGCACCGGTTACCTCAGTTCCACAACCGCCCCAAACTTTTCCTGTCCATTCTGTTGAGGCAGGAGCAGCTTCTAGGTATTTCCAACCGTCAGTCGCGGCATTGGGATTGATGTAAAATATCAGCCCGCCCGCAGGACCGGTGTCACGTAGTTTATATACTGGCCAGACCTTGCTATTTCCGCCGCCGCCAAGACCCATGAGTAAAAGGGAGTTCTTGCTGTCCCCTTGTTGCCCGCAGGCCGTGAGGGCCAGCGATGCCGCTACCAGCATGTATCCCAGCAGTCGCGTGGCGATTTTCATGATTATCCCATAAAAAAAGAAATTTCCCGATGATTGTTAAAACCACCGGCAAGGCCGAACAGTGTATTTACTTATCGCCTTACTGTGGGTGTACGATCTATCCGAGTCCATATTAAAGATATCCGCGTACAAACCAGTAGAATTTGACTCACTCGAAGTCCAAGTGCCACCCGTTACAATACCAGTAAGTTTTGTCGCCTCATAATACGATGGCAGAAACCAGTCGGCGTACCCTCCACCTTTATAGTCCCGGGCAAGACCTGCGGCGTATGATGTCAAATCATTATTGCCTGCCGCCTCCGCCTGGGCAATAATTCGATCTGTGTTTCCAGGACCTGCCCCGAGAGCGGAGTCGGTACCGCCCGGCACCGGGGTGGTTTGAGTTGAACCTCCGGATATCCAGCCAATTCCGCTTCCGCTGTTGGCCAGTACTTCTGTTGCCGCTATCAGTCCGTGTGTTTCACCTACGACATACCCCGGGTCGCCCGGCTGAAGAATATACGCGATAATGCCGCCCTGATACGCTATCCCTCTAGTCAATAACCTGTAAACCACCGCGGTCTTTGGCGAACCGTCTATTGAATTTCCCCCGGGGCTTGTTATCGAAACCGAAACCGTTGCGCCGTCATCCACGGTGATATTGGAAATCGCGAGGGTCCTCGTTGTCCCGGTTCCGGAAAGCGCGCCCTTGTCGGCCCCGGTCACGGTAATATTGTCCGCTGATAATGCGCCCGGGTCAGTGTCGAAGGTCAGGGTCAAACCGGTCGAATTGGCGGTGCCGGCGGCGCCGCCGGCCTGGACCGCGCTCGAAAAGGAGAAGCTATTTCCGCCGCCGCCGCCAAGACCCATGAGTAAAAGGGAGTTCTTGCTGTCCCCTTGTTGCCCGCAGGCAGTAAAGGAAAAAAACGCCGCCATTAACAGGCAATATGCCGTGGTTTTTGAAAAATGATTCATTGTAAAGTAATCCTCCTGAAAATGTTTCTGTTTGTATTCAATGTACGTTATTGCTCCCATGAGAGATGGCCTGCCGGCGTCTTTGTCCTGAATCAGGAAGAACCGAAAAACGGATTGCGGCCTCCCGTGGATTCAGATTGTAATGGTAAAAAATGAAGCATACTCACCCGAGGCCTGGCATGACGAATTGAGTTGTTCGTGCTCTCATGGCTTTTTAATATACAAGATATTATGTTCCGCACCCCTGTCAATGGGCCCGGAATGAACGGCCACCGCCGTGGAATGAACGGCTTGAGTTTTTAATATTATTATGACGGGAAAAACCGGCAAAAAGCGGGACTGGCTATATTAATTGACGGCTTTATGAGTCTCGCTGACAGAATAATTTATTACCCTCATTCAACATGAGGCAATAGGTACAAGAAGTCTCAATAGGAGATAGAAAAAAACCGGCTGGCTGGGTGGTCATGAAATCTTTCAGGAAGGAGGGACATGAACGATGCCCGCCTGCCACCGCCGGCAGGATGCCGGAGATGCGGTGGCCCCGAGTGCCGGCCGACACAGTTCACGCCGTCATGGCGCACGTCGGCACCCGCATGGATGCGGGCATGCAAATTTGATGCAGGACGGATTTATCCTCTATTTATTGAGTTATTCTCGTAAGCGGGCAACCCGGAGCGGGTCGTACTAACGGAAGGAGGGCCATTACACATAGGCCCTCCTTCCAACCACCCTCGTGCCGCCTCAATCGGCCCGCTCTCGACATCCATGTCTTCGCGGGCACTCGGGCATCCGTGCCCATCGCCGGCGGGGGCTTGTGGCTTCATAGTAGAAAACTTAAGCTGTGCGGCTTGCGGATCGCCATCCTGGCGGTCCTCAGCCGCAGCTGATAACGCTCGACATCCATGTCGAGCGTCCTGCCAGGTATGCTTTCGATGAACGAGGTCGTGGCGGGCGGAGTCGAGCAACTTATGACAGCAAAGTCGAGCTACGCGTGGCGAGCCCCTCGACAGGCTCGGGGCAAGCGGAGTCGAGCCATGCGATGGGAGCGATGTCGAGCCATCGAGGGAAGCAGTAAATCTGTATTCCCGATACACTATATCGGGAATTACGAGAAACGGTCGATCTCCGGAAAAGCCTGTTCAATCGAGAACGAAGGGCCGAAACATCGACATCGGCGATACATGTTGGTTGACATGCCGGCGATATCATTTTAGGATATTCGTATAGATACGCTGAGCCGCTGCGCTGCCCGGCACGGCTAAGGTGACCTGCGGGCCGTGCCGGCCATGCTTGAAGTGTTAGACGACACTTGTTAATCGCTGACGCCAACAGGATGGTCTTGAAAGTATACTGTCAGGAGTGGGTAAATTGAAACGAACAAGAAATATGGCTATTGCATTTTCGATTATCCTGGTGCTTATGCAAATTTCTTTCGCGAAGGAAAAGACAAGAAGTATACTGGATTATTATAATAAGCTACCTATCAGTAAGGAATTTCCAATCAAATTTCGCGATGGTAAGTATCGTGCAAAAAGTCCGGTAAAGCCAGGTCCTGAAGAAGTGGATGTACTTGTCGATGTGCAGAATGGTTATATTCAATTTTCCATAAATGGCTGGGGCCATGGAGATGATTATCAAGCGGCGTTGTTTCTTGGTAAAGATAACCGCGCATATGTCGCCATCAATTCAACCGGGAAAGAAGGTCCAGTCGGCTTTGTTTCGTATAGCGATTTAAAAATATATGAGTTCAGGGATAACGCTTTTACCGATGTAACAACCGTCATCTTCCCCGCGATTACAAAGAGCATGTTCACGCATCAGAGTCATGATTATTCAAAATTGATAGATGCCCGTTCGCATATTGAACCGGTTCAATTTACTTTACCAAGATATGGTACGGATATTGTTTCACAACTGGGCTCAAGAGATTTTATTGAAGCAATTTATCAATCCAGGGAAAATAATGACCCGTTGGGTAAATTTTTTTCCGATATAGCCTATAAAAAAATTCAAATAAAATGGGATCGAAACAAATCCCGTTTCATTATTGGCAATAAAATTATGTAAATTATTCTATAATGAATTGGCGCGATGCTCTTAAAAATACAACCAACGGCGCCTGACAAGGCATAACCTCTCCGTATCCCGGCCGATTTATGCTGCCTGCGGTGCCGATTATCTCGAATATATTTTTCCATTTCCCCGATAAGATAGGCAATATGCGCCATGTATATTAATAAAAAATTTTCGCTTGATGGACGTCCTGACGCCGTTCAAATCAATATCGTGTCCGATAATGGCCTGAAATGGATAAATGTAATGAATACAAACTGGTTCGGGCTCGGCAGTTCCGCATGGACCGGAAGAAAAAAGAAACAGGGATTGCGCAGGCAGGCTGCGAAAATACTCAAGGCCGCGAATCAGCATACGGTAGACGGACGCGTCCCGGGGGTGATATTCACTTTTCAGAAAGTCGTCAGCCGCGAAGTGGCCGATGCGTTGATCGCGATGGGAGCGGAGGTTGAAGGCAGGATCGTTGAAGCGGGGGAACGTTGAGGGGAGGTCCCCGACGCCTCGGCTTCGCTTGGCGTAAAGCAGTTCTGTGGCGAGTACCTCGACAAGCTCGGTACAAGCGTCGTCGGGCCATCGAGGGCGGTCCCCGAGCCTGTCGAGGGCGCGGTCCCCGAGCCTGTCGAGGGCGGTCCCCGAGCCTGTCGAGGGGGGGAAAAGTTATTGACCAGCGCGCGCCTCCCGGCGATAATGAGGCCCGTTTTTCCAGGAGGTACGCCGTGTTCAACCCGTTGAAATACTTACGCAAGCGAAAGGTGGGGCTGGCCCTCGGCAGCGGCGGCTCAAAGGGAATTGCGCACATCGCGGTCATCGAGCATTTGCAGAAGATGGGCATCCCCATCGACATGATCGCCGGCTCGAGCATCGGGGCCATCGTCGGCGCGCTCCACTGCTGCGGGTCGCTCGCGCGCTTCAAGGAAGACCTGCTGAACGCGCGGGTCCGCGAGATGATATCCCTCGTGGACCTGGTGTTCCCGCGCTCGGGTTTCATCCAGGGGAACGACTTCGTCGAATTCATGAAAAAGTATATCCCCGCCGATGCCCGCATCGAAGACCTCGATACGCCCCTGTGCATCGTCGCGACCGATTACAACGACGGCAAGGCGGTCCTCTTCCAGAGCGGGAACGTGCTCCAGGCCGTCCGGGCCAGCATGTCCATCCCGGGCGTGTTCATTCCAGTCAAGTCGGGCGAGACCTACCTGATCGACGGGGGCGTCGCGAACCCCCTTCCCATCAACGTCGTGAGGAAGATGGGGGCGGGCCTCACCGTGGCGGTGAATCTCCATCCGACGCTCAAGCATCGTTTTCGTTCGGCCCTGAAAGAAACGGCGACGAAAGGGCACAAGGACATCGATCCCGCCACCGTCCAGATGCTGAATGCGGACCACAACATGGAAAAGTCGTCGAAGGACAACGGGCGCTCGTGGCTCGAGACCTTTCACGGCTGGCTCAAGCGCGATAAAAAGAAGGGAGAGAAGGAAGAGTACCCCGGCATCTTCGAGGTGATCACGCAATCCATCGACATCATGGAGTATGTGAACACCACGCTGATGCTCAAGTACAATTCGCCCACGGTGCTCATTGAGCCGGCGGTGCTGGACTTCAAGACCCTGGATTTCGCCAAGGCCGGGGAAATACTGAAACGGGGCGAGGAGGCCTGCCAGAAGGCGCATTACGCGCTTGCCACGAAGGTGAAACTCTGGGTATAGGGGATATGGCCTCTGCCGGTACGAACGTCATGAGAATGTCATGCGACAACGAGGCTTCGGGCGGGAGGGACGCGCGGTGAAACGCGGGAACGATCGGGAACGCCTGCGCTACGACGAGCTGTGCGGACTCCTCGCGGAGTACAACCGCCGGTACTACGAGCTTGACGCGCCCTCCGTCGACGACGCGACCTACGACGCCCTCATGGCCGAGCTCGTCGCGCTCGAGCGCGCGCGTCCGGACCTGGCGCGCGAGGACTCGCCCGCGCGCCGCGTGGGCGGGGAGGCGTCGCGCGCGTTCGGCGAGGTGCCTCACGACCCGCCCATGATGAGCCTCGGCAACGTGTTCACCGCGGAGGACCTGGCCGAGTTCGGCGAGCGCTGCAGGAAGGCGCTCGGCCCGGACGGCCCCGTCGAGTATTCCGCGGAGCTCAAGTACGACGGCCTCGCGGTCGAGGTCGTGTACCGCGGGGGGAGGCTGGCGCAGGCGTCGACCCGCGGCAACGGGGAGGTCGGCGAGGACGTGACCGCGAACATGAAGACCGTCCGTAGCGTGCCGCACCGTCTCTCGCTCGCCGACCCGCCGGAATACCTCTCGGTGCGCGGTGAGGTGTTCCTCACGCACGCCGAGTTCGAGCGCCTGAACCGCGAGCGGGAGGAGGCGGGCGAACCGCCCTTCGCCAACCCGCGCAACGCGGCCGCCGGTTCCCTCAGGCAGCTGGACCCCCGCGTCACCGCCGGGCGCAGGCTCGACGCGCATTTCTACGGCATCGGCCGGATCGAGCCCGCGGGCGGGGCGCTCACGCAGGACGGCCTCTTCGACCTTTTCAGGCGCGCTGGCGTTCCCTTCGGCGGGCACTTCATCGTCGGGGACCTCGGCCGGATCACGGAATTCTACGGGCACTGGCGCGAGCGGCGCCACGAGCTCGGTTTCGACATCGACGGCGTGGTGGTCAAGGTGAACGATTTCGCGGCAAGGGACCGCATGGGCGCCACGGCAAAGGCCCCCCGCTGGGCCGCGGCCTGGAAGTTCCCCGCGCGGGAGGCCGTCACCGTGCTCGAATCGGTCGACTTCCAGGTGGGGCGCACCGGCACGGTGACGCCCGTGGCGAACCTCAGGCCGATCAACATCGGCGGCGTGATCGTGAAGCGCGCCACGCTCCACAATTTCAGCGAGATCGCGCGCCTCGGCGTGCGAATCGGCGACTCGGTCACGGTGATCCGCGCGGGCGACGTGATCCCCAAGGTCGTCGAAGCGCACCGGAAAGCGGGCGAAGCCGGCGGCGGGCATATCCACCCCCCCGAAAAATGCCCGGAGTGCGGAACGGCGTTATTGAAAGAAGACATTTTCCTGCGCTGCGTCAATCCCGAATGCCCCGCGGTGCGGATGGAGCGCCTCAGGTTTTTCGCGTCACGCGACGGCATGGACCTCGAGTTCTTCGGGCCGGAGCTCGTCGCGCGCCTCTCCGCGGCGGGCAAGCTCGACGACGTGGACGCGTTCTTCCGGCTGACCAGGGACGATCTTCTCGCGGTGGAGCGCATGGGGGATAAACTCGCCGACAAGATCATGCAGTCGATCGACGCACGGCGCACGGTGGGCCTGGCCCACTTCGTGCGGAGCCTGGGCATTCCGAACGTGGGCGACCACGTCGCGGGCGTGGTGGCGCGCGCGGCCGGCAGCCTCGCGCGGCTGCGGGCGATGAAAGCGGACGAGCTCACCCGCGTGTACGAGGTAGGGCCCGCGGTGGCCGGCTCGATCACCGGCTTTTTCTCGGGCGCGCGCGGCCGCGCGATCGTGGACGGCATGCTCGCGGCCGGGGTGCGCGTGGAAAACGAGGCCGCGCCCGCGGCGGCGGGGCTCCCCTTCGAGGGGAAGACCTTCGTGGTCACGGGCACGCTTTCGCGTTGGTCGCGCAAGGAGGCTGAGGACCTGATCGAGAAGCTCGGGGGAAGGGCCGCGGGCTCGGTCTCGAAGAAAACCGGTTACGTCCTCGCGGGCGGGTCCCCGGGCTCCAAGATCGACAAGGCGCGCGAGCTAGGCGTGCCCGTGATCGACGAAAACGAATTCATTGCAATGTGCGGCGGAGAGTATGAATAATCCACTGAAACGATTTTCCGGCTCGAAATGGTTTTTCCTGGCGACGCCGGTGCTCATGTTTTTATCACAGCCGAGCGCGGACGTGTTCTTTCTCAAGGCGTTCCCGCTGTTCGCGTGGTTCGCGTTCGTGCCGCTCTTCCATTACGTGAGGGACAAGTCCCCGAAGGACGTGCTCTTCTATTCCTTCGTGACGGGACTCGCGGGCAACCTGATGGTCTACTGGTGGATCGGGGAATTCGGCGCCAAGGTGCGAATCCCCATACCCGTACTGGGCATGGAGTTTCCAGTGGGGTTCATCGTGATCCTCTTCTTCCTCATCCCGGCGCTGACCGCGTATTTTACGCTCAAGGTGTGGGCGGCCGAGATGCTCTCGCGGCGCTTCGAGCGACTGCGGCCCGTCATTTTTCCGGCGGTCTGGATCTGCGTCGAGGGGCTGCAGACCGTCGGCTTCATCGCGTATCCCCTTCCCATATGGGGATATTCCCAGTACCCGTTCACGCCCTTCGTGCAGATGGCCTCGGTCACCGGGATCCTGGGCATAAGCTTCATGCTGATCCTCTCGAACGCGCTCGCCGCTGCCGCGTTCTCCGCGTGGGCCGGGGGCGGGTCCGTGCGCGGCATCGTCCGTCTCCCCGAGGGCAGGCGCCTCGTCGCGTTCCTCGCGGCCGCGGCCGTGATCGTCGCGCTCGGGGGAGCGCGCCTCCTCACGCAGAAGGAGACTTCCGGCCGCGACATGCGGGTGCTCATGGTGCAGTCCTGTATATCCCCCTGGGACGACTGGACCAACAACCGCTGGGGCTATCTCGAGGAGCTGAAGCGCTACACGCTCCTGGGCATGGACGAAAACCCGGACTTCATCATCTGGTCGGAGTCGGCCACCCTCGAGTTTTTCTCGTACGATTTCAGGAGGGGGCGGCCCAACGATTTCCAGGAGAGCGTGTACTCCTTCGTCAGGGAGCAGGACCGGCCACTCCTGACCGGCGAGGTCGGCGTGCTCGAGAAGCGGGAGGGCTGGTACGTGTACCGGTACCCGCAGAACAACGCGGTGCTCATCAGCCCCGCGGGCGAGGTGGTCTCCACCTACGCGAAGATCCACCTGGTCCCCTTCGGCGAGTGGTTTCCCTACGAGAAGTGGTTCCCCTTCGTGAAGACGATCGCCACGGAGTTCGGCGGATCGAGCTTCGTGCCCGGGCGGGAGAAGAGCCTCTTCACGCTACTCGGCCGGCGCTTCGGGGGACTGGTCTGCTACGAGGGGATATTCCACAGGCTCTGCAGGGACTACCGGCGCCTGGGCGCCGACATGTTCGTGAACATCACGAACGACGGCTGGACCGACACCTACAGCGGGCACATGCAGCATTACGCGGCCGCGGTGTTCCGCTCGGTCGAAAACGGAGTCTGGTACCTGCGGGCGGGCAACACGGGCTACACCGCGATGATCGATCCGCTGGGAAGGAACCGAAGAGATATTCCCATTTTAAAGAAGGGGTTCCTCACCGGCGACGTCGATTTCTCGATGAACCGGAGCACCGCGTACGTCGCGACCGGCGACGCCGTGCTCTACCTCTCGCTCGCGTTCCTGGCGGCGCTGGGCGGTATCCTTATCTCGGGGAGGGCGGGAATGCGATGGAAAAGGGAAAGCTCGAGCTCATAAGCAATCGCCTCAAGGCGATCAACCGCATTTCGCACATCCTCGACCAGAAGGAATCCACCGAGTGGGACCTCAGCCAGCTCTGCAGGATATTCGTCGAAACGATAGGATACACCACCTGCTGGATCGCGCTCACCGACGACAGGGGCGGCATACGCCACTTCACGCGCCACCGCGCCGAGGGGAGCCTCACGACGCGGGGGGACGAGCTCGCCGAGACCGCCTTCAACGAGTACGTGAAGGAATCGCTCGTGCAGCGGGGGGACTACATCCTCGACCGCGACCCGTTCATCGATTACATGCGGCACGACGGCCGCGGCACGGACCACATCCACTCGGTCACGATGAAGCTCATCCACAACAACATCATCTACGGCATCATGTCGATGACCCTCATCGGCGACTACGATTTCCTGAAGGAGGAGGTGCTGATCATCTCCGAGCTGGTGAAGACCATCGCCTTCTTCCTGTACGACATCGACTCCAAGAACAAGATGCAGGATCTCCTCCTGACCATGTCCGAGACCACGGGCACGGGCGTCATCCTCATCGAGGAGGACACCTCCGTCTCGTACGCCAACGGGGAATTCGAGCGGCTCTGCGGTTATGCCCAGGACGAAATCGTGAAGCGGCGGATGAGCTTCACGGATTTCGTGGTGGAGGAAGACGTCCCCAGGCTCCTCGAGTACCACCGGCAGAGGCGCATCGAACCGGAGCGAGCGCCGCGCAAC
Source organism: uncultured Leptospirales bacterium (assembly GCA_964423905.1). GTDB lineage: Bacteria > Spirochaetota > UBA4802 > UBA4802 > UBA5550 > CAYRGX01. The sequence goes on along the minus strand of CAYRGX010000036.1, from coordinate 23,083 downwards.
TACGAGTTCCGCTTCCGCGACAAGGGCGGCGACATAAAGATCATCTTCATGACCATCGACATGGTCCCCAGGACGAAGACCAGCCTCGCCTCGTTCATGAACGTGACCGAGAAGAAAAGGCTCGAAAGCCAGATACTCAGGGTCAGCGAGCAGGAAAGGCAGCGCCTCGGGAACGAGCTCCACGACGGGCTCGGCCCGCACCTGGTGGGGATCAGGATGATGCTGAAGCTCGTCAGGGAAAAGATCGCCGCAGGCATGCCTCCCGACGCGGCCGAGATCGACGAGATCGACGAGCTCATCGCCACGGCCCTCGACCAGACGCGCACCCTGGCCAGGGGGCTGAAACCCGTGGACATCCAGCCCGACGGCCTGGCCTACGCGATCGAGGAGATGACTTCCAAGGTAAGGAACCGCTACGGCATCGCGTGCACGTTCGACCTCGACCCGGGGTTCTCCATCGGCGACAACATCCGGGCGACGCACCTGTACTACATCGTGCGGGAGGCCATCAACAACGCCCTGAAGCACTCCGGGGCGAAGAACATCCAGGTGCTCCTGACCGCCGACTGTGGCACCCTTTCCGCGGAGGTGCGGGATGACGGCAGGGGGATCGCAAATGCGCTTGACAGCACGCAGGGGATGGGTATCAGTATTATGAAGTACCGGGCGAGCATCATTAACGCGACGCTCGATTTCGCGAATAACGAGCCGAACGGCACCTGCGTGACCTGCCGGCTCGCGAAATGAGGACCCCGTGAAGGAAAAGACGCGGCTGGGCGATACGGTGAAAATATTCCTGGTGGAGGACCATCCCATCTTCCGAAAGGGGCTGGCCCAGCTCATCGAGCACAACCCGGGCTTCGAGGTCGTGGGCGAGGCCGAAGACGCCGTGGAGGCCCTGGCCGGCATCAGGAAGGCGGTCCCGGACATCGTGATCGTCGATATCAGCCTGAAGGGCACCAGCGGCATGGACCTTCTGAAAGACATCAGGCTGTATTTCCCGTCAATGAAGGTGCTTATGCTCTCGATGCACGACGAGAACCTGTACGCCGAGCGGGCGCTCCGCGCCGGGGCGATGGGATACCTCATGAAGGAGGAGGCGCCGGAGACCGTGATCACGGCGCTGAACCACATCCTCGCCGGGAAGGTCTTCGTCAGCGAGAACATATCCTCGCGCATGCTGTCGCGCCTTGTCGACGGGAAGGCGGGCACGGGCGATTCGCCCGTCGACGTGCTTTCGGACCGGGAACTGCAGGTCTTCCAGCTCATAGGACAGGGCGCGAGCACCAGGGAGATCGCCCAGGGCCTTCACGTGAGCATCAAGACCGTTGAAAACCACAGGGCCCACATCAAGGAAAAGCTCGGTCTGAAGAGCTCGCTCGAGCTCGTCCAGCAGGCGGCGTTGTGGATCCAGAAAAGCTGAGCGCTCGTTCTTTCCATGGGGGATATCCCCATAAGGGCCGTCTCTTTTTCCCCCATCGCAATAATATCATCGTGCCCATTGCGCATTGCTCTCATATTCACCATATTAATCTTGGATTAAGTGAGGACGCAGATAATGGGACCCGCGGCAAGCCAACATAAAAGGGAAACGCTCCAGGGCTGGATGGACCAGTACCCGGAAAAATTTACCCCCCTCGACAAGATCTTCTCCCACATCCACCGGGGTGACCGCATATTCATAAGCACCGCGTGCGGCGAACCCCAGTCCCTCGTCGCCGAGCTCGTGAAGTACACCGAGACGCACCCTAAATCGCTCGTCGACACGGAGCTCATGCACGTCTGGACGCTCGGCGTCGCGCCCTGGAGCGACCAGCGCTTCAGCTCGAACTTCAGGCACAACTCGTTCTTCGTGGGGGACAACACGCGCGATACCGTGAACAGCGGGATGGCTGACTACACTCCCATCTTTCTT
>CAYRGX010000036.1:0-21158 GCA_964423905.1 uncultured Leptospirales bacterium | reverse complement strand
GTCTCTTCGAATCGAGGATGATTCCCATCGACGTGGCCCTCATCCAGACATCGTACCCCGACGCCAGCGGCTACGTGAGCCTGGGGATCAGCGTGGATATCTGCCTCTCCGCCATCGAGAGCGCGCCCCTGGTGATCGCTCAGATGAACGCGAACATGCCCCGCGTGCACGGCGACACCTTCGTCCACATCAGCGACGTCAACTACGCCATGGTCAGGGACGAGGCGCTGCTCGAGTACGCCCCGCTCGTGCCGAGCGAGATCGCCCAGCAGATCGGGAAATACGTCGCGAGCATCGTGAGGGACGGGGATACGCTCCAGCTCGGCTACGGCAGCCTTCCCAACGCGATCCTGTCGAGCATGGAGGAGAAGAACCACCTGGGCATCCACAGCGAGCTCCTCACCTCGTCCATGGTGAGCGCCATCAGGAAGGGGATCATCGACAACTCCAGGAAATCCATCAACAAGGGGAAATGCATCGCCTCCTTCTGCATGGGAACGCGCGAGACCTACGAATTCATCGACGACAATCCGTCGATCGAGTTCAGGAGGATCAACTACACCAACAACCCGCTCATCATCGCGCAGAACTCGAACATGGTGGCGATCAACGCGGCGCTGCAGATAGACCTGACGGGACAGGCGACCTCCGAGTCGATCGGCAGCCAGTTCTTCAGCGGCATCGGCGGCCACGCGGACTTCATGCGCGGCGCGAACATGTCCGCCGGCGGCAGGACCATCCTCATGTGCGAATCCACCGCGAAGAACGGCACCGTGTCGCGCATCGTCCCGTTCCTGGACAGCGGCGCCGGGGTGACGCTCAATCGCGGGGACATCAACTACGTGGTCACGGAATACGGCATCGCCTACCTTCACGGAAAGAACATCCGGGAGCGGGCCATGGACCTGATCGCGATCGCGCACCCGCGCTTCCGGCAGTGGCTGATCGAGGAGGCCAAGAAACTCAACCTGATCTACAAGGACCAGGCGTATATCCCCGGTAAAAAAGGCGAGTACCCGACCCACCTGGAGACCATCAGGACGACCAGGAAGGGCACCACGATAAAATTCAGGCCGGTGAACATCAATGACGAAACACTCATCAAGGATTTCTTTTATTCCCTGTCGAACGAGAGCTTCCAGAGGCGCTTCATGTCGTCCCGCAGGGACATGCCGCATAAGATGCGACAGGAATTTGTGGTTATTGACTACACCCGGGAAATGGTCATCCTCGCGTGCCTTGAAGGATCGCCGAAGGAGACCCTTGTCGGAATAGGTCAGTTCATAAAGGACGAGAAGAGCCACATGGCCGAGGCGGCGTTCGCGGTGCGGGACGACTACCAGAACCTTGGTATCGGGAGCGAGCTCCTGTCGTTTCTCACCCTCCTGGCGAGGCGCGAAGGCCTTCTGGGGTTCACCGCCGAGGTCCTGGCGGAAAACAGGCCAATGATGCACGTCTTCGAGAAGCTCTTCAGCGATCTGCAGAAGAAAATCGAAAACGGCGTGTACGAACTCATAATGAATTTCGGAGAGGCACATGAAGCGAGAAAAGAATAGTGCCATCGCCAGTCTGTTCGAGCCGGCGAGGTTCGCCGTCATCGGCGCGTCGCAGGACACGAAGAAGATTGGCCATTCGATCGTAAGGAACCTCATCGCCGGGGGATACGAGGGGGAAATCCTCCCCGTCACCCCGAAGGGGGGCGAAGTCCTCGGCCGCAAGGCATACACGGACATACGCGAGGTGGAGGGCGCCATCGACATGGTTTCCATCTGCATCCCCGCGAAGCTCTGCGTCGACGCGGTGAGGCAGTGCGCCGAGAAGGGCGTGAAGAACGTGCAGATCATAACCTCCGGGTTCTCCGAGGTGGGCAACCACACCGACGAGGACGCGATCGTCGGGATCGCCCGCGGCGCGGGCATGCGCGTGCTCGGCCCGAACATTTTCGGCATGTATTTCGCGAAATCGAAAATGAATTCCACGTTTTCGGCGACCAACGTGCTGCCCGGCTCCGTCGCGATCCTCACCCAGAGCGGCGCGCTGGGCATCGCCATGATCGGAAAGACCGCGGTCGAGAACATGGGCCTCTCGGCGATCGTCTCGATCGGCAACAAGAGCGACATAGACGAGGCGGACCTTCTCGAGTACCTCGTCGAGGACGAGTCGACCAGGGTCATCCTCATGTACATCGAGGGTGTGAAGAAGGGATGGCGTCTCATCGACACGCTAAAGACAGTGACCAGGATCAAGCCGGTCATCGTCATCAAGTCCGGACGCTCCAAGCGCGGTGCAATGGCCGCCGCCTCGCATACCGGATCGCTCGCGGGCGCCGACAACATCTTCGACGCGATCATGCGCCAGTGCGGCGTGCTCCGCGCCGAGACCCTGGACGAGGCCTTCAACTGGGCCAAGTTCCTCGCCGTGTGCCCCGAGCCGAAGGGCGACCGCGGGGTCATCGTCACCAACGGCGGCGGCATCGGGGTCCTCGCGACGGACTCGTGCGAGAAGCACGGTGTCCAGCTCTATGACGACCAGGAAGTCCTGAAGAAGGTCTTCGAGCCGGCGACACCGTCGTTCGGCTCGACCAAAAACCCGGTCGACATAACCGGCGGCGCAATGGCGGGCGATTACGACCTGGCGCTCTCCGCGCCGGCCTCCAGCCCCGAGATGGACGCGACCCTGGCTCTCTACTGCGAGACCGCGACGTTCGATTCCGAGAACCTGGCGCCGATGATACGGCAGACCTACGCCAAGCACATGGCCGCGGGCAAGCCCATCAGCTACGCCATCGTCGGCGGGGCATCGGTCGAGAACGCGATGATCCAGCTCAAGAAGGAAAACATCCCGGTGTTCGGCGACGTCGAGCCCGCGGTTTCGTGCATGGGCGCGGTGTATCGCTTTCACAGCATCAGGAAGGAACCCTGCGAACCAATGGTGCCGCACGAGATCGACGCCGCGGCCATCGACGCGGTGATCGACAGGGTCCTCGCCGAGGGAAGGAACTTCCTGCTCGCGGCCGAGGGCCAGGAAGTCATGAAGGCCGCGGGCATACCGGTCCCGGCCAGCAAAATCGTGCGTACGCTCAAGGAGGCCGTGGAGGCCGCCGAGGGCATGGGCTACCCGCTCGTGATGAAGGTGGTCTCGCGCGACATCCTCCACAAAAGCGACGCCGGCGGCATCGCCCTCGACCTCGACAACAGGCAGGAGGTGATGGACGCCTACGAAGCCATCATGCAGAACTGCAGGGCGTACAAGCCCGACGCGGTCATCGACGGCGTCGAGCTCGCGGAAATGGTGTCCCCGGGCGTCGAGCTCGTCGCGGGCGCCATCCGGGACGGATCCTTCGGGCCGGTGGTCATGTGCGGCCTGGGGGGGATATACGTCGAGGTGATGAAGGACGTCACGTTCAGGTCATATCCCCTCAATAAGAAGGAAGCGTTGATGATGATCCACGAGATCCGCTCGTTCCCGCTGCTCCTCGGCGTCAGGGGGGAGAAGCGTAAGGACATCGACGGCGTGATCGACGTCATATTGAAGCTCGGGGCCATACTCGTGAAATGCGGCCGCATCACCGATATTGAAATAAACCCGGTGGTGGTCTACGAGCAAAGCGTCGGCCTGAAGGCCCTTGACGTGAGAATACTGGTGAAAAAACCGTAAGGAGGAATTCCATGAAAAGCATCATACTCGCATCGACCAGGGAAGGGGCGGGCAAAACCAGCATCATCGTCGGCCTCATGACGGCCGTGCAGAAGAAGTTCGGATACATCAAGCCCTTCGGGGACAGGCTCATATACCGCCGCAAGCGAAACTGGGACTATGATTCGAGCCTCATCATCGACCTTTTCGGGCTCGAGGAGGAGCCGGAGGCCATCACCCTGGGCTTCGACCACTCCAAGCTCCGTTACGTGTACGACGAGAGCACCATCCGCACCGCGCTCCTGGACATGGCCAGGGTCTCCGGCGAGGGCAGGGACCTGCTCTACGTCGAGGGAGGCAGGGACCTCTGCTACGGGGCCTCGCTCCACCTGGACTCGTTTTCGGTGGCGGCCGCCCTCAAGGGCAGGCTGGTGGTGGTCACGGGGGGCGGCACCGACGCGGCCGTCGACGATTTGCGGTTCATCAAGAAGTTCGTGGCCACGAACGACATCGATTTCGGCGGCGTCATCGTGAACAAGGTCATGGACATTGACGAATTCGAGGACGTGTACCTGAAGGAAATCCAGGGCATGGGCATCAACGTGCTCGGGGTGATTCCCTACAAGGAACAGCTCACGCACTTCACCATCAGCTATCTGGCGGACCGCCTGTACGCGAAGGTGATCGCGGGAGAGAAGGGCCTGGGCGCCGCGGTGAAGAACATCTTCGTGGGGGCCATGTCCACGGACGAGTCCCTCAGGAACCCGGTCTTCAACAAGGAAAAGAAGTTCCTGATCACCAGCGGCGACCGGAGCGACATGATCGTCGCGGCCCTCGAGAGCGACACCGCCGGAATACTGCTCACGAACAACATCATCCCGCCCAACCAGATCGTGGCCAGGGCGGCTGAGAAGAACATACCCCTTCTGCTCGTCACCATGGATACGTACCAGGTGACAAGGCAGCTCGATTCGATGGAGGCCCTGCTCACCGCGGACAACGGGGACCGCGTCAAGCAGCTCGCCCAGCTCGTCGAGAAGTATGTGAAGATCGACGGGATCATCGGGTAGGCCGCCGGGGAGGGCGCACGGGGAGGCGCAGCCATGAAAGACGCTCTGATTAAAAGGAAGCTTCTTTTCAACCAGTTCATGAGGCTGGTCGAGGAAAACCACGGTACGATCACCGAGGCCTTCATGAACGATCTCCTGAGGAACGGCGAAACGACCGCGTACCGGTCGTCCGACAGGGGGGCCGTCTACGAGTCCAGCGACAGGATCTATCGCGATCTCTCCATGTGGATTTCCAGGGAGTACTCCAGGGAAAAGATCATGGAGCGCTACATGAAGCTGGGCAGGGAGCGTTTCGAGATGGGCATCCCGCTGCCGCAGGTGCTCAAGGCGCTGGTGCTCCAGCGCCGGCACCTATGGCTCTTCGTGATGGACAAGCTCTACGACGACGCGACCGCGTACATGGATGCGCTCCAGCTCAACAATCGGGTGACCCTGTATTTCGACCGGGCAATCGTGTATACATCGATGGGGTACATGAACATGATAGAAAAAAATATCTGATATCCATCCTGCGTACGAATATCTCCATATCCCCATTCTCCCGTTTTGGGTACTGCCGTTCCGGACCTCCCCCCATTGGAACGGCATTTTTTTCTCCTCACTTCTCCCTTAAAAAGTGGCACGCCCGCCCGGGGTTCTTCCCGGCGTAGTCCTGGTGGTATTCTTCGGCGTCATAAAACGTTCCGGCCGGCACGATCTTCGTGACCGCCTTTTTACTGAACACGCCCGAGCGGTCGAAGCGCTCCTTCGACCGCTCGGCCTCGGTACGCTGCTCTTCGTTCATGTAAAAGACGGCCGAGCGGTACTGCGTGCCGATGTCCGGGCCCTGCCGGTCGAGCTGGGTCGGGTCGTGGAGCCGCCAGAAATAATCGAGCAGCTGCCCGTAGGTGACGACCGCGGGGTCGTACTCGACCTTCACGGCCTCCGCATGGCCGGTCAGTCCCGTGGAGACCTCGCGATACGCGGGATTGTCCGTGCGCCCGCCGGTATATCCCGCCCTCGTACGAACCACGCCCTTCACGTTTTTAAAGATGTGCTCCACCCCCCAGAAACAGCCCGCGGCGAAGATCGCGGTCTCGGTCCTTGCCGTTTTTTTCGTGCCGGGGTCGAAGAGTTTCGCGTACTCACCGTAGCCCTCCTTCGCGAGGTCCTCGGCGGGGATGAAGCGAAGCGACGCCGAGTTCATGCAGTATCTGAGCCCGGTCGGCGCGGGCCCGTCGTCGAAGACGTGGCCCAGGTGGGAACCGGCCTTCGCGCTCCTGACCTCGGTCCTTTTCATGAAGTGGCTCGAATCGGTCCTGAACGTGACCGCGTCCTTCGAGAGGGGCCTGGTGAAGCTCGGCCAGCCCGTCCCGGAATCGAACTTGTCCGCGGAGCTGAAGAGCGGCTCGCCCGACACCACGTCCACGTAGATGCCCTGCCTGTGATTGTTCCAGTACTCGTTTTTAAACGGCGGCTCGGTGCCGCATTCCTGCGTCACCCTGTATTGCTCTGGCGTGAGCGTTTTCAACAGATTCGGTTTGTCCGGTTTGTTCATGGTTTTCTCTCCCTGCGCGGCGCCGGGAATCCTCGCGCACCATGCCTGCGTCGCGATGATGATCCCCGCCGCGAACAGTACAAGGTATTTTATATGGGGATATATGTTCATACGTCCACCGGTCTCCCGCCGGCCCCGATCCCGGCACCGGCGGCAAGTTAAGGATAAGACACACCCGCACGGCGGCGGATACAAATAAAAAGCTCCGCTGTCAGAAAAATATCTTGCCAATTGCCCGGCGCTGGGAAGCAATGAGGCGGGGTTGTATGCCGCGATACCGCGGCGCCGGCAGGGCCACGGGTATCACTTCGCAGCCGTGATCGTTACCGCATCGTACGAAGGTACATACCATGAATAATATCATTGATAGACTCATTCTCCCGTATGAAAAGTCGTCATATGAAATACTGGGAAGGGTCAGGGCGTTTCTCCAGTTTACCACCGCGCTCGTGCCCATTCTCGTCGTATTCTTCATCGTCATGAATGTCCTGGGCCGCAGGAGCCTTTTCCACTCGCTGAACATCGCCATCTACATAATCTCGATCTGCATCGCGATTTCCCTCGTGCTGACGGCACGCGGATACTTCAACGCGGCGGTGACCGTTTTCGCGCTCGCGGCCATGTTGGGGCTGGCCAACAACATGCACGGCACCGAGTCCACGGGCTCTCCGGTCCGGTTCCTCCCGGCGGTGGCCTCGCTGCTTCTGCCAGTCTCATTCTGCACGCTGTTCAGCCACCGCTACGTACTCGTCGGCATGACGGCGCTCGCCGAGACCCTCGCGGTGGTGGGCATCGCTTTTACCGGCACGGTCCCGGGCGAGCTCAAGGGAATCGTCATCGGCTCCATGAGCCTGATAATTGTGATCATCGGCCTCATCGGGTACCTGATCAACCGCATCAACGACAGCGCGCGGAAAATGCGGATCGACGAAAACGCGCGCGAGCGCGAAAAGAGCCTCGCGGACAACACCAGCATGCTCGAGTCGCTCAAGGACGTTTCGAAAAAGCTCGACGAGTCCTCCCGCCTCCTCTCGGAGTACTCGGCCATGTTCGCGGGGAACATCCAGAGCCAGGCCGCCTCGATCGAAGAGGTCACCGCCACCATCGAGCAGATCTCGGCGGGCGCCGACAGCGCGAACGGCGGCGCCGAGGCGCAGGCGTCCGCGATCGAGTCGCTGTCCGGGCTCATCGGCGAGCTCGCGTCGGTGACGGCCGACATGGAGGCGCGCATGACCGAGACGCGCTCCCTGACGCAGGAAATATCCCGCACCGCCGAATCGGGAGCGACCCACATAGGCGGCATGAACCGCAGCATGCAGGAGATCGGCGATACGTCGAGGCAGATGACGGGCATTCTCGCCATCATCAACGACATTTCTGACAGGATCAACCTGCTTTCGCTGAACGCCTCCATCGAGGCGGCAAGGGCCGGCGAGCACGGCCGCGGATTCGCGGTGGTCGCCGACGAGATCGGAAAGCTCGCGGACCAGACATCGACGAGCGTAAAGGAGATAGATGCGCTCATAAAGAAAAGCGAGAACGAGATAGCCGCGGGCCTCGTGACCGTGAAGGAGACGGTCGAGGTGCTGCGCAAAACGATCGACGGCGTCGGCATATCAAACTCGATGATGGAAAACATGAACACGGGCATGCGGAAGTACGTGCAATCGAACGATTCCGTACGCCGCGAAACCGAGCGGATCAGCGTGCGTTCCGATGAAATCAGGAACACGATGCACGAGCAGAAGCTCGCGGCGGAGGAGGTCGTGGGCACCATCACGGCCGTCAATGGCATATCGCAGGAGAACGCCATGAGCGCCGGAGAGATCACCAGGCAGGCGGAGCGCATCGCCGCCATGGCCTTCGATCTCAAGGACAAAATCGCTGGGTTCGACCCGCAGTGGTCGGTGTAACCGTGCGTTACGAGGGAAACATCTACAGGCCCTTCAGCGAGGCAACGAGCTACCTCCTGCAGTGCACCGTGGGGTGCTCGCACAACAAGTGCACCTTCTGCGGCATGTACAAGGACCGCCGCTACCGGGTGCGGTCCCTGGACGATATCCTCGAAGACATCGCCATGGCGAAGGGCCATTTTGGCGACGTTGAAAAGGTATTCCTCTGCGACGGCGACGCCATAGACATCGATACCGGCGTCCTTCTCGAGATACTCGCCGCGCTCCGCGCGGCCTTCCCCTCCCTCCGGCACGTCGGCACCTACGTGGGGCCGCAGAGCACCCTCGCGAAATCCACTGAAGAGCTCCGGACGCTCAGGGCCGCGGGCCTCACCAAGGCATACCTGGGCGTGGAGTCCGGCGACGACCAGGTCCTCGCCGACATCAGGAAAGGGGTCACCGCCGCGGAGATGCTCGAGGCGGGAAGGCGCCTGGTGGAATCCGGCATCAACCTCTCCTCCATGGTCCTCCTGGGGATCGCGGGGAGCGGGCCGCGCGCGGCCGAGCATGCCCGGGCCACCGCGGACATCACCAACGACATGCGCCCGCGCTATATCGCCGCGCTCACGGTGACCCCGGTGCCGGGCACGGCGCTCCACTCGATGGTACGGCGCGGGGAATTCCGGCTGCCGGACCCGTTTGAAACGCTCGAGGAAATGCGCGTCATGATCGAGGGCATCGACGTCGACGGGATAAAGTTCGTGGGGACGCACGCCTCCAATTACCTTCCTCTGACAGGGACGCTCCCCGCGGACAGAAAGAAAATGCTCCAGACCATAGATTATATCCTCAAGACGCGCGACCCGCGCCTGCTCAGGGACGAGGAAGTCCGGGGCCTGTGACCCCGGTGATAAATGGCTTGACAGCGCCGCGAAAAGGGTATTCCCTCTGCGGAGGGTAACGGTTCCTTCCGCGCCTCGGGCGGAACACGCCGGACCGGCATCCATCATACCCATACCGGGGAGGAACCCATGGCCGATATCAACACCACGGTGCCCGTTCTGGGCGAATGCCTGTATGAATCCCCACTGAAAATTCCCCAGTTCATATCGGAGGGCGAGCGGGTCATCATTGACGTCGAGTACGCGCGTGTGGAGAAAGTGTTCCGCGAGGGCGGTGCCCCGCCCGCGTTCGAGAACGCGGGCCCGCGCAGGAAGATTTACTTCGATCCCGCGAAATCACGGGCGGCCATCGTGACCTGCGGCGGCCTCTGTCCCGGGCTCAACAACGTCATCAAGAGCCTGGTCGTCCAGCTCTATTACCAGTACGGAGTGAAGGACATCCTCGGGGTCCAGTACGGCTACGAGGGGCTCGCCCCGTCCTTCGGCCACAAGTTCATCCAGCTCACCCCCGAACTCGTCCAGGACATCCACGAGATGGGCGGCTCGTATCTGTCGTCGTCGCGCGGCAAACAGGACATCGGGGTCATGGTGGACACGCTGCAGGCGAACGGCATCAACATGCTCTTCACGATCGGCGGCGACGGCACGCAGCGCGGCGCGCTGGCCATCCACGAGGAGGTGGCCCGTCGAGGGTTGAAGATCGCCGTGGTGGGGATCCCCAAGACCATCGACAACGACATCATGTTCGTGGACCGCACCTTCGGTTTCGAGACGGCGGTGGCAATGGCCACGCAGGCGGTGAAGGGCGCGCACGCCGAGGCCAAGGGGGCGCGCAACGGCATCGGTCTGGTCAAGCTCATGGGCCGCGATTCGGGTTTCATCGCGACGTACACCGCGCTGGCCTCGAACGAGGTGAACTACGTCCTCATTCCGGAGGTCCCGTTTTCGCTGGGCGGCGAGCGCGGCCTCCTCGCCACGCTCAGGAGGCGCCTCGAGGCGAACGGCCACGCGGTCATCGTGGTGTCCGAGGGCGCCGGCCAGGAGTTCCTCAAGACGGACGGCGCCACTGACGCGTCGGGCAACGTGCGCTACGGCGACATCGGCCTTTTCCTGAAGGATGAGATCACCCGTCACTTCAAGGAATCGAACTTCCACATCAATCTCAAGTACATCGACCCGAGCTATATCATCCGGAGCATGCCCGCCACCCCTGACGACGCCGTGTTCTGCATCATGCTGGCCCAAAACGCGGTGCACGGCGCCATGGCGGGCAAGAGCGGCATCGTGGTGGGGCGCTGGAACAATTACTTCACCTTCATACCGACCGGGACTGCCATTCAGAGCAGGAAGAAGGTTGACCGCAACGGGTACCTGTGGTCGATCGTCAAGACCGCCACGGGACAGCCCGATCTGGAATGAGCGCGATGGAAGACACGAAACAAAAAAACACCAGGGCGCTCACGGCACTGATTTTTAACATGTACACGCTGGCGCAGCTCGCGGCCTTCAGGGGACTGCTCATACTCGAGGACTGGATCGATTCGGTCAGGAACGAAACCCTGAAAAAGGGGCTCGAGCTTATCGTCAACGGAACGGATCCGGAGGAACTGGACGTTTATTTCGAGCAGAAGGCCGCGGGCGAACCCGACCCGGACAGGAAACTCCGGATCGACCTGGTCCGCCGGGGGGTCGGCATGATACTCTCAGGCGAGAACCCGGAATCCATGCGCTGGCAGCTTTGCGTCGGTCTCGACGATCCGGTCAGGGACGGGCTCCTGGAGCTCCTCCTCGACTGGGAACGCAAGAAATATGACTTCTACGGGAACCTTTCCTCCGTGCCGGTCGATCCCGTGCTCAGGGAGGAGGTGGAACAGGTGCTCCTGTACGAGTTCGCCTGGAAGGGAGGGTTCGTCACGGCCCTCATGGACACGGAAGCGCTCTGCACCGCCCTTCGCGGCTGCGCCCCGCACCTGCAGATACGGGTAATCGACGTGCTCCCGGTGATCGAATGCCGCAGGCTCATCAAACGCTACGAGGCGGACAGGCCCGACGCGGGCGAGGTGCGCGCGGCGATGCAGCTCCTCATGGACTGGTACAGGTTTGCCATCGGCCAGGGCGAGTATCCGGGGGCGGCAGAGGAGAATAAGGGGGATATACCCGCTGACGAGGCTTGAGCTGAGCACGGCCGGGCCGGGCACTTCGCGATACACCTACCGATAGTTATCGGTGACCCTGATGGGAATCCCCGGCTGGCCCTTTTCGTTCGGAACGATGCGCTATTAAAGTGATGAACTGGAAATTAGTTAATTGTATTTGCCTGTTTTTTGCTGCTTTATTGCCTTTCCTTTCAGGGTGCACTCCGCGCTATATGACGGAAGGGCTGGCCGGTAAAGTTGTAACAAAAGAGTGCCGCCTGCAGGACAACATGTACTTGTTACATACCGGGAATCCAGCGATATGCGGGAACGACTGTGCCGGCGTCCGCCGCGCCTGTCCGTGGTATCCTCAACTGGAAGAGATGGGGCTCGTCGCCATCTCCTGCAACGGGGAAAAACCGTTGGTTGAGCTTTCGGCGGAAGCTCGCTCCCACCTCTACCTGGCATACGAGAAAGACCCGCTCCGCACCCGGGACGTCCATTTCGTGATCATCGCGAGATGGCGTCTGCTCGGCATACGCACGATAACGAATAAAACCATCACACGGCAATTCATAAAGGACTCTACCGGCGCCGACGTGGTGTACCGCTGGAAATGGGAACCGACAGTTATCGGTCGCAGGTTCATGAAACAAGGCTGGCCCGGTCCCCCGTTGATGAATTCATTCCAGGTACACAGGGAGCCCCTTGACACGCCAATCGAGTCGGAGGTGGAACTTCAGCGATATGACGGATCCTGGGGACGTTCCATGCCGAAATCCTGGGGAAGGGGCGGGATATACGTCCAGTAGCACTTTGCGATAGGATCAGGAGGCTACCCTGTATCTGTTTCAGGATCCGGTAGCGGACAGAGCGGATGATCACAGATGGAGCATCAAGGAGTTGCTTCCCCATTATTTGAGTGATTCAATATGTAATGACGTGAAATTCTGAACAAAATGATAATTACGGATAATAAAAACAATATAAGGACCATTGAATTACATAGGATTAAGATTAAGTAGAAAACTTAATATTGTATACTGATATATTTGTAATACCGACCGTCCGGTACGACTTTTTTTGTTGACATATATGTCATCTTGGTATCTTCTATATAAATATCAAAAAGGGTTGGTACCCCTTTAAAAATCCAACATCCGGAGCCGCACATGAGAATTGTTAAAATAATTATTGCTCTCATTGTATCCACGATGATTATCTCCTGCCAGGGAGACACGGGTTCCAAAATGAAGGCGCTTCTCGGCCTCGGGAGCGGACAGACCGAGTTCACCCCGGTTACTCCCGCACCAAGCCTGCAGGCGTCCGTGCAGTCCGCGACGCAGTATATCGTCGGAGCGGGCATGTACGATGTTACCGGTCCCGCCGCTGAGCTCGGCATGATGGGATATTCCATGGTCGACCAGAAGACATCCGGTATCCACACGCGGCTCCGGTCCAGGGCCTACATAATCGGCGACATGGACACGGGCAAGCGCGTGGTTTTCGTGAGCGCGGACATCTGCATGATATTCCAGTCCGTCAAGCTCAAGGTCACGCAGATGGTCCAGGCCGACTCCGAGCTTTCACCCTACTACAATGAAAAGAACATCCTGCTTTCGGGGAACCATACGCACAGCGGCCCCGGTGGATTCTCGCACTATACCACGTACAATCTTTCGATCCTGGGCTTCGATCAGCAGAACTTCGACGCCATCTGCAGCGGTATTTTCAATTCCATCAAGAGGGCGCACCAGAACCTGGAGCCCGGCTATATCTTCATAGCCAGGGGCGAGCTCAACGATTGCGGCTGGAACCGCTCGATCAACGCCTACAACAACAATCCCGCCGAGGAGCGCGCCCGTTACGGCTCCTCCACGGACAAGACCATGACCCTGCTGAAGCTCGTATCGGCCTCCACCGGCAACGAGCTCGGCATGATCAACTGGTTCGCGGTGCATCCCACGAGCATAGGGAACACCAACACACTCATATCCAGCGACAACAAGGGGCTCGCGGAATACTATTTCGAAAAGATGAAGAACACGGACTACTCATCCTCGAAGACCTTCACCGCCGCGTTCGCGCAGACGAACTCCGGGGACGTATCCCCCAATATTTACTGGGGTTACCCGCAGGGCGGCGAATCCGACTACCAGCACATGGAAATCCTCGCGCAGAGGCAGTATGACAAGGCGCTCGAGCTCTACAACTCGGCCACCGAGGCGCTGTCCGGTCCGATCGACTATCGTCACACCTGGTCGGATTTCACCTCGATCGCGGTCGATTCGGCATACGCCGGAGCGTCCGGGTTCACGACCTGCTACGCGGCCATCGGGTTCCCCCAGATCGCGGGAAGCACCGAGGACGGCAAGGGCGTCGACCTGACCCACGAGGGAATGGCCTGGGGCGACGGCTCGTGGCCTTCGTTCACGCTCGTTCCCGGCGACCAGGAGTGCCAGGGCGAGAAGATCATCCTGCTCCCCGCGGGGAGGATGACCCCCTATCCCTGGGTCCCGCAGACCCTGCCGATGCAGATAATCCGCATCGGCAACCTGGCCCTCATCGCGGCACCCGCCGAGGTGACGACCATGGCGGGCCGGCGCCTGCGCGAAACGGTGCTCACCGCGCTCAACGGCTCGGGCATAACCTACGCGGTCATATCCACCCATGCCAATACCTACACCTCGTACGTGACCACCCGCGAGGAATACTCGACGCAGCACTACGAGGGAGGGTCGACCCAGTTCGGTCCCTATACCCTCGCGGCATATCAGCAGATATTCAACAACCTGGCCACGGCCATGAAAAACGGCGCCAGCGTTGCGCCGGGCACAACCCCGCCGGATCTCGGCAACGTGCAGAACACCCTGCAGACGGGCGTTGTTTTCGACGACAAGCCGTTATTCAAGAGCTTCGGCGACGTGTATTCGAACGCCTCTTCCTCGTACACCCGGGGCAGCACGGTCAGCGTGACCTTCTGGGGCGGGCATCCCAAGAACAACCTGCGCATCCAGGACACCTTCCTGAAGGTTGAACGCAAGAACGGCTCGTCGTGGGTGACGGTCGCGAACGACTGGGACCCCGAGACCCGCTACATGTGGAAGCGCGACGGCGTTGCGAATTCCAAGGTCACCATCCAGTGGAGAATACCGGCCAACGCGACGACCGGACAGTATCGCATACGTCATTTCGGCAACTGGAAGTCGGGATGGACCGGGGCCATATCCTCCTACACCGGCACCTCACGTACATTCACTGTCAACTGACGTATAACACGAGTCTCCTATGAAAAGCGCCCCTCTGGGGCGCTTTTTTTATGCCACATAACTCGCATAAAGAGTTGACCTTCCGCCGCCCTCCTCATAGTATGAAAAAAAAAGGAGAGTAACGATGGTTTTACGGAGAAAGACGACAATTTTCGTCATGGCGGTTGCACTTGCTGCCGCTGCAATCACGACACCCTCCCGCGCGAACGCCGCGGGGATGAGCGTGGGACCGTATGTGTGGTACGCCTGGTGGATGCCCTGCTATGAAGAAATCATGCGAGGGAAAAGCTCTGGCTCTGCCATTAAACCGGTTAAAGCTAATTATAAAATGAATCCGTCATTTTTGTTCGGTCCTGCCGTTTCTATAAACTCCGGCAACTGGAGCTGGTCAACGGTTTTCGTTCTCGGGTGGTACGAAGCCAGGTCAAAAAATTTAATTATCTTTCCTCCGAGTTCCCTGATGCCGCAAAACAACAGTAATAAGACGATCAAATATGATGTTGATTCAACGCTTAATTATGCCATAAACAAAAACGTCAAGGTTTTCCTGGGCTTGAAATACCAGCGGTACAATTTTAAAATGACTTATATGTCCATGATGCAAACAATGGGATGGATAATGCGGTACGATGATGCATATCATGGTCCGGGACTGGGTTTCGGCGCAGGTTTCACCTTTAACCTTGTGGATAACCTGTATCTTTTATGGAACCTGTCCCTGACCGGGTATTGTTCCTTCATCGTCCATAACCGGACGGGAGTGACATTTTTCCAGCAAACATCTCTCCCGATCATGGAAAAGAACAAGCTGATGATCGGTACAGGAATTGGGCCCAATTCCACGCTTTCATTAGCCTATTACATCGTCCCGGCCAATCTTACGCTATCACTCGGGTTCCGTTATCAATATATCTATTTCTTCGGCACCAGGCTCCCCGCAGGAGACAACACGCTGAACAGCATAAAATCAAAATCGGACCACTTCTTCGGGATCAATATGTCGGTAGTGTATTCATTCAATTTCTCAAAGGACGGGAATAACGACGATGACGATGAAGAATCGTAGAATATCCCGGCCGGCTTATTGCCTGAGAATCAAACGGTAACATGCAGGTACACAAATAATGGAAGTATCCTTCTTCGCAGTTATTCTCATGATCGCCCGGATGCTTTTTCCCCCGGGAGTGCCGTTCGATCCGGCGGGTAAGCCCGCTGAAATGCTTAAGGGGAAGGCACTCCATACCCGGACTTCGCCGTCGCTGAACGTTCGCGAAAGGCCCGATCCCAAAACGAAACTCGTGACGGTCACTCCCGCGAAGTCCGGCGCCGGTCCCTGGTGTGACCGTCAAGCGCTGTCCTCCGTCCTGATGCACGATTGCAGGAATGGCAAAGGGCGCGTATCCGAATGAATCTGGCCCGTCCGCCGTCCCTCACGCCGCTTCAATATGGGGCGGGTTTATCCCCATATTGATTGCCGTGTACGAAATCCGCCCGCCGGCGCATTTTTCTTGACTCGGCCGCGGGAGTGTGCATCAATCAATATGCGGCCCGTATCCGGGCCGCACCACGTTCCCCGGTGCAGGGCGCCGGGCAATCAAAACAGGAGGCTGATGATGAAGGGGATATACATCGCGTTGTTCGCGGTCTCCGTCCTGGCGTTCGCGCCGATGACCGGACAGGCCCAGCAGAAGAGCGAGTTCTTCGGCACGGTAAAATCCGTAGACGGGAAAACCGTGACGATCGAGCTCGACCAGAAGGACCAGGTCCCGCTCAAGATGCGCGCGGAAGCCTATACCTTTTTCCAGAAGGACATCGGGAAGATGAAAACGAGCGGATGGCTCCTTGCCGCGGTCGGGACGATCGAGAAGGCGAAGGACAGGATCGTGACGTTTTACGCGGCCGAAGAAAAGAGCAAGATGACCGTGAACGGGAAAAGGGTGAAGCACATCAAGCCCGGAGTGAAGATCAAGCTCAAGGTGCTCGGTTAGAAGAAAACCGGCCGTGAAAACCGATTCCATGCTTTCCGGTCGGCGCTTTTTCATCCGAACGATCGACAAAAAATCGGTCCGGGCGCTTGACGATCGATGATCCAGTGGTTATTATTACCGCAATGACAGCGTGACAGAGACTCACGCAATTATACTGGAGGAACCACATGGCTGACAGAAAATGCTCGTACTGCGGACACAAGGAATGCGACAGGTGCAAGGCCGAACAGAAGAAGGGAAAAGAAGGATATTGCTGCCAGTGCCACAGGACAGGGGTGATGAAATAGCGTCACAGCCATCATGCAGTGGAGGGGCTGCCCGCGGGGCGGCCCTTTCGTTTATTCCACCACCTGAATCTCCCAGAACCGCCTGTAAAGCCCACCCTCTATCGCAAGGAGCCCGGCGTGGGTCCCGCTCTCGACGATGCGCCCCCTGTCCATGACGTGGATCGCGTCAGCCTTGCGCGCGGTGGTCATCCTGTGGGTGATCACTATCACCGCCCTGTCCCTCTTGAGCTCCCCGAGCACGTCGAGGATCACGATCTCCCGCTCCGCGTCGAGCTGATTGGTGCCCTCGTCGAGCACGATGTACGGCCTGTCCTGGATGACCGCGCGCACGACCGCGATGAGCTGGAGCTGCCCGCCCGAGAAGTTGACCTCGTCGCCGATCAGGCTGTCAAGGCCCCGGGGGAGCGCGCGGAAGTCGTCGCCCAGGCCCACCCTGTCGAGAAGCTCCCATATGGCTCCGTCGGGCACGCCTTCGGGCGCGCCGAGAAGGATATTGTCCCGTATCGAGAACGACTCCATGATGAAGGGGCTCTGCGTCACCATGGCGAAGAGCCGGCGCGCGTAATCGGGCGCGAGGTCCCGGACGGGAACGCCCCCCGCGGTGATGGTCCCCTCGTCGCAGTCGTACGAACGGAGCAGGAGGTTCATGAGGGTCGTCTTGCCCGCGCCGTTCCTCCCGATGAGGGCGGTGATATCCCCCTGCCTGAACGTGCAGTCAGCCCCGTCGAGGACGACCGGCCGCGGGCGCGAGCTTTCCAGCAGCAGGTCCTGCCACTCGTGCACGAGGGTCTCCTCCTGGATGTAGTGCCGGGACCTCGTCGCGTCGATCTTCAGCCTGTCGATCAGGAAGGCCAGGTATTCGCGCTCCTCGTCCGCGAGCGAGGGGAACCTGAAGCGCACGCCGCGTACCTCGACCGGACCGGAAGGGGCCCGTTCCGGCCGTCCGCTCGAGGACAGATCCAGGCGGGGCCTCAGGCTGAGGAAGAAGCCCATCTGGAGGATCACGGCCTTCATCCGGAGCCATTCCCCCGCGTTCTGGACGATCCCCCCGATACCCGTCTCAAGCTGGAGCGCGTACATCGTGAGCATGGTGAACGTGCCGATGCTCATGTTCCCCGACAGCACCTCGCGGCCGGCGATCCCCGCGACGGCCGCGGCGGACAGGTACTCTATCGAGGCGGTGATGACGCGGTAGCGGAAGGATATGCGCTGGTGCGCGGTCTCGAGCGACACCTGCTCGCGCGCGCGTTCCCAGTACTCCGGCATGATGCGGTCCTGGCCCGATGCGCTTATGAGATCGTGGTAGTGGTAGCGGAACAGGAACTTGAGCTCGTTCACCCGCGCGAGCCTGCGGTTCTTGTGAATTCGGTAGGCGTTTTCCCTGCGCACACCCGCCCTGAGCGCGGCGAGCTGGAGCGCGCCCGCGGCCGCGGCCACCCCGAATACGCGCGGGTCGACGGCGAAAATGATGGGCATTATGGCCGCCACCGATATGCCCGTTTTCAGCGACGAGCGAGAAAACGAGAGAAACGAATGGGCCAGGTTGCCGATGTCGAACAGGACGTAGAGGAGCCTCCTGTTCTTCAGGTTTCGGAAAAACCCGGCGTCCATTCCCTCCATCTTCTCGAACATGAGCCTGTCGGTGTCCATGGCCAGGTTCTCCCTCGTATGGACCTCGAGCACGCTTCCCGCGCCTGCCGCGACCTGGCGGATGACATGCACCGCGAGCATCGCGAGGGTCGCGGCCGCGAACACGGCCGTCGGGCCGCGAAAGAACCCTCCCATGAGCCCCGGCCGGGATTCGAGCGCCTCGATCTGCTTCCCCGCGAGGTAGGGCAGGGCAAGCCCCATGGCGATTTCCGCTATCGTGAGCAGGACGGCGGCCAGGAGCAGGGTTTTCCTGCCGGCAAGGAGGCGGATGATGGTTTCGAACTCGCGCTTCATGTTCCGTTATGCGTCTTTGCAATGCGGCGTTTCCACAGGGACAGCATGCGGGAGTGAATAAAAAAATGGAAGTATAAATCCGTATAATGCGACTGGTTAGTGGATTGCGTTGCGGCAGTAATAATGATACAAAAATCACATTATGTATGGAAATATTTTATGACAATGTTATGTTAATTTAGAGTAAAATCTATTGACAATAAATTTGATTATGATGAAGTACATCTACCTGCACTATATCAGGTTAAAATCACTACATCGAGGTACTATTATGAAGAAACATTTGCTTGTATTGATGTCGCTATTGGTCGGGATGATGTTCGTCCTGTCGTGTGCGTCAGAAGTTCCCAAGACCGGGAATGCCGCTGTCGATATGATGAACCAGACACTGGCCAAGTACCCGATCGAAGGGTTCCCCTCCGGCAAGGAAGCCAGCAAGGATGAATGGAACAAGATGATCACGCGGGCGGTACCCGTGGTAAAAGAGACCCTTCCCAAGATACCGGTAGGCTTTCATCTGCAAACCACGGGCCACACCGACATCAGCGGCGGGGCCAAATCGGACGTGAACATGAAGCTCAGCGCGGCAAGGGCAAAGTCCGTGTACGACGAGCTTCGCAAGCGCGGCATCAGGGACCCGAAACTCTCCTATAAGGGAGTAGGCGGGACCATGATATCGAAAAAATGCAAGGCAGGGGACAACTGCCAGCGCAGGGTCACCTTTATCATTGTCAAGTAACTGATCGACGAGACGCTGTAATAACGCCATCGACTAATCGAAACGGGGCCGGCATCATGACCGGCCCCGTTTCACGTTCGCACACCGTGGCCCGCCGGAGGCATTAACCGACCCGGAAACGGGCCCATTACCGGGGCGGGCGAATCCTGCAAGAAATACCCTTTTCCGCGGCGTGCGGAAATCTGCTGAATAAAAACGAAGATAATTCCGATCATTAATCCTAGATAGACCATTATCCAAGGAGTGAACCCATGCAGCAGCTCATTAACAGCGCCATTACCCCCCTTATCAGCGACGGCTGTATCTCCATGAGGAGGGTACAGAGCCTCATCTACATAAAGGAGTTCATCGACAGGATCTCCACGAACCAGTACCTGCATGAGGAGGACGTGGCGAGGCTGGAAGAGCTCTACGGGGTGACGCCCAACGTGGTGAGCTGGGGGGATTATTTCCAGACCGAGATGGCCACCACGCTCATGAGCCTGACCGACGAAGAGTTCGAGAAGGCGGTCGACACGGTCCGTTTCGACATGATGGCCTCGTGGATTATCTTCTGCGAGAAGGAAGAGGACTTCTTCATGTGGACCGAGGAGACGCACGCGGCGATCGTCTCCTCGGAGGACCACGAGCTCAGCGAGGAGGAACTCGAGATCCTTCACCTCAAGATACTCATGGATTACTACGTCAATCTGGGGCTCGTCGACGAGTTTACCAACGCCGAGAGGCAATGGTACGATCGTTACGAGGAGCCGAAGGCCATGTAGCGCCCGCCTCAATCGGCGGTTAGGTATTTTTCCAGGTATTCGTTAAGGTCGTTCAGGTTCCTCCTGATGAGGACCTTGAACTCCGGCGGTATGTTCTGGCCCATGACCACCTTGTAGTAGTTTATCGCGTCCCGGACCTTTCTCTTCTTGATGAAATCGTTGGCCTTTTCCAGCATGGGCTTGTACTTGTAGAACGCGTATTCGATGATGTTCTTTTCGCGTGAAAGGCTCAGCTCGTCCGGAAGCTTGGTGAAATCGTAGGTGACCTTGAGTATCGGCAGCTCCTTTTTCTTCCTCCTGTCAGACTGCAGAATGGAGCGGTAAAAGGTCTCGTCCTCCCGGCGCTGCGTCTCGAAATTCGCGTCGTGGATGTTGTATTCCGGTACCTCGTCCCTCTTCTTCTCGCCGATGATCTCGAAGTTGTCCTTGACCGGGGCCTTGTCCCCCTCCAGGATTTTCGCGAAGATTTCCTCGTCGCTCAGCTCGCCCCCGGCCTTGTCCTCCCCGTATTCGCTCAGCAGTTCGAAGTCGATGCCGGGGTCCTCCTCGTTGCGCTCCCTGGTCTTTTCAACGGTCTTTTCGACGGATTTTTCCGGAGCCGCGGGGTAAGGTTCGACGGCGGGCGCGGCGGTCCCGCCCTTCGCGGCCTGTGGCGCGGCGGGTGTTTCCGGGATTTCGTCCCGGGCCGGCGCGAGCGGGCGCCGGCCCGGCGGATTCTCGCAGCCACCGGCGTCCGAGGTGGGCTGATGTGTCCTCTTGTTTCCGCTCCTGCTCATGGGCGATAATGCCATGGCAAATCCGCTGTCACCATGACGGGAGAAGACCCGTGAATGGATAAACCTAAAGCATCGGGGCATTTCCAGGAGACGGCCTATGTCGATCAAGATCCATCGTCGCCAGGTGTTGAAACGCGCGGGGTTGGCGGGCCTTGGACTGTGCGCATGGCGCGGGGTGAAGGCCGGTGAACCACCGCCCAGCGAGAAACTGAACCTGGC
>CAYRGX010000035.1:0-41318 GCA_964423905.1 uncultured Leptospirales bacterium | reverse complement strand
CGCAGTTCCAGGCGGTGGCGATTGATGGCATGTTGTACCTGGCGCTGCGCAACCAACCCGTGGCTACGGGCGTGGCGGCGGGGCTGGAACGCGCGGGATGCGGTCTATGAGGTCCTTGAGCATCTTTTGGTCTACGGGCGCCGGCTGTGAATCGAAGCGCGCCTCCGTCAGCGACGGTTCCTTCGGCGATTCGGGAATATTCGCCCGCGCCATTTCCCTGACCGACTGCGTGAGGTCGCGCAGCTCCCGCGCGACATCGCCCATTCCCTCGAGTGCCGGTTTTACCGATTCGAGCGACGATGCGGCCCGCTCGAGCGATTGCGCGGCCGCGCCCGTCACCGGCACATCCGGCGCCGGGTCTGTCGCCGGCGGCGCGCCGGTCCCTTCCCGGGCTTCCCTCATGAGATCCTTCAGCTCGCGGACCTCGGTGTCAGAGAGGGACGGCGTCCTGGCAATCCTGTCGACCCTCCGTTTCAGGGAATCGACATCGTCGCCGAGCGACGCGATTTCCGCGGCGACGGGCATGCCGTCTTCCGGCAGTTCCTCCTTTTCAGGGGCGGGGGGGATATGCTCGCCGGCGGGCGGGACGCCTTTCCTGACTTCGCGTATCTGGGCCCTGAGCTCGGCCATGTCCTCCCTCAGCTCCTCGGTGACCTTTCGCGCGATGGTTTCCGGGCTCGCCGGCATGTTCGGGTCGATGACGCCGATGTTGATGGTATCCGGCACCGAATCAATGTTGATGGAATTGGGCATGGAGCCGTCGAAGGTGATGCGCACCTGGCTCGTGTCGTACGATTTCGTCTGGGATATATCCAGCTCTTTTTTGGCCGTTTCCTCGCGGACCTTCGCCTCGTGTTCCTTCTTCTCCCGGAATTTCTTCAGGTATTCGATGTCGCTATCGATTTTCCCGCGCACCTCCGCGTCCTTGATGCGGGTCCTGACGCCCTCGTACAGGGAGGTCGCGGTGGTGAAATCGCCCTTGGCGGCGTAAATTTCCGAATTAAGGAGGGTGCGCCGGTATATTCTGAACTGGGATGATTCGGGGATGATCTCGTCCGCCCGGTAGGGCAGGTGGAAGGCGAGCCCCGTGTCCGCTTCCGGCTCCGCCGCGGCGCCTCCCCTGTCGGATTTACGCCTTCGGGGGCGGTCCGTATCTTCCTCAGGGAAGCGCTCCTCGATTTCCTTGTCGCTGGCCCTGCGCCTGAAGGTTTTTTCGATTACGGTTTCGTCCCCGGCGCGGGCTTTTTCCCGTTCCTCGCCGCGCCCGCCCGCGAGGGCCCAGATGAGCACGCCGATGATGACCAGGAGGGCAATTATCAGAACGATATTCATAATGTTAATAATATACTATTATATACTATATTTTTCGACACATGTAGGGGGATGGATGCATCTATTTGGCCAAAAAAAGTGATGGACAGTTGCAATTATGGCGATAGTTATTGGACGAAATCCACGATTTTTGTATATTTACATAACAGCACACGAAAGGAGACATTAATGAATCAGGCAAAAATCAATAAAGATATGACGTTCGGCGAACTCATCCAGAAGTTCCCCAAAGCCGCGCCCCTTCTGGCGAACTACGGGCTCCATTGCATCGGCTGCCACATCGCGGTGACCGAGACCATCGAGGAAGGCGCGAGGGCGCACGGGCTCGACGGCGCGCAGATCACCAAGATGATAGACGATCTGAACGGGGTCGCCTGACGGGGCGTACTCACGCTATCAACACGGCCGTGGACAACGCCCGCGCCATGAAGAAGCCCCGGGTTACCGGTTTCTCCGATCCGTTCTCGAAGATGTCGGCGGGGCTTTCGGCCGCGGTGTCCACGGCAAGCCTCCACGGCCTCCCCGAGGGAGACCCCGGCAGCTGGAAAATCCTGTTCGACCTTTCCGCGTTAAAAATCATGTAGATGTCCGTATCCGGGCCCCCCGTTATGCGGTTGGCGTATTCGCCCGAGAGGCACAGGGCTATGCCGCGGCTTTTCTCGCTCCAGTCCGGCATGTTGGCGCGGTACCCGTGCCAGGCTACGTCGGGCACGCCCTTTCCGGGGGCGGTCTCCCCGGTGAGGAACTCCCCGCGGCGCAGCACCGGGTGCTGCATCCTGAACCGGATGATCTCCTTCGCGAACCTGAACACCTCCCGGTGCCTCTCGATGAGGCTCCAGTCGATCCACGAAAGCTCGTTGTCCTGGCAGTAGGTGTTGTTGTTGCCCCTCTGCGTCCTCCTGAACTCGTCCCCGGCGCAGAGCATCGGCACGCCCTGGGAGAGGAACAGCGTGGCCAGAAAATTCTTGATCTGGCGGACGCGGTTCTTTTCGATCCTGGGCGAGCTGGCGGGCCCTTCCTCGCCCATGTTCCAGCTAAGGTTGTAGTTCTCCCCGTCACGGTTTTCCTCGCCGTTCTCCTCGTTGTGCTTCTCGTTGTACGAGACCAGGTCGTTCAGCGTGAACCCGTCGTGGCAGGTTATAAAATTGATGCTCTGCAGGGGGCCGCTCTCTGAGTGATAGTACAGGTCGGAGCTGCCCGCGATGCGCGTGGCGAAGTGGCCCGCCGCTCCCGTATCGCCGCGCCAGAACCGCCTCACGTCGTCCCTGAACTTCCCGTTCCACTCGGCCCAGCGACCGGGGAACTCCCCGAGCTGGTAGGCGCCCGCGGCGTCCCACGCTTCGGCGATGATCTTCGCGTTTCTGAGGATCGGGTCCTCGTGGATGCGCTCTATCAGCGGCGGGTTGGCCAGGATCGCGCCCTTCTGGTCCCGCCCCAGGATGGACGCGAGATCGAACCTGAACCCGTCGATATCCATCTCGACCACCCAGTAGCGAAGCGCGTCGAGGATGAACTCCCTGACGAATGAATGGTTGCAGTTGAAGGTGTTGCCGCAACCCGAGAAGTTTTTGTACAGGCGGCGGTCGTCCTCGAGGATGTAGTACACGGAGTTCTCGATTCCCCTGAACGACACCGTGGGCCCGGTCTCGTCGCCCTCGCAGGTGTGGTTGAACACCACGTCCAGGATCACCTCGATCCCCGCCCTGTGGAATGTCTTCACCATTTCACGGAATTCCGACACCTGCTCGCCCGTGCTCCCGGAGGCCGCGTACGAGCCCTTGGGCGCGAAGAAAGCCATGGTGTTGTATCCCCAGTAGTTTTTGAGTTTCTCGCCGGTCCGGGGATTGACGTTGACGTTGTCCATGTGGTCGAATTCCTGCACCGGCATGAGCTCCACCGCGGTGACGCCCAGTTCCTTCAGGTAGGGGATTTTCTCGGTCAATCCCAGGTACGTGCCCGGGTGCGCGACGCCCGATTCCGGGTGCATGGTGAACCCGCGCACGTGGAGCTCGTAGATGATCGAATCGCGGGGGGGGATATTCAGGTTGAGGCTGTGGCGCTCCACCGAGTTGTTGATGACCACGCAGCGGGGAGTGAAGGGCAGGCTGTCGATCTCAGAAAAGGACCTGTCGAAATCAGGGTGGTCCGGGTCGTACCCGCGGCTCCTGGTGATGTCCCATATGAAATCGCCGGTCACGGCCCGGGCGTAGGGGTCGACCAGGAGCTTGTTCCTGTTGTAGCGGTGGCCGAAGTCCGGCTCGTAGGGGCCGTCGATCCGGTAGCCGTAGAGCTGGCCCTCGTGCAGGTCCCTGACCGCGATGTGCCAGATGTCCCCGGTCTTGTTCTTCACCGGGTCGAGCACGATCTCGGTATGCTCGGAATCCGGGCCCGGGCCTGAAAAGAGCACGAGGGTGACCGATTTCGCGTGCCGCGAGAAGATGGAAAAGCGAACGCCGTCGGGCGTGAAAAAGGTGCCCAGAGGGAGGGGATAGCCCCGGGTAAGGGTGTATTCTCGCGCCATTATCGGAAAGAACCGGCCGTTTTCACTTTTTCACTTTCGCGTTGAGTACAAGCCTCACCAGGGAGTTTTTCGGGTCGTTGCTGTAGACCAGCACCGATTTGCTGATTTCGCCCTCGTAGTGACCGGTATTCAAGGTGACTTTTATCTGTCCGCTGCCGCCGGCAGGGATCTCCTTTTTCGAAAGGAGGGTTCCGGTGCAGCCTCACCCGGCCGTTACCTTGTCAATGACCAGGGTCGATGTCCCGCCGTTGGTGAACGTGAAAACATGCTTCAGGTTTTTTTCCTGCCTGTGGGTCCCGAAATCGTGTTCGGTTGTGTCGAACTTGATCTCGGGCTTCGCGTAACAACCCACGGCAACGAGCATAAACGCCGCACACATGAGTTTCCTCATGGATACCTCCATACGTACCGACCCCGGCCGGCCGGGGCGGATATATCCTGCATCGTCTCTTTTTAAACCGCCCATATTCAAGCATTTTTTCTAATATTTTTGTCAAGCTTCCGGCCGATCCGCCGATACTTGTAATGTTAGTACACTCCTATTGTTTGATTTACCAGGTTAAAGGCTTTTGTGCAGCGCAGTTCAGCGGCAAAAGCCTTTTTTGTTTGTCCGCGTACGATACCGGGTCTTCCAGCGCCGGCCCGGCCGGCAGGGTAAACATTTTTCACCGTTTGATCGATAATAGTTCTAAAGAAGAATAGGCGTAACAACGATGTCGCGGCGGACCCACATAGCATGATATTCCTGATTAATGAAAAGAACCCCCAGCAGAGGCTCATCGACAAAGCAAGGGATATACTCGCCGAGGGCGGGGTCATCATCTATCCCACGGACACGGTGTACGCCTACGGGTGCGACATCAACGACAAGAGGGCCATCGAGAAGATATACTGGATCAAGAAAATCGACAACAAGAAGCCGCTGAGCTTCATTTTTCCGGACATCGGGAGCATGAACGAGTACGTCCGCAACATATCCGATCAGGCGTTCAAGTTCATGAAGCGGGTGCTCCCCGGCCCCTACACGCTCGTATTCAAGGCGACGAAACTCGTCCCCAGGATAGCCATCACGAACCAGAAGACCATCGGAGTGCGGATGCCGGACAACGCGATCGCGCTGGCGCTCGTCCGCGCGCTGGGAAGGCCGATCATTTCGGCCAGCGTCACCATGGGGGACGGGAGCTATATCCTCGAGCCGGGGGACCTGGAAAAGATATACAAGAACGAGATCGATCTCGTCATCGACGCGGGTCCCCAGGTTTCCGAACCCTCGACCGTTATCGACTTTACGGAAGGTTACCCGGTCGTAATCCGGCGCGGTAAGGGTAACATCGATTTTTTGCATTGATTTTCACGCGCCGGTGCGGTGATATGTCCCTAAAAAAGGACAGAACCCTTCCCGGATGAGAATCCTACTTACAGCGAGGTAATACATGGAAGAATTCATACGCACACTGCCTGACTGGGCCCGCACGCCGTTCAATGTGATCAAGGCGTCGATCGTATTCCTTGCGCTCGGGGCGCTCGCGTCGTTCATATTCTACCACCTGAAGAAGCGCGACCTTTTCGGGGGATATTACGGCGGGCTCGTCGTCGGTTTCATCGGGGCGATCATCGGCGGGCTGCTTCTCGACTTCCTGTTTTCCGACATCTGCAAGATTCTTCTGGATTTCCTGACCAACAAGCTCGGCGTGAACATGATCGCCGGTTTCATCGGGGCCTTCGCGGCGCTGTACGTGATGAACTGGCTGAACCACAACAAGGAACGGAAGAAATACTGACCGTCATACCGAGAACGCGCCGATGATGCCCGCGTCCACCCCCTCGAAAAAGGGAAGGGCCTCATCGACGTTTGAAAAGGGCCGGCGAAGCACTATATCGCCGGCCTTTTTTTTGCCGACACCCGGGATCAGCGCCAGCGCCGACGCGGGGAGCTCGTTGATCATGACCGGTACCGGGAGCGCGGTGACAGACCGCTCCCGGTGGCCGACGACTATCGCGTCCAGGAAGGTCCCGTTCGCGATATCCCCGGGGACGCGCGCGGTGATGGAATAGCTCGCGATCTGCTTCCCCAGCGAGTATCCGGGCCGGCCCTCCCTGATCACGACGTCCCTGAGCACCGTTCCCGGGGGGTAGATCTCCCTCGTCATAGCAAGCTCCACGTCCTTTCTGATCCTCTCGCGGAAGTGCCGGTACCGCAGCTCCGTGCGCCCGCCCGTCGCCACGCCGTGCGCGGCCATGGCGGTGCCGGGGAAGGGCAGCACCGTGCGGATGTTGATCCTCTTCACGAGCAATCCCTCGTCGCGGATCGCGACGAGCTCGCGGTGGTTTATCCTGAACGTTTCCGGCGTCTCCCCCCTGAGCCCGTGCAGCAGGTTCACCCCCGGGAGCAGCACCGGTATGCCGTCCACGCGGCCGCCGCCGATCTCGTTGACCGCGCGCAGCGCGAGCCGGACTCCGGCCGCGTCGGCCTTCAGGTCGTTCAACGCCGCCACCGCCGGGTCGAACGACTCGACTCCCATGGCGAGGGTGTCGCCCGGCGTGACGGATTTCACGATCGCCTCGAGGATCGCCGCCGACTCGACGGGGAACGCGGCGATGGTGCCGGGGTTCGCGTTGTCCACGTTCAGGGTGCGGACCAGGCCCGCGTCCCTCATCGCGCGGAGCTCGCCGAAGAGCTCGCGCGGGGGACCGGGGTCGGGCCTGGGAAAGCCGTTCCTGCGGACGGACGGGTCGTTCCGGTACTGGAGGATGTCGGCCTGCCTCCCCAGGCGGAAGCGGGACGCCCCCCGCCCGGCGAGGGCCGCGATCTCGGAGAGAATATCCCCGATCTCCCTGAACTCGACGCCGGGGACGAGGCCCTCCGAGCAGAACGAGCAGTGCCTCTCCCTGGGGCAGCCGCGGCCGGTCTCCATCTCGCAGATGACGTTCGGAAACTCCGGATGGAGCGCGATCATGGCCGCTCCCGCGGGCGCCCAGCGGGCGATCTCGGCCCCGGTCCTCGGGGCGTCGACCGCGCGCCCGCGCGCCAGGCCGTGGGCGTACTTCTCGATGTCTCCCCTCACGAAATGCGTGTTCGGCCGCTCCGGCCACGGCATGCGGCCCAGGAGCCCGCCGACGACGAAGCGGTGGCCGGGGTTGGCGTCGAAAATACTGTTGATCTCGGGCACGGTACCGATGGCCGCGCCCAGGTACTTGCCCGGGACCACGGCCCCGCCGACAAGAAACACCGCGTCGTGGCGCCCGCCGATCGCGTAGCCCGTGCGGCGAAGGTCGTCGACGGTGGCGTACCTGATCGCGGAGGGGTCGACCCCGGCGTCGGCCAGGGCCCCGAAGATATAGCGGGGGTAGGGGGATATGAACGGCGGCACGCCGAAGCACGCGGGCTCGTCCACGTAGCAGTCGACGATGAGGCACGATTTCAGCATAGCGCGCGCAGGATCGCGTTTATGTCCCCGTCGAGGAAGCGGCTGATTTTCCGCTCGATCCGGTAGACGAATTCCTTGTTATCCTCGATCAGCGCGGCGATTCTCGGGTTGACGCCGTAGCGCTGGACCAGGTCCCGGACCCGGTCCTCGACCGACACGATCGCGTCGTGCATCACGCGCTTGTCCGCGTAGAACACGATCTCGCGCTCCTCCAGCGCGCCGTCGGGCATGAAGTCCTCGAACACCACGTGCGATTCGACGATGAAGGCGACGCGTGGATAGTCGAGCTCCCTGAGCATCTCCCCGCCGATGAGGTCGTGCCTGAGCTCCCTGGTGCGGAGGGTGCGTGTCTTGGCGATGTCGTGCAGCAGGCATGCCGAGAGCAGAAGCCCCCTGTCAACGGCCGATTTGTCCGTGAGATGGGAGTAGATGGCGTCGGATACGCGCATCACCTGCTCGGAATGCGCCACGATGTTCGGGAGCATCTCGAAGCGGGTCATCAGCTCGCGGCATTCTTCAAGCGTGGGATAGCTTTCTTTTACGTGCATACGGGTCCGTGGAAGGGTGCTGTACTCGCAACTCAATAAGTCCGTTTCGCGCTATCTGTCAATCAACTTTTTGGCCGCACCTTTCCGCTTCGTTTTCCATTTTGGGGGCGTCGCCGCAGGAAAGGATTGACATTCTCGGGACCGGTCCCGAGTATTCGATCAAAACGCCACCGGGGTTTATAATGAAAATATCCAGCTATATCCTGCCGACTCTGAAAGAGGACCCGTCCGACGCCGTGGTCCGAAGCCATATCCTGATGATGCGCGCGGGCCTCATCAAGAAGGAGTCCGCGGGCATGTACCTGTATCTCCCTCTGGGCCTGCGCGTGTTGCAGAAGATCGTCGGCATCGTCCGCGACGAGATGAACGCGGCCGGCGCCCACGAGTTCCTCATGCCCGAGCTGACCAACGCCGACCTCTGGCGCGAATCCGGCAGATGGGACACCATGGGCCCCGAGATGTTCCGCATCCGGGACCGCAACGGCCTGGAATACGCGCTCGCGCCCACTCACGAGGAGGCCTTCACCGCCGCGATCAGGTCCATCATCACCTCGTACCGGGACCTGCCCCTGAACGCGTACCAGATCAACACGAAGTTCAGGGACGAGATCAGGCCGCGCTTCGGCGTGATCCGCAGCAAGGAATTCATCATGAAGGACGCGTACTCCTTCGACGTGGACGAGAAGGGGCTCGACGCGTCCTACCAGGCAATGCGGAAGGCCTACCGGAACATTTTCCAGCGCTGCGGCCTTGAGACCATCCCGGTCGAGGCGGACACCGGCTCCATGGGCGGCAGCGATTCCGAGGAATTCATGGTCGCCTCCGAGGTCGGCGAGGAAGTCCTTCTCATCTGCGACGCGTGCGGGTACCGCGCGAACCGCGAGAAGGCCGAGTTCAACCGGGCGCCCGCGGCGGGCGGCGCCGCGATGGAGGAGCTGAAAAAGACGCCTACCCCGAACGTCAGGACAATCGACGAACTCGTCGCGTTTTTCGGCGCGGACGCGGGCCGGTTTCTCAAGAGCATCGTGTACTGCGCGGACGAAAAGCCGATCATGGCGGTGGTGCCGGGCGACCGCGAGATCAACGAGCTCAAGCTCGCCCGCCTCGCCGGGGCGAAGACCCTCGAGCTCGCGCCCGATTCGGTCGTCGAAGAGGTCACCGGCGCGCCGGTCGGGTTCGCCGGGCCCGTCGCCGACATGAAAATACCGGTGTATTACGACCTGGCCGTGCGCGGCATCGCGAACGGCATCACCGGGGCGAACGAGAAGGACGTCCATTTCACGGGCGCGAACCCGGGACGGGATTTTACCATAAAAAACGAGGGGGATATCACCTGCGCCGAAGAGGGCGATCCCTGCCCGAAGTGCTCGGCGCCCATGACGTGCACGAAGGGCATCGAGGTGGGGCATATCTTCAAGCTCGGGTACAAGTACACGAAGGCCATGAACGTGTCCGTGCCCAACGAGGCGGGCAAGCCCCTCGTCCCGATCATGGGATGCTACGGCATCGGGATCAACCGGACGATGGCGGCCGTCGTGGAACAGCACAACGACGACAAGGGGATAATCTGGCCGGCCTCGGTCGCGCCGTTCGACGTGCACCTGGTGGGGATCAGCAAGGCGCCGGAGGAGATCGCCCGCATCGACGAGATATACCGGGAGCTCGCCGCCGCGGGCCTCGACGTGCTTTACGACGACAGGATCATCAGCCCCGGGATCAAGTTCGCGGACGCGGACCTCGTGGGCATACCGGTCCGCGTCACGGTCGGCAAGAATTATTTCCAGGAGGGGATGGTCGAGGTCAAACTCCGCAGGGAGGGCGCATCGATGAAAGTCGGCCGGGACAACATGATCGCAACGATCGCCGGGCTGCGTCGCGACCTGTAAACGCGGCCGTGCGCGAATCGGCGGGGCAAAAAAATGGCGCTCCGGGTTGATTAATATTGACATTATTCATGCGCTTATCGAAAATGTCATTTGACCCGGACAGGAATGATATATTCAAAATAATATCAAAGGGAGAAAAGAGATGAAGATAGTCGTGTGTCTCAAACAGGTTCCCGACATGGAATCCAAGTTTAAAATCGTCGAGGACAAGAAGATTGATGAATCTCAAATTGCTTTTAAAATCAATGATTTCGATAACTATGCCGTAGAGGCCGCACTCCAGCTGAAAGAGAAATTCGGCGGCGAAGTGGTTATCGTATCCGCGGGTCCTGAAAGGGCCCAGAAAGACGTGCGCCAGGCCTTCGCGATGGGAGCCGACTGGGGCATCCAGATCGACGATCCCGCGGTATGGGGCGGTGACAATTTCGTAGTCGCTTCGACCCTTCAGAAAGCCATCGCCAGCGTCGGAGACGTGGATCTGGTCCTGACCGGCGTCCAGGCCGAAGACGATCAGGCAGCCGTCACCGGCGTCATGATAGCCGACCTCATGGGAGTGCCCCACTGCACGAACGTCGTCAAACTCGAAGTGAACGGGAAAGACCTGAAGGTCAACAGGGAGCTCGAGGGCGGACTCAACGAGGTCCTGGAACTCAGCGCCCCCGCGGTTCTTTCGATACAGTCCGGTATCAACGAGCCCCGCTACCCGACCCTTCCCGGAATCATGAAAGCCAAGAAAAAGAGACTGGATATCAAGAAAGGCGCCGATGTCGGAGCGTCCGCGGCATCCAGGACCGATTTCATAAAGATGTTTTTCCCGGTTTCCGACCACAAGGCGGAAATCATCAGCGGCGATCCCGCGACTGCAGCGACCACGCTTATCGGCAAGTTGAAAAACGAAGCCAAGGTCATATAACGAGGAGGAACTTGAAACATGGCACGTATATTAGTTATTGCTGAACACAGAAAAGGTAAACTGAGCGACAGCACACTCGAGCTGTGCAAAGCCGCAAAAGCGATAGCCTCCGGACTTGGCGCACAACCAGCGGCCGCGGTCATCTCGAAAGACGGGGCTCTCGCCGCCGAAGTGGCGAAATACATTCCCGAGGTTTTCACGGTCAGCGACGCCGCCCTCGAATCGTACACCTCCGACGGCTTCACCCAGGCGGTGAAGGCCATTGTCGACGCGCAGGACGTGAAAGGCGTTCTGATCTCCCACAGCTATGACGGAGTCGACTTCGCGGCGAAAGTCGCCATGGCACTCGGCGCCGGCATCGTTTCCAACTGCAACAAGGCGACCGCCAGCGGCGGAAGCGTCGTTTTCACCCGCAACACCTACAACGGAAAAATCCAGGAAGAGAAAAAAGTCAACACCGACAAGTTCGTGGCGACTTTCGAGAAAGGCGCGTACGACATGGAAGCGGCCGGCGGAGCCGGTTCCGTGACCGCGGTGTCGGCGTCGATTTCCGGCGTCAGGACCAAGGTAAAAGAGATCATCGAGACGATGGCGGGTTCCGTGGACATTTCCCAGGCAAAGATCATCGTTTCCGGCGGACGCGGAGTGAAAGATCCCGAGAAGTACAAGGAATTCATCGTCACCCTCGCGCAGAAGCTCGGCGGCGAGTATGCGGCTTCCCGTCCCGTGGTCGACTCCGGCTGGACCGATGCTGCCCGCCAGGTCGGACAGTCAGGCAAGACCGTGAGCCCGGACCTCTATCTCGCGGCCGGCATCTCCGGCGCCATCCAGCACGTGGCCGGGATGAAAGGCTCCAAGTGCATCGTCGCCATCAACAAGGACCCCGATGCGCCGATATTCAACATCGCCACCTACGGTATCGTCGGCGACCTGTTTGAAGTCATTCCCGCGATGATGGGACAGCTCTAGACGACCGGATCTCGATCAACAATTGATTGAAGCAGGGCCGCCCTCAAAAGGGGCGGCCCTATTATTATCCGCCGGGGCGGACCTGTATTGGAAATCCGCCCGTGAAAACGGGCGGCGCGCGACGGTTGCGTCATGATAATTGCGGGAAGCGTGCGTTACTTGATGCTGTGCATCTCGGATTTCATGGGGAACACGTCGGTCCTGAACATGAATCCCGCGGTCAGGCTGAGCTGGTACAGGCTCGTGAGGTCCTTGTCGTCCTTGAACGTTTCGGTCAGGTAGATATTGGCGTCAGGGCCGAAGAAGGCATCGACGTTCTCCGTCATCCTGAATCGAAAATAGACGCCGCCGGTCAAGCCGAACATGAAATTGTGAATGGCGGGAAGGGATGATATCCTGTTGTGGTAGTTCGGGACGTTGATATTTTTATTGGTGAATGTCGGGTCCACCATGTAGCACACCCTGACGCCCGCGGCGAAATTCACGGAGAAGAACGAAACGTTCACCGAGAAGAGAACCGTCATGGGGATGCTGATGTTGACCGCGCGAAGGATCGTGGACACGCGCACCGGTATGTCGGGTATTCCCGCGTAGAACTTGAACCGCACGGGAAGCTCGTAAGACTGGATATACATGCCGGATTGTATGCCGACGTAATTGGTGAACATCTTTTCGAATACGAACCCGCCGCCGTACGATCCGCCCGTGCCGAACGAACGGAAGGATTTGGAATCCCTGATTTCGACCGCCTGGTTCATCGACGCTGTCGCGGCAAAACCGAAACCGGCATTGTATACGGTCGTGTCGTCACCCTTCGCCTTGAGTGCCGCGGGGGCGGCCAGGATGAACGAAACGACCAATAAGGTTGGTATAACGTATTTCATTGGCCTGCCGGGGGATTCTTCTCGTTCATGGCGCACGTGCCGTTGAAGAGGGAACCCCCTTCCATGATCAGCTCGGGCGTTACGATGTCCGCCGATACCTTGCTTTTCTTGTACATTTCCACCTTGTGGCTGGCCTTGATCTTTCCGCCCACAACCCCGCTCACGTTCACTTCGCTCGCCTTGATGTCGGCGCTGACGACCGCTTCCCTGCCGATGATAAGCTGCCCGTCGCTTTCGATGCGACCCTCGAAAGAGCCTTTAATCTTCAGGGAGTTCTTGAATTTAAGCGTTCCTTTGAATATTATATCGTCGGCGATTACCGTGCCGATTTTGTTTTCATCTTCAACCATTTCTTTGCCGTTGGCCATTGAAATCGCTCCTCATTCCGCATGATAACGCATTGTTTCCCTAACGGGGTCATTTCGTCTGATTATTATCGATATAATAAATAATTCAACAGTTTATGTCAAATAAAAAGATATTTTTGCCTTATTTTTCGAAACAAGCCGGAGAACGATCTGTCAAACAATTGATTCTATCCGATGGGGTGATGCAACGCAGCCCGGTACGACAGGGGGACATATCAGTAAAATATCTTGACTTAAAATGATTCATTGAGTATTTTTTGTCCTGATGATAATGTAAACCTTTGTTCACCGTGCGAGCATACATATACTCTATGAATAGATCAAAATCTTAATAAAAGGTGTTACCAATCATGCAACCAAATCTTGATCATATCAAACAGAAGAGATCGGACAGCAGGGACCTGATCGACCGGATCACGCTGAAAATTCCCGGTTATCAGGGTTATGTGGAAAAGGCCGAGATGTACGATGCCGATCGCATCGTGCGGAACCTCATCGCTGACCAGCTCCAGGACCTGAAAACGGAGATCAATTCCGTGAGCAGCAAACTGGTCAAGTCGGGAGACCCGTCTGTTCTCACGGAGCTCCAGTCGCTCAATACCGCCATCGAGCGAATCCAGAAAAAATGCAAATACGCGGATTACGGCGGGCATGCATCGCTCACCGGTTTGAAAATATCCGATGATGACAAAAACAGGCTGCTGGAGTACGATTGGCGGCTGATTTCCACGGTCGAGGAAATCGACAAGGTCGTAAAAGAGATCAGGCAGACGGCGGCGGGAGAAATCTCCGCGAAAATCGAGTCCGTGATGGGATCTCTCGAGCAATTCGAAAAGAGTTTCAATGAACGAAAAAACGTGCTGATGGAGGTTATGTAAATGGCGTTGATAGATGTTGTCGAATGGAAGAACAAGCCGGGAGAAGTCATATACCGGTTCCCAGAGGGGGCCGTTTCGATGGGTGGACAGCTCATCGTCATGGAACATCAGGAGGCGGTGCTCTTTCGCGAAGGTAGGGCGCTCGACGTGTTCGGCGCCGGCAGGCACACCCTTAAAACAGGCAATATCCCCATCCTTGAAAAACTCGTGAATCTTCCGTTCGGCGGGAAGACGCCTTTCCCCGCCGAGGTGTACTACATCAACAAATCGGAAATACCCAAGCTCCAGTGGGGCACCAAGCAGCCGATACAGCTTCTCGACCCGGTGTACAACCTCGCGGTGCCTATCCGCGCCTTCGGCAATTTCTCGCTGAAGATCGTCGACACCAAGGCCTTCCTCATGATGGCCATCGGCACATGGCAGGCGTTCGACACCGACGCGATCGGAAGCGCCCTGCGCGACATGATGATCCTTCCCAAGCTGCAGGACCTCATCGCCGAATTCATGCTCAAGCAGAACGTCACCATACTGAAGCTGGCGATGTACTATGAAGAGCTCGGCGTTTCCGGGAAGGCGAAGCTCGCCGACGATTTCTCGAGCTTCGGCGTGGAGCTCGTGCGTTTCGCCATCGAGTCCATCAACGTACCCGAGGAGGACGAGAGCGTCAAGCGGCTCAAAAAAGCGCTCGCCGACAAGGCCGAGATGGGAATCATGGGCGAGGATTACAAGGTCAAGAGGACCTTCGACACGATGGAGAAGGCCGCGGGGAACGAGGGAATGGCCGGCGGCATGATGGGCGCGGGCATGGGCCTCGGCATGGGCAACCAGATGGCTCAGATGATGGGCCAGACCATGGGGGCCGGCGGCGGGCAGCAGCAGGCCCAGCAGCTTCCATGCCCGAGCTGCAACGCGATGAATCCCGCGAACGCGAAGTTCTGCGGTTCGTGCGGTAAAGAGATAGTGCGCGGCATGAAGTGCCCCAAGTGCAACGCGGCGATCAACGGCAGCCCCAAGTTCTGCCCCGAGTGCGGTGCGAGCCTCGAGGCTCAAAAATGCTCAAAGTGCAACGCCACCCTGCAGCCGGGCGCCAAGTTCTGCCCGGAATGCGGTACTCCTTCGGCGTAGGGACACGAGCGTGGCGGCGATGAAGTGCGCCTCGTGCGGGGCGCCGGTCGAGGTCAAGAACCGTTTCAGCAAGGTGCTGGTATGCGGGTACTGCGGAACCCACCTCAAGGTGGAGGACGACGGCGGCGTCGCCATTGCCGGCACGCACGCCAAGCTCGCCCAGTTCCCTTCGATCTTCCAGGTGGGGACGAGGGGCACCATACTGGGCAAGCCCTTCACCGCCCTGGGGCGCATGCGCTACAAGTACCCCGGGGGCTTTTTCGACGAGTGGTTCATCGAGTATGACGGTGAGATGGCGTGGTTCGCCGAAGACGAGGGGACCTACGCCATATACTTCGAATCCGAAAGCGTGGAAGAGTTTCCCGACCTGTCGTCAGTCAGGGCCGGGCAAAACGTGACCGTGAACGGGAAAAGGGTCATGGTCAAGGAGAAAGGAAAGGCCGTCATCGAGGGGGGGGAGGGCGAGCTCTCGTTTTACCTCGAGCCCGGCACCGAGGTGGTGTATATGGACGGCATATCCGATGGAAAAAAGGTATCGATAGAGGCCACCGAAAGCGAGATCGAGCTCTTTTTCGGAAGGCCGCTGCTTTCGAGGGATATCGTCGTTCAGTCACAGTGAGCGGCTTATCTGACAATTATTTAAACATATATTCGGGGTCGTCATGAGTAACGGGACCGGCGGGGATCTCAAGGGAATTAAGTGCGGCGCGTGCGGCGCCAGCCTTGTAAAAAGCATGCGAATCGAGGGGAGCGGCGAAGACGCCGAGGAAATCCCCATAGCCAAGTGTTCTTCGTGCGGCAAGGTATACGACCAGCACACCGACGAGTATTACCAGGTTTTCGCCGACACGCTCACCTACGATAAAGACAACACCATCTTCAAGCTGGGCACGAAGGGGACCCTCAGGGGAGTCGAATACGAGATCATCGGGCGGCTTCGCTACCAGGAGGAGGAGGAATACGAGAAATCCACCTGGGACGAATGGTTCGCGGTCTCGTCCGACGGCGTGTACCATTATTTCGTCGAGGAGGACGGCGAGGTCTACTCGTACGAGGAGTACACGCCGAAGTCGATCGACATGAACACCGCCTCGGGCGGCATCGAGTTCGAGGGAAAGCGCATCATGAAGCGCTCGGGTTTCGTGGGCAGGATCGTGTACGCCGAGGGAGAGCTCTCGTGGAAGCCGGAAATCGGCGAAGCCATCACCATGTGGGACTTCAAGAAAGACGGCGTCATGTACACCATCGAGCAGTCCGAGGACGAGGTGGACATCACCAGGGGCGAGCACCTCACGTACGAAGAGGTGATCCAGGCCTTCGGCCATGAAGACGACAAGAAGAAATACACGAATACCATCAAGAAGCGCCGCACCTACAAGCTCAAGGGAATGCTCTATATCGCGGCGTCCATCGTGTCACTGGTCATGGCCATTGGCGGCTGCCTGAACACCTCTTCGGTGCAGGGCGTCATGACCGGGAGAATGGACCTGATGGTCAACCAGCTGAAGAGCGAGGGCGCGGAAAAATCCTTCACCAGCCAGGTGCTCTACGGCCCGTTCAAGCTCGAAAAGGGAAACAGCCTCTACAACGCGGAGGTCTTCATTGACGAGAAAATCCAGAAGCTGAGCCTGGAATGGCAGTCGTTCCGGCTCATGCTCGTGCCCGAAGAGCGCCTCAAAAAGGCGCTGAACAACCAGCTTTCCCCGCAGAACATCAGGGAGCTCGTCGCCGATATCGACGCGCTGAAAGAGCCGCTCGAGGTCTACGTCATCAGCGGCGATTTCTGGGACGAGACGGGGTACGACGACGAGGGCTACTGGCACGAGAGCGACCTCACGGGGAACGACGATTTCATACTCGAGAAGGGCGGGCAGTACTATGCCTACCTCGAGCTGTACAGCAAGAACCCGAGGAAGATCGAATCGGTCGGGATAAAAATCGAGCGCGTATCGAGCTACCGGTATTTTCTCCTCGTCATCCTGGTCTTCGGCGTGCTGGCGTGGTACAACATCTGGCGCTCGATGCGTTACAACGAGCTATCCTTCGAGATAGCTTCCAAGTAGAATGAAGGAGTGAGCAATGATACGCAGCCTGCTTGTAGCCGGCGGTCTTTTCGCCGCCATATCCATGATGTCGTATAAGTACATTGGTTATTCGAATGCCGGATCCTCGTACATATCCAAGCAGAGGGAGCTCAGAAAGAGCATCCGGCCCGGGTACTATGGCTATGCGGGATCCCGTTACGCTTCGGGAGGCATTCGCAGGGGGGGGAAATAGGGGGATATATCCCCGCAACGCCGACGCGGGGAATACCCTTTGTTATACATTCGTCACCACAAACAAGGAGGACATATTCAACAATGAACTGGGCGCACATACTGACAGGAATAATCGACACCGCAATATTCTCGCTCGTGGGGATCGTCATGATGGGGCTTGGCATAATCCTCGTCGTCTTTCTCTGCCCCTTCTCCGTCAAGAAGGAGATCGAGGACGACCAGAACACCGCCCTCGGGATAATCATCGGCGCGATCATCATCGGCATCTCCATCATCGTCGCCGGGGTCGTGACCTCCCCGAGCCAGATGCCTGACCTGAAGCATCGTCCCCATATCGAGCAGAAGGCCGAGACCAAGACCGACGAGAAAACCGAGTAAGCGTGAGCAAGGCTCTCGACCGGCTCGAACAGAGAATACTTGTCTTTTCCGTATTCTTTCTCTCGCTGTGCGGTATCATCTACGAGCTGGTGCTGGGTTCCCTCGCCACTTACCTGCTGGGGAACCCGGTGCAGCAGTATTCGATCACGATCGGCTTCTTCCTGAGCTCGATGGGGCTCGGTTCGTATCTATCCCGGTACCTGAACGATAACATACTGAGGAACTTTATCACGATAGAGGCCATTCTCGGCTTCATAGGCGGCGTGTCCGTGCTCGTGCTGAGCTGGCTCTTCACCTTTTCCGAATCGTTTTACTTTTTACATATCTTCTTCCTCATCGTCATCGGTACGCTCATGGGCCTGGAGATTCCGCTGATCACGCGCATCCTCAGGCGCTACGGCGCGCTCAAGGACATACTCTCGAACGTGCTCTCTCTGGATTACATCGGCGGACTGGCCGGGTCGCTCCTCTTTCCGCTGCTGCTGTTCCCCGTCCTCGGGAGGATGCTTACCTGCGTCATCGTCGGCGCGGTGAACGTTCTCGTCGCCGTGATGATCATCGTGAAGATAGATTACGAGGGAAAGAGGAAGACGGACATCCTGGCCCCGGTGCTGGCGCTCGCGGTGCTCGCGGCGCTCGCGTTCAATTCCGAGGCCCTGAACGCGATCATCCAGAAAAGGCTCTATTCGGACGACATCGTTTTTTCGAAGCGGTCGAAATACCAGGAGATCGTACTCACGCGGAACGCGTCGGACTTCAGGCTGTACATCGACGGATCGCTCCAGTTCTCGTCGACCGACGAATACCGCTACCACGAGATGCTCGTGTTTCCCGCTATCGCGGCGCACCCCGGCACGTCACTCGACGTCGCAGTCCTCGGCGGCGGGGACGGGCTGGCGGTACGCGAGGTCCTGAAATCGGAGAGGGTACGCTCGGTGACGCTCATCGAGCTCGATCCGATGATGGTGTCGCTCGCGCGCAACAACCCGTCCCTGGCCAGGATCAACGGGGCGTCTCTCTCGCGGCCCGGGGTCAGGGTGATAACGTCAGACGCGTTCAGGTATCTCAGGCAAAACGACATCTCGTTCGACATCATCATCGCGGATTTTCCCGACCCCCACGACGAAACCGTGTCGAAGCTCTACACGAGCGAGTTTTTCAGGATCGTTGCGCGCAGGCTTCGGAAGAACGGTCTTTTCGTGACGCAGTCGACGTCGCCCTTCTTCGCCCCGCAGGCCTTCTGGTGCATCAACGGGACCATGAAAACCGTGTTCAACTCGGTCGTCCCCTACCACATGTACGTGCCGTCTTTCGGGGACTGGGGATTCAACCTGGCCATGGTCCGGGGGAGGGTGCCCGAGGTTGACGAAGCCCGGGCTCCACTTTCAAAGTGCAGGTATTTCACGCGGGGAACGTTCGCTCACGCGACGCATTTCGCGCCCGATTCGGTGACGCACGAGACCGCGGTGAACAACTTCAATCGGCCCGTGCTCTACACGTATTACCTCAAGGGATGGAAGAACTACGTCGAATATTAGGACGGTTTTCGGGGGAGGGGCGGGGGATATGCCCTCAGACGGCCTTGACCACTTTCCCGGATCGCATGCAGCGGGTGCACACGTATTTGCGGATACGCCGGTTGTTTTCCAGTATGTGGATATGCCGGACGTTGGGTTTCCAGATTTTC
This sequence comes from uncultured Leptospirales bacterium, assembly GCA_964423905.1. Taxonomy (GTDB): domain Bacteria; phylum Spirochaetota; class UBA4802; order UBA4802; family UBA5550; genus CAYRGX01. Next base: position 22,122 of record CAYRGX010000035.1, on the reverse strand, counting down.
TGGGTCTTTTTATTTGAATGGCTCACGCTCGAGCCGAACTGGACGCTTTTTCCGCAGATTTCACATTTGGCCATGGATCATACCCCGTTTCGATATAGGCAACCATTGTTGAAATACGCTTGTTTTTTTCAAGCACTTTATGCTGAATGTTTATGATTTTACAATGTCCATGAACAATAAAACGAACCAAGAGGAAATGAACGGCCACGAGCCCACTCCCTCACCGAACATGGGCGGGGTCCGTATCCTGATCGTCGAAGACGAGTACATCGAGGCCATCGACGTGCAGAGGATGCTTGTCGAGCGGGGGTACGATGTCGCGGGCATCGTCAAATCGGGCGAGGAATGCCTGGACGCCATACCATCGACAGGGGCGAACATGGTCCTCATGGACATCGAGCTCGGGGTAGGCATGGACGGCATCGATACCGCGGAGCGAATCCTCGACCGCTGGAATATCCCCGTAATCTTCATCTCTTCGTACGCGGATTCGCGCTCGCTCGAGCGTGCGAAACTGACCGAGCCGTACGGCTACATCAACAAGCCCGTCAACGAGAAGGAACTCTATATCTCGATAGAGATGAGCATGTACCGCTCCGCCATGGATGCGCGCCTCAGGGAAAGCGAGGAGCGGTACAGAACGCTCTTCGAGCATTCGCGCGACGCGATCTTCATATCGGACAGGATGGGCAACGTGGTCGGCGCCAACCGGGCCATGACCGACCTCCTCGGTTACTCGCATGACGAGCTGAAGGGCGTGAACCTCGGCGCCCTCATGGTTGAACGGTCCGACATGGACGATGCCGTGGCGGCCATCGAAAGGGACGGGTACATCAACGAGCTCGAAACGAGGATGCGTAAAAAAAACGGAGAGGAAATCCAGTGTTCGGTTACCTCGACGGCAACCGGCTCGGGCGGCGGCAGGCTGTACCAGGGCATCATCAGGGACATCACCGAGAAGATGAGGCTCCTCAGGGAACTGAGTGAATCGGGCGAAAAGATGAAGAATCTCTCGTCCCACCTCCAGATCATGCGCGAGGAGGAGCGGAAGAAGATCGCGCGCGAAATACACGACGTGCTCGGGCAGTCGCTCACCGCCCTCAAGATGGACATCATGTGGCTCAGGAACCGGCTACCGGCGGGTGAAAACGATCTCAGGAACAAGTCGATAGAAATGATCGAGCTCTCGAACTCCATCATCGAGAGCGTCAGGAAAATTTCGGCCGAGCTCAGGCCGGGCATACTGGACGATCTCGGCCTCTGCGCCGCGATCGAGTGGTACATGGACGATTTCCAGAAGCGGTCGGGGATCAGCGCCACCGTGGTGTTCAATCCTCCCGACCTGGGAATCGAAGAGGTCCGCTCCATCATCATCTACCGGATCCTGCAGGAGGCCGCGACCAATGTGCTCCGCCACGCGGGGGCGAGCGAGATACGGGTTTCCCTTTCCCGCCGCGGCGACGAGTCCATCCTGACCGTGAGCGACAACGGGCGCGGCATAACGGACGACCAGATCAGGAGCCCGCTCTCGTACGGGCTCATCGGCATCAAGGAGAGGGTCGAGTCGTGCGGGGGGCGCCTCGAGCTGAGCGGCGAACCCGGGATGGGCACGATCCTTCGCGTTATCGTTCCGTATGGGGAGGGCTGACATGATACGCATCATCATCGCGGACGACCACACCATTGTCCGGGCCGGGCTGAAGCAGCTTATTGCGGACGACAGCGAGCTCTGCGTCGAGGGGGAGGCCCGCGACGGGCAGGAGCTCCTCGAGAAGGTCCGCAGGAACGACTACGACGTGGTGCTCCTCGACATGTCCATGCCGGGCAGGAGCGGCCTGGACATACTGAAGCAGTTGAAATGCGAACATCCCTCGCTCCCCGTGCTCATCCTCAGCATGCACCCCGAGGAGCAGTACGCGGTAAGGACCATCAAGGCAGGCGCCGCGGGGTACGTGACCAAGGACTCGGCGCCCGACGTTCTCGTCGAGGCCATCAAGAAGGTGCATGGCGGGGGGCGCTACATCAGCACGACGCTGGCCGAGAGGCTTGCCGACAGCATCGCGGAAACGCGAGAAAAGCCCTCGCACGAGTACCTCACCGACAGGGAGTTCCAGATCATAAAGATGCTCGCCGCGGGCAAGACCATCACGCAGATCGGGAGGGAGCTTTTCCTGAGCGTGAAGACCATTAGCACCTACCGGCAGCGAATCCTCCAGAAGATGAACATGAAGAGCAACGCCGAGCTGACCCATTACATGATCGACAACAACCTTCTCGACTGAATGTCCCGTTTCAGGGCACAATATTCTTGACAATGAAGGCGGCTGTTGCACAATGACAGCGCCTTCGGGCATTTCCTTTATGGTGGCTGTAGTTCAATGGTAGAGCCCTGGATTGTGGATCCAGTCGTTGCGGGTTCGAGCCCCGTCAGCCACCCACTTGAAAAGCGGCACCTTGAGCGAAAGCGCCGCTTTTTTATTGCTTTTTATGGATCGATGACTATTTCGGGTCAGCGCCTTGAATACGACCGACAGGCATAGAATTCCCTCAATGCGCCGTCCGTGTGCGAACGCGGCGGGAGCGCTCGTATGCACGCTTGTCCTGGCCTTACTGTCGATATGCCCGGTCGGCCTCCAGGCCGCGGAAGAACCCGCCGATGAAAAAATCGAGGCGGCCACGAAGAAAAAGTATCAGCTGGATATCGCCGCCGGCGCTGGCAAGTTTTTCGGGTACCACCGCCTGATCGTCAGCAATATCAACAATCAGCTGCAGGCGTGCCGTATCGCCAGCGAGATCGTCTTTCCCGCCAACACTTTTTCGGTGTATGGCCTCGCCGGGTTGAGCATCCGGGAGAAGTACTACCTGCAGCTGAGAGTCGACGCGAGCGTCGGTCCCCTCTACGGGTATTGCGAGGACTCGGACTGGCAGCCGATCAGAAAGCACCGTGGGCTGATGTGGTCTTATTCGACCAGCTCGCCCTCGCTGCTGAACGGCATAAGGCCCGACCTGGGAATTCTGGCTACGGCCTATGAGAAGAGCGTATACCGGCTGAAGCTGGGCGCCGGCTTCCTGTACGAGCACTACTATTACCGGGCGAGCAACCTCCAGCAGGTGCAACTCGACCCGTTTTTCAGATCGACGAGGGTGTACCGGTCGATCCAGCTCAACAGGGTCATGACCTATGACCTGAATTTCTTCAATATTTACTTTGAGCTGGTCAACCAGGTGTCCCTGTTGAAGAACTCCCTGGTGCTCGATCTTGGATTCAAATGGGCGCCCTACACGATCAGCTATGACATCGACAACCACATCCTGAGGGCCATCAGGTTTTACGGGCATTCGTATTACGGGACCACGATCGTCCCGCTCGTGCGGGTGAAGTATGTATTCGGTAACAGGTTCTTCCTGACGCTGGAGGCCAGCTACCAGTACACCAGGACCTGGTGTGTCATGAAATCGCAGTACTACTACGGTACGATATATTCGACCCAGATCGCAAACGACATGTACATCAATTACCTTTTTTCGGGGTCTCTCAGCTCGTTCGGGCCGCAGATTCTCGAAAGCTCGCAGTGCGCGGTTAAAGCAGGGGCGGGGATGCGCTTCGAGTTTTAATGCCGGGCATGGTTTGATCCCGTGCAGTGCGCCTTGAGGGACCCGGGGATTGTCCATGAACAGAGCGCCAATGCCCCTGGATTCCCGCGGGGACGGCATCTCCCTCCGGATGACGACCGCAAAGGGGCGGCTGACGCCGTTGCCAACGCTTCACATCTCGACCCTGGTGATGATACCGTGGAGCTTGGACGTGGGAAGCTTGTAGAACTGCACGAAGCTCGGTGTGAGCTTCTTGATGAACGCGTATGTCTTCCAGAACATGTTTTTCGTGGTGATCTCCTCGGTGCCGTAAAAGATCACCTTCGGGTTGATCCCCGCTTTCGAGATCTCGGTCGTGATATCGACCTCGACCTTGTAGCCGGCGAATATCTCGAACACGTGAAGGCCCGGTCCTATGTTTTCTATGAACCTGGTGCTTGTCCCCACGGGTTCATCCGTGATGCTGACCGTGATGAGCACGTTTTTTTCATAGATTATGTTTCCGCTTATGATGCAGTGGATAATATAGGGGGATATCATCTTGTAGTTGCCGATGAAAAAGAGCCCGGTGCCGGATATCCTCCGGCCCTTCCTGTATATCTGCTTGTAGCTCTCGAGAAAGGTGTCGAGATCGATCGGCATGAGCTTCTTGAAGAGCTGTTTGTGCCCCTCCCTCCAGATGATTATGATCATGAAGGGAATCGACGCTATCAGGAGCGACCAGTACCCGCCATGGGGGAGCTTGGTGAACGTCGCGAACAGGAATGCCAGATCTATGAGGAGGATCATGACCGATGCGGCGCAGCTGACGGCGTCTCGCCTGAGAAAGTATATCATTATCATGAGGATGCTTGTGATGGTCATCGTGCCGGTCACGGCCAGGCCGTAGGCGGCCGCGAGGTTCGAGGATTTCTTGAAAACCAGGATGATCAATATCACGGCGAACATGAGCATCCAGTTTATGGCGCCTATGTAAATCTGCGATTTCAGCCTGTGCGAAGTGAAATCCACCTTGATGCGGGGAAAAATCCTCGTCGTGATGCCCTGATATACGACTGAGAACACTCCGCTTATGAGCGCCTGCGACGCGATGACCGTCGCGCAGATCGCAAGCACGAGGAATGGAATGTACACGATCAGCGACTCGCTCTGCACCATCGAAAACAGGATGTTCTTCGCGCCGGGATGCTTCAGTATGTGCGCCGCCTGGCCGCAGTAGTTCAGCGCCAGCGCGAAAATGATGATATACCACGCGCGGATGATTGGCTTTTTCCCCAGGTGGCCCATGTCGGCATAGAGCGCCTCCGCTCCCGTTGCGCACAGGATGACTTCCGACAGGATGAAGAAGCCGGCGAAGCCGTTATTCGCAAAAAAGCTGATAAAATAGTAGGGATTCACCGCCCTGAGCACCCATGGATTGTGCGCGATAGAAAAAATCCCGCTCAGCGTGAGCGATACGAACCATATGAGCATGACGGGACCGAACAGGCCCGAAACGCGGTCCGTGCCCCTGGGCTGGAACAGAAACAGCGCGAACGTGATGGCTATCGAGATCCCGATGATATGGACCTGGGCTATGTCGCCGAACGCGGGGATGAGGGATAGTCCCTCGACCGCGGAGAGTATGCTGATCGCGGGGGTGATCACGCCGTCGCCAAGCAAAAGGGATACGCCCGCATACGCGAGCATGGACACGACGAGCGTCGGCCTTGCCTTCTTCAGTTTTTTCCTGAGTATCTGCTGGAGGATGATCGTCCCGCCCTCGCCGTGGTCGTCGAGCCTCATGGCGAGAATCGCGTATCCGACGGTCACGAGAATGATGAGGGTCCAGATGATGAGCGAGAGCACGCCGATAATGTTTTCCTCGGTGGGTTTGATGAACAGGACTATGACCGTGAGCGTATAGATGGGGGATGTGCCGATATCGCCGAAGACGAGACCCATCGCCTTGACGACTTCCTTCCAGTCGTCCTTCGTGTACAAGAATTTCATCAGTTCCTCGGGGGGGGTGCGGTATATTTTTCTTTCACCGTTTTACAAAGGCCAGGGCCGGAGATTAAAAGGCAATAAGACCGGATTTTATGCAAGCATAATAACGGTTTTTTTTACCGGCTTCATGATTCCGCGACCGGTCCATTATCCCCGGCGGTATGTTCTGGCGATCATTTGCCGCGGAAACCGGCGTAATCGACGAGCGCCCTGAAGGCCCTGAGCGCGCGCTCCGGTGTCGGGTAGTACGGAACGCCGAGCTTCGCACAGCCATGGTGAATATGGTTCGCCTCTTCCGAGGTTCCGCCGAAATAGCTCACCAGGACCGGCTTGCCCGGGAAGTCCCTGACCAGGCTCCCGAACGCCTCCTCGATGTCGAATATCGCCTCGGGCATGAGCACGAAGATTATAAGCACGCTGTCGATGTCGTCCTGTTCGATCAGGGCGCGGGCGATGTGGCTCATGGTCTTCGCCGAACCGTGCTGTTCCACCGCGGACCATATGTCCACCGGGTTCCTTAGCGGCGCCCAGGCGGGCATGATTTCGCGTATCGTCGCGACCGTTTTCGGTTTGAGCGGGGATATCCTGATGCCGTAGTCCTCGGCCGCGTCAGTCGTGAGCACGCAGCCGAGCCCGGTGATCGATAGCACCCCCATGCGGTTGTTTTTCGGAAGGGGGCAGGTCTCGAACGCCGTGAGCGCGTCGTAAAACGCCTCCGAGTCGAGTACTCTTATCATGCCGGTCTTTCTGCAAACCGCGTTGAAAACGGCGTCGGACCCGGCGAGGCTGCCCGTGTGGGACGCGATGGCCTCCGCGCCGGATTCGGACCTTCCCGATTTCAAAACCACGACCGGTTTTCTTCGCGCCGCATCGCGCGCGACTTTTAAAAATCGCCGGCCGTCGACGACGCCCTCCAGATACATGCCGATCGTCGTGGTGGCCGGGTCCCCGGCGAAGTATTCGAGCACGTCGGTCTCGTTTACGTCCCCCTTGTTGCCGATGCAGGCCACCTTCGCGATTCCAAAAGGCTTGAAGTCGCCGATCCACCGCGCCCACCCCGAGGAAAACACGCCGCTCTGCCCGAACAGGGACACGCCTCCCTTCGTGATCGGGTCGAGCCCCACGATGGAGGTCGCCACGCCCGCCCCCGGGTTGATCGTGCCGATGCTGTTCGGCCCCATGAGCCGGATGCCCGCTCCGGAGGTTGTCCCCACCAGTTTTTTCTGGTCTTCGACCCCCCGTCCCCCGATGTCGGAGTATCCGCCCGTGCTGAGTATGATGTTCTTTATCCCTTTGTCGATGCATCTCGAAATTGCGTCATCCACGCTGTCCTTGGGAATGACGACCATCGCGAGGTCGACGCTTCCCGGAATTTCCGTTATGGTGCGGTATGTCTGGATGCCGAGGATCTCGCCGCCGGAGGGGTTGACCGGGTAGATCGCGCCGGTGAAGCCGGCCCTCTTGAAATTCCTGAGGATGATATTCCCCCCCTTGTTGACGTTCGACGAGGCGCCGATCAGGGCGATCGACGAGGGATTGAAGAAGCGGTCGAGCGTCGAGGGATCGGGGCGGTTTCCGGTCCGGGCCGGCGCGGGCCCGCCCGTCCGGACCAGGGCGTCGACCGCGACAGCGCCGGAGGGATACACGATCAGCGGGTTTATATCCACCTCGCTGATGTCCGAGTTCTCCGCCATCATCCTGGAGAGCGCGACGATGACCCGCGCCGCCGCGCGGACATCGACCGCCTTGCGGCCGCGAAACCCGCGGAGCAGTGCGGACCCGCGAAGGTTCTGCAGCATGGCCAGCGCCGTTTTTTCGGTCACCGGCGCGAGCTCGATGGCCGTGTCCTTGAGCAGCTCTGCGAGCACGCCCCCGATTCCCGCCAGGACGATTGGGCCGTAAAGGGGGTCGCACTTCGCCCCGATGATCAGCTCCACGCCGGGTTGTGCCATCTTCTGCACGAGCAGGGCATGGGGGAACCGGCGGAATCTCGCGTCGAGTTCCCGCGCGGCCTTCCTGACCGCGGAATCGCTGGCGAGGCCCAGGATCACTCCGCCCTCGTCGCTTTTGTGCATCACTTCCGCGGAGCAGACTTTCAACGCCACGGGGTAGCCGATTTTCCCCGCCGCGTCGACCGCCCCTGACGGCGTTTCCGTCTTGATTTCCCTGATGACTGGAATGTTCCATTTTTTAAGGAGGATTTTCGATTCGCGTTCGTCGAGTGTGTTCATGGTCCCGGGCCGTCGATAGTTATTGTTAATGGGGATAACATCCGCACCGAGATATAATGTCAATAAAAAATAGGGGGCGGGGCAGGAGCGCGGGGAGCGTCAATTTATCGATCGGACGGGAAATACCACCCTGAAAAGGGCGCCGTTGTGGTTCCGGCAGTCGAACTTTCCGTTGAGCTGTTCCGTCAGCATCCTGACGATCTTCAGGCCCATGCCCTTCGTTTTCAACGGGTTGAAATCCTCGGGGAATTCCGAATTTTCGTTCACTACATCGATGATGGCGTTGTTCTCGTCGTTGTGCTTCAGCATCAGGCGAATCCTGTTTTCCTCGCCCTCCATGCACGCGTGCTTGATGGTGTTCGTGAGCAGTTCGTTCATGATAATGCCCACGGACACGGCGCGCTTCACGTCGATGATCATCTCGTCGAGCGACAGCTCCACGATCTTGATGCTCTTCGAGCCGGCGTACGAATCCAGTATGATCCTGCCGATCTTCGCCAGGTACGAATCGAGCCTTACCTCCCGTATCTCGTTCGACTGGAAGAGGAGGTCATAGAGTATCGCCATCGACTGGATACGGTTGCGGATGCTGGTGAACACCTCCCGCGAGTTCTGGTCGATCAGCTGGTTCGATTCCAGGCTGATCAATCCGCCGATAATGGCCAGGCTGTTTTTGACGCGGTGCTGCAGCTCCCTCAGCAGTGATTCTTTCTCTTTCAGCAGGCGCGCCAGAGCCTCTTCCGCCCGCCTGCGCTCGTTGATGTTGCGGTTGCTTCCCTGGATGCCGATGATATCTCCGTTCGCGTCGTATATCCATGACACGATCGACTCGATGTTCAGGATCGAGCCGTCTTTCGCGATCTGCCGGATCTCGACCGTTACGGATGGGACCCTGTCGGAGGCGGGTTTCGCCAGCTCCCAGGCTATCACGCCGCGGATAAAGGACACGTCGTCGGGGACAAGATATTCCTCCATGCGCATCTGCAGGATCTCTTCGGGCGTCCATCCCGCGAGCTTGATTATCGACGGGCTCATGTAGGTGAGTCTTTCGTTCAGGTCCATGGTCCAGATCACATCGGTCGAGTTTTCCGCGAGCAGGCGGTACTGTTGTTCGCTTTTCTGCAGCGCTTCCTCGGCCTTCTTCGCGGAGGATATATCGAGGAGAAAACCGACATGCTGCTTGAACTCGCCCGTAGCATCGCGTACCGTGTGGCCGGTTTCAAGCATCCAGACGATCTCGCCGGTTTTTTTTATGAGGCGCATGGTCTGGGGATATTCATCGCCCTTCTTCCCGCGGAGGAACCCCTCGATGATGCTTTCGTGATCGTCGGGGTAGAAGAACTGAAGCATGTTCCGACCTACAATTTCTTCCTGCTGGAACCCGAATTCGGTCACGTTCGGGCTTATGTAGGTGATAGCGCCTTCCTCGTTAAGGGAATACACGAGCAGGTTCAGGTTCTCGATGATCACCCGGTACCTGTTTTCCGACTCGTCCAGGGTCGCTTCCATGGATTTTCGCGAGGTGATATCGCGGCTGCTTCCCTGGATTCCGGTCGGATTCCCTTCCGCGTCGAGGATCCATGTGAAATGGGTTTCGACGTCCATGACGGAACCGTCTTTCCGGTACTGTTTGTATTGCAGGGTTTTTGATTTGCTCCTCTCCTGTGGGGGCAACGAGAGCTCGTTTGCGAGCAACTCCATCATGGAATCGAAGTATTCCGGCAGAATGTATTCATGTATCGACATATCCATCATTTCTTCCGGCGTCCAGCCCGAGAACTGGTACACGGAAGGGCTGACATACGTTTCCCTTAACTCCATGTCAATCGTCCAGATGACGTCCTGGGAATTGTCCGCAAGCAGGCGATAGCGCGCCTCGCTTTCCTTCAGGCGCCGGTTCGATTCGTGAAGCTTGAACGCCATGTCGATGCTGGCGAGAAGCACCGTGTCGCCGGCGTCTTTAAGGACATACCCGTAATTCGTGATGTTTCTCGTTTTGTCCACGAGCTCTTTCTCCGTATGGGACGAGAGAAAGACCAGGGGAATGTCGTGTTCTTGAAGTATGAGCTCCGCCGCCTGGGTTCCGTCCATGCCGCTCCCGAGGTCGATGTCCATCAGGACCATGTCTATGCGGGGATGCCTGTGGAATGCGGCAAGAGCCGTTTTCCCGTTGTGCGCGGTATACACGACGTAGCCGTTACTTTTAAGGGCTCTGGCTTCAGAGAGCGCGATAACCGACTCGTCCTCGACGAGCAGAATGCATTTTGCATCAGTACGCATCAATACACCGTGGTGAAATCATGATTGCATATGTCCGCGAGCTACGCAAACTGGCGGATCGTGTCGAGTATTGTCTGCCAAACCCGTTACGCGGCCGGAAACATCTGCTCGTGTTCTGCCAATTAATAAATTACTCAATTATCCATACGATATGAATAAAAAAAAGGCGTCCATTAGAAAAAATAGGCATCATACCCGGTTTCGGCGCCGGGAGTTCATTCCGGGCGGATCTTACCATAAAAGGATATTGCTCTTTGCGTCATGCAATTCTCTGCGGCACGCGATGAGCCTCTCAATTTACTTGCCGCTTCATCTTCATTTCCTTGCAATTTTGGTACTTCGTTTCATAGTCGCCTTTCCTGCCGCGCTCTTCGACGAACCCCGTTTCACCCTTTATCCACCATACCAGTTCCCTGTCGTTTGTGAATCTTTCTCCCGATGCCGACATCGCCCGGGGCAGGGTGTGCACCTTGCCGCCCGGAAGGGTTACCTTGACGAAATCGAGGCTTTTATCGGAAAGGGAAAAATACTGTACGGTCAGCCTCACGCCTTTGTCGCATTTATAGATGACCGGTTCCCCGCCTGTTACGGTGAGTTTTTGGGGTATGCCCGCCTTCCGGGCCCCGATAGAGACGAATGCCATCATCAGCACCGCGGGCACTATCACGACGAATTGTTTCCTCGTATACATTCTGTCCTCCATTCAAATCGTGGTGGTAATTATGCGGGACTCATTCGGTCGCGATGCAGTTGCTGGGATCCCGGACCTGACGCAACCGGACGCTATCGCCGGGACGCATCACTTTCACCCCGTCATGGCCGATGAACGAATTTGCGTCAATTTTTTCCCTGTAATGCGAGAACGTTCCCCAGTGAACCGGGATCAACGTTTTGGGGCCCAGCGCCGCGATCATTTTTTTCAGGTCCCGCGTGTTGTTCGTTATCCTGCCGATGACGTGAGAAAGTAAAGATTTTCCGATCGTCGCGGAACCCGCATTCGCTATTATCACGTCGATCGCGCGGCCGCGCAGGATCGATTTCAGGCCGGCGTCGTATACGGAATCCCCGGTGACGTACGCTGAGAACGATATGCCGTCGCAGGCGGCCTGTACGAAATAACCGTTGCCGTTTCCGATTCTGGCGCCGAAGGACTTTCTCCTTGCGTGCACCGCCGGCACCGCGGCGATGTCGAGCGTAACGCCGCCGAAAGTGAAGGACGCCCTGTCGTGCCACGCAAGATACGTCACCTTGCTGAAGCCCCCTTTCTTCAGAAGGGGCTTGACGCTTTTATGGGAGATTATCGTAGACTCTGTGCCGATCGCGTTCACGCCGTAAGAATCGACGTGATCCTCGTGGGCGTGTGTCAGCAGCCAGAGGTCCACTCCTTCGAAATCGCCCGGTTCATATACGGGATCGTCCAGCCGCGTAGTCTTGAAGTACCCGTAATCCTGGACATGTCCGCGGGGGCACAGGACCGGGTCGCACGCGATTTTCGTTCCGCCTATAGAAAGTATCCACGTGGCCCCGCCTATCCATTTGAAAGTGACATCCATATATGGGCTCCATCTAACTATTGCCGGTTGACGACGGCATTTTATTCTTACTGAGAATAAGCGTGACCGCTAACGGGACGATATTCGCCGAAAAAACCAGGATTGTCGGATAATAGCATCGCAGGAACATGTCCATGGAATCGATAAGCATCGTGCCCCAGATGAAGGCGGCACAACAGGGAATGATGAAAAATCCCAACAGTTCTACCCCGTGATCAACTCACGCGGCAGCGAGAACGACCCGTCTTCGTTCGGCGGAAAGTCGGCGACCGCCGTCACCGCGGATATGTTTATCGGCCCGTACACGTGCGGAAAGAGGGCGCCGGCGCCAGGATCGTGCTGCGCGCCGCCGGTCGGATTCTCATACCTGCATTCCGCCGTGAGCCTGCCCTCGTCGATGCAGAGAAGGACCAGGCCCCTGGTTCCCTTGAAAAATATGCCGGCGGTGTCGGTCGCCTGCCGTAATGTCGAACAGTGAATGAAGCCTTCCGATTCGAGGGAAGGGGCGTTGTATTCGCCCTTTCGCAGGGCCTCTTCCCATTCTGTGCGTGAAGTGATGTGCAGGATCATCAGGATATTCCCCCGTACGAAATTGACGACCGGGCATGTCTTTTCCCCCGGTTTGCGGCGAACGTTTCCCCGTCCATGGGTCAGCCGCCGATCCTCTTCATGATTTTTTTCGCCTCTGCCGCGATGACGCCCTTTTTGGCGCCCAGATACGACATCGCGATTTTACCGATCTCGCGCTTCCTTTCGGGGCAGAAATCGATGATTATACCGAATCCCCTGAGCGTCTGCCTCGCGTGTTTCTCTTTCCACACGGTGAGCGCCTCCAGCAGGATGGTGTACGCGTTTTCGGACGATTTTTTTCCCGATTTCGCGTAATTGGCGATAGTATCGATTGCATAATCACGGACGATGGTGCTCTTATCGGTTTTGATCATTCGCGAAAGATCCGCGGATATGTCGTTGATGATGTCCGGGACCTTTTCGGCTATGAACGAAAGCGTGTGAACGGCTTCCCACCGCGTTTTCGTTTCCTTGCTCGATAGCAGCGGCAGCACTTTTCTGCCATAAGGGATTATCATGTCCGGGTGGGTTTCCGCGATCATGGTGCATACCTCTATGCAATCGGTCCGCACTTTTTTATCATCGGCTTCAAATCCGCCGACGATTTCATTCAGCAATTCTGGATTCTTGATGCAGTCTTCCGAGACCTGCCTGTTTGATTTTTCTGACGCATCTCCCGTCCTTGATGATAATTGAGCCAATATATCCATACAATATCCCCCCTGATGGAATTGCTCATCGAAATACGCATTCCGCGTTCGTTATAAATCGGACTGTGTTGAGAGAGTCTGTTTTCCCAACGATACCTGGCGGGGCAATCGCCCTGTTTATCTTTAGTATCGGGTGTCATCGGGCGCCGAACTGAGATTAGTTAACAAAAAAGAGGAAAATATTGCAATAAAAATATTGACGATACTTAGATGTCTAAGTATATTGGCGTCATGAAGCTTCAACGCACGCTGAGCCTTATCGCCACGATCAGGGAGGAGGCCAACAAATACATCGTCGGCGAGCTGGAAAAGAGGGGGATTCGCGGCATCGTGCCCTCGCACGGATCGATTTTGATGGCGCTGTACGACAGGAAAACGATGACGATGAGGGAAGTGGCCGATGCGATCCACCGGACCCAGCCCACGGTGACGGTGCTGGCGGACAAGCTGGTTGAGCACGGGTATGTTAAAAAGTTCAGGGACCCCGACGACACCAGGGTGGCGAACCTGCAGTTGACCCGCAGGGGCGAGGAATTCAGGTCGGTGTTCATCGAGATTTCCGATGGCCTGAACAGAAAGCTCCATGCCGGGCTCACCGAAGGAGAAGCGGCTCTCCTGGAGGAATTGCTGGACCGCGTTTCGAAGAACTGGAGATAAATTTTTTGGATATATACTTAGATGTCTAAGTATCTGTCATGATTTACGGCCTCCGGTATTGCGACGGGGGACCGTTTACCATGAATATCGTTTCAATGGAGGATGATTGTGAATACAGTATTCAAGGTTGTATTAATCGTCGTTTCAGGTGCGCTCATGGCAACGGGCTGCAAGGAGCGGTTGTCGCACAAGCAGAAGGCGCTGTCCCTGCTCAAGTCGATCGAAACCGGCGACCCCGTGCCGGCGGGATACATCGATCCGGAAAGGTACACGCAGCACAATACCGGGATCGCGGACGGAGCGGCCGGGTTTGCGGAACTTCTCAAGAAGCTTCCGCCGAAATCGGCGAAGGTGAACACCGCGAGGGTGTTCCAGGACGGCGATTTTGTCGTCACCCATACCGAGTACGATTTTTTCGGTCCGAAAATCGGGTTCGACATTTTCCGCTTCGAGAAGGGAAAAATCGTCGAGCACTGGGACAACCTGCAGTCGACGCAGAAGGCGAACCCTTCGGGACATACCATGATCGACGGCCCGACGGAAATCGGCGACGCCGCCCCGACGGCACGTAACAAGAAGCTCGTCAGGAGCTTCGTCGAGGATGTCCTGGTTAACGGCAGGATGGACGCGCTCGCAGGGTATTTCGACGGCGACAGGTATATCCAACACAACCCCGCGATCGCGGACAACCTGTCCGGGCTCGCGCGGGCGCTGAAGGAACTCGCGAAGCAGGGGATCGTCATGAAATACGACAGGATCCACAGGGTCCTCGGCGAGGGGAATTTCGTCCTGGTCGTGAGCGAAGGCTCGTTCGGCGGGAAGCACACGTCATTCTATGACCTCTTCAGGGTCGAGAAGGGAAAGATCGCCGAGCACTGGGACGTGATCGAGACGATATCCCCGAAGGAGGAGTGGAAGAACGCCAACGGAAAGTTCTGATCGATTTAATCGTGGTTTAGATCATCCCGATGGAAAACCCCAACGCTCGTCAAGTGATGTTCATGCCGAAGGCGCGGATGTCACCTGATGAGCGTTCATTTATGCCGGCTCATCAGGTTCATTCATCGGCGTTAATGGGGCGGCCGTTCTTGCCCGCTTTCATTCTTCCAGGCTTTTTTCGGTTACCTTTTTCAGTTCAGCATTCATGGATTTAAATCCATCGAGGGTCGGGTCGAGATTGATGAACGGGACCAGTATGCCGCTGAAATTCTCTTCCTGGACAAGCCTTGTCCTGGTGCTGTCTATCGCCGACAGCGTAAAGGTGTGCTGCCCGGTGAATATTCCCGGCATGATAAGCCTGCCTTCCCATTGCAGTTTTTCATTTTCCTTGAATTGAAGAACCCGCGGCGAAAAGCTGATGGGATCGCCGCCCTTCGTCTGCAGGGTTATCTCGATCGTCGCGCCTTCCCTGATCGCGCCGCTCGCGTTTCGTATGAAGGGATTCCACTGCGGGTATCTCTTGAAATCTGTCAGCGTCTTCCAGACCCTGTTCGCGGGAGCGTCAATGACGATGTCGGTCGAGATATGCTTTTTACCGAACACTATCAGGGAAGCGATGACGGCTGCCACTATCAATACCGCTATCGACACTTTTTTCATGGTAGTTACCTCATTGATGGTTTTTGGAAATCCGTAATACTATACCTGTCATTTTAAATATGTTTTTGCTACTTATTTTTTCTTTTCGATATGTATCCGCCGAGGCATGTCGCCGGGATTGCAAGAACAGCGCTCGCTAAACTGTACCAGGCCGGTAAGGATGAATAGAATAAAAGCCCGAACAGTAATGTGAGCATTCCGACCGTAGCAGCATTCGGCATTTCGGCGCCTTTTGCATAATGACCTGCGACAAAACCGCCCAGGGCCGAAAAAGCCAGGCCGACTATCAATGATCCAGCCATCATGGGAATGTTCGAGTAATAATCAGCCGCCAGAGTATTGATGTTTTTACCCATTGCAACATACACGATTACGACAATTACGGCCGCACCGATACTGAAAACCAAGGATGCCCCGATATCGACAATAAAACCGATGATGATCGCTTTTACACGTAAATTAATCTTCATGTATCACTCCAATACAATGATTTTCAATTCATCGCGCATCGTCCGCGCTTATACGTATATCCACCTTATAAACCGGATCGAGGCACTCCGGCTTCCTCCTTTACCCCCGCGGCCGTCAACGCGAGCTGGATGAGCCCGGCCACCGCCAGGCAGACCGCAAGGCCGATGGGCATGAACCAGAGCCAGAATATCTTCGTGAAAAAGATAACGTAGATGTTGACGAGTATGCTGCACAGAACGCCCGCGATGGCGCCCCATTCCCTGATGCGGACCGGCGAAAAGGAGATCAGGAATATCCCCAGCACGCCGCTGAACGTGACCGACGCGATGGATAATCCGATCTCTATGACAGGATTGTCGCTTTTCTGTATCACGATGGCGAAGAAGATTATCACCGCGGTCCAGGCGAGCGATATTGCCCTCGAAAGGAGGAGCCTCCTTCCGGGATCGGTGCCGAGCTTTTTCGCCGGGACCAAGTCGTAGATGGTGGATGAGGAAAGCGCGTTGATGGAGGACGCGAGCGTCGACATGGCCGCCGCCAGTATTCCGGCCAGCATGAAGCCGCGCAGCGCCGGCGTCAGGTGATGGATGATGAATTCCGGCAGCACCAGGTCGCTCCGCGTGAAGTTCCTTCCCTGGAAGAAGACCTGCAGGAGGACCCCCACCAGCAGAAAGAGGAAAAACTGGAAGATCACGATGATGCCGCTGGCGATCAGCGCCTTCCTTCCGCTCGATTCGTTCCGGCAGCACAGGAGCCTCTGTACCATCAGATGGTCGGTGCCGTGCGTGGCCATGGTCAGGAGGGCGCCGCCGACCAGGCCCGACAGGAAATGGTACGAGTTCCAGAACCCGGGTTCGCCCGGCCACTTCCACGGTATTCCGGTCGGCCCCTTCGCCGAAAAGTAATCCGTGACCGAGGAGAGGCTCATCCCTCCGGGGTAGAACAGGTAATAGAAGATCAAAAGCGGGCAGATGATGTATACCAGGAACTGGATCGCGTCCACGAGCACCACCGAGCGCAACCCCCCCCAGATGGTATAGGCGAAGGTGCAGATGCCGATCAGGGAAATCGTGAGCCAGTAGTCCCAGTTCAGGATCATGGCCAGTGGTATCGCCGCCGCGAAGAGCCGCACGCCGTCCGCGAGGAACCGGGTGACGTGGAAGATGACCGAGATCACCCGGCGGGACAGCGTGCCGTAGCGGGCCAGCAGGATCTCGTACACGGTTTCGAGCTTTCCCCTGAAGTAGCGGGGAATGAACACCATGGCGACGATGATCCTTCCGGCGAGGTAGCCGATGGCCACCGAGAGGAAGGAAAAGCCGCCCGTATACCCGATGCCCGGGATCGATACGAAGGTCAGGGAACTTGTCTCGGTGGCCACGATGGACAGCGCGGCAAGGGGCCATACAATGGAACGACTTCCCAGAAAATAGTCCTCGGTGTTCTTGTTTTTCGACCGGGCAATGCCGACGACGTTGATTGCCACCAGGTAAAGGATGATGATCAGTATTTCAGTCATGGTACAGTATGCTATCGGTAACCGATTCCTTGAATTTTTTTTCGTCCTCTTTCCATGAGAGGGCGATCTCTTCGAGACCGGCCCCGTCCTCGATCATTTTCCTGATGCGGCCGTTGCCGCAGAGGATGTCGAAGGCGGGATACCTGTCGTTGAATTCGTACCCGTCGCGGAGAAAGCGGAAATCGTCCCTGTAGAGGTTGAACGCCGTTTTCACCACGGCCACCCCGGTCAGAAACGGCAGCAGCGCATGGCGATCCGTGACGTGGATGAAAACGCCGCCCGCGGTCATGTCCACGAACTTGTGGAACATGGGCTTGAAGAACACGGGCCGGAAATGAACGCCGGGCAGCGCGGCGCCGTTCAGCGTTTCCGCCAGCACATGGGGGTCGATGAAGTCGGCGCCGATATACTGGAACGGCGCGGTCGTGCCCCGCCCCTCGGAGAGGTTGGTCCCCTCGACCAGGCATCCCCCGGGATACACCACGGCCGTGTCCACGGTCGGCATGTTCGGGGACGGTGGCACCCAGGGCAGTGCGCACCGCTCGTAGTGCCAGGTCCGCGACCAGCCTTCCATCTTCTGCACGTGCAGCTCCAGGTCGAGGTTCTTCTGCTTCCGGTACATGAGCGCGAGCTCGCCGGGGGTCAGGCCGTGCCTGACCGGCACCCTGAAGACCCCGACGAACGATGAATACTCTTCCTCGAGCAAGGGCCCCTCGACCGCCCCGCCGATGGGATTGGGCCTGTCCAGCACCGCGAACCCGATGTCCCTGCCGGACAGGGCCTCCATGAAATAGGCCATGGTGTTGGTGAAGGTGTAGTAGCGGCTGCCGACGTCCTGCATGTCGAAGAGCACGAGGTCGATTCCCCGCAGGGACTCTTCCGGCGGAAAGAGCGAATCAAAGGAGGTTCCGTACAGGCTGCATATTTCGATCCCCGATTCCGGCTCGCGGGTCACGGCGACCTGGTCCTGCTCCGTCCCGAACAGGCCGTGCTCCGGGCTGAACACCCGGACCAGGTCGAAACCCGCCAGCTTCAACGCCTGCCAGCCGTAGACGAAATCGCGCGTGATGGACGTCTGGTTGGCGATGAGCGCGATGCGCCTCCCGCGGTAACGCCCGTGCTGTCCCAGAAACCGTTCAAGTCCCGTCGTGATCATGGCTCTTCCCTCAATTGATGGTCCTTGCAAGGTCGCGGCAGGATATGACCCGCTCCCCGAACACGGTGCTCCCCGAAACGACGGCCCCGGGAGCGACCCGTGCGCCGGGAAGCACCAGGCTGTCCCGCACTGCCGCCCCGTCGCCGATCACGGCCCCGTCCCCGACCACCGAGTTCTCGATGACGCAACTGGCCGCCACGCTCGCGCCCGGGGACATCCGGCTGGATTCGAAACCGCGCAGCGACGCAAGCCGCCCGCGAAACCTGTCCGACCACGCGTAGTTCATCACGTTGACCCGCCACAGGTCGGACAGGTTTCCGATGTCGGCCCATATCCCCCCGTGCTCGTAAAAGGCCAGGGACTCGTTTTGCACCAGGCCCGTGTAACCCGTGTACACCACGCTGCTGAACGAGGACTCCAGGTACTGGAAAATGGCCGGGCTGAGTATCGCGGCGCCGGTATAGATATGATCGCAGCGCAGGTTCGTTCCGAGCGCGTTCTTGAAATCGAGCACGAGTCCTTCGCGCACCGCGACCGGGCCGATCTCCATGGCCTCGTCCGTGCGGTACAGGACGATCGTGGCGGGAGAGCCCGCTTCCCTGTGCCTGGCGACGAGCGCGCGCACGTCCAGGTCCAGAATGACGTCGCCGTTGAGGAGGAGGACCTCGTCGCCGGCGAGCATATCCTCGCACTTCTTGATCCCGCCGCCTGTGCCCAGTATTTCGGGCTCGCGGGAAAAACGGATGTCCATGCCGAAATTGTCGTTTTCCCCGAAAAACCGTTCCAGCTCGCCGGGAAGGTAATGCAGGTTGCAGATCGCCTCCCGGATTCCGGCTTCGCGCACGAGGCACAGTGCGTAGGCAATGGCGGGGACGTTCCAGACCGGGAGAAGGGGCTTGGGATAGCGCTCCGTGACGGGCATGAGCCGTGTTCCGAGGCCGGCCGCGAGAATGAATGCTTTCATGATTCGGTCTGGTACTCCGGCAGGAAGGATTTCATTATGTCAAGGGCCCGGGCCAGTTTGGGGTACCCGCCGCAGTATGCGTCCAGGTGGTGGAACGCGGCGGATATTGATTTCACGTAACGCCGACTCCCGCGCTCGTGCATCTGGTAGAAATAGGTGCCGAGCGCCTTGACGTGCCGCTGGAACGCCGTCATGTCGAACATCCGGAGGTATTCCGGGTAGCCGATTTTACGATAACCGCGCGCCTCGAGCGACCGGAAGTGATATTCCTTCAGGCGTTCCCTGACGGGTTCCTCGAGCACGGTGTAGGGATCCATGATGAAGGAGGCCGCGTCGTACTGGGGCAGGCCCATGCGCGCGTCCTGGAAATCGATGAGCACCGGACCGCCGCCGGAGAGCATCACGTTCCTGCTGTGGAAATCCCTGTGGTTCAGCACGAAGAGTTCCGGCCGATCGAGCTCGCGGACCACGCAGGCGAAGACCGAGCGTAGCTCCCCGATGCCGTCCCCGCCGCCGCGGGTGACGGCTTTTCGTGAAAGCGCGTGCCGCAGAAAGAAATCGAATTCGAACATGAGCTTCTCCGCGTCGAACGACAGCCGGAAGGGCGCGAGGTCCTTCCTCGGCGGTATGGTCTGCAGCCGCGCCATGATGTCGATGATCTTCATGTAGGTGGCGAGGACCGCGTCCGTCCCGAGCGAGGGGACCGCGTCCTCCAGCAGGCGGTCGCCGAGGTCCTGCATCAGGATAACCCCGAGGGAAGCGTCGCGGGCATGGATTTCCGGGACGGGTATTCCATTGTCGTTCAGGAGCTTTGCCAGTATGAAAAAGGGGTAATCCCCGTCGCTGTCCGGATTCAGGTTCGGGTCGACGCAGAGCATGCGCGTTCCGTCGCCGCAGAACACGCGATAATACGCGCGCACCGAGGCGTCCCCGGCGATCGGTTCAATGCTGAGGTAGCCGGGAACGGATCGTTTCAGGAATGGTTGCAAGTAATCAATGCTGTTCATCGTAACGTTCGTGCCGGCGGTCCGGGCGGTGCCTGACTGCGCCCCGGCTTTTGCCGCATCGACGCGCACTACAATCCCGGTGCGAACCGATTAAGGCAAGTAAAAAACGCCGGGCAGTCCCGGGGAAGGCCGTCGCGGCTCGGGCAAAAATTTGAATTGCCAGTTCACGATGATCTCGTGATCGTTGAAGGCGTGTGACGCCATGAGCGTCGGTATCAGGCATTTACGGGAGTGTGTCATGAGCGCGATACAGCGGTTGGCGAAAATGCTCGTTTCGAAGTCGAAATACGAGGCCATGGAGGAAGAGTCGAGGAGCTGGATATGCGAGTGCCCCCTGTGCGGGCACGAATTTTCGGTGTGGGACGTCGGGGGCATACGCTACGGCGCCGCGGGGAGACCGAAGATGAGACTTGCATGCCCGGCCTGCGGCGGGCGCTCCTGGCGGACGCCGGCGAAGAAAACCGGGAATTGAGAGGGGGATATACCCCGCGCGTCAGGCCTTCTTCACGCCGGCCAGGAAGCCGTGGAACCTGTGGATCCCCCGGCCGTAAGCCATGAGCGGGCACGAGATCGCGGCCTCCATCCCGAGGGACTCGCACTTTTTCATGATCGCGTCGTCCGCCACGTTCTTGCTGTTGAAGAGTATCTTCCGTATTCCGCGCGCGTGGAGAGGCTCTATCATGCGGGCGGTAATATCCTTATCTGTGATGACATAGGCGCACCGGGGGGTCTTCGGCGCCTCGTCCAGGGAAGCGAACACCGGAATCTCGAATTTTTCCCCGCTCTCGCCCGTAACCGGGTACACGGTGATTCCCTTTGCCGTCAGGTTCTTGTAGACCTGCATGCAGAACCATCTTTCCTTCTCGTTGAATCCCACGAAGAGGAGCTCGTTGTCTAAAAAAGCGCCTGAGAACTTGGCCATGCCGTTAACCTCTGTTGTTTATCTACGTTTCGTTTGCATACCGAGCCTTCCGTCTGCAAGGCTTGTAGTGCTATGCTTTTCCAAAAATCACTTGGAGAAGCTGAAAACCTTTTTCTTCAAGCCGGGCGAGCGTACTTCATAGACGATCTCACACTCGTCCTTGTCGTTATATGTTTCTTCGACGATGTAGCCGCCTTTGAGGACCGCGTTGAATTCCTTGGCCACCGCCATCCCGGTCGTCTCGACGTCCGACATGCCCGAGGCCCCCTCTATTCTGGCCCCCTTGAATTTTTCCATGATCAGGTACTGGGCCATGCGGATAGCTTTTTCGCGGGCGATTATTCTCCTGCGGTCCCTGTCCTTGATGCTTTCTATCGGCGTACCGACCGCGACCACCCTGAACGTGTCCTTATCGACCCAGCCTTCCCTGACCGATGATCCTGCCGCGCGGCCGTCTTTTCCCGGTTCTCCCGCAGACGCCGCAATAAGCGCGGCAAGGAGCATCCCGGTCGCGAAAAAATATTTCATTTCCGTTCCTCCTTGCGCCTCAGCGCCGTTTTTTACGTCATGCGCCCTCGATGAGCTTCAGGAGCTCTCCCGTTTTTTCGTTGAGGATCCTCGTCGAATCGATAATCCTGTCGTTCGATTCGGCGATCTCCTGCGCCATCCTGGAGAGGCGCTCCACGGTGTTCATGGTCTGCTCCATGGACGCGTTCTGCTCGCCGTACGCGGTGACGATCCTGTTCGAGAGGGTGTCGGCGCTGTCCGCCTGGCGCACCACGCGCTCGAGCGCGTCGACCTGCTTCTGCATGAGGGAGCCGACCGTGTCGATCCCCCCGCGGATGGCCCCCACCATCGAGAGGACCGTGCCCGTGGAGCTCCTGGTCCCGCTCACGATCT
>CAYRGX010000034.1:0-42159 GCA_964423905.1 uncultured Leptospirales bacterium | reverse complement strand
GACCGGGGAATACCTGGAAAGGGTCAAGCAGTAACATGGGATCCTTCCAGTCGATCGCGGATTGGGTGCGTGAAAACCCGGGAAAGACCGCGGGCGGAATCGCCGGGTTCGTGCTGGGAATCCTCATTTTCACCATCGGCATCCTCAAGACGCTGGTGATATTCCTCTTCGTCGTCGTGGGCATCCTGGTCGGGAAGGCGCGCGACGACCGGGTTTCGATTATCGACCAGATCGCCGGCCTTTTCAGGAAGAACAGGGACTGAGCCGCGCGGGGAGTCCCTGAAGGAAAGCGTCCCGGCGTGAAGCGCAACGACAACCGCAACCGTAACCGCCTTGCCAGGGAAGGACACCGCCTCCTGGAAAAGGGACGCTATGCCGACGCCGCCATCGTGCTGGAGCAGGCGGTCAAATCCTCCCCCAAGGATCCCCGCGCGCTCATCCTCCTCGCGGCGGCATACCTCTACGCGAGCCGCTTCGCGAACGCCGGGTCGTGTCTCGACAGGGTGCGCTCGATTGACCCGGGTTACATGACACTCCTCGAGATCGAGGGCTTCATGGCGCTGAAGGGGGCCAGGGGGCGCGACGCCGCCCTCGCCGTGTATCTCGACCTCATCGATCGCTGCCCCGCCGACCGCATGCTCCAGAGAGCGCGACGCCGCATCATGGACACGTCCGATTTCGCCGGCCTTCAGAAGAACGCGCGGCTCGCCGATTTCGTCGACCTGCCCGCGCCGCCCCGTTTCGGCGGGACCGATCCCGAGCCCGCGCGCGCGGGCGGGCTCCGGAGGCGGGGGCCCCTGTCGGGATATACCCGCCGCGGCAGGAGGGCCATCGCGCGGCGGGCGCTGATCGCCGCGGGAATCCTGGCGTGCGCGGCTGCCGCGGCGTTCGTCGCGTACCTCGTTGCCGGGCCGCGCGCGGTCAGGCAGTCCGCGGACCGGGAAACCGCCGAGCGCGTGTCGCTTACCGGGCTGGAGCACGAGCTCGGAAAGAAAACGGCCCCGGGGAGCGTCGCGGTTCTGTACAAAACGCCGCACGAACTCGACGATGATTTCAACCGGGCCCGCGGGCTCTTGAAAAACGGAGACCATAACGGGTCGCTCTATTTCCTCAACAGGGTGCTCAACAGCAACGCGAATTTCATGGCCAAGGAAAAGGCGAGGTTCCTGGTGAAGTACATCACGGACAGCGAGGAACGCGTCTTCATCGCGATCCCCATCGAAAGGATCAGGGGGGAAACCTATCTCTACCGCGGATTCGCCGTACGACTCAACGGGAGCATCGCTTCGCTCAGGAAGAGGGAGCGCGGCGCGCAGTTCGTCCTGAAAACGGGATCGACATCGCCGGAGGAGGTGGACGTGTTCCTCCCGGGCGGCGCATCGGGCGTGCGGGAGGGCGGGCCCGTCGCGGTAGAGGGGGTGATCGCCGATTTCACCGGGCCCGGCAGGCGCGTGTACCTGGTCGCGCGAAGCGTGACGCCGCTCTGAACCTCACTGCGCGCGCTCGCCCGGTTCCGTCAGCCTCCCGTAAATTTCCGCCATCCTTCTCAGCCTCGACACGATCCCGTCGTCCAGCGAGTTCCTGGTGAGCTTCCACCCCCAGTTGCCCTCGGGGGTGCCGGGCCTGTTCATCCTGAATTCCTCTCCGTAGCCGAGAAGGTCCTGCGCCGGCACGATCACCAGGTCGGCCACGCTTCGGTATGCCTCGCGGATGAGCTTCCAGTGAACGTCGCTGAAGCTCTCGGCGCCGATGTACTCGAGAACGTATTCCCGGGTGCCTTCATCGATCTCGCCCCCGTAGAACCACCCGTTGGTGGTGTTGTTGTCGTGGGTGCCCGTGTAGAGGATGCAGTTCCTGTTGTTGATGTTGTGCGTCAGGTACGTGTTTTTGCTGTTGAAGTCGAAGGCGAACTGGAGAATTCTCATGCCGGGCAGGCCGAGGGTGTCCCTGAGGCGCTCGACCTCCGGCGTGATGATGCCCAGGTCCTCCGCGATCAGCGGGAGGCTCCCGAGCTCCCTGTTAAGCATTTTGAAGAATTCCATCCCCGGCCCGCGCATCCACGCGCCTTTCACCGCGGTTTTTTCCTCCCCGGGGATCGCGTAATACGCCTCGAAGCCCCTGAAGTGGTCCACGCGGATGATGTCGAGCATCCTGTTCATGTGGGCCATCCTCTCCGCCCACCAGCGCCAGGTCGCTTCCTCGGGCTTTTTTCCCCTGAACCAGCGGTACAGGGGATTTCCCCACCGCTGGCCAGTCTCGCTGAAATAATCGGGCGGCACGCCCGCGACCGCGGTGGGCATGGAGGTCTTTTCGTCGAGCTGGAGGATGTCCGGGTGCGCCCACGCGTCCGCCCCGGCGAGGGAAATGTATATGGGGATATCCCCGATGATCCTGATTCCCTTCGTGTTGCAGTAGAGCTTGAGCTCCGACCACTGGGCGAAGAAGATATACTGGACGAACGCGTGATACGCGACGCTTTCCGAGAGCTCGGCGCGCCAGCGTTCAAGCGCCCCGGGCGCGCGGCGGGATATATCCTCATCCCAGAGGAGCCAGTCCCCGGTCTGGAAACGCTCCGCGAGCGACTGGTAGAGCGCCCAGTCGTCGAGCCATGGGGCGTTCTCGGCCCGGAACCGGGTGAACGCGGCGCGCTCGCCCGGTTCGCTCCCGATGTTGAAATCGACGAACGCCCTCTCGAGCACGTTCCTTCGGTGCTCGGCGACCTCGTCGAAGCGTACGAAGTGCCCCTCCCTGAACTCGCGGCCCGCGGGGTCGCCCCCGAACCACTTGTTCCCTGCGAGCTTTTCCGGGCTGATGAACAGCCAGTTGCCCGCGAACGCCGACGGGGACGCGTAGGGCGAATACCCCATGGCTCCCTCCACCGGCCCCACGGGCAGGATCTGCCAGTACCGCTGTCCCGCCCTGGCGAGCGTGTCCGCGAACTCGTAGGCTTCGGGACCGAGACTGCCGCAACCCAGCCGGCCCGGCAGGCTCGTAATATGGAGGAGCACCCCCGCGCTTCGTTCCAGGTTCATGTCAGCGGCCGGTTCCCTGCATGCGCTGCAGCGTTTCCTTCAGCCGCTTCAGACTTTCCCCGTACTGCGTCCAGTTTCCCTCGCGGAGGCTGCTCTCGGCCTGTGTATAGTAATGGCTCGCCTGCGCGGCGAGTTCCCTCAGTCGGGACTCCGCGCTCTGTCCGGGCGACGCGCTGTCGGAGAAAATGGCGCCCGAGAAAAGCCGCTCGAGCGATGTCTGAAGGTCCTTTTCCATGACGATCTTGTCGGAGTAGGCGACGATGACCCTCTTGAGCTCGGGCATCTCGCTGTTCTCCGCCCTGAGATAGAGGGGCTCGACGTAGAGCATCGATTCACCGATCGGGATGGCCATCATGTTACCCCTGATGACGCCGGATCCCTTCTGCGCCCACAGCGTGAGCTGTTTGGATATTTCCGGGTCCTGGTCGATGCGCGCCTCGACCTGCATCGGGCCGTAGGTCAGGCGGTCCTTCGGCAGGAGGTAGAGCTTCAGCTCCCCGTAACCGGGCGCGTCGCACCTGGCCACGAGGAAGGAAATCATGTTTTTTCTTTTATACGGCGTGAAGGGAAGCACCAGGATGAACTGGCTTTCCGTCTCGTCGGGGAGCGTCGTGATGAAGTAGTAGCTGTGCAGGTCGACCTCGGTATTCTCGTACTTCTGGCGGGGAAGCGCCCACGCGTCCTCGTTGTTGTAAAACACCGTGGGGTTCGTCATGTGATACGACAGGAGTATCCTGGACTGGATGTTGAAGAGCTCCTCCGGGTACCTGACGTGCGATTTCAGCCCATCGGGCATGTCCGCGATCTTTTTAAAGAAACCGGGAAACATCGAAGCGTAGGCCTTGATAATCGGGTCGGTCTCGTCGATGATGTAATACCGGATTGTGCCGTTGTAGGCATCGATCACCACCTTGACCGGATTCCTGATGTAGTTGATCTTCCTTTTCTCGGTGAGGATGGGGCTCGAATACGGGAACCGGTCACTCATGGTGTAGGCGTCGATGATCCAGAAAAACTTTCCATCCTCGATGACCAGGTAGGGATCGTCGTCGAACTCGAGGAACGGCGTGAGGTCCTGCGCCATTTCCATGATGTTGCGC
The DNA here is from genome assembly GCA_964423905.1 of uncultured Leptospirales bacterium. Lineage (GTDB taxonomy): Bacteria > Spirochaetota > UBA4802 > UBA4802 > UBA5550 > CAYRGX01. The sequence continues at coordinate 38,027 of CAYRGX010000034.1, read as the reverse complement.
TTGAAGAGTATCCTGCTTTCCGACGATATGCTTCCCGATATCAGCATGTTGAGATCGCGGAACGCGGCGGCGAAGAGAATCCTCTTGAAGAAGGATCCCACCTTAACCCCTCCCGTTCCCCGGTAGGTGGTGGACTTGTTTACCTTGCCGGAAGGGTAGTCGAACTCGCCGGGCTTGATGTCCGTGTTCGTGATCACGTACGAGTTCTTGTGCTCCCCGTAGTAGATTTCGGGCCTGTCGATCCTGATGGGGACGGACGACTGAGGCGGGATGTCGCTGATCATGAACTCGGGAAGTCCCTCGGAGGTGATCCTGTCGACCCGGCTCATGACCGCACCGTAGCCGTGGGTGAATATCAGGTGCCTGTTCTGCCAGGTCTGGGTGTTCTTGCTCATTCCGTCGATCGAGAGCTCGCGCGCCGAGAGGTTTACGGCGGTCTTCTTCCCGTCGATCACGTAACGGTCGACATCCACGTCGTTGAAGAAATAGTAGGGCTTGAGTTCCTGGAGCTGCTTGTAGGTCTGCTTCAGGGGGCGCCAGTCCCACAGGCGGATATTGTCGATGGTGCTGCGGTTCTTTTCGATGTCCCGCAGGGTGAGGTTCTTCCTGTCGGCGAAGGGCACCTCGCGCACGCTGTCGATCCTGTAGGCGAGGCGAGTGAACTTGATGTTGCGCTCAATGTAGGGCTTCTCGTTGTCGAGCTCGTTGGGTTCCACGACGAAACGCTGCAGTATCGCCGGCCACACCGTCCCGAGCACGAAGAATATCGGCAGCAGCAGCGCCAGCACCGCGACGGGCAGGCGGAAGCTCCGCTTGAATATGTTGAAGAGCAGGAGCGCCGCGCCGATGAACGCGATGACCATCGCGACGTTGTAGGCGACGAGGTTCGCGTGGATCGCGGTGTAACCGGCCCCGTAGATCTTGCCGATCTTTTCGTGGAGCAGATTGAAGGCCGAGAGGCGATATCCCACCCCGTAGAGGAGAACGATGAGGGCGAGCAGCGATGACAGGTGGGCGCGCGCGAAGAGTGAAAAGTCGATCCTGCCGTCGCGGACAAGTATGCCGCCGTTGACCAGGTGGAACACGGCGGAGAACGCAAGGACGACGGCCAGCGCCGACATAAGCCAGTTGTACAGGAACTGGTAGAAGGGCAGGGAAAACACGTAGAACCCGATGTCGTTGTTGAATATGGGATCGGCGGGAAATCCGGTGAAGGGGACCGAGTTCTTGAACATCAGGTATTCCTTCCAGAAGGAGGATGCCGCCCCCCCCATCATGAAGCCCACCACGATCACGCCGGCGGACATTATGATGAACAGCGCCCTTCTCGGCGTCCCGAGGACGGGTAGCGAGAACCTGCTCAGGATCGCACTCGTGAAAATCCTGCCACTGCCCCCGAGTATCCGGATGAGGAGGAAATTCAGGGCAAACAGGGCGATGAAAGCCCCGCTGAAGAGCACGTGGACATTGAACTTGGTCAGAAACAGGACCCAGAAAATCTGCAGTGCGTCGTTGATGCGAAACCATTCATAATCGAGAAAAAAGCCCGATGTAACAGCCAGCACCACGTAAAGTATGGTGACGGCAAGCGCCGTGATTATTATCTTTTTATTCATGAGTGTGTTCCTTTTATTATTCGCTTCGCCAGATCAGGTTCCGATACCTGTCGGTCTCCTGCAACCTTTTTTTGTGGGCCGTTTGCCGTCATGGAAGCGCATTTTACGGTTGACATATACCCAAAATATGCCATTGTATCATATCACCCTGGCTTGTCAGAGGTAGGATGCCCATTATTTCTTTGACCCTCATTTCCTTCGCTGTCCTTACCGTCTATTCTTCGATAGGAAACCTGTACATAGGATTACGCAAGGGGCGCGACCCGCTTTTCATGATCTTTTCCGTGATGGGTTTCATACTCGTCGAGGTGATCATCGCGAACGTCCTCCTTCTCAATTCGTTCTCGACAGAGGGGATCGTCCTGGCAGCCCGCCTGAGGATCGCCGGTGTCTCGGTATTCATCGCCCTGTTCGTGTGGTTCGTGGCGTTGTATACCGGTTACAGGCCGAAAATAGCGCTCATCATTTTCAGCACGGAGGTACTGCTGTTAATGACCGTCCGGCTGGCGCACCCGAGCCTCCTCGGGTTCGACGCCATCCATCCGCCCGCGGTCCATGTGCTTCCGTGGGGCGAGCGCGTGTCCGTTTTCGTGTCGGTGTCGAACCGATGGATGCTCCTCTATGTGCTCAACGGCATCATCGCTCTTGTTTTTACGTATTTCGCTGCCGCCATCCAGTACCGCAGGGGCGGCAGAAATCGCGCGTTAGGCCTGATGGCGGCCATGCTCGCCCTCACGCTGCTGACGTTATACGACATGTTTAGCGGCCTTACCGGCATGGGAAAAATTTTGGTCAACGACCTCGGATGGTTTTCTCTTGTCATCCTGCTGAACGCGATTTTTACCGAGGACGGCCTCCGCGCCGGGATCATCCGTAAAAGCCTGCAGGAGAGCGAGCGCACGTTTCGCGCCCTGTTCGAGAGCGCCTTCGAGTACATCGCCCTCCTGGACCCGGGCGGCAGGATAGTCGATATCAACGCGAGCGCCGTCGAAGCCTCGGGCCGTCCGAAGTCGGAGATCATCAACCGGTACCTGTGGGACGTGTTCATTTTCGAAAACATCCGAAAGGAAAGCGAGGGCCTGATCGACGTCATCACCCGCGCGGCCGCGGGAGAGACCCAACGACTCGAGGGCCGCTTCATGGGCGGTAACGGCGTCGTTCGTATCGTGGACATGTCGATACGAAGGATAAGCGGAGAGGGGGGGGACGCGCGCTACCTGCTGACCGAGGGACGAGATATCACGGAGCTGGTGTCGTCGCGCTGGAGGATCATCGCGCAGAACGAGGAGCTGACAGGCCTGAACCGCGACCTCTTCGCGGCCAACCAGGAGCTCGAGATCACCAACAGGGAATTTGAGGCCCTGAACTTGGACCTGCTCAGGTCCGAGAAGGAACTCCGCGAAAGCGAGCTGCGGCTCAAGGCGATCATCGAGCACAGCACCGGGCTTTTCTATTCTCACGGCATCGACGATGTCTACACCTACGTGAGCCCTCAGTCGCGCACCTTTTTCGACTGCGAACCCGGGGAATGCATGGTGCGGTGGCAGGAGTTTCTCTCTGACAATCCGGAAAACGCAGTGGGTGATATCATCACGCGCCGCGCGATGGAATCGGGTGAGCCCCAGGCGCCTTACACCCTCGAGATAAGGACAAGAAAGGGAAGGACAAAGTGGGTCGAGGTGCACGAGAGCCCGGTTGTCGTCGACGGCAGGACCGTCATGATGGTCGGCGTGCTGACCGACATTACCGACCGGAAAAATGCCGAGGATCTACTGCGTGTCCAGAGGGACCTCGGCATCGCCCTGGACGAAAAGTCGACAATGCAAGACGCGATCGAGGTGATACTCAAGGCCGCGACCGGCATCAACGGCATCGACTGCGGCGGTTTTTATCTGGTCCGGCAGGACGGGGAGCGCCTCGAGCTCGTCGCCCATTCCAACCTGACCGAGGGTTTTGTCGGCAAAACATCGTCCTTCGCGGCCGACTCCCTCCAGGGCAGCATCCTTCTCTGCGGCAGGTCCATATTCGCGCCGATCAGGGACGTGTTCCAGCCCGCGGACGAGTGGCCGAGCTCGGGCGAAATGGTGGGCTTCGGGATGGTCCCGGTACTGCACAGCGGAAGGACGATGGGCAGCCTCGTTGTGGCGTCGAAAACCTCCGAGTATATCCCCGTCGCCGCGCGCCACACGCTCGAGGCCATATCCTCCCGCATCGGCATCGTCCTGTCGCGCCTCCAGGCGGTCGAGGCCCTCAAGGAGAGCGAGTCCCGCTTCAAGGACCTGGCGGAGCTTCTTCCCCAGCCGATCTTCGAGACCGACGCCACGGGCATTTGCACCTACGCGAACGAGTACGCCTTCAGGCTCTTCGGTTACGAGAGGCAAATTCTTCCGACCGGCACATCGGTGCTCGACCTCATACTTCCCGAGGAACGGGAATCGGCCATACGCAACATGATGACCGTCACCACGACCGGTATCACCGGACACGAGTACACCGCCATGCGAAAGGACGGGACCCTGTTCCCGGTCGCCATTCATGCCACCATCTTCAAGAAGGACGGCGCCTTTGCCGGGTTCAGGGGAACGGTCATCGACCTTACGGAAATCAAGCGGGCGGAGAACGAGATCAGGCAGTCCCTCAGGGAGAAGGACACCCTGCTCAGGGAAATCCATCACAGGGTGAGGAACAACCTCCAGCTCATCGTGGGCCTTCTCAACCTCGAGACGTTCAGGCACGAGGAGGGGAGCGTGCGGGGCGCGTACCAGGAAATCCTGAGCCGCGTGCGCTCGCTGGCGCTGATACACGAAAAGGTGTACCGCTCGAGCGATTTTTCCAGGATCGACATGGAGCCGTTCGTCAAGGAACTGGTGGACGAGCTCGTCGGCATATATTCGCTCGACCGCAAGAAACTCGTGTGCTCCATAGGCGCGGCCGGTATTTTCCTCGACGTCGAAAGGGCGCTGCCGTGCGCCATGCTCATCGCCGAGATTCTCTCCAACGCGTTCGTGCACGGCTGGGGCGACGACGGGAAATGCACGGTCACGGTGCAATTCACGCGGAACGAGGACACCTTTCAACTCATAATCGCGGACGGTGGCAGGGGGATGAACCGGGATCTTTTAGCGAATCCCGGCGCCAAGACACTCGGCTTACAGTTGATCTCGTCACTCACCCAGCAACTCAACGCGGACCTCTTGCTCGATACGTCGAAGGGGACCTCGTACCGCATAGAATTCCAATCCGGCAAGCCTTCGGAACCGGGCGGGGAGCGGGTACAGCCCAAGGCGAAAAAGGCGCCCGCCGGAGGCGGCAGCATCCTCATCGTCGAGGACGAGATGATCACCGCCCTCTACATGAAGCGGGTTCTCGAGCGCGCGGGATTTACCGTCGCCGATGTCATCATATCCGGGGAAACCGCCGTTGAGAAGATCAAGGATATCAATCCATCGCTGATTTTCATGGACATTCAGCTGGCGGGCGATATGAACGGCATAGAGGCCAGCAGGAGAATCTGGACGAAGAGCCCCGTGCCGATCGTGTTTCTCTCGGCCAATACCGACCAGCTCATCATCAAGGCCGTGGACGCCATGAAGGCCGAGCATCCATGCTCCTACGTGGTAAAACCGGTCGATCCCGGCATACTCGTCTCCGAGGCGAAACGCCATGTCGAACGGCAAATCTAAAAAATCTTGACAGTACCGCTTCCCGGTGATCATCTCAATACCCGATTCCACCGGGGGAGAACCTATGATCTCGAGTAAAGTCAGGGACGTCAAGTCCTTCATGGTGATGGACGTAATGGCGCGCGCGGAAGAGCTCGAAAAGGCGGGCGAGCGAGTTATCCATCTCGAGGTGGGAGAGCCCGACTTCGACACGCCCGAAGCGGTCCGCAAATCCGCGATCGAGGCGATCGCGTCGGGTAAAACTCATTACACCCACGCCATGGGGATAGGAGAACTCAGGGCCGAAATATGCGCCCATTACAGGCGCGAGTACGGCGTCGGTATCGTTCCGGAACAGGTTCTCGTCACATCGGGCACGTCACCCGCGATGCTCCTCATGATGCTCGCGATCCTTGAACAGGACGATGAGGTGATCATCTCGAACCCGCATTACGCGTGCTACCCGAACTTCGTGGAATCGGTGGGAGGGAAGGTCGTCGAGGTCCTGACGAGTCCCGATGACGGGTTCCAGTACCGTCCCGAGAACATACGGTCGGCGCTCACCCCTCGCACGCGCGCGATCATGATCAACTCGCCGTCCAATCCGACCGGCATCGTGATGTCCGACGCGAACCTTGCCGACATGGCGTCCTTCGACGGCCAGTATATCCTGTCCGATGAAATATACCACGGACTCGTGTATCGCGGCCGGGCCCGTTCCATCCTCGAATTCACGGACCGCGCGTTCGTCATAAACGGTTTTTCCAAGCTTTACGCCATGACGGGGTGGCGGCTGGGATATCTCATCTTCCCGATGGAGTTCTCGTCGGTCATGGAACGGCTTCACCAGAACTTCATGATCTCGGCGAACAGCTTCGTCCAGATCGCGGCGATCACCGCGCTCCGGGAGTGCCGGGACGAGATCGAGCGCATGAAAAGGACCTACGACGAGCGAAGGGTGTACATGATCGCCCGGCTCAGGGAGATCGGGTTCGCCATCCATCACGAACCGACGGGCGCCTTCTATGTGTTCGCCGACGGCCGCAGGTTTTTCGACGATTCGTACCGGGAGGCGTTCAGGATACTCGACGCCGTAAAGGTCGGCGTCACGCCGGGCGTCGATTTCGGGACCGGGGGAGAGGGTTATCTCCGGTTTTCGTACGCCAACTCGATAGAAAACATAAAAGAGGGACTGGACAGAATAGAAGCATATTTTAAGAGGGGGTGAGGATCGTTCCCCGTGTTGCGACACGGCGGGGCGATCATGAAAAGGTATGGCACAAAAAAAGACAAAAATCGTTCTGTGGGCGCTCGTGGTCGTGTTGCTTGCGGTCGCGATTTTCATCATCCTCCAGTTGCGATGCGGGAAGGTAGGTGAGGATGAAGGCCGCCTCGACATTGAACGCAGGGTCTCCATCGACGCGGACGCGGTCAAAGAGGACGTGAAGCCGCGGGAGGAAAAAAAGGCCGTGCCCGTGAAAAAGCGCGTGAACGCGCCCGTAAAGAAGCAGGCCGTAAACGTCCGCGAAAAACCGGATGCGATCGTCGCGGGCGAAACAAAAGTTGAAAAGAAAACAAAACAGAAAAAGAAGAAGGACGATTTCGACGACCATCCCGTAAACAACGTCCCGAGTTTTTAGACTGGCGCCGGTGCGTCGGTACATAGTGCCGGGCCCGGAACCGGGCCCGCGCCTCTATCCCTCGGCATCTTTTTCTTTCTTGCCCGACAGCTTGTCGAAATCGAATGTGTACATCACGCCGGCGGTGATGCCGTAAAAATGGTCGATCTTCTTCAGCGTGTTGCCGTTGCCAAAGCTGTTGTCCCTGATAACAAGCATGAGTGCCTGGTAACGGTAGCCGATCATGAATGTCATGTCGGCGGGTTCAAGGTAATAGGCGAACGATAGCGTCGTGTTCAGTCCCGCCTTGCCGAAATGATAGGTGGATGGTGTGCCGCGAAGAACGCTTATGCCGCCATTGGAACTGTATGATAACAATATGGACTTCACGTTGACGTTGCTGAAACAGTAGATTCCCGAAAGATTGAAAAGCATGAACAGGCTCGTCTTGTACAGCGGTACGGTCACTCCGAGTCCGAGGGCCGGGGAGTAGTCGTTATAGGTTTTTTCCTTTATGGTTCCCATCGTGGCAAATCCGCTCTTTTCCTTGAAGGCATACTTCGAGTACTTGAATCCGAAATTGATTGAGACATATCTGTTGAGCGACACGCCGAGCGATGTGTCGCTGTCGTATCGGCGCATCGTTGATACACCCTTCATGGGAATGATGTTTGAATAGAAGAAATATCCATTCTGTTTGATATCATAATCACCCATCATGAACATGGAACTGATTCGAACGTGCCTGGGGAGCTTGATCGCGATCATCGGCCCGTAGAGAAAGTTCGGGCGCACATTCCTGTCCGTTGAAGTCATCGGTCCCGCAGATATGTTCTTCCAGTACGGAAGCCACCAGTTGTACCACGTGGTGAATCCGATGCCGAGACTCGAACCGGCGCGGGCGGGTGTCGGGTTGAGAATCAATCCCCCCATCAATGCGATAATAGAAAAATGTAGTATGATGTGTAGCTTTATTTTTTTCATGCCAATACGGCAGTAAATCGATTCATTTTTTTCAATACATAAATGAAAAGGGATTGATTTTTTTTATCGGATAGCCGGACCGCCCGGGCGGAATGTCGTTGATGAAGGGTCGTCCGGTTGATATTGTCTTGACAAATATACGGAAAATGAATGCCATCAGGTGCGTGTTTTCTTTCATGATGAATTTTCTATATCCGGTACGGTCCCTGAATGCACTCTTGGCCATAACCATGTTGTGCGTCATCGCATCATGTTCGGATGGAGGCAAGGAACGGGTGGCGACAGTGGCAGTCGAGGGAGGACTCTTCATGCGGAACGGACCGTCGTCCAGATCGCCGCAGATCGTTCTTCTTCCGGAAGGGGCGCTTGTCGCGGTTGTCGAGAATACGTCAACCGCTGAAGGAAAGGAAAACCCGCAAAGCAGATGGCTCTATGTCAGATACGGGAAAACGATCGGCTGGGTCTATGCCCCGTATCTTTGGGAAGGGGACTACAGGTCGGTTGTTCTGGAGAAACGCAAGATAATCAGGGAGACCCATCTGACCATGAAAAAAATCAGGGCGGACGAGCTCACCCTGACGGCCATTCCTTCCCTTAAAGGGGTGGTCTATCGCGCCGAAAACATCCAGGAAACCTGCTTTACCGACAGGTGCCGATTGAACGAAACCCTCTACTTCAAGGGCAGGCGTGTGCTGTATATAAAGGATATCGACTGCTACCATGATCGCGGAAGCACGCGCCAGTACGGTTCCGTTGAGATAAGCGGCAAGAAACTTATAATCAAGCTGGAGCGTGGAAAAACGATAACCATCGGCCCGAACGGAAAAACCGCATCTTTTGTCGTCCAGGGCAGGACCATGGTTCTCGTGTTCAGCGGGCTTCTTCAGGGTTTCATCGACGATTCGATCCTTGCCGGTTTCGGTGATAGCGACATCGTCCTGAACCGGAGGGGGCGTTACCTGGCGACCACCAAAGACGAAATCAACAGGCGTCTCTGCGAACATGGAAACCGTTTTTCGGACAATTATCAGCTTCACGGTTATTATACAAGGAGCGTTCTGCGCGAACATAATCCCTTCCTCGGAAGGGAATAATATTTTTCGGAGGTTTCTCGTGAATAAGATTCGTTTTTGTGCGGCCGTTCTCGGCGTGTTGCTGGTCGCAGCGCTGGCCGGCGCGGCGGACTTCAAGAAGGACATCGTCGGCTCATGGCAGATGGACATGGGCGGCGGGTTTACCGCCGATGTCCAGTATTCCGCTAACGGCCGGTTTGTCCAGGACATGAAAGGGATGTCCATGAAAGGAACGTATTCCGTCAAGGGCAACGTCCTCACGACCGTGGTCAACGGGAAGAAAACCGATCTGACCATCGTTTCATGCGACGCAAAAAAAATGACCCAGAAAAGGGCCGACGGAAAGACAATGTCGTTCACCCGTAAATAAGCGCCCGCCGCGTGCGGCCCGTACTCGGTTGCGTGTACGGGCCGCACGCGGCCGCGGCTGATGCATTATGATAGATATTCATATTTACGACACCTTCCCCGCAATCGTCTTTGATCTCGATTATGACGGGAGGGTCGTGTACATCAACAACAGGGGATTGGAGCTTTTATCGTGCGGGCTCGAAGACATCATCGGGATGAAGGCCCTCGATCTCATTGTCGAGGATGACCGAGAACGTGCGGTCCGCGGCATACGCGGAATAATCGACGACGGAAAATCATATGCCGGCTCTGACTACACACTCCGTCGAAAAGACGGCATGCAAATCCCCGTAAAACTGTACCTGAACCCCGTTGCGCAGGGCGAGGGAAATCCCGCGACCGTGCGCGGTATCGCGGTCGACCTGTCCGAACAGAAAAACCTCATGGACGAGCTCGTTCGCCGGGAGGAACTCTACCGGCTCATCGCCGAGAATTCGACGGATATCGTGTGGGTCCTCGACCTCAAAACCCTGCGATTCACCTACACGAGCCCGAGAGTATACCCGGTCAGGGGCCTGACGGTCGATGAGGCCCTCAAGGAACAAATGGAGAACGTGTTCCCTCCCGAGGAAGTCACCAGGGTGCTCAACCTCGTAGGTAAGGAAGTGGAGGAGGACTTCGCCGGATTGCATCCCGCGAACAGGGTCATCCGCTTCGAGGCCCACCAGTATAAAAAGGACGGGAGCATCATATGGGTGGACATCCACTGCAGTTTTCTCAGGGACGCGGAGGGCAGGGCCTATGCCGTGCAGGGGTCGACCAGGGACATCACCGAGAAAAAGGCCGCGGAGATCGAGCTCCAGAATTACAAGGACAGCCTGGAAGATCTCGTCAACGAGCGCACCAGGGAGCTCAACGAAATGAATTCGCGGCTGGAACTCGAGATAATCGAGCGCCGCAGGACAGAGGAAGAGCTCCGTCTTCGCAACGAGGCCATCAACAGGGAGCTCGACGAGGCGAGGAACGTGCACCAGGCGCTCCTTCCGCTGCCTTTCGAATCCGATTTTATCGCGGTCGATTACCGTTATCTCCCGATCATTAAGATCGGCGGCGACTACGTGTCCTTTACCGAGCTCAGGAACGAAAAGGCATACGGCATTTTCATCGGCGATGTGTCCGGGCACGGCGTTTCGGCCGCGCTCTACAGCTTCCTGGTGAAGGCGGTCGCGGACCGCGTGTGCAGGCTCAACGGCCTGGCCCCGCAGAAGTACATGTCCGTCATGAACGACGAACTTCTCAACGTCATGACGGGGAATTACCTTACGGGTATATACGGAGTGTTGAAGGAGCGAAAGGGGCGGAGAACCTTCACCTACGCCCGCGCGGGGCATCCATATCCCATCTACTATAGCACGGTTGAGGGAGCCGCCCGGCAGTTGAAATCAGGCGGTACGGCCCTCGGCCTGTTCGGCGGACGCCGCTTCGAGGAGATCACCCTCAACCTCTCTCCCGGAGACCGGGTCTTCCTCTATACCGACGGGATACCGGAAATCATCAACAGCCGTTCGAAGATGCTCGAATACGAGGGCCTGCTGAAAATAATAAACGAGGCGAACCGGCACGGTTACACGCTGAGCGATACCATTGACTCGATCATCGATCGGGTCGAACACTACAGGGGGAGCGCGCCCCGAGAGGACGATATCGTTCTCGTCGGCATCGAGGCGCGGTGATGTGAAATGATGGAAGCAAAAAAAGCATCAGGGCCAGCCAGGAATAAGGGGCCCGCGGGCGAGTACGATGTCGTGGTCGTCGGTTTCGGCGGCGCCGGCGCGCCGGCTGCGATAGAGGCGGCCGAAGCGGGCGCCTCGGTGCTCGCGATCGACCGTTTCGACGGAGGCGGTTCGGCACGGCTCAGCGGGGGCGTCGTCTATGCGGGCGGGGGAACAGAGGCGCAGAAGGCCGGTAAATTCGACGACAGCTACAACCACATGCTCGATTACATGCGCCGGGAATCGGGCAAGACGGCCGGCGATACCGCGATCAAGTCCTTCTGCCGCGAAAGCATCGATATCATTCCGTGGCTCGAGAAAATGGGCGTGCGATTCGGAAGGGAGTTCTTTCCGGGCCGGACCTACCAACCGCCCGGCGGTTTCGGGCTGTTCTACTCGGGCAACGAGAAACGGCATGCCGTCAAGGGCAGGTCCGCGCCGCGCGGGCACGTGCCGTACGGAATGGGGATGGGCGGCGGAACGCTGTTCCAGGCTCTCGCGAAAACCGCGCGCGCACGTGGTGTCGAGTTCCGCGCGCACGCCCGTGCGGTGCGGCTTCTCGCGGACCGGGGCGTCGTCACCGGCGTCGAGATCCTCGACCTCGGCGGGAACCCGTTCGCGGTCATGCTTCACGGCGCGCTGTATCGGGCCGCCTTTCTCAACCGTTCGTGCCGGAGGCTTCTCGAGAGGATCGAGCTGCGGTTCGGAAAACGTGTCGAGGTTAAGGCGCGCGGCGGGGTGATACTCTGCGGCGGTGGCTTTGCCTTCAGTCGCGACATGATGGAACGGTTTGCCCCCTCTTTCGCGCGATCTCTTCCCCTCGGGACCCCCGGCGACGACGGCGCCGCGATCATGATGGGGGCGAGCGCGGGAGGGGAGCTCGATGCCATGGATTCGTGCGCCGCGTACAGGCTTTTTTCGCCTCCCGACGCGTTCGTTTCGGGAATCCTGGTCAATGCCGAGTGTGAACGGATTTGCGACGAGGGCCTGGATGGCGGGACCATCGGCAGCATGATCGCCCGGCAACCCGGCGGGAAGGCGTGGCTCCTGGTCGATTCCCGGATCATGGACGACGCGCGCGCGCAGGCCGAGGACGACGAACGCTTTGTGCGATATCCCTTTGCTGAGTATTTTTCCGGAAGGCTTAACCACCTGCTATTCAGGAAGCTCGTGACGAAGCTGAACCTCAAGAGGAACCTCGTCTCTGCGCAGACTCTTGCCGATATCGAGGCCAGGCTCGGCATGCCCAGGGGCAGGCTTGACGCGACTGTGGACCGCTACAATCGCGACATCGAGGAAGGCGAACCGGACGCCTTCGGCAAGAACGATCCCGACGAGAGGCGTTATATATTGGTACCTCCGTTTTTCGCGCTCAACTGTTCGCTCGGGAACCGTCGATTCCCCGATCCCTGCATGACGCTCGGCGGCCTCAGGGTCGATCCCGTTACGCACCACGTGATGAACGGTGCGGGGAAGAGGATAAGGGGGCTTTTTGCGGCCGGGCGTTCGGCCGCGGGCATATGCAGCGCGTCATGCCCGGGAGGTCTATCGCTGGCCGAGAGTATCGTATCGGGAAGGGCCGCGGGCCGGCAGGCCGCGCATGCAGCCCAGGCCGGGGGGATGTAACATCCCCGTGGCATGGGTTATCATATCGAATGGTGCGGGAAAAAATAGTTGACGGATGAAATAGTTGTCATTATTATAGTTAGTATTAGCAACTAGTTTGTCCATCATGACAAAAAAAGATACTGAAATGAAAATTCGGCAAAAGGCGGCCCCCGCGAGGACCATATCCAGGGACCTGCATTTTCTCGAACGCGTAGAGGGCATGCCCGGGTTCCAGGCCGACAGTTCTCCGGGGTTGCTCCTGAACAGCACGTCCGCCAGGATGAAAATCGCGACGCTCCGTCGATTCAAAAAAATGGGTTACGACATCACTCCCGAGCAGTGGCTTGTACTTCACTATGTTTCATCGTTCGAGGGGATATGCCAGAAGGATATCGCTTCGATGACCTTCAAGGACCGGCCCACCATCACGAGAATACTCGACAACCTGGAAAAAAAAGGCCTGATACTTCGTCGTACCGGCGACACGGACAGGAGGGAATTCCGGCTTTTCCTCACCGACGCCGGACGCGACAGGATAACGATTTTCAGGGATGTGGCCTCCTCCGTGGAGGCGGTCGCCTTCAAGGATATCCCCGCGGAGGAGATCGACTCGCTGAAGCGGATATTGATGGCTGTACGAAAAAACCTGGATGCGATGACATGAAACAAAATCACGCAACGAAGCCGTTATGGCCCACTTTTGCCGCATTATTAACGCTCGCGGTATCCGCGGCATTCGCCCGGGAAAACCCCGAGACGATTGACTGGGCGGAATGCGCCAGGCTTTCGAAGCAGAACCATCCCGACCTCGTGTCGGCCCGCGAGAAGGTAAACCAGTCGAAGTCGACGCTCGGGACCGCTCGCAGTGCGTATCTTCCGAAAATCAGCGGCAATGCCTCGATAAGCGCATCCGGCACGAGCAAGGTCGCCTCGGATTCGTCATCGACGAACTACTCGACGAACACGGACCGTCTCGTGAGCCAGTATCTCGCGGAGAAGCAGACGGCCGGCAAGACCGAAAAGAAATATACTTACGGTATGAGCGGCAAGCAGCTGATCTTCGACGGGACGAAGACCGTCTACCAGATACTCGCGGCAGAGAAGAGCGTGGGCGAGGCCGAGAGCCAGTATCGCATTTCGTCAATGGCGGTACGGAAAAACCTGAGGGTCGCTTTCATCCAGCTGCTCCGGACGCAGGAATCGATGGAGATCCTGGGGAGCATCGTTGACCGCCGCAAGAAAAACCTTAAGCTCGTATCCATGCGATACACCAGCGGGCGGGAACACCTGGGCGCGTACCTTAATGCGGAGGCGAGCCTGGCCCAGGCCGAGTACGAGATGAGGCAGTCGGTCCGCTCGCTGGATTCCAACCGCAGGCAGCTGCTCAAGGAAATGGGGATCGGCACGCTCCGCCCGATTGCCGTCAGGGGGGATATCGCCCCGGTGAGGGTAGAGCGTCGAAAGCCGGACCTGGATGAACTGGCGGATTCCCATCCCTCGGTGGTAATGGCGGTGCGAAAGAGGGAGTCCGCCGATATGAACATGAAGGCGAAGATAGCCGACTTTTCGCCGTCGATTAGCGCCACGGGCAGCGTGAACCGGACCGACAGTAATTTCCCGCCGGGTATCACCAACTGGTACGCGGGCATCGAGCTGACCGCGCCGATATTCCTCGGCGGGGAAAAGTATTACCAGTTGAAAAACGCGCAGGCGATCTGGCGACAGTATGGCGCCGACGTGAAGAGCACACGGGACAAGACGATCCTGGCCCTCGAGCAGAAGTGGACGGCCTGGCAAAACGCGCTCGATTACGTTGACGTCCAGGGCAAGTTCCTCAGGGCGGCAGAGGAGCGTTCAAGGATTGCCGAGGGGCAATACTCCATCGGGCTCATTCTTTTTGACAACTGGATCATCATCGAAGACGATCTCGCAAGAATGAAAAAGAGCTATCTCGATGCGCAGGCCGCCGCGCTGACCGCCGAGGCCGAATGGCTTGAGGCAAAGGGGGTTTCCATTGAAAACGAGCGCTAGAGTAAAGGCCTCCGTCGTTGTCGTGGGTATTGTCGCGATAGTCGTCGCGTTCATGGCGATTCGCGCAAGGAAGGGTGCCGATACGCCGACTGTCGTGAAGACGCTCCGCCCGCAGCACGGGAGCATCGCCGCGGTAATTTCCACCACGGGGACGGTCCAGCCGCAGAACAGGCTTGAGATCAAGCCCTCGGTGAACGGGAGGATCGAGAAGGTCCTGGTGGCCGAAGGGCAGTACGTCCGCGCGGGCCAGGTACTCGCGCTCATGAGCTCCAGTGAAAGGGCGGCGCTCCTCGACGCGGCGATGTCCCAGGGCCCGGAAGCGGTCAGGTACTGGCAGAACGCCTACAAGCCCATATCCATCATGACGCAGATATCCGGGACCGTCATCGTCAAATCGATCGAACCGGGGCAGGTGGTCACGACCGCAAGCGCGGTCCTCGTCCTGTCGGATTATCTCATCGTGGTCGCGGACGTGGACGAGACCGACATCGGCCGCGTGTCCGTCGGGCAGAAGGTGACGCTATCCCTCGACGCGTACCCCGACATCGCGACCGAGGGGCGGGTGAAGCTCATCCATTTCGAATCCACGACGGTGAACAACGTCACTACCTACAAGGTGGAGGTATCGCTGGACCGTACGCCTAAGGAATTCAGGTCGGGGATGACCGCGAACGTGAAGATAGTCGAAAAGATGAAAAGCGGGGTCCTCCTCCTGCCGTCGGAAGCCATCATCATCGACGGCCAGAAAAACTACGTGATGCTGCGCGGCGCGGCCAGGGGCGAGACCGTGAGGCGTGAGGTCGAAACGGGGCTGTCGGACGAACTCAACACGGAGATCGTATCGGGCCTCACCGCGGACGACACGGTGTGCGTCATGTCGCAGAAGGCCATACAGGAAAAGAAAAAGAACGACAGCCCCTTCATGCCGGCCAGAAGAAAGCCCCGCTGAGTCGGCACCATGATAGAAATCGACAGGGTCAGCAAGATATACGACACCGGCACGGTGAAGGTCCATGCCCTCGACGACGTATCGCTCACCATCGGGGAGGGGGAGTTCGTCGCCATCATGGGCCCCTCGGGCTCGGGCAAATCCACGCTCCTGAACATTCTTGGGTTCCTCGACCGCCCCGACAGGGGGGCCTACCGACTTCTCGGCAGGGACATATCGTCGCTCGGCGAAGACGAGCTGTCGATCCTCCGGAACCACATGGCCGGGTTCGTGTTCCAGCAGTTCAACCTCCTCCCGAAAATGACCGCGGCCGGGAACACCATGCTCCCGCTGATCTATGCCGGGAAGCGGGGCCACGAGAGCGCGGCGAGCGACAGGCTCTCGGACGTCGGGCTGTCACAGAGGGAGCGGCACTATCCCAACGAACTGTCCGGGGGCGAGCAGCAGCGGGTCGCCATTGCCCGGGCCATGGTCAACAATCCGATGATCATTTTCGCCGACGAGCCCACCGGCAACCTCGACACCCGCAGCGAAGAGGAAATCATGTCGCTCATCGAGGAGCTGAACGACGCCGGCAAGACCATCATCATGGTGACGCACGAAGACGAGGTGGCGCGCCGGGCGCGTCGGATCATCAGGATGAGGGACGGCAAGATCGTCGAGGACATCACGCAGAAAAAACGCACGGTCGCCGCCCGCGGATCGAGGGACGTGTCGGTCAACGACGTGATCAGGGAAAGGCACTCGTCCCTGGGAAGGGCCGAGTTCGTTGATTACCTGCGGCAGGCGGTGACCTCGATCGTCTCGCACAAGCTCCGTTCGATGCTTTCCATGCTCGGCATCCTCATCGGTGTCGCGGCGGTCATCTCCATGGTGGCCATCGGCGAAGGGGCCAAGGAGGCCATCGCCCAGGACCTTAGCTCGCTCGGTTCGAACATCCTCACGGTGCGCCCCGGCTCCCGGAGGGTCATGGGGGTAGCCCTGCAGGCCGGGGCCGTGACCAGGTTCACGGAACAGGACGCGAAGGCCCTCTCGCGGCTGACTGAGGTCAACAACGTCGTGGAGAACGTCATCGGGAGGTGCCAGATTCTGCACGAGGGGAAGAACTGGAACTCGCAGGTCTGGGGGGTCGGCATCAAATACCCCGAGGTGCGATCCGCCAAACCGATCCTCGGGCGTTTCTTCAGCGAGACCGAGCTTCGCTCCAGGAAAAAAGTCGCGCTCCTGGGCCAGACCGTGGTGCGCGAGCTCTTCGCCGGCCAGAACCCGGTGGGGAAGAGCGTCAAGATCAATCGCGTGAACTTCAGCGTGATCGGCGTCCTCCCGGCCAAGGGATCCACCCCGATGATGGATCAGGACGACATCGCGGTGATCCCCGTGACCACCGCGATGTACAGGCTCCTCGGCAAGGAATACATCGACACCATCGACGTCGAGATAGCCGACCAGACGCTGATCGAACAGGCGAAGGTATCCATGAACCGCCTGATTCGAAAACGGCACAGAATCAAGGACTCCAACGAGGAATCCTTCGAGATACGGGACATGTCCGAGATCAGGAACGCGCTTTCGAGCATGACGCAGACAATGAGCCTCCTGCTCGGGATCGTCGCGGCCATATCCCTCGTGGTCGGGGGGATCGGCATAATGAATATCATGCTCGTTTCCGTGAAGGAGCGCATCAAGGAGATCGGACTGCGCAAGGCGCTCGGCGCCAGGAGGCGCGACATCCTGGTGCAGTTCCTCATCGAGGCCGCCCTGCTCACGTTTTCGGGCGGGATGATCGGCATCGCGCTGGGATCGGGCATCTCCATGCTTATCTCGCTCGTCGCGGGATGGAACATCAAGATTTCGCCATGGTCCATCGTCCTCTCGTCGGTATTTTCCGTCCTCATCGGCATCTGCTTCGGGCTCTGGCCCGCGGTGCAGGCATCGCGCCTCAACCCGATCGAAGCTCTCCGTTACGAGTGACCGCGCGAAAATCCTTGACGCGTCCAGGCGGTGCGGGTAGCCTATCTGCAAAAGCGCGCGGGGTGTCGTATGCAATTTCCCGATATTGACGAAATAATCAGCCAGGACATAGAATCGCTCAGGAAGTGCCCCAACGGGCTCGATTGCGGGGAGTGCCCCGAGGAGATTTGCGTACGCGTGGTGTCCGCGGCTGAGTTTCCGTCCGAGTACGGCTCCTTCAGGATAATCGCCTTCGTGAACAACAAGGAATCGAAGGACCATACCATCGTGCTCAAGGGCGAGGTGGGCGACGGCGAGGCTATCCTCACCCGCATCCATTCCTCCTGCCTCACGGGGGACGCGCTGGGAAGCCGTCGGTGCGATTGCGGGCCCCAGCTCCACGAGGCCCTGCTGGAAATCGAGCGGGAGGGAAGGGGCATCCTCCTCTACCACATGGAAGAGGGAAGGGGGATAGGCCTGATGAACAAGCTCAGGTCGTACGCGCTCCAGGACGGGGGATACGACACGCTCGACGCGAACGTCATGCTGGGTTTCAGGCCCGACGAGAGGGATTACCGGGTCCCCGCCGAGATGCTGAAGAAGATCGGCGTGAAGAGCGTCAGGCTCATGACCAACAATCCCGAAAAGTCCAGCGATCTTGAAAAATACGGAATCGTCGTCGCCGAACGTGTCAGCCACGAGCTGCCCCCGCTGGAGGAGAACCGTCATTATCTCCAGACGAAGCGCGACCGTTTCGGCCATATCCTCATGCTGGATCACAAGGAAGAGGCCTGAAAGTCCACGTATCTTTTTCCGTCCGCCCGGAGCCGCTCGCGCAATAAAATCCTTTACAAAAATGAAGCGTATTAAGACTATCTTCCCCAAGTTTGACGATTCCGGTGGCAGGGCCCGGCCGGAAATCCCCGCGGAACCGGCCGCGTCGGCGCGGTCCCGCCGGATTGTGTGCCGGACGATATCCCCTTGATTGTACAGGATTTTCGTGGCAGTCGCCGACCGGTGCGTCCGTCCCGAAATATCTATTTCCCTGGAGGTTCTTCATGCTCAAGGAGTATAAAGCCGATCAAATTCGAAACGTGGCGATCATCGGACACGGCAGTACGGGAAAGTCGACGCTTTTCGACGCCATGCTTTTCGTGGGCGGAAAACTGCCAAAAATCGGCAGCGTCGACCAGGGGACCCTCGCCTCCGACTTCGACGAGGATGAAAAGAAAAAGAAAATATCGATACGCAGCGCCCTCGGGTTCGTCGAGGTCGACGGCGTGAAGATCAACATCATAGACACCCCGGGCACCTCGGATTTCATCGGCGAGACCAGGGCGGCCATACAGGTCGCCGAGATGGTCATTCTGGTGGTCGATGCGGTCGACGGCGTCCAGATAGAGACCGAAAAGGCATGGCGCTTCCTGAACGAGAACAGGATTCCCCGCATCGTGTTCGTCAACAAGATGGACAAGGAGCGCGCCAGCCTCTCGAAGACCATAGAAAGCCTGAACGCATCGTTCAAGTCCGACTTCACCGCGCTCTGCGTTCCCAACGGAGAGGGCGAGAAATTCGCGGGAGTGGCCGATGTCATCCAGATGAAGCTGCACACTCCGAAGGGCGACGGCAAGGACGTGACACTCACCGACGTGCCCGATGACCTGAAAAAGGAGGCCGAGGAGAACCGCGTCAAGCTCGTCGAGCTTTCCGCCGAGGGCGACGACGCCCTTATGGAAAAGTTTTTCGAGAACGACACCCTGTCCGACGAGGACATGAAGAAGGGCTTCAGCGCGCTCCTGGCAGGGGCTAAGCTCCACCCGGTCCTTTGCGGGGCGTCCGCGAAGGCGATAGGCGTAAAGAACCTCCTGCAGATCGTCAAGGAATTCGGCCCCGCACCGAAGGTCGGCGGCGAGATCGCCGGGTATGAAATGGGACACCCCGAGAGGGCGGTGACCGTAGCCGCGAAACCCGACGCGCCGTTTTCCGCCGTCGTATGGAAAACATACATCGACCAGTACGCGGGCAGGTTCAATTACCTGAAGGTGACCTCGGGAACGCTCATGCCCGACTCCGACGTGCTGAACTCCACGAAGAACGACCGCGAGCGTATTTCGAAGCTCTACGCGATGGAGGGAAGCAAGCAGGAAGAGGCCCCCTCGCTATCGTGCGGCGACATCGGCGTGGTGGTCAAGCTCGTGAAGACCTCGACCTGCGATACCCTCGCGGATCCCAAACACCCCGTTATCATACCCCTCATCAAGATGCCGCATCCCGTGTTCACCTATGCGGTCGAGGCCGCGAACAAGGCCGATGTCGACAAGGTGGGCCAGTTCTTCTCGAGGATCACCGATGAGAACCCGACCATCACCTACAACTATGACGCCGAGACCATGGAGTCAGTGCTCTCCGGAATGGGCGAAATCCAGCTCGGCATCGTGCTTGAAGCGCTCAAGGAAAAGAACAAGATAGAATTAAACACCAGGGTCCCCCGGATCGCG
This sequence comes from uncultured Leptospirales bacterium, assembly GCA_964423905.1. GTDB lineage: Bacteria > Spirochaetota > UBA4802 > UBA4802 > UBA5550 > CAYRGX01. The sequence continues at coordinate 17,914 of CAYRGX010000034.1, read as the reverse complement.
TACCGGGAAACCATCACCAAGAACACCGAGGCCCATTACCGCCACAAGAAACAGAGCGGCGGCCACGGGCAGTTCGGAGAGGTGTATATACGCATGGCGCCTCTTCCCCGCGGCAAGGGCTTCGAATTCAAGGAATCCATTTTCGGCGGGTCCATTCCCAAGCAGTATATCCCCGGCGTCGAAAAGGGCATAGTGGACGCACTCCAGGAGGGGGTGCTCGGCAAGTTCCCCGTGGTCGACGTGCAGGTGGATCTGTACGACGGCAAGTTCCACGAGGTGGACTCCTCCGAGATGTCGTTCAGGATCGCGGCGCGCAGCGCGTTCAAGGAAGGAATGGAGACCGCATCGCCGATGCTCCTCGAGCCGATCATGGAGGTGAGCATCTTCGTCGAGAAGGATTTCATGGGGGATATACTCTCCGATGTCACGAGCAGGCGCGGACGGGTGCTCGGCATGGACAGCTCGGACGAGGGTGGGGTGTCCGTGGTAAAGGCGACCATCCCCCTCGCCGAGATGCTTCGCTATTCCATCGACCTCAGGGGAATGACGAGCGGCAAGGGCTCGTTCGAGATGAAATTCAGCCATTACGATCCACTCGGCGGCAAGGAGGCCGAAACGGTCATCGCCGCGAGGAAGAAACAGCTTGAGGATGAAGCGAACAAGTAGCGCGGTTGCGACCCGCGCGCCCGCGGCCGACGGCCGCGGGGCTCCCCGTACAACGATCGAGCTTCCGGACGAGCGATGATTCCCGTCATATTTGAAGATTCATATCACGATAATTTCTATCCCCTGTCCCTCACGAGGCCCCTCTGGGACCTGCGGGCCGGGCTTTACACGTTCAGGGAGCGCTTCGAGTCGGTCCTGGCCGGGTGCGGCATGGCCGAGGGGCATTTTCTCACCAGGGAGTACCTGGCGGTCCCCTACAGGGAGAGGTATCCTTCCCTGCGCGTAAACGACCCGTCGCTCGCGGAGGCCGGCGGCGAGTTCCTGTTCCTGAACGCGCTCCTGCGCGCCGACGGCTCCATCGCGGATCTCGGGGAAGGGCGCGCGATTGCGGACGGCAGGCGCCTTGTGGCGGCGCGGGTGAAACTCGATCGGCTTGAATTACCCTTCGATCCCGTGGCGATACTGAGGATTCCCGGCCTCGAGATCGCCCCGCCGGGGCCGCCGGTCGCGGGCGGTTTCGCCAATCCGGCGCGCCATATATGGGATCTGGTGGACTGGAACGGCGCCTATATCACCCTCGACCATGGAACGGGCGAGAGGGACAAACCGGAAAATGTAACAATCATCGGGGATCCCGGTCAGGTATATTGTGAAAAAGGCGTCGTGATCGAGCCCATGGTGGTCATGGACGCGACGGATGGACCGATAGTTATCGGTTCTGGCACCCATATTCAGTCGTTTTCGCGGATCGAGGGGCCCGCCGCCATCGGGAGGAACTGCATGGTGCTGGGCGCGAAGATACGCGGCGGCTGCTCGTTCGGGGATTTTTGCCGGATAGGCGGCGAGGTAGAGGCATCAGTGTTCCAGGGATACACGAACAAGTACCACGAGGGGTTCATCGGGCATTCGTACATAGGCGAGTGGATCAACATGGGGGCCCTGACCACGAACAGCGACCTGAAGAACGATTACTCCCAGGTCAAGGTATACCTGCCGGATTCGCGGCGCAAGACGGGCCTCATGAAGGTCGGCTGTTTCATGGGGGATTTCGCCCGCACCAGCATCGGTTCCCTGATAAACACGGGGACCGTTGTCGGCACGGGCGCGATGCTCATCCAGGGCAGCAGGCTCACGCCCCCCCACGTGCCGCCCTTTTGCTGGTTCATCGACGGGGAGGTTAGCCGCGTCGACTGGATCGACGAATTTTTCGTTTCGTGCGAACAAGCCATGTCGCGGCGGGGCGTTGCGTTCACAAGCGCGTGGAAGGACTTGCTCGGGGACCTGTATATCATGACCGCCCCGTCGTGTCCGTTGAGGTGAGGGATGTCCTACAGGGTCAACAGAGAGCTTCCGCTCAGCCTGACGGTGCTTGTTTCGTTTTTCCTGCACACGGTTTTTTTCATCAGCCTTGTCATGCCGCAAGTCAACGTTCTTCTCGACCGCGCCGCCCTCAGGAAAAAAATCGCTTCCGCCGGAAGCGGTGTCCAGGGCAGGGATATCATCGCGAACATCAACCAGGACGACCAGAGGCGTATCGACGACAGGACGCTCCTTTCCGACAGGGACTCAAAGGCCAAAGGGTTCATAACGACGAAGAGGGGCGACCGCTGGCTGAACAACTCCCTTGACTTCCAGGTATTGAAGGGCTCGAACGACCGGCCTTCCAGCGGCAGCACGTCGGATAATTCCCAGAAAATGAAGTACCTGCTCGACGACAATTCCAAACTGTCCATGCTCATCGACCGCAACCCCCGCAAGAACCATCCCGGCAGAGGGTCGGCGGGAGTGGCGGAACGTGTCGCCATTCCCGACAAGTACGGCGTGACGCGCGAGAACGCCATTTTTTACTCCAGCGAGGGTAAGTTCTCGTTCAATACCGCCAAGTTCAAGAACTTCCACTATTTCAAGAAAATGAAAGACAGGATCGCTTCCAACTGGCACCCGCCGATGATGGCGAACGCGGTGATGGCGGGATACGATCCCATCACCGGGACCTATACACCGGGATACACGCGCATCATGGCGATCCCTCCCCAGGAGGTGAAGCTCTATTTCATCATGGACAGGGACGGCAACGTCGAGGATATCCAGCTGCTCGATTCAATGGGAAACAGGCCGCTCGACATGTCGTGCATCGATGCGATCCGCCTGTCGCAAACCTTCGGCAAGGTGCCGGACGACATTCCCGGAAAGCACATCGTCATCAATTTTATTTTCGGATATTACGTGTATTAAACAAACGAACCAACCGAAAAACGATCAAAGAATCAACAAACATGAAAAAGGCGCTTTTATATACAGCAGCGGTGATTATAACCGCTGCATTGTTTTACGTGATTTCATCGCTTATCTATCGATATGTATGCCATGGAACGATGACCGTTGGTAAGGATGGGAACGTGGTATGGGCAGCTATTCATGGAATACAAGATATGTTATGCAATAACGCCACATATGTTTCAAAGAGGGGAACCTATATCTCCAATACCGCCGTGTTCAAGGACAATGATTATTTCAAGAATATGAAGGACAGGATTGCTACCAACTGGCATCCTCCTGTGGTGTGGAATCATATGACTGCAGGATATAACTTGCACCGTGAAAAGAGACACACCCGCCTCCAGGACATCCCTTCCCAGGATGTGAGACTTTCTTTCATTATTGACAGGGATGGTAATGTGGAGGATATATTCATTCTGGAATCAAAAGGCAACAGGCCGCTCGATATGTCGTGTATCGATGCGGTCCGACTGTCGAAGTGCTTTGGACGTGTGCCTGGCGATGTTCCGGGGGAGCATATCATAATCGGATTCATATTTGGATATTACCTGGATCAAGACGGGTCTCCGGTATCCGTGAAATCTACAAAGCTGAGGAACTGATCATGAGAAAAATGCTATCATGCGCGGTGACGCTCGTTGCCGCGGTATTGCTTGCAATTACGGTTCACGCGGAAGAGTACGAATACCTGAACGAGCAGGTGCTGAAATTCGCCGAGGACCGCATGGGGAAAACCATCGGGCGCGGCGAATGCTGGGACCTCGCCGCTGAACCGCTCAAGGCCCTGGCCGCGACATGGGACGGCGGTTACGGTTTCGGCAGGCGGGTGGCGCGGGGCGATTCTTCCGGGCTGCGCATCGAGAACGGCGAGGCGCTGAAGCCCGGCGACATCGTCCAGTTCACGAGCGTTCGCACGTCATGGGAGAAGAAGTATCCGGACGGACGCCGGGCCTACGGATGGGAAACGATCGGGGCGCCGGGCCATACCGCGATCGTCAAGGCGTTCGACGGGAAGAGCGTGCTCACCCTTATCCATCAGAACGTAAGCGGAAAACGGTATCTCGTGGAGACCTCTACCGATCTGGCGAACGTGAAGTCGGGTACCTATGTCATATACCGCCCCTACCGGGTGGTGAAAAAGACTGAGCCCGGGATGTAGTGAGGGATCATCCCCTCTCGTCGAGCGGCACGTAATCCCTGGCCGTTTCACCGATGTAAACCTGGCGGGGCCTCCCGATCTTGAAGGGCTTCGTGTCGTGCATCTCCTTCCACTGCGCGATCCAGCCCGGCAGGCGCCCGATCGCGAACATGACCGTGTACATGTCCGTGGGGATGCCGATGATCCGGTAGAGTATGCCGCTGTAGAAATCGACGTTCGGATAGAGCTTGCGCTCGATGAAGTAATCGTCGGCGAGGGCCGCGTGTTCGAGCTCGATCGCGATGTCGATGAGCGGATCCCTGATCCCGAATTTCTCAATCAGATGGTCCATCTTTTCCTTGAGTATGAGGGCGCGTGGATCGTAGTTCTTGTAGATCCTGTGGCCGAACCCGAACAGCCTGAACCTGTTGTTCCTGTCCTTCGCCTGTTCGATGCACCTTTTTACGGTCATTCCCCTGTTCCTGATCTGCTCCAGCATTTCAATCACCTGCTGGTTCGCCCCGCCGTGCAGGGGGCCCCAGAGCGCGCAGATTCCCGCGCAAATGGAGGAGTACAGGTTCACCATGCTGCTCCCGACCAGCCTGACCGTGGACGTGCTGCAATTCTGCTCGTGGTCGGCGTGCAGGATCAGCAGAATATTGAGGACCTTCTCGATATCGGGATCGTTCTCGTAAGGCTTGACCGGGCTGTGGAACATCATGTGGAGAAAGTTCGCGCAGTATCTCATGTCGCGTCGGGGATACACGAATGGCTCCCCGATGGAATGCTTGTAGGAATATGCCGCGATGGTCCTGATCTTCGATATAAGACGAACGGCCATGAGGTCGAACATGTCGTTTTCGAAATCGACAGTGAAGAAGTCCGGGTAGTATACCGAAAGCGCGTTCACCATCGTCGAAAGGATCGCCATGGGGTGGGCCGTCAGCGGGAAGCCCTCAAAAAATCGGAGCATTTCCTCGTGGATCATGGAATTCTCGGTAAGCCTCTGGGAGAAGAGCGCCCTCTCGGCCTTGTTCGGGAGGTGGCCGTACATCAGGAGGAAGGACGTTTCCGTGAACGTCGACTCGGAGGCAAGAACCTCTATGGGGATGCCGCGATAGCGGAGCACGCCACTGTCGCCGTCGATGAAGGTTATCCTGCTCAGGCACGATCCCGTGTTCTGGTATCCCACGTCAAGCGTGATGAGTCCCGATTCATTCCGCAGGGAGCTGATGTCGATGGCGTGCTCACCCTCGGTGCCCACGATCACGGGCACTTTGTAATCTCTCCCGTCGTATGTAAGGACGGCATCTTTCATGGCGCCACCTCCATTTTAAGTTATGCTAAAGGCGGGAATGGTGATATCAGGAGCGTCCATGTATAGACTCCCGCGCGCAATTAATCCAGCATTTTTTCGTTGGTCGCCTCGGCGGGCCAGCCCGGCGATCAGTACTGTTTCACCCATCTCTCGACGATCGAGTCTATGAGGTTCCTGCTCATCTGGTTCCAGGCCGCGACCTTCGCCATCGAGGCCCTGCCTGTCTTGTCCGGATCGGCGTCGAACGACCTCCTTCGCTCCGTGTCGTGCACGAAGACGACAAACGCCATCCTGCGGTGTGAGTTGGGATAGAGGTATCCCGCCAGCGAAACCGCGTAGTTGATCGTGCCGGTCTTGGCGTTCAGGTGGAAGGCCGTTTCCGACCGGTTGAATCTCGAGGAGAGGGACTGCTCCCAGCCGGATGACGGCAAGAGGAAACGGAATTTCTTTCCGCCGTAATCTCCGCGGTCCGCGTTGACCAGCAGGGCCGTCATCTGTTCCGGGGTGATCCTGTTGCCGGTGGTCAGTCCCGACCCGTTGACCAGGGTGAAGCCCTTCCAGTTGACGCGGGGCATCTTTTTTCTGAAATGGGCGGCGATGACGCCTGCCGAGCCCTCAAGGGGCCTGCACGAACCGGAGCGGTCGCACGCGCTCCGGATCATGATGAGTTCGGCCATGATGTTGTTGCTGTAGGCGAGCATGGGGTCGAGAAGCTCCCAGAGCGGCTTGCTCCTGTGGCGGCAGATCCGTTCGCCGCGCCCGCGGAGAGAGCCGCGGACCGGCGGGGGCAGGGATATCCCCCGAATCCTGCAGAGTTGCGAAAAGAATTGCGCCGTATAGAGGCCGGCGTTTTTTACCGGCAGGAATTTCCTTCCCCTCATGGCGGGCGACGGCCGCACGAGCCACGTTTCCGTGTCGCCCTGCCTGTCGAACTTGAAGTCGATCCCTTCGGGAAGCTCCCTCGGTGCGGTTTTCGCGGCAAAGAGAGGAACCGAGGGCGTCAGTACGATTTCCATGTGGCGCGATCCGGGCGCCGCTTTCCAGGACGCCATGATCATGTTCGAGTCGACGCTCAGCGCGCTCAGCCCCGCGTTGTAGGACGCGTCGCTGTCCATGGTCTCCTCGACCGTGTCGGACCGCGGGAATGCCGATTCGTCGTAATAGTAGCGGCCGTTTACGGACGTTATCCCGGTTTTCCGAAGGGCGTCCGCCATCTCCGCGAGGTGATCCGCGGTGAGTGAAGGGTCTCCTCCGCCCGTGATGCATATGTCCCCGCGGAGGACGCCGCGGTCGGCCTTCCCGGACATGTGGACCGTGGTTTCAAACCGGTAGTCCGCGCCGAGTATATCCAGCGCGGCCGCCGCGGTGAAAAGCTTGGTGGTCGACGCGGGGATAAACGGATCAGTCCTGTTCGCGCTCACGATAACCTGTTTCGCGTCGATATCATAGAGCATGTATCCCACATTCCTGGGGCCGACATGGGTGAATCCCTCGAGCGAGGGGGATGTTTGCTTTACGCGGTCCGGGCCTATGGAAATTTCCGACGACCGGTCCCCGGAAGAGCAGGACAGCACGCTCAGTATCACAATGTATGATGCCGCAACGCGGCCCTTGAGGGCGCCCATTTCAAACCTCCGGTACGCTTTGGATATCATCGATTTTTTTTCGGTGCGCCCTGTAAGGCAATTAAAATTTCTTGCATTATTGAAGGTATTATACGGATAATCGGCCCCGGATGCCGGAGCCGCGGAATCGTTGAAACATGCTCCTGTATGGCGCATCCATCATAACCATGGACAAATACAAGAAAATCATCACCCTGATGCACACCATCAACACGTCGATGAGCCTGCAGTCGCTGCTCTCTTCTATCATGGATGCGGCAAAGGAGATACTCAACTGCGAGGGCGCGTCGCTTTTGCTCTACGATTTCGAGCGTGACGAACTCATCTTCGACGTGGTGGTAAGCGAGAAGGGGGAGATCATCCAGGGAAAGCGGCTCGGCGTGGGCCAGGGGATTGCCGGCTACGTCGCGTACACGCGTGAAAGCGTCATCGTGAACGACGTAATGAGCGATGACCGCTTCAATCCCGAGATCGACAGGATGAGCGGCTTTACGACCAGGCAGATCATCGCCGTGCCCGTGAAAATCAAGGAGCGCTTTGTGGGCGTGCTCGAGGCGGTAAACTCCCGAGGGAGCAACGGATTCACGAACTCCGACATGGAGATACTCACGCATATCGCGGACGCAGCCGCCATCGCGGTCAACAACCACGAGCTCGTGATAAGCCTGAAAAACAGGGTGGAGGAACTTACCTGCATCTACGAGATATCGCAATCCATTTATTTCACGTTCAAGATCGAGGAATTTCTTCTGAAGATACTGCACGCGGTAAACCGCGTCATCAAGGCCGACCGTTGTTCCTTCATGATCACCGACGAAACCGGGAAGCGCGTCAAGTATTTCGTCTCGACCAAGGAGACCCCGTTCAAGATCGAGCTCGAGGACACCATCATGTCGCAAGTGATCAAGACGGGTGACCCGCTGCTGGTCTATAATATCGACGACAACTTCCACCTCAACGTCCAGACGACCGTAGGGAAAAATGACGGAAATCCCGGCTCGAAGAAGTCGTACAGGAGCCGTTCGTTCATCTGCGTGCCCATGAAGTACCTCGATCGGGTCATAGGGGTGCTCAACGTCACGGACAAGAATACCGGGGGCATATTCGATTCGTTCGACCTCCGCGTTCTGTCCACCGTCGCGAATCACGTGGCCGAAACCTATGAGAACGTTCAGCTCCAGAGTCAGTCTTTCGAGATGGAAAGGCTTGACCGCGAGCTTCAGATCGCGGCGGACATTCAGGCCCACTCGTTCTCCATGGTGCCCGCCGTAGAGGGCGCGAGCATCGGGGCGTTCGTGATCCCGTCGAGTTACGTGAGCGGCGATTTCTACGATATCAGGGTTCTGGACAGGGAACGCTTCGCCTGCGCCATAGGCGATGTCTCCGGCAAGGGCATATCGGCCGCGATTTTTATGAATACCATCAGGAACGCCCTCCACTTCGAGTCGATGGGAATGAAGAACCCGGAGGAAATGCTGTGCGCGCTCAACAGGTGGGCATGCAGGGAATCGCACCACGGAATGTTCTGCACGATGTTTTACTGCGTTGCCGAAAGGAATTCGCGCGAGCTCAAGTGGCTTTCCGCGGGACACAACGCGCAATTTTATTACAACGCGTCAACCGGGATCCTCGAGCAGATAACCGCGTCCGGAAAACCGCTCGGCATCGTTGATGACGAGATGTTCGAGGTGCGGGGTCGCGCTTACGCGCCTGGTGACCTGCTCGTCATGTACAGCGACGGTCTCATGGAAAAGGACGCTTCGAGCCGGTTCACCTACGAGGAGTTCACCTCGCTTATAAAGAAGAATTCCGGGCGGGAGGCCGAGGATCTCGTCATGGAAATCAAGAACCAGATACTGAGACGGCCGGATGTCATGCCCGAGGACGACTGCACCATCATGGCTATCAAATTCACGTGATTGAGAGAAGCCCGGGGGTATTCTGCCCGCCCGTCATTACTCTGCGATTTCCCTGACTTCAGTATCGACCAGGTTCCAGTCGATGACAAATCCGACCGTTTCGGCGAGCTTTTCAGTGCCGCAGTCATCATGGTAGAGGAGCCCCGCTTCGCGGACATCGATGCCCGATCCGGTCTTCATGAGCGTGTAGGCCTTGTGGTGCGCGGCCTCGATTTTTTTCCTGCCGGCGCCGTTCGGGCCAGTTATCGTGATCACGCCGTTGCAGTCGCAGACATATGTCCTGTCGGGCGACTCCACCTTGACGAAAAAAACGGTCCCTCGAACGGAAGCGGTCGCAGTCGGCGTTGTGACGCGAAAAAGCTCGGATTCCCTTTTTCCGGGACCGGCAAGCTTCTTGAGCACGTGGGCGACAGCCCCTGATCTCAGGTCGAGATATTTCTTTTCATCCGATATGGAAACGACGACCTCGCTTTTCTCCATGACGCGGATCACGTTTTTTTCCATGAAAACGATGTTGCAGAACGATGCGTCCCCGGTGCGTACCACGGCCCCGTCCCGGACCGCGAGGTCCTTGTGGGCGGACTTCCCGTCAACGGTCACTTCACCCGAGTAGGACATGACCTTTGGCATGAACTCCGCGGGTGTGCGTCCCGTGCATCCGGCGGCGAGTACCGCGGCAAGAATGGCGATCGTGGCGACTGTTCTGTACATTGCGTCCTCCTCGTTATCGGGACTGCTTTTTTTTTATTTTGAACCGGATTTATGGCAACCTTTTTTCATCCGCGGCCCTCAAAAAACATGGCGACAGGAATGTGCGGGGTGGATATCCTGCACACGAACCTCCCGGAGGGGTGAACGGTGAAGCATTATGATGATATAGAGGCGGAAGACCTTTTCGACATGGCCGTTGAATGGCTGCGGAGAGGAAACCTGGAAAAGGCCGAGGAACAGCTTCGGCGCGTGATCGAGCTGAACAGGAATTTCATCTATGCCTATATGACGCTCGCGAGGGTGTACGGGCGCGCCCGGAGGTACTCGGACGCCGTGCATGCGCTGAAACGCGCGTCGCGAGTCGATCCCGACTTCGACCGCTTGAATTTTCTGATGGCAAAGTACGCCTGGCGCGGCGGCGACGTAAGGGGCGCACTGGCGGCTCTTGATCGCGCGATCGAATTGTCGGACAATCCCCTCTACCCTGCGGCAAGGGATTACATGCGCGGAAACGCGGAAGCGAGGCTGTTTTGAAGAGAGATTTCCCCCCGTCCACGATGGACGAGATGCGTTCACTCGGCTGGGACAGGCCCGATGTGATACTCGTCACGGGAGACGCGTACGTCGATCATCCCATGGTGGGGACCGCAGTCGTGGCCAGGGTGCTCGGGGCAGCGGGATACCGGGTGGGCGTCATCGCGCAGCCCGATCCCTCGTCCGATGACGACATCGCGGGCCTTGGTGAACCGCGGCTCTTCTGGGGGGTAACGTCCGGCTCGGTCGATTCCATGCTGTCCAACTACACGGCCTCGGGCCGGTTCAGGAAGATGGACGATCTTACCCCCGGGGGAACGAACGACAGGAGGCCCGACCGGGCCATCATCGAATACTGCAACGCGATACGGCGCAGGTTCAAGAATACGGCACCGGTCGTGCTGGGCGGCATCGAGGCGAGCACGCGCCGGCTTGCGCATTACGACTGGTGGTCGGGTCGCGTGCGCCGCTCGATCGCGTTCGACGCCAGGGCGGACATTATCCTCTACGGGATGGCCGAGGGAAGCGTCGTCGAGCTGGCGGCGAAGCTCGATGCCGGGGAGGACTGGCGCGCGTTACGCGGCCTTTGCCACATAGCCCCGGCGCCCCCGGAAGGCGCACTGCAGCTTCCCTCATTCGAGGACGTCGCGGGGAGCGACGAGGCGCATCTCTCGATGTACGCGGATTTCTACCGCAACATCGATCCCGCGAGCGGGCGCGCGCTTTGCCAGCTCCATGGCGACCGCTACCTCGTCCAGAACCCGCCCGCGCCGCCCCTTTCACCCGGGGAGCTCGACCGCGTCAACGAGCTGCCCTTCACGAGGGAACCGCACCCGTCGTGCGCGGCGCGCGGCGAGGTGCGCGCCCTCGACACGATGAGGTTTTCCATCACCACGCACCGGGGGTGCTTCGGGGAATGCTCCTTCTGCTCCATTGCGTTTCACCAGGGCAGGGCGGTCGTGTCGCGATCGGCCGATTCCATCGAGCGGGAGGCCATTGCCCTGGCCGGCCATCCCCGTTTCAAGGGCGTCATCCCCGATATCGGGGGGCCGACTGCAAACATGTACGGGATGCGCTGCCCCCGCTGGGCGAAGAAGGGGGCCTGCGTCGGGGCACGTTGCCTTTTCCCTGCGCCGTGCCATTCGCTGGTCAAGTCGCACAGGCCGCAGATAAAGCTTCTCGCCAGGATCAGGGCGCTCCCCGGCGTGCGGCACGCCTTTGTCGCGTCCGGTATACGACACGATCTGGTGCTCGCCGACAGGGACTGGGGAGACGCGTACCTGCGGGACCTGGTGCATCACCATGTCTCGGGCCAGCTCAAGGTCGCGCCCGAGCACTCCAACCCGGGGGTGCTGGCCCTTATGGGTAAACCTCCGGTTTCGCTCCTCGTGCGTTTCAAGCGGAGATTCGAACAGCTGGCCCGCAAGTACCGCCGGGAGCAGTATCTCACCTATTACTTCATCGCGGCGCACCCGGGCTGCGGGGCCCGGGAGATGAACGCACTACGATCGTTCGTCGAACGGGTCCTCAGGATCGTGCCGGAGCAGGTCCAGATTTTCACGCCGCTGCCGCTCACGGCGTCGTCGGTGATGTATGCCACGGGCAGGGACCCGTTTACCGGAAAACGGGTTTTCGTGGAACGGGATAAAAAAAAGCGGGAATCGCAAAAAAAAGTCCTCACGGAATAAATTTTTTTACACCGAACGCCCCCCGGACGTGTAATATCATAAAAGGCTCGAAACGGAGGCCGTCTATGATCAGGCATGTCGTGAACGGAGACAGGGACGTAGTGCGCATCAACCATGATTCGCTGACCATCTACACGTACGCGACGATGTCGGCGTGCCTGTGCGGGATCGTGCCCTCGCTGACGCGCGACATGGTCGTGGTCGACTTGGGCAACGTGAGCGATATTGACTCCACGGGAGTGGGGCTGCTTGCAAGGTTCCAGGGAGACTGCGCCGCGAGAGGCCTGCGCATGGCGCTATCCTGCACCCGCGGCAGGATCCTCAAGGTTTTCGACCTTCTCAACATGAGACCGGTCTTTTCATTCATACCTTCCAGCGAGGCGTGCCCCGACGCGGTATCCTGAGGTCCACGATCATTCCATGGCATAAAAGGTGAGACCCCCGGCCCTTTCGGGCCGGGGGCTTAAAGGTTTTTTGAGGGGATATCACATGCTTATAAAAACGCCTCGCGGGTCGACCTCGTTGCGCAGTATCTCGAGAATTTCCGGGGTCGGTACCTGCGTCACGGGGATTTCTCCTTCCGGGCGGAGAAGCTCGAACTCGGACGCGAGCTGCGCCAGCTCGGGCGCGACGCCCGGGTGAAGCGACTTGATCCTCATGCGCTTGGACACGGGCTCGAAATCGTAAACACCCGCGGTGGTGATGACGGCGACGGGGCCCTGGCCCAGGAGACCGGCCTCCCGCCTGCTGTTTCCGCCGGTCAGGTGCCCCGGCGTGGTGATGAAATCCACTTTTTCCTTGAATTTCTTCCTGTCCTGAAGGCCGACGAAAACAACCTGCTCGCTGAGCGATGCAACGTCATTGTTGCCGCCGGACCCGGTGAGCCGGACCGAGGGGTTCGTGTAATCTTCCCCGATCATCGTGGTGTTGGCGTTGCCGTACATGTCGACCTGCGCGAAACCCAGGAAGCCCTTGTCCACCAGTCCGGTCGCGGCCTGTCCGAAGGAATACGACATTTCCATGATGATGGGGGATCTTCGCCAGGTCATGGGGCCGCCCACGGACCAGGGCATCCCGCCGGGAAGGGGATCCTGCCCGCCGGATTCGTATACGAGCGTGATATGCGGCGCGTGCGTCTTTTTCGCCAGGATGGCCGAGACCAGCGGAAGGCCGGTCCCCACGTAAACCACCTCGTGGTCGTTGATCTGGCACGCGAGCACGTATGCGAGCATTTCAAGCGGGTTCATGGGTTTTACGTCGCTCATCGCTGTTTCTCCGGGTTTCCTTCAATCAATCGTACACGGCGCCGAGTTCCGGCGTCCATTCTTCGTAATCATAGCTTACGCCGTCGTCGTCGTTGTCCATCTCGGCGGCCTTCGCGAGGCGCTTGCTCATCTTGGCCCAGCGGCTGCCCCCGAGTTTTTCCACGACGTCGTACTGGTCCTTCGTATCGAGTATCCATTCCTTGAAAAAATCCGCGGCGGTGTCGTCGGCGTGCGTGGCGTAGTTGAAGAGCTTTTCCCACCACCGGCGGGCCCAGAAGTAGCACCCGGGCATGTAGCCGGGCACCGCGCCGAACGGGAGCTCCACCACGGCATCCACGTTCTGGAAGGGGATCTGCACTCCCTTGTTGTTCCAGCGTATGTCGGTGTTCGAAACGATTTCCTCCGCGGTGACGATGACCTTGCGGGAAGCCGCGGCCAGGGCCAGGTCGTTCACCGCGGGTCCGTGGAAACGGGCGTTTCCGAACTTGTCCGCCGCATTGACGTGGATGAATACCACGTCCGGGAACAGGGCCGGCACGAAAAGGCACGGGTCCGGGTCCTTCGTCATTGGGTTTTGCATGGCTTTGATGTAAGGATTGTATTTCATGATATCGGAACCGAGGAGCTGTTTGCAGAAAATGCCTGTCATTCCAAGCTGGGCGGCCTTGAATCCGAGCGCCATGGTCCCGTGGCTCCAGTCCGAAAGAATTTTCACTTTTTTACTCTTGATGCACCTCGAAAAATGGCGGTCATATCCCCGCATCTCGGCGCCGGAATACGAGGCGTGGGTGAAGGGCATGTTCTCGAAGATGATACCGTAGCTCTGGTTCGTGTTGGGCGAGCCGATCGACTGGAGGTTCTTTTTCCCCTGGCGTATGATTTCCCATGTCGCCTGAATCGCGGTGCGCACGTATCCGAAACCGCTGTCGGCCCAGACATCCCCGTCCTTCACGTATTCGGCCACCGCCTCTTTCAGCGATATGCGCTTGTCGCGCTGCGAGTGGTCCTTTTTCAGTTTCGCATCCCGCGCGGAACGGTAATCGACCAGCGCGTCGAGGATCGAAGTGTCTTTTATGTTCAGGTTTTTGACGGCTTCCTGATTGTAATCATATACTGCCATGGGACATCTCCTCGACACGGCCATCCTTAAGTTCGTTTATGATCGTAAAATAATGATTTCCGCGGCCTCCCGCAATAGGTGAAAATTCTCATTTGAAATGAGTGTATCGGCTCATTATTTTATGGGGGATTTTCCCCAGCCGCGCGTAGAATGCACCCCCATGAGGTGGATCATTCATTGTATTTGACAGGGCGTCCAGCCGGTGGTTCCATGCTTTCACTGCGGAGGAACGATGATGAAGAGCGATACGATTGCCCGGCTCGAAGGGCTGAACCGGGGCATGGACATCAAGCCATGCGGGGATTCGGCGTTTTCCCGCTACGGACGGGTGCTGGACGGGTTCGATTTTTCGGGATACGCGGCAGCTGCCGGCAGGCTCCCCGCGCCCGGTCCGGGAGTGACCTATGTCCCGTCGGACGGCGGGCTGGAGCGCCTCGATGTCACGACGCGCCTTGAAAGTGAGATTTTCGGGGAAATGCCGCTTCAGGCCGGCTGGTGCAGGGGATCGAACGTTTCGCTCCCGGCGCTGGAATACCACAAGTCAGCGGAAATCGTCGCGGCGGTGACGGATATCCTGCTCGTCCTTGGCCGGGCGGGGGATATCGACGGGATGACCTACGACACGGCCGGCCTTCGCGTCTTTTTTCTCGGGGCGGGCGGTGGGGTGGAGCTCCATCCCCTCACGCTGCATTTCGCCCCGATCCAGTGCGGGCCGGATGGCTTCTGCGCGGTCATCGTCCTTCCTCGCGGCACGAACCTTCCGCTCGATTCGCGGCCCGTTGACCGGGCGGGCGAGGGGCGCCTCCTGTTTCAGAAAAACAAGTGGCTCATTGCGTCCCCCGGCAGCCCTCAGGAGGAGCGCGGCGCGTATCCCGGCCTGGCCGGGTCCTTTTCCCCGATACGTGTCCCGTGACCGTTGCGGTCACCCGCCGTCCGGCTCCCTCTGCGCGGATTCCGGTATGGAATAGGCCCATTCCCGTCGGATGATATCGCGGCAGATCCCGATCGAGGCCATCTCCGTGCCCATCTCCCGGTACTCGAAGCTGGCCTCGAGAAAGTTGCGGATATATCCCCCTTCCGCGATCTGCTCCCTGGCGATCCTGTCTATCAACGCCGCGGGATCGCCGAACACGCCCAGGAGCTCACCGGTGAGTATCACGCGGTCCGGCGAAAGGATGTTGACCGCGTCCATGAGCGCGGAGGTGAACAGGGCGAGCCTTTTCCTGAGCTCCCTGCCCGCGTCGCTGTTTTCGTCCGCGCACAGTTTCCGAAGCGCCGCGAGGACCCCTTCGGCGGGGCCCCCGGCGACGGACGCGCGGTCGGTCCCGGCCAGGAGATCCCTGAATCCCCCGTATGAAAAGTAGAGGTCCAGGCATCCTGTCCTTCCGCAGGGGCAGAGCTCGGGCCCGTCCGTCACCCTGACGTGGCCGAGCTCTCCATGGCCGGTGACGATCCTGCCGTCGCCGATGAGGGCGCAGGCGGTGCCGGTCCTCGCCGACACGAAGAGGATTCGCTCCCCGCGGGTCGGGGCGCCCCGGTCCTCGAGGAGTGACGATGCCATGCTGTTGATGTTGTGGTCGACGGTGATTTCGACGCCGGGGAGGGCCGAAGCGATCAGCCTCCTGAAATCGATGCCCGCGATCGAGGGCATGAAAATATACGAGCGTAGGGTCGCGGCCTGGATATCGACATCTCCGGGCACCGACACTCCCACGTGCGACAGCGACCCGCGCAGGGAGGCGTTTCTCCCGACGATGGAGCGGATATGCCCGCCGAGCCGCGCGATGAAATCCCTTTTGCCGGTCCCGTGCGGAAGGGGTTCGAAATAGGAGTCCACCAGCCGCCCTGAAAAGCTCACCAGCGAGGAGCGGATGCCCTGCTGGTTGAATGTCACGCCGAGGTAGACCTTTCTCGAGTCGTTGAGCCTGAAATAGTGCGCCCGCCTTCCCTTGGTTTTCTGCTCGCCGTCGGACGGCAGGACGAGCTCCTCCTCGACCAGGCCGTCGAAGATGGAAATGATCGTTTCCATGGAATACCCGGACAGGTTCTTGGCCATGATCTTGGACAGGTCGCCGCGCTCCCTGAATATGTCGATGATATGGTTTCGCTTGCTCGTTTTTCTCAGGTCGATATTGATGCCGTAGGCCATCGCCGTGTCCTTGGTGTGTCGGGATTGCTCTTGTCCGCTTTTCAATGAGATCAAGGCGGATCCAAGGATAATCTGTTTTCATCATAGTGTACTCCTGCCGCACCCGTGGTCATTATTTTTTTTGAATCCATTATTTTTTTTTCGGGTTTGATATTAGGATTGACAATAAATCGATAACGATATATATTATCATTCAGGTATATCCATATAGGATCGACAGATGCAGAAAATAACCCTCGGGGTGGTGTGCCTTGCGCGCGCCACGTTCGACCATCAGGCAGCGGCCGGATTGTATGACGGCTTACGATTGGAACTCGGTAAAATTCCCGCGGTGAAGTTCGAGTTCATGCCCGGATTGGTGATAGAGGTCGAGGACGCCCGGCGCGCGGCCAGGACGCTGTCCGCGCTCGACATCGACGGGCTCGTGATCATCAGCGGGACTTTCCACCTCGGCCACCTGGCGCTCGAGCTCAACCGCGCGCTCGACAGGCCTGTCCTGTTGTGGGGTCTGGACGAGCTCCCTTACAATGGCGGTAAAATCCGCCTCAACTCGATCTGCGGGGTGAACCTGGACGCCTCGAACCTCTACAAGGCAGGGGTGAGGGGATACCACGTGTGCGTGGGGGGCAATATCGACACCGACTGGATCGATGCGATCCGGGTGCTCCGCGCCTTCAGGGAGACCCGATTGGGACTCGCGGGGTTCAGGGCGGACGGCTTTTTCAACCTGGGCGTGCGCGACCTGGACCTGTACGCGGAAACGGGCGTCCTGCTCGACCACTTCGAGCTCGCGGACATCTTCGCCGCGGCCGCGGGTGCGGGGCGGGACGAGGTGTCGCGGAGGGTGGGGCAGTTCAGGGAGCTGTTCGACACCTCGGGCGTCACCGACGCCCAGGTCGAGTCCGCCGGGAGGCTCGCCGCGGGCCTCGACGCGTTCGTCAGGGCGCGCGGACTCACGGCCCTGGCGATACGCTGCTGGCCGGAGTTCGCGGCGACGTAC
Source organism: uncultured Leptospirales bacterium (assembly GCA_964423905.1). Classification (GTDB taxonomy): domain Bacteria; phylum Spirochaetota; class UBA4802; order UBA4802; family UBA5550; genus CAYRGX01. Next base: position 501 of record CAYRGX010000034.1, on the reverse strand, counting down.
GGCATATCCCCCTGCGCCGCCATGTCGCTCCTTCAATCCGAAAAAATGGTCCTCGCCTGCGAGGGCGACGTGGAGGGGGCGCTCTCCATGACGGCCCACACCGCGGCGGGCGCGATGACGCCGTTCCTGTTCGATTTTTCCCAGGTCGACTTCGCGGGCAATTTCGCGCTCTTCTGGCATTGCGGCGTCGCGCCCTGCAATCTCTGGGACGGGCGCTCCACGCGCTCCCTGGATACCTATTTTGCCGGTGGCAGGGGACTGACCGCGGATTTCGTGCTCCGGGAGGGGGATGTTTCGGTGCTCAGGCTGGATTCGGACGGCGACGGGGTGCGAGTGTTTCTCCAGAGGGCCAGGTCCGTGCCGATGGAGAAGGAGCTGCGGGGGACCTATTTCAAGGCGGTGTTCGACCGTCCGGTGCGGGAAGTGTTCGATCTCGTCACCGGCAACGGCATAGCCCACCATGCGTCGGTCGTGTACGGCGATTATATCAGGACCTTTGAA
>CAYRGX010000033.1:0-44200 GCA_964423905.1 uncultured Leptospirales bacterium | reverse complement strand
GCATGCTGCTTTCGATGAAATCCAAGGTCGAGGCCATGAGGAGCCTTACCTATTACTGCGGCATCCTGACCGACCTCGCGCACCTCGACAAGGGCGAGGCGAAGCAGGAAGCGTCCGCGCTCCTCGACTTCCTCATCCCGATCAACAAGGCCGGCAACACCGACACGGCGTGGGACGTCACGGGCGACGCGATCCAGTGCTACGGCGGATACGGCTTTTGCTCCGATTATCCCGTAGAGCAGTACGCCAGGGATTCCAAGATCCTCGCGATCTACGAGGGCACCAACGGCATCCAGTCCATGGACCTCACCATGAGGAAGCTCCTCATGAGCAAGGACATGCTCAACTACAACGTGTACAAGAAGGCCATCCTCGCGACAGCCAAGAAGGCCAAGGGGATCATCGACGACAAGTATATCACCCCGCTCGAAAAGGGCCTCGCCAAGATGGACGAGGTCGTCAAGCATATGAAGGGCCAGATGGACGGCGGCAAGTTCCTGCACATCTTCGCGAACGCGACCCCGCTCCAGAGGGCCTTCACCACGCTCACCTATGCGTGGATGCACCTCTGGGCGCTCACCCTGGTCGTTCCCAAGATGAAAGCGCTCGTCGGAGACGCGAAGGGCGACGCGCTCGAAAAGCTTCTCGAGGACAACAAGGAAGCCGCATACTACACCGGAAGGGTTCTTTCGGGGCAGTTCTTCATCGGCGCCGAGTTTACGCGCTTCTTCGGACAGTGCGACTACATTCTCGAGGGCGAGAGCGCCGTGGTCAAGGTATCGAGCCCCATTTTCTCGGGCGCACCGATGGAATAATCGCCGCGGGCGACACGCATCAGAAGAATTCGAGAACGCCCGCGGGTTTGCCCGCGGGCGTTCCATTTTCTGCGGGCACCGATAGTTATCGGTATCGCAACAGAACCAGGAAGGAAGACATGACCGAACCCGCGTATCCCCCGGAACTCGAGGACCTGCGGTCGAGCGTAAGGGAATGCAGTCTGTGCGCTCTCTGCAGGGGCCGGACCAACACGGTGTTCGGGTACGGGTGCCCGGAGGCGGGCCTCATGCTCGTGGGAGAGGGGCCGGGCGCGGAAGAGGACCGCATGGGCCTTCCCTTCGTGGGGAAGTCGGGGCAGCTCCTGGATAAAATTCTGGAAGCCTGCGGCTTTACGCGGGAGAATCACGCCTACATCGCCAATATCGTGAAGTGTCGCCCCCCGGGGAACAGGGCGCCGTCCGAGGACGAGCGCGCGGCATGCCTTCCGTATCTCGGGGAGCAGATTCGCATCATAGATCCGAAGATCATCGTGCTTCTCGGCGCTACGGCGCTCCAGGGCCTTATCGACCCGCGCGGCCGCATCACGGCGATGAGGGGAAAATGGATCGAGTGGAACGGGAGGGCGGTCATGCCCACCTACCATCCCTCGGCCCTTCTCAGGACACCCTCCCTGAAAAGGGACGCCTGGAACGACTTCAGGATGGTGGTGCGGGCTTACCGCGAGAGGGTGGATTCGTCGCACCCGTGCAGATACGTGGAGTGACGGGCCGGCGTCCGCCCCTTACTTTTTGAACTTGCCGAGCGCGCTGTTGAACGCCTCGGAGAGGTCCTTGACCGCCTTGTCGGCGCCCTTCTTGATTTCCTCCCAGCCCTCGCCGCTCGATTTCTTCAGCTCCTCGATCTTCGCCTCGGCGTCGGCCCTCATTTTCTTGAGCTCGACGGAGGCCTTTTCATAATCGGCTTTCATTCCGGCCGTGGTTCCCGCGGTCGCGTCCTTCGCCTTGGCCTTGAGTTCGTCGAGCTTGGCGTCGAGATCCTTGAGCTGATCCGCGAGCTGGGAGAGATATGATTTTTTTCCTTCCTGGTCCATCGTTGTTCTCCTCTGTCATGTATTTTGGCCTTCTGGCCGCTATGTGAAATAACGTCCCATTTTCTCTATCGCCTGGCGGTATGCCTCGTCCAGGTCATCCTGCGATTTATAGCCGGCGGCGTTTTTATGCCCCCCGCCGCCGTTCTCCATGGCAAGCTGCGCCACGTCGATATCCCCCTTGGTCCGCATGCTCACCTTGACCGGGCCGTTGATATCCTGCTTCACCAGGATGCTCGCGACGACCCCGCGTATGGTCAGGGGCATATTGATGGCCGGCTCCCCCTCGGCGAAGTTCGAGCCGGTGTCCATGAGCATCTTGCGCGTTAGCTTCATGGCGATGAGCCTGTGGTCGTAGTGGATTTCCATCGTCGATAGAATCTTGCTTCTCAGCTCGAATGACGAGAGCTCGTTCTGCTCGTAGATCTGCTCGTGGATGAAGAAGGGCTCGACGCCTTTCTCGACGAGCTTGGAAGCGATCGCGAACGTCCGGGGGGTGGTTTTGGGATATATGAATGACCCGGTGTCGAACACGATTCCGGCGAAGAGCGCCTGCGCGGCGCGGAGCGAGACCGGCATCCCGTACGATTCGATGATTTCGTAGAGTATTTCGCAACAGGAGGAGGCGTCGGCCTTGATGTAATTGTCGTCTATCGCTTCCTCGCCGCCCTCGTGATGGTCGATGATGAATGTCTCCTTTACCCTGTCCTTGAGAAGAAAATACGCCGACCCGATGTTGTCGTAATCGTTGGTGTCCAGCACGAACTGCGCGTATTCCTCGATGCCGTCGGGGATAACGTACCCTTCTGCGAGGGTATGGATGTCTCCCGCTGTATCCAGGAACGTGACCGCCTCGGGGGTGGGATCTGAGTTGATGATGATCGACTGCTTGCCAATGGCGATCAGAAACTCGTGAAAGGCGAGCGCGGCGCCTATCCCGTCCCAGTCGGGACTTTCATGTGTGGATACAACGAATTTTTCATGACGGGACAGGAAGGCATCGAGATTCGAAGGACCTTTCTGTTTGTGTTTCATCTTGCCTGGACCGGGCTTTTTTTGAGGAGGGGAAATCCCATCTCCTCCCGTATTTTCACGTACTGTTCGGCGCATCGCCGCGCGATGTTGCGCACCCGCGCGATGTAGCCGACGCGCTCGGTGACCGATATGGCGCCGCGCGCGTCGAGCAGGTTGAACACGTGCGAGCACTTCAGGACGTAATCGTAGGCGGGAAGCACCACCGCGGGATCGGCGTGATCGAGGATGGCAAGGCATTCCTTCTCGTAGAGGTCGAACAGGGTAAAGCAGAGCGACGTGCTGGCTATGTTGAAATTGTAATGGGAGAATTCGAACTCGCTGCGGTGATGGACGTCGCCATAAGTAACGTCCGCGTTCCACTGCAGGTCGAACACGCTTTTCACTCCCTGGAGGTACATGCAGATGCGCTCGATGCCGTAGGTGAGTTCCACCGATATGGGGTCGAGCTCGATGCTGCCGCATTGCTGGAAGTAGGTGAACTGGGTGATCTCCATGCCGTCGAGCCAGACCTCCCACCCGAGGCCCGCGGCGCCGAGCGTGGGGGATTCCCAATCGTCTTCCACGAACCGCACGTCGTGCTCTTCCAGGCGTATGCCGATGCTTCTGAGCGATTCAAGGTAGAGATCCTGGACGTTTTCGGGTGATGGCTTGATGATCACCTGGTACTGGTAGTAATGTTGCAGCCTGTTGGGATTTTCACCGTACCTGCCGTCGGTAGGCCGGCGCGATGGCTCCACATATGCGACTTTCCAGGGCTCTGGACCGAGCACCCGCAGGAAGGTCGATGGGTTGAATGTACCGGCTCCGACTTCCAGGTCATAACCCTGGATTATGAGGCATCCCCTCTCGGCCCAGAATTCGTTCAATGCGGCGATCATATCCTGAAAATACATGGTACGCTCCCTTCGCTGTCAAGAGCATGAAATATCATGCCGAAATACTTTTTCGTCAAGAACATTATTCGGCGTGTGCCTTTTTTACGATTCGCTCAGTTCGAAACGGTTTTTCTGGACCTCGTACGTTTGCATGAGGACCTTGTGAAGGAGGTCGAACGACGTTGATTCGTTGAGGTTGAAGAACTCGAGCACGTCCTCGTCTATGAGTTCTATGCTCGTGGAGTTTTTTTCGGTTTCGCAGAGTGAGTCGGCGAGGTGGATGACATTGACAAGCGGGCGGAGCGTATCGGGGGCCATATGCGGCCGGTGATGGTACTCGACGGCCTTGATGAGGCTGTCGTTGAAGTTCCATTTCCGGCAGATCATGCCGCCGAGCGTCGCATGACTTATCCCGATGCTGATTTCCTCGATGAGCTGCGAGTCGACATAACTTCTCTGCCCGGTGATCGTCATCAGGCGCTTTCCCAGCTCCGGCTTGATAGAGAGGATGACGATGAGGCCTATGTCCGCGACCAGGGACGCAAGGTAGGCGAACTCGCTCAGCTTGCTCTGTTTCATCTGTAGCGCGATCTTCTGCGCGTAAAAGGCCCGCCGGTACGATTCCTGCCAGACGGCCTCGTACCGCTTGTAACGGGAGTCCATTATCTTGTGCACGCCCGTGGCCAGGAGGAGGGTGTTGATGCCGCGCACTCCGACGATCTTCGCGGCCTCCTCGATCGACTCGATTTTTTTTCCGGTGACATATCCCGCGGAGTTGGCGAGCCTGAGCATGGAGGTGGTCAGCCCGGGGTCGTGCGTTATGCTCTCGGCGATCCTTTTCATCGGGACCTCGGGATTCGAACACAGCCGCTGGATCTCGAGGATGCTTTCCGGGAACGCCGGTATGGTCTCCACTTCGTTGAGGATTTCTTCCGCGACCCTGATACGGGACTTGATCACCGACAGCGATTGTGGGATGGATATGGCCGCGATGGTCAGGTCGTTCTTCTGGTATATCCTGAACGATTCTGCGGGAAGCCCCGAATTTTTAAACAGCATCATCGCGATGATGAGGCCAAGGCCCGCTCCCTCGGTATCGTCGAGGACGTCGTCGAACGCTTCCGCGATGTCGTTGTACTCGTAGGCCTTCTTGACCCGGTTCGTGATTTTTTCGAGCTCGGCTTCAAGAATTGGGATATTGTTGATGACGTTGATGAACAGGTTGTCGTCGGTGGCCTTGAATGCGACGCGCGTGACCAGGTTCGATTTTTCCAGGAGCTGAAAGTATTCGCTGGAATCGCTCTGGTACACGTCTTCCTTGAACTGTTCCATTCCCGCCCGGTACTCCTCCGGGGACGAGATGTTCAGGTTTTTCTTTTTGAAATATACCCGCTTGAGGTTGGCCTTGATGGCGTTATTCACGAGTTCCCGCACGACCGTGATGACCGGATTTTTCATGTAGAGGATATCGTAGTTTTGCAGAAAACGGTATATCATCCTGACGATGGCGGCTTCTGTGCCGTTATGAAGGGAATGGAATTGGATATAAAAATCGATTTCGTTGGCAATCGCTTTCTTGTAATCTGGCGGGTTCAGGACGTACGGTTTATCTGTTTTCGCGGTCACAATCCATACCCTCTCACACGAGAATGGAACCTGTATTTTTAATATGGGTTTGCCCCAGAATGGAGCATCAGTTACGATAGTAAAGGATATATCAAATAATCAAGTATTTTACATCGCCGGGGTAAATTTTTAGTTTCCCCGTCCTTTTTAGGCCATTATTAATCTTGACAGGCTTGGCAAATATAACAACTGTATTGTAGTGATACGAAAGCGTCGTCAGGCGCAATTCCCGCCATGATCGTCCGGCACGGGCATGGCAATCATGCGCGGTAAGGGGCCGTGTGAAAAATCGTGCGCAAGAGATTACCATGAGCAGGGGGACGTGATGGCGTCCAGGGATGATTTCCCGAATATCAACACAAAAAAGCCCGACGGGCTTAAACCTGGCGGCAAGCAATACCGGGTCATGGTGGTTGAAGAAAAGGATTTTCTCCGCAAGCAGCTCGTGCAGATACTGGAATCGGAGAAATACCACGTCGTCGCGGCGGTGGACAACGGCCAGGCGGCGCTCGATGCGTATAAAAAAATGGATGGAAAGCTGGATCTGATAACGACAAATCTGGACATGCCTATTCTTGACGGTTACGCTCTCATGTACAACCTGAACCAGTTCCCCAACAGGCCGCCCATCGTATTTGTCAGCGAGGAGACCACCAAGGGAGTCATGGAGGATCTAATAAAGATGGGCATCAGCGATTTTATTCTAAAGCCGATCGACCGGAGGCTTTTTCTTTCCAGAATAAAGAACGTGATGAATAAATACGACAAGACCCAGTCTGAAGGGTAATGGCGCATACACATGAGCGGCGAACTGGACAGCGCTATAAGCAACCTATCCGAGCATACCAAAAAAATAGAAATCGCGACTTATTATTGCTTCGGCGACGCCGATAAAGCCAAGCAGATGGTCGCGGGTACCTACAAAGACCTGTATGCCATCAAGGGACGTTTCACTTCAGCGACCCTGCAGGGCGCGTTTCTCTGTTTCGTCAATTTCCGCGCCAATTTTTTCCAGAGCATTTATACCGTTGTCACGCGGACTTTTCTCCCCGGCGACATGAAGACCAACCAGGAATGGCGTTTCTTCGAACAACAGATAGCGATTGCGCGGGCTCAGAGCGATTATGACCAGTCGTCCCACGTACAGTTCGACGAATCGTTCGCGGCGGGGATAACCTACGACCTCATCAAGGACCTCGGCGTGCTCGTCGAGCAGAACGACCAGGTCGCCATCAACCACCTGTTTCACCGTTTTTTCCAGGGCGGGCTTTCGCTAAGCAATGTCAACGTCAGCGTGGACGTCGAGGTCGCGAGCTCACTTGAGATGGAGCTCATATCCACGAGCAGCAAGAAGATCGACCCGGCCAAGCTGCAGAAGGACAGGGAAAACGCCGACAAGAACGAAGAAGCCACCGAGGAGCCCCAGCCGAATTTGACGGACGAGGCCCTCGCAGGCAAGGAAATCCGCCTTCTGCTTCACGGCTCGCTGGTGCTGTCCCCCATCAAGGGCGTCGAGATCTACACGCTCAAGGAAGGCGACAGGGTGCTTATGAACATTCATGACACCCACAACAAGGCGGTACAGGTCGCAAAGGCGTTCGGGGCGTACGATGACGGGAGGATGAAACCCATTCCCTGCAGGCTGATCTCCGCGGTGCATCACCGCGAGGGCGGGTTCCATTTCGTGGCGGTCGTGGCCAAGGGCATATTCGCGACCATCGACGAGGAGGAGGAGAACATACGCGTCGCGGTGGAATCGTCATCCTACCAGAAGGAGCTGGAAGCGGCCACGTCCCACACGAGGATAGTCATCCTGCTCGCCCTTTTCGGCGCCGTGCTCGTCGGCCTCATCGCCACGATCGTCATCCTGCTGAAGTGAATCAGCCCGTTATGCGCATCGGAATCCCGCGGGCGGACAGCTCGCGTTTCACCTGCGCGATAGATATCTCCCTGAAATGGAATATGGAGGCGGCGAGGACCGCGTCGGCCTTTCCCGCGGTGAGCCCATCGTACATATGCTCGATGGTGCCGACGCCTCCGGAGGCTATGACCGGTATGTTTACGGCTTCCGCGATGGTCCTCGTAAGGTCCAGGTCATAGCCGATCTTCGTCCCGTCCCTGTCCATGCTCGTGAGGAGGATTTCCCCGGCCCCCAGGTCCTCGGCTCGTCTGGCCCATTCCACTGCGTCGATGCCGGTGGGAGTGCGGCCTCCGTGGAGGTATACCTCCCACCCTGATTCCCCGGAGCGCTTCGCGTCAATCGCGACCAGTATGCACTGGCTCCCGAAGCGGACCGCGGCATCGCCGATGATGGACGGGTTCTGCACCGCGGCGGTGTTCACCGACACCTTGTCCGCGCCGTTTTCGAGTATGAGGCGCACGTCCTCGACCGTGCGAATCCCACCCCCCCCCGTGAAGGGAATATGGACCGTTTCGGCCACCCTTCGCACCATGTCCAGGATGATATTGCGCCTGTCGGACGAGGCCGTGATGTCGAGAAAGACAAGCTCGTCCGCGCCCTCGTCGTCGTAGAAGTGCCCGTTCTCAACAGGGTCGCCCGCGTCGATGAGGTTGACGAAGTTGACGCCCTTGACCACGCGGCCGCGGTCGACGTCGAGGCACGGGATTATTCTCTTGCAAAGCATGGCATGTACCCCGGAAAGTTCATTACCCCGGCGGGTGCCGTCGCGGCAATTACTTTTTTCATGAAACGCTCCGGCAGCGGGGGCGAATCCCCCGTGGTTACTTGAAGAAATTGATGAAGGCCGTGATGATGAGCGCGTTGGTAATGTCGATGAAGAACGCGCCGACCATCGGGACCACCAGGAACGCCCGCGGCGCCGGGCCGTACCGGTCCGCCAGCGAATTCATGTTCGCCATGGCATTGGCCGTGGTGCCGAGCATGAAACCCACGAACCCTCCGGACATGACGGCCGCATCGTAGTCCCTTCCGAAAAGCCGGTATATCGGAAGGCAGAAGGTGACGACCAGCACGATTTGCGCCGCGACGATCACCGCGATCGGCAGGGCGAGCGACGCGATCTCCCAGAGCCTGAGGGTCATCAGGCTCATCGAGATGAAGATCGACAGGGCCACCGCGCCGATGTCGTCGATGGTTTTTTGCGAGAGCGACACGGCACCTGCGATGTCGTCGAGGTTTCTGAACGCGATGCCCGCGATCATGGCCCCGATGTACGCGGGAAGGGTGATGTCGAGACGGGTGAAGCCCGCGCTGATCCACGAGCCGCACCACATGGCAGCGAGGATCACCACGAGGCTCTTCAGGAGGGTGAAGTACTCGCGGTCCTCGCTCTCCGGCACGGCCGCGGGCAGCTCGACGATGTTCTGTTCGACCACGTCGCGCGGGTCGGGGGTCTCGCTGCGGCCCGGGTCCTTCTTCCCGCTGCGCAGCCCGTACCGCTCGATGATCCATGTCGCGGCGGGCGCGCCCACGAGCCCGCCCGACACGATGCCGCACATCGCGGCGGTGATGGCGATGGCGGCCGCGCCGTTAAGTCCCGCGCTTTCGAACCTGGGCGCGAACGCAAGCCCGGTGGCGGGGCCGCCCGTGAGGGTGACCGAGCTGCACATGACGCCGAAAAGCGGGTGCTGCCCCATCGGTACCGCGAGGCCGATTCCCACCGCGTTTTGCAGAACCGCGAACACGGTTGATACGACAAGGAAGAACACGATCTGGTGGCCGCCTTTTTTCAGGAGGGAAAAGCTCGCGCCGAAGCCGACGCTGGTGAAGAACGCGATCACGAGCGGCATCTGGATCGAGGTGTCGTACGAGGGGACCGGCAGGCCCGCGGCGCGGAGGATCGTGTTGAGAACGGCCACCAGCATCCCCCCGATGACGGGGGCGGGGATATTGACCCGGCCCAGCACCGGCACGAGGCGGCGCACGCCGTAGCCCGCGAAAATCACGAGCCCGGACAGCGTGAGCGTTTCAATCGCGTTGAAGGACATCGTCGTGACCCGTTATCAGGATTCGGCCGCAGGTTACGGGAGCTGGCTGAATTCTTTCTGCGTGCCGAAGGGGTCGGGGACCATCTGGTCCCTCCTGAAGTTGAGCTTCTTCTTTCCCCTTCCGTTCAGGTACTTGCCGAGCTCCAGGTCGACCTTCTCCGGCACCGACACGCCGCCCGCGGCGAGGAGCTGCCTGAGCAGCGACTCGCTCTTAGACGCGTACGCGATGGAGTCGCCGAGCACGCGGCCCGCCTCGGTCGGGTTGTGAAAGCCGGTCGAGTTTTCGGCGCCGATGAACACCACCCTGAGGAACGCCTCCTTGTAGAGACGGACGGCCCGCGACTTCAGCGCGGCGTCGGGCGCGAGCCCGCGCTTTTCCTCCGCGTTCAGCCGCTCGATGAGCTTGGCGGCCGTGGCCGTGGCGTACCCGGCCCTGAGAAGGAGCGAGGCCGTGCGATCCTGGATGGCCCGCACCTCCGAGCCGAGCCACTCGGCCGACTCGGTGTGGCACTGCGAGCAGGCGCGCATGTTCGATTTCAGCGGGCTCATCACGTCATGGTCGGATATCTTGTACGAGCCGGTGCGCCTGAAGGGCATGTGGCAGTCGGCGCAGGCCGCGCCCGCCTTGAAGTGCACGCTCGATTTCGTGAAGAGCTCGAACTCGGGGTGGCGGATGAACGGCATGTCGAGCCCGGTCACCGCCTGCTTCCACTCGATGCGGGAATAGTCGGAGAGGAGGTCGGCGATGATTTTCTCGATGGAGATGTCGCCCCACGCGCTTCCCTTCCACGGGGTCTGGACGTCGCCGGTCACCTTCTTGTCCCTGTCCCGCGGGACGAAGTAGGTTATGTGACATTGGCAGCACGCCATGATGCGCCCCTCCTGCCGGGAGAGCTCCTTCTTGCCGATAAGCTCCAGTCCCCGCGAGATGTGGGGCTTGTTCGTGGTCAGTCCCATGGTCGCCGGCTTGTGGCAGTCGATGCACGAGGGCCCGAGCTTGCGGTGCTTCTCCGGGATCATGTTCACCGCGTCCGTGAACCCCGCGGTCAGGTATTTCATGCCGTACTTCTCGGTGTAGGTTTTGTGGTAGGGGTTCTTGCACGCCAGGCACACGCCGCCCGACTTCACGCGCGAGGGGTCGACCTCGAGCTGGTCGTTTACCGCGAAGAGGTGCCCGCGCGGCTCGTTGTACTCGATGCCGAAGCCCCATCCGCTGTAAAGCAGGGCGGAGAAGGGGTACTCGCTCAGCCTGTCGTAGATGACCTTGTCGTCGTCCCATCCCCTGCGGTAGAAGCTCGTTCCCGCCTTCTTGGGCTTGCCGGTCTTCAGCCACGATTCGTAATGAAGGGGATATACCTTTCCCCATTCCTCGGGATCGAACTGGCCTTCGGCAATCGCCCCGACCTTCGCGAGCTCGGGCTTCGACGGAGCGCAGGAATGCATCGCCAGGGACGAGGCGATCATTGCCGCGGCCGCGATTGAGGTTGCCATGACGAATCGTGCATGTTTCATGCCGGAAACTCCTTACTTGATATATCCTACGTCAATGATGGTATGCGAAAGCCTGCGGTGGCAGGACCAGCAGTTCCTTCCCTCGGTGTTGATCATCATCACCGTGCCCTCGTGGCAGCGCACGCAGTTGCCCTGCACCGTCGAGGCCCCGTGCGAAGAGATGCGGATGTTTTCGGGATACAGCCTCCCGTAGAAAAAGACCACGTCTTTCATCCCGTCTATCCCCTTCCACACGAAATAGCTCACCGGGTTGTCGTGAGGGAGATGGCAGTCGACGCACCTGATCTTCACGTGGACGCCGGTGAGGAACCAGTGCTCGTACTGGCTCTCCATGACATGGCAGCTGCCGCAGAACGCCGTGGTGGACGTGCGGTCCATCACGCCCCCCGGCACGAACATGACCAGCAGGAAAAACGCGAACGCGCCGCCGGCGATGGCGTAATACTTTTTCGGAATCGGCCGGGGGATTTTCCTTAAAAGGGGCTCCGCGATTTCCATCGCGCGCGCGATTGACCTTGCGGACACTTTACGCAGCATGTCGAGAATTCGTTTCATCGTTCGATGTGTTCCTCACCTCTTTTCCGCGTCGATGGCGTCGATCACCGCGAGCACTGTCGCGTTGTCCGGGATGTCGGACATGGAGCTCCCGAAGTGTTCCCATCGTATGCGGCCCTCGCGGTCGACCACGAGGAGCGCCGGCATGCGGCCGAGTTTCAGGAGCTTCACCTGTTGGCCGTACAGGTCGGCGACGGTGTGCTTCGGGTCAGGGAGCCCCGTGAACGGGATGCCGTGCTCGTCCCAGTATTCCCGGTAGGCCTTCGGCCCGTCGGGACCGATCGCGAGTATTACCGCCTCACGGGCGGCGAATGCCGCATGGTCCCCGGCGAGCCTCGCCAGGTGCGCGCGGCAATACGGTCACATGAACCCGCGCAAAAACGCGAGCACCGCGAACGAGCCGCGGAATTGCGAGAGGCGAACTTTGTCGCCGTTCACGTCCGCGAGCGCGAAGTCCGGCGCCTCTGCCGACGATTCTTTCGGTATCGGTGTCGCGTTCATGATGATGTACCGTTATGGGAAAAAAGATATTGAATGGATAAAAACAGCAAGTACTATTTTTTTTCGCGGAAAATCCGGAAGAAGGTCTGGCCCCCGCAGGGGAGGGGGTATAAAAAACTATTGCACAAAACCACTATATTAGCATTATTGTCTGTAGCCACTATTTTTGCCCTGGGGATGATAATGTCAATAATGAAGACCTATAACAAACTCTTCCTTTCCCGATATGAAGACGCTGATATTTTCACGCGTACGAGCGCGAATTTCATGGTGATCATCGGACTGGTCTTGTTTACCGTCATGTTAGGATTGTTCTTTGTCAGAATTAAAACCACAAGCATCTATGAATCCTTCCTGTCGAGCGGTTTAACATGTACGACCGCAATAATAACCATCATTCTTGTCCGTCGGGGGAAAGTGTGGATCGCCGGGACGTTCATGACGATAGTCCAGTCGATTGTGATGCTGTTTGTCGCTTTGAACAGGACCCCGCAAATGGTGCTTAGTCTCAGCATATTTTTCTTTTTTCCCACGGTTCTGCTTTCGGTTATTTACACGAAACGATGGGTGCATATCGTCATAATCATATATCTCGTCTCGCTCATTGGACTGAACATACTCAGGTTCGACCCGGCGACGGCGGGACCGGACGCCGAAGCGATTCGGGGCGTGCTTGTCCAGGGGAGCATTACCGCAATCGCGACTCTCATAATGACGTATATTCTCGCATCAATAACCATGAGTTCGCTGAGGCTCGCGCTCCGCATCAGCCAGGAAGAAACAAGGAAAAGCACGAACAACAATAATGTTATAACCAGGCTCATGGACACGGTTAAAAAGTCATACCGGGAGCTGACAGCGTCAATAGACAAGACGGACAAGGCCATAACCGGCATATTCAATAACATCCAGGCGGAATCCGCGACCATTGAAGAGATTGTCGCTTCGATTGAAGAGATATCCTCGAGCACATCAGGCATAGAGCGCACGACGAACAAACAGAGCGACGCGGTACAAAATCTGAGCGCCAGTATTGCCGACCTTTCCGGCCTGATAGACTCCCTGCAGGTACTGGGCAAGGGCCTCCAGGACGAATTTGCGGGCATAAGCAAGATGGCCGAGACGGGCAATGAGTCCTCCAAGTCACTGGATGACGTTAACAGCAAAACAATGGAAAACTCCAATAACATACAGACCATTGCCGGTATCATCGACGAGTTTTTCGACAAGATAAACCTCCTATCCCTGAATGCTTCGATTGAAGCCGCCAGGGCCGGGGAACACGGCAGGGGATTCGCGGTAGTCGCCGATGAGATAGGAAAGCTGGCTGACAGCTCTTCGAGCGAACTGAATAAAATAAAGGACCTGATCGATACGAACAAAAGCGATGTTGAGTTTTCAAGCTCGATAATAAGGAATATCATCCGATTTATCGAATCTCTCAACGAGAGTCTGGCGACCGTTCGGGGGAAGGCGATGGATACCCTGTCGGTCATTTCAAATCAGAAAATGCTGCAGGGCGCGATGCTGCAGGGGACCGGCGAGGTGCATGAGAATTCGGAATTTATAAAAAATTCCTCGGCCGAACAATCGATTGCCATACAGGAGATCGCCAAATCCATTGAAAATGCAAACAGTCTGATACAGGCAAATAGCGCCGATGCGCAGATACTGATGGACAATTATGAAATGCTCAAGTCCCTCGCCCTGGATTTGAAAACGATGATGTTTGCGGAATAATGGTTGCCTGGAGACATTTTCAACAGGACCCATCCAACATGTTGAGAGAGGGAACAACATGCTGAAAGTGATCCACGAACCGGTAATCATCCGCGCGGCCGGGGAGCCGCCCAAGACAATCGAGGAATTCTTCGGCCACGCGTCGAGCGCCACGGCCGGCGTGAGCATCGCGCGCATGAAGAGCCCCGCGGGATGGGGCGAGCCCTTCCAGCGGCCGGACTTCGACGAGTACACGGTGGTGCTCCGGGGGACGCTGCGCGTCGAGACAGGGGAGGGCGTGCTGGATATACCCGCGGGCAGGGGTATTCTCGTGGGAAAGGGCGAACGCGTGCGCTACAGCACGCCCTTCGAGGGCGGAGCCGAATACATCGCGGTCTGCCTTCCCGCCTTTTCTCCGGACGCGGCCCACAGGGAGGACTGACCGGGCCCGCTGCCCGGGCGCGTCAATCGAAGAAGAAGGTGAATTCCCACGCACAGCGCCCGGTGTCGCGCATCTGGCACGCGCGCGAGCCGGGAGCGCACTCGTAGCGGATGCCGAAGGCGTCGAACCATCCGATCGCGCGCTCCACGATGCCGCACTCGTACCCGGCGATGAGGCCGGCCTTGCTGAGGCCGTCGAACGCGAAGCAGCCTGGTATGTCCCACCGCATCCTGTTTTTTTCCGGGAACGACACCTCGTAATTCATGAACTTCGCCTTGATGAAGTCGGCCCCCTCGAGGAAGAATTCCTTCAGCTCGTCGAAGCCCGTGATGGCGGTGCGGCCCGACGCCTTCAGTATGCGCTTCGCCTCCATTGCGGCCATGGCCCGGACCGCCATCCGGTTGATCCTGTTCGTCTTTTCCATGCCGTTCTCCTGCGCGGAAAAGTAGAACCACATGGCGTCGTGGGTCATCCAGTTTTTTGTGATCAGTTCCTTGAGTTCGTTTTTGTCGAGAGCGTCCATCAGTGCCATGCATATCCCCCTCGTTTCTCTGTATATTCGATAAGGTACAAAATGGCGGCATGTGCGTCAAGTAAAAGAAGTATTACAAATAAAACATTTATGAAATAAATTATCGTTGACACCCCGCCGTAAAAGAGGAGAATTTACGGCATTCAGGCGGACACCATGAAAAACGAAAGCAGGGGAAAAAACGGCGGGCACATCGTGTACGGGGTTTCCAGGGTGAGCCCCAAGGGGCAGGTGAGCATACCCGTCGAACTCAGGAACGAGTTGAACATCAACCCGGGAGACCAGCTCGTGGTCACGAAGAGCGCCGATGGGGAGGGGGTCGTCCTCCTGAAGATCGGCGTGCTCGACGACCTGCTCCGCAACACCCGCTACCACGGATAGGACCGTTCATGGCTGAGGATTCGCACAACTCCGAAGAAGGACGGCGGACCGTCGGGTGCTTTCCCCTGTACCCACCGCTCGAGCTGATCCACTCGATGGGGCTCGACCCCGTCGTGCTCTGGGGGCTTCCCCCGGGGGGCACGGCCGAGGCCGACCGTCACGTGCAGAACTACGTCTGCTCCGTGGGCCACAGGCTCGCCCAGCACGTGATGGCCTGTTCGCACGGGCTCGCGGGGATCTTCCACTACAACGCGTGCGACACGCTTCGCAATCTTCCCGAGATAGTGCGCAAGGCCGCGGGCGGGGAGGGCCGCCTCCCCGCGGTTTCGATGCACCTTCCCGCGTACGCGTGCGAGCGTCCCTCGTGGGAGCGGGCGCTCGCGGCCTCCGTGGAGCGGACCGTGCGGGAACTCGAGTCCGCGTTCGGCGCGCGATTCTCGGAAGGGCGCTTCCGCGAGAGCGCGGACCTGTACGCGCGGCTCCGGGCGGCCATCGGGCGGCTCGCGCTCCTCGCGCGCGGGGGATCGCTGCCCTTCGGCGAGTATGCCGCGCTCGCGCTCCGGGCGTCGCACGTTCCGCCCGGGGACGCGCTCGGCGAGGCGGAGAGGGCCCTCGCGCGGGAACACTTATCCCCCGGCGCATGCGCGGGCGAGCCCGTGATCATAAGCGGCATCCTCCCGCCGCCCGGGGACTCGCTCGCGCGCATGGACGGACTCGGCCTTCGCGTGGTCGCGGACGACGTCGCCGCGATGTCCCGCGCCCATTCGCATTCGCCCGCGTACGTCCCCGGGTCGGGACCGGCCGCGTTCTACGTGGATTTCTACCGCGGCCACGCGCCGTGCCCGACGCTCCTCCACACCGCGGACGCGCGCCCGGCATACCTCGCCGGGCTCGTCGAATCCTCGGGCGCGGCGGGGGTCGTGTTCGTCGGCGAGAAGTTCTGCGAGTACGAGTATTTCGAGTATCCCTATCTGCAGAAGGAGCTCGCGTGGAGGGGAATACCGTCCCTGCTCCTCGAGTTCGCGCTCGACGACGCCGGGCTGTCCGCGTCCCACGTTACGCGCATCCAGGCGTTCGCCGAGCTGCTGGCGGCGAAAAGGGAAAGGGGGGGAGAATGACGGATATACCGGCCGAAAAGAAGACCGGCTTCGTGAAGAGCGAATCGGGAAAGCGGCTGAGCGCCATGATGGCCGGCGACTACATGGACCTCCACCGCCGCGCGGGCGAGGGCGCCTTCGTGGTCTGGATCGCCATCGTGGTTCCCGCGGAAATTTTTCTCGGCTTCAACAACGTGGTGATCGCGGTGCCCGAGAGCCACGCGGCCATGAGCGCGGGCAAGGGGGTCGGGCCCCTGCAGTGCGGGAAGGCCGAGGCCGCGGGATATTCGCCGGACCTCTGCTCGTACGCGCGCATCGATATCGGCACCGCGTTCGACGGCGGAAAGGATTCGCCCTCGATGGGGCTGCCGCGGCCGCACCTTCTGGTGTCCAACACGAACAACTGCGCGCTCCTGGCCAAGTGGTTCGACGTGTACCGCCGCGAGTGGAACGTCCCCCACTTCGTCCTCGACGTTCCCTTCTGCTACGGGCCGCAGTCCGCGGAGGGCCTGGATTACATCCTCGACCAGTTCTCCGAGCTCATCGGGACCGTGGAGCGCCTGAGCGGGCAGACCTTCCACCCGGAGCGGGTCGCGGAGGCCGTGGCCCGCAGCAGCGAGGCGATCCGCCAGTGGAAACGCTTCGTGGGCCTGGCCGCGCGGCGCCCGTCAGCGGTCACCGCCTTCGACACGTTCGTGCAGATGGCGCCGATACTCACCTCGCGCGGCAGGCCGGAGCTCGCCGAGCACTACCGTCTTCTCGTCGACGAGACCGAGGCGCGCGCCGCGCGGGGAATCGTCCCGGTGCCGGGGGAGCGCTTCCGCCTGCTGTGGGACAATATCGCCCCCTGGCACCAGCTCCGCAGCATGTCGTCCAGGCTCGCATCGCTCGACGCGAACATCGTCGCGGCGAGCTACACCTACTGCGTGGGGAGCCTTGAGGGACAGGTCGGGCTCTTCGATTACGACGGCGGCGACCCGCTCCGCCATCTCGCACGCCTGCAGAACTTCTCGGTGTGCCCGCAGGGGCTCGCCCTTCGCTCGAAGGCCATGACCGAGGCGGTCGCGGCCTTCTCGATCGACGGGATCGTCTTCGCCAGCAACCGCAGCTGCAAGGTGTACTCCCTCATGCAGATGGACCAGCTTTCGCTCGTGTCCGAAAGGACGGGCGTCCCCGCGGTCATGATCGACGTGGACCACGCCGACGTGCGCAAGTATTCCGAGGAGGCGGCCTTCGCGCGCATCGAGGCGCTCCTCGAGCGGATCGACGCGCGGCGGACCTGAAATTTACCGCTTGACGGGCCCGCAAATCCGTTGTTACATTTATTATTACGAAAACGAAGGCCGGACCGCCGGGCTGCGGGCCGGGACTTGGAGGAACGGATTATGACCGGACGTGCGATCCTTGCCTGTTTCGCGGCATTCCTGGTGGCGGCGTCCGCCTGCTCGTCGGACAGGTACGCCGATGTGCGCCCCGCCTACGAGAAACTCTACAAAGTGCAGGAAAAATTCATATCGAAAATGCGCGACGCGGACGACGCGGACGATCTTGCGAAGGCCATCGACGATTTCAGCGACGGCATGGCCGGGGTGCGCGAGGACATGGCCGAAGCCGAGGAAAAACATCCCGAGCTGAAGGATCCGCTCGCGCCGCCGGAGGGGCTCGCGAAGGAATACGCGAGGCGGGAGGAGCTGGCAAAGACCATCATCGAGGTTTCGCTCAGCCAGAAGATCATCAGGCTGTCCTCCGACCCGAAGGTCGTGGAGGCGAACAGGCGCCTGGCCGCGAGAACGCACGAACAAAAAGATTGATCCCGGTCAATTGCATATCCCCATTTCCGTGGTAAATTGTACGCATGATATGATATGCCACGGGGGGCACGGAGCGCGCGAAGATGGCGCATCCCGCTAAATCAATAATGATTAATCATATACCGACCGGATACCTGTCGGTCGCTCCGTGATATCCGTGCTCCGACGGCAGATCTGAAAAAATGCGAATATTTTCAATAAGGAGGGCGATATGACCCTGCGAATGCAGAACAACGAGAACGATTACGCGAAGCCCTTCGCGCTCCGCGAAGGCATTTCGGTGCAGAAGGGCGCCGTGGTGAGCAGGACCGTGGTCGCCGGCGACGCCGGCTCGGTGACGCTCTTCGCGTTCGACGCGGGACAGGGGCTCTCCGAACACACCGCGCCGTTCGACGCCCTTGTGCAGGTCATCGAGGGAGAGGCCGCGGTGACCATCGACGGCAGCGAGCACCGGGTCGCGGAGGGCCAGATGATCCTCATGCCCGCGAACAGGCCGCACGCGCTCAGGGCGGACGTGTCCTTCAAGATGCTCCTCGTGATGATTCGGGGATAGCGGGTCCGGCATGGGGGCGAAGGGACATTTTTCCGGCGAACGGCCGCACGTGGTGGTGATCGGTGCGGGGTTCGCCGGCCTCTGGGCGGTGAAGGAATTCTTCGGCTCGGCCGCGGACGTCACGCTCATCGACCGGAACAATTACCACACCTTTCTCCCGCTCCTCTACCAGGCCGCCGCGGCCGAGATCGAGCCGGAGCAGATCGCCTACCCGGTAAGGACGCTCCTGCGCGGCCGCCGCAACGTGCGTTTTTTGCGCGGCGACGTCCGCGAGCTGGACCCGGCGGGGAAGAGCGTTGTCTGCAACGGCGAGCGCATCGGGTACGATTACTGCATCCTGGCCGCGGGGAGCGTCACCTCGTTCTTCGGGGTGCCGGGCGCGGAGCGGACCGCCTTCACGCTGAAGACGCTGGACGACGCAATGATCGTGCGGAACCATATACTCTCGTGCTACGAGCGCGCCGCCTACGCCACGGACGCAGGCTACCGGAAGGGGCTTTTGACCTTCGTGATCGTGGGCGGCGGTCCCACCGGCGTGGAGTTCGCGGGCGCGCTCGCGGAGCTCGCGCGCGGCCCGCTGCGCAAGGACTTTCCCGGGATCGATCCGGGGGAGGCGAGCGTGGCGCTCGTGGAGGCGGGCGGGGAGGTGCTCCCGATGTTCACGCCGGACCTCACCGCGTACGCCGCGCGAAAGCTCGGGGCCGCGGGGGTCTCGGTCAGGCTCTGCACCGGGGTCAAGGAGGTAACGACGCGCGGCGTGGCGCTTTCCGACGGAGGGTTCATCCCCTCCGAGACGGTGGTCTGGACCGCGGGCGTGAGCGGCGCCGCGCCCGCCGGCGCGAAAGGGCTTCCCGCCGCGAAGGGAGGGAGGATCGCCGCGGGTCCGACGCTCCAGGCCGCGGGCCTGGACGGGCTCTACGTGGCGGGCGACCTGTCGCACACGGGAGGCGACGGCGCGCCCCTTCCCATGATCGCGCCGGTGGCTACGCAGCAGGGCGCGCACGCGGCGCGGAACATTCTCAGAAGGATCGCGAAGAAGGAGGAGCTTCCCTTCGCGTACCGCGACCGGGGCTCCATGGTCACCATCGGCCGCAACGCCGCGGTCGCCAGGATCGCGGGGCGCAACTTCAGGGGATTCGCCGCGTGGGCGGTCTGGCTGGTGATCCACATCATGAACCTGATAGGGTTCCGCAACAAGCTCTTCGTTCTCGTGAACTGGGCCTGGGATTACGTGTTCTTCGAGCGGTCCGTGCGCCTGATCCTTCCCGGTTGCTGCGACAGCCCGGGGGGCGAGGGCTG
Source organism: uncultured Leptospirales bacterium (assembly GCA_964423905.1). Lineage (GTDB taxonomy): Bacteria > Spirochaetota > UBA4802 > UBA4802 > UBA5550 > CAYRGX01. The sequence goes on along the minus strand of CAYRGX010000033.1, from coordinate 24,429 downwards.
CCTGCACCGATCGTGCGGCAGATGACCTGCGGTTCTCCCGGGAGTGCGGACCGCGGGCGGCAACGTGTGGCATGAATTGACTCAATAATATACAGGAGGCTTATCATGGCGATAAAGAAAGTCTGGATAATAGAAGGATGCACGGCCTGCGGGGCCTGCGAGAGCACCGCGCCCGACGTGTTCAAAGTCGGCGACGTAGCCGAGATCATTCCCGGCGTCGATTTCTCGAAATTCGAGAAGGACATCAAGGACGCCGCGGACGGCTGCCCGGTCGAGGTGATCAAGTACGAGTGACGCGCGGCATGCGCGAAGCGGGGGGGGATATATGACAGCGTCAGACGACACTCAAAGAAGGAAGGAGCTTTTCAAGGAGCACATCAGGCGGCTTCACCGCGGGGACTCGCCGGACCTCGTCAAGAAGGAGCTCCAGGAAATGATGGGGAACATCCCCTACGAGGAAGTGGTGCAGTCCGAGCAGGAGCTCATCGCGGAGGGCCTTCCGCAGGAGGAGGTGATCCGTCTCTGCGACATCCACACCGCGGTGCTGAAGGGGGCCATCGACCAGTCCGGCGCGAAGACCGTGCCGCCGGGGCACCCGGTGCACACCTTCCGTGAGGAGAACGAGGCGCTGGCCCTATCGGTGGCGCGGCTGAACGCGCTCGCGGATACGGCCGTGGCCTCGGGGGAAGCCGCCTCTGCCGCGGAGAATATCCTGCCCTCGCTCAACGCGCTCATGAGCGTGGACGTGCATTACCGCCGCAAGGAGAACCTGCTTTTCCCGTACCTGGAATCGCACGGCATCACCGCGCCGCCCAAGGTCATGTGGGCAAAGCATGACGAGACGCGCGCCCTGTTGAAAGAGGCGATCGCGACGGTGCGCGAACTCCCGTCAAAGGGCGCCGCGGCGTTCGCTGATGCGGCCGCGAAGATCCGGAAGGCCGGCGACGCGGTGTCGGACATGATCTACAAGGAAAACCAGATTCTCTTCCCCATGGCGCTCGACACGCTCACCGGGGACGAGTGGCTGCAGGTGTACCGGCAATCCCCGGAAATTGGCTACTGCCTGGTGGAGCCATCCGCCGCATGGGACGCGGCCGGTTCCGCCGCCGACGGCGCGCCCGTCGCCGCGGGAGACAGGATCGTCCTCCCCTCGGGAAGCTTTTCGGTGAAGGAGCTCGTCGCCGTGCTCAACGCCATGCCCGCTGACATCACCTTCGTGGACGCGGACGACACGGTGCGGTATTTTTCACAGGGGCGAGAGAGGATATTCGACAGAAACCGCGCCGTCATCGGCAGGAAGGTCCAGCTTTGCCACCCGCCGAAGAGCGTTCACGTGGTCGAGAAGATACTGGACGATTTCAGGAGCGGCAGGCAGGAACGGGCCGCGTTCTGGATCACCCTCGGGGGAAGGTTCATACACATCGAGTACGTGGCATTGCGCGACGAGACGGGCGCGTACCTCGGCACGCTGGAATTCACGCAGGACCTCACCGCGAAGAAAAAGCTCGAGGGCGAGAGGCGCCTTCTCGAATACGGTTAGTCTTTTTTCTTCACGGGATAGCGGATGATGGTCATGTAGTCCTCGGGGTCGCCCTTCAGGAACATGCCCGGCCCCCTCAGGTATTCCTCCTCGTGCTCGCCCGCGATCTCGTAGCCGTTACGCGCTATGAACACCTTGAGCTTTTCCACGGTCGGGCCCTCCTTCGAATAGGGGCCCACGTGCAGTATTTCCGCGGTCTCGCCATAGCTCCACTTTTCCACGGAGAGCCTCATTCCTTCCGGGGCCGTGACATCGGGGATTCCGCCTACGTCTGCCGACAGAGGAAGCGCGAAGCGGCCGGTCCACGTTCCGCGGGGCGCGTCCGCGCTTTCGCGCCAGCGCGCTCGCGGCGCAGCATCGTTGACGCATTCCTTCATCTTGTGGCATGCCTTGTAGAGCAGGCCGATGGCACGGCCGGCATTCTGCGACGGGTCTCCGCCGGCCGTGACCACGAGCATCGCTTGCTCGTGGATATCGGTCACCCTGGGGCTGGCGAGGTGCCTGTATTGAGAGAGGTCCCTTTCGAATTCCTTGACAAGTACATACGCCGCCGCGAGTATGACGATCAGGGCAAGCATGGCAACGACGAGAAATTTTTTCATGGAATGTGCTCCGGACGTTCCGGGATGTCATCCGTTCATTTCTCGCGAACGAATTTCTCCGTCTTTTCCTTGCCCTCTTCCTGCGTGCGGAGGGTCGTCTTGTCCAGCTGGACAATGTTCACGGTGGACTTGTCGCCACCGCTACTGTTCGTTATGATGAATTTCTTTCCCTCGACCACGTAGGTGCTTTTGTCGTCGATGCCCATGGCCTTGAATTTTCCGTCGGCGGTGAATTCGATGATCATGACGTCTTTTATTTCGGTGCAGTTCTTGCCGTCCTTGTCGCATTCGGTTCCGATTACCTTCCACTTGCCGACCAGGAGCTGTGCCGTATCGTCGGTTTTGCCAGCGGCGTGGAGACCGGTGAACGCAAGCGCCACGACAAGTGCGGGGATCACGAACGGGGAGATTCTTCTCAGATGAAGCGATTTCATGCATTACCTCGCATTGAACGTAATTGAGCGTCGGCTGGCGGAATTACGGCCTGCGCGATGTTCATGGATGGGAAGATATACTCCCGTTCCCGCATTGTCAACTTTTTATGAAAATCCGCAACTCCCGCGGGGTAAAATCGGGCATGGATTTGCGCGCCGCCCCGGAGGCCTTTTCGCGATTTTTTTCTTGACAGAAGCGTCCGCGGGAAAAAGGGTGTGACGGTCGCACGGGCGATTAGCTCAGTCGGTTAGAGCGCCTGCCTCACATGCAGGAGGTCGATGGTTCGAGTCCATTATCGCCCACAGGAAGCCTTGAATAATTCAGGGCTTTTATGTTTTATGGCCGCCGGTATTTCACGAAATTAATTGCGATATTAATTTTAAAGAGACGGATTCCTGGACTCGAAAATCAAGGCCGGCTGAACCCGGCGGGTGTATCCCACCCGCATCAGATCATTTCAATCGATCCGGCATCGCCGGGAACCGGCCCGGTCACGGCGGGATACTATTTACATATAATTTCTTGACTCCCCGGCGCGCCGGTTGTTCAGTGCAACAGACACGGACCGATAATCTTTCGGCGCCGCGTATCCACCACCAAATATTCCAGGGATCGCTATGAATCTGAAAAATTTCAAATGGCCCTATATCGCGCTGATCATCGCCATGGCCGCCGTATTATCTTACGCGGGCAAGACGAGACTCGCCATCGACATGGATATCACCAGGTCACTCCCGATCCAGGACAGGGTCATCGCCGATGCCCGCTACGTCATGACCCATCACCCGATCAAGGACAGGATCGCGATCGACCTGAGCTGCTCCGACGCGGGGGTCGACACGCTCGTCGCGGGGGCGATCGTCGTCGAAAACCGGCTTGCGAAAAGCGGCCTGTTCAGGACCGTCGGGCTCGACGAGTACCAGAATGTCTTTCCCGCACTCATCATGCACATCATGGAAAACCTCCCGGTGCTGTTCACCGGGAAACAGCTGGAAAGCCAGGTCGCCCCGCTTCTCGAACCGGGCAGGGTCAGGGAGATAATGGCGAACAACTACTCGCAGATTGCCAACCTCGAGGGCATCGGGCAGGCGGGCATGATTTCGGCCGACCCGCTTGGACTGAAGAACCTTGTCCTGATGCGAATGTCGCACCTGGCCCCGTCGAAAAACGTCCGGATCGTGAACGGCCACCTCGTTTCGTCCGACGGCCGGCATGTCCTCATCACCGCGGAACCGAAAGGCTCGGCCACCGACACCGGGATCGCGCGCAAAATCGACGAGGTCATACGGGCGGGCTCGGCCGATCTCCTCAGGGAATACGGGCCCCGGGGAATATCCTTCAAGCTCACCCCGGTGGGGGCCTACCGGGCCGCCATCGACAACGAGGATACCGCGAAAAAGGATTCGCGCACCGCGGTGATCGTCGCCACGATCGGGATCGTCATCCTGCTGCTCGTGGGGTTTCCGCGCCCTTACATAGGGATTCTCGCCCTGGCGCCCGCGGTGCTCGGAACCATCGCGGCGACGTTTGTGTATTCCCTGTTTTCGCGCGAGATTTCCATACTCGCCATCGGGTTCGGCGGCACGATCATATCGTTCACGGTCGATTACGGCATCGCCTATCTGCTGTTCCTCGACAGGCCCCACGAAACCAGGGGCATGGAGGCGACGAAGGAAGTCTGGGGCCTGGGGTTGCTGTCAATGCTCACCACCGCGGCCAGTTTCGCCTTCCTGTTCCTGAGCGGGTTTCCCACGCTGGCGCAGATAGGCTTTTTTGCGTGCATGGGCGTCGTGTTCACCTACATTTTCGTGCACACGCTTTTCCCGGTCGTGTTCCCGGTGATGCCGCCCTCACGGAGAAAGGGACTCGTGCCGCTCCAGAAATGGACCGACCGCATGATGGGCTCCGCGAGCCTCGGGAGCGTGTACGCGGCCGCGGCGATCTTCCTTTTCATGCTGTGCTTCGCGCGCCTCGATTTCCGCGTGGACCTCGCCTCAATGAACACCGTGAGCACCGCCACGCTCCGCGCCGAGGATCTCGTGACGAAAACCTGGGGCAACGTGCTCAGCAACCTGTACCTCATGGACGAAGGCGGCAGCGTGGAGGAACTGCAGCGGAAGGGAGACGCCGCCGCCGGCCTCCTCGAAAAGGAAATCGCCTCCGGGACGCTGTCCGGGGCTTTCATCCCCTCGATGATATTTCCCGGGAGCGGGCGCATGAAGGAAAACCTCGCGTCGTGGAATGCCTTCTGGACGCCGGCCCGTGTGGCCGCGCTTAAGAAATCGATCAGGGATGCCTCGCTGGAGGTGGGGTTCTCACCCGGCGCGTTCGACGGTTTTTACCGGACGCTGGCGCGCAGGGACTTCAAGCCGTCGGCCATACCCGATGAATTTCACGGCATGCTCGGCATCCAGCGCATCAACGGCGGGAAGTCATGGGCGCAGTTTTCGGTATTGAAGCCGGGCCCCTCGTACAGGGCGGGATCGTTTTTCCCGCGCATCACCGGGACGGACCGTTCCAGGCTTTTCGACCCGGTCTACTTCGCGGACAGGCTCGGCTCGATCATGCTCGACAGTTTCATCAGGATGGCGGTGATAGTCGGCGTGGTGACGTTCATCGTCGCGATCCTTTACCTCATGGACCTGAGACTTACCCTGGTCTCCCTTGCCCCGACGGTGTTCTCCCTCGTCTGCACCTTCGGCACGCTCCGCCTCATCGGCCAGAAGCCCGGAATCCCCGCCATCATCGTGACGGTCATTGTCATCGGAATGGGCACCGATTACGCGCTCTACCTGGTCCGCGCATACCAGCGCTACATGGATCGGCGCCATCCGTCAGTGTCGCTGATCCGGCTCACCGTTTTTCTTTCTGCAGTGTCCACGATGATCGGGTTCGGGGTCCTCGGCCTGGCTGACCATTCGCTTCTCAGGAACGCGGGATTGACCCTGCTCTTCGGCATCGGATATTCGTTCCTGGGGACCGTCATGATAGTCCCCCCCCTGCTCGCGAGGCTGTTCGTGCCCGCCGCGGTTTCCGCCGGCGTGGGCGCGGATGTGAAGGCGGGACATCTCGCCCGCGTGGAGCGGCGTTACCGCCGGATGGAACCCTATCCCAGGCTCATGGCGCGATACAGGCTGATGACCGACCCGTTGTACCGGCAGCTCGGTTCCATCGCGGGATCGCCCGCCACCATAGTCGACGTTGCGGCCGGCTACGGCATCACCGCCGCGTGGATGCTCGAGCGCAATCGCGATGCCCGCGTCTACGGGCTCGAGCCCGACGAGAAGCGGCGCAGGGTCGCATCCAGGGCGATCGCCCCCGGTGGCACGGTGACGCCCGGCGCGGAGGGCGACATGCCGGATTTTCCGGGGAAGGCGGATCTCGTCCTGATCATAGACCTCGCGCATCGCCTGGATGACGCCGGACTCGCGCGCCTGCTCGAAAAGGCGAGAAAGGGGATATCGGCGGACGGTACCCTCGTGGTCCGCGCGCCCCTTGCCGGGAGGCGTCGCTCGATGCTCCACGGCGTCGCGGGCGGACTGGCGCGGCTGGCGGGAGGTCGGGCGTACGATCGGAGCGAAGAGGCAATTACCGGGATGCTGGAGCGGGCCGGCTTCAATGTATCCGTCGCCGGAACGCCGAAGGGGGACGGCGGGAAAAAGCTCTTCGTCGGGAAACCGAAAGCGCTTCGCAGGGACCGCGGCACCCCCGCGGCTGAACCCGTCGGTCGCGCGGACCGAAAGAAACGTTTGACAAAAAATCAGCACTAATAACCATGATCCAACTTTCAACCATGCGAGGCATGTATGAATCTTGGTCCAATGGAACTTGTCTTCGTTTTTCTGATAGTGCTGCTGGTATTCGGCGCCGGCAAGGTTCCCAAGCTAGCCAAGGATATCGGTTCGGGTATCAGGGTCTTCAGGAAGTCCATGGCGGGCGATTTTGAAGAAGAGAAGGCCGAAAAGAAGGATAAGAAGGACGAATCGAAGGTTTCCTGATCGGGTTGATCATTTAATCTTTGCTGCCTGACCTCTGTTTCTCCATCGCGTGTGGCATGCTTTTCCATGCACAAAAAAGGCATATTCCTGATATGGCGCCTGGCATGGTTTATTTGCCCATGAGTTTCATTTTCAGATTCGGCAGCGTCACATCGTACAGCATCTCGCAATTATCATGCTCATTAAAGTTTTGTTTCATGATTTTTCCCTGCCGTATCATTGAACCGAACTCGTTTTCTATTGTTTGCCTGATCGTTGTCTTGTCCGACTTTCTGGGACCCGCCTGTGTTCGAATGACCACGAAATCGTCCACCATCGTACGCTGGCAGAGAAGCACCGTCTCCCTTTTTATGGAACGCTCGTCATGCGGAATGGACCAGCCATGGCCGTTTGATTCTCTTTCTCAGGGATTCCAGGAAGGCAGGCCCCACGGGAAGCTCCGTTTCATCCTCGTCGTTGAGGCGCACCTTGTAGCGGCCTGAAATCACGTGGTAGAGGCTATGGAAATACCGGATGTTTATTATATGGCTCTTGTGAATACGGACGAAGATGTCCGGCGGGAGCCGGTCGATAATATCCTTCAGCATGATCGGAAACTCGATATCGTGATCCACCATGTGAAAAACGACATTCTTCGAATGCGACGAGATATAGACGATATCGCTGAACCTGAGGGAATGTGACCGGCCCCTGTCGCGCACGGAAATTCCCTCCGCGGTCGACCTGCGGATGTCCCTGAACTTCAGCATCATGCCCACGCGCGCGAGAAGCTCGCTGATCCTGAAGGGCTTCATGATGTAATCGTTGGCGCCCGCTTCGAAAGCGGCATCGATGTCAACCATCATGTTTTTCGCGGTCAGCATGATCACGGGGAGCTCTTCCGGCGAATGGTCCGCGCGTATTCTGCGGCATACCTCGTAACCGGACATGACCGGCATCATGATGTCAAGGAGCACGAGGTTGATGGAGTCGTCCCGTTCGATCGTATCGAGGGCGCTCACCCCGTCGGTCGCCGTTTTCACGGTGCAGTTTTTCGGTTCCAGGTAGTTTTTGAGGACCCTGATGTTCACCGGATCGTCGTCGACGACGAGTATCACCGGGTTGTTGTCGAAATCGGTCCCCGGCGATGCGTCGCCCGGCGCGAACGCGTTCCCTGCATTGTCCATGGACGGTGCGTCATGCATGCTTTCAATTATGATTTCACCCGTGACGTCAGGTTCGATTTCGTCCAGGACGGGCAGGGTGAAGGAGAAGACCGATCCGCCGCTTTTTCCCGGCGCCACGGCTATCGTGCCGTTGTGCATCTCCACTATCTTCTTCGCGATGGCGAGTCCAAGACCGGTCCCGGGGTACTTTCGCGTATCGCTCCCGTCGACCTGCCGGTATGCCTCGAATATGGCCTCCCGGTATTCCTCCGGAACGCCGATACCCGTGTCGGACACGCTTACTTCAACCATGGCGCCGGTATCGGCATCGTCCGGTTGTACGGCCCGTGCGGAGAGCTCTATCGTCCCACTGTTCGTAAACTTGATGGCGTTGCCGACCAGATTGTACATGACCTGCCGTAACCGGTCTTCATCGGCGAGTACTGGGGGTATGTCCGGGCCGATGGCGTTGATTATTTTCAGGGGCTTTTCCGCGACCAGCGCATCGGTGAGTTTTTTGACCATTCCGCTGAGCGCATGCAGGTACACGGGCTTCAGGTTCATGCTCAGGCCCTCGTCATGTATCTTCGCCATGTCGAGTATCTCGTTGATCATGTTCGCCAGGCGGTGTCCGCTCGAGGCGATGAGAGAGAGGTTCTCACGGATCTCGGGCGCGAGGCTGCCGGCGCCACCCGCGATCATGGATTCGGACAGGCCGATCATCCCGTGGAGGGGAGTGCGCAGCTCGTGCGAGGTGCTCGCGAGGAACTCGTCCTTGAGCGCGTCGAGGCGCGAGAGCTCCTCGTTCTTCTGCGCCAGCTCGACGTTCAGGCGGTCGGACTCGTTGTGGAGCCGGACGAAGCGGTTCGCCAGGATCACGGCGACGCTCAGTATGAACATGAAGAAGAAGTATCCCGAGACGCGCGGCGCGTTGATCAGGGTGTAATGGACCGCGAGGTCGTAGAACAACGCTCCCAGCATGAACACCAGCCCGCAGAGCATGAAGATCGCCTCGAGGTTTTTTTTCGCCGCGTGGTAGATGACGATCGCGAAGATCGAGACGATGTACAATATCCATAACTTCAGAACGAGGAGCACGGTGATCCTGTCCCAGACTATGGCACTCGCGGTAAAAAGGACCGACGCGCACGCAATCGCGACGATCGCGAGGGGGATTCGCATTACGCGGTCGAACCACTTCACGCGGGCGTTTTCGGGCAGGGTGTAGAAGTTGCGCACAAAGGCGAAGAACAGCGGCATGAGAGCGAAGAGCTGCATGTACTCTATTTTTTTCATGACATGGAAGGGGATTCCCGTCCCGAACCTCAATTGACTCCGCAGGAGCTCGTAGAACGTCATGCCGAAAACGAACAGGGCGAAATAGAGGTTCTCCCTGCCTTCCCTCCTGCGGATGAAAAGAAAAATGAAGTACAGTCCCACCGTGCCGTAACAGGACAGGAACACGATGGATAGCAGGGAGTGGCGGAACTGCTCCTGCAGCATGTCAACGGCCGGTCCGATCGCGGTGGCGTCCTTCGCGATGCCGCTTATCTGGGGGAAATATCCCTTCGTCTGCACCAGCAGCACGTTCGGCCCGTCGGTACGTAGCACGTTCGCGGGTACGATATAGATGCGCCTCATGTCGTAGGCCTGCGGGTAGGGCGAGTCCCAGTCGCCCGTGCGGCCTATGAGCTTCCCGTTGAGGTAGGTCCGGTCGCGGTCCTGAATCTCGCCAAGCCTGATGGCCTGCGGGACGCCGGCATTCCCGGAAAAGGTGAACACCTTGCGGTACCAGACGGTTCCCCTGCCGCCCTGCGGCTTCATGATCGCGGTGCCCACGATGTTAGACGGCACCGCGACCCTGTGCCAGCGGTCCTCGTGTCGGGCGTCCGACTTCCAGTCGAGTTTCAGCGCGGAGGCGGCATACCCGGCAGGGTCCACCGTGTCCGCGGTGGCCCACCAGCCGTTTCCGCGGGAATCCGAATCGAGGGACTGGATGCCGGCGCCGGACACGTGCTGTGGCGGCATATCCGCGGCAGGTAACGCCGTGGGCAAAAAAGCGAGTGCCAGGCACGCCAGCGCGAGCGCCCCTTTCATGAGACCCGGCGCGAACGGGATGGAGGCGTTCGCCTGGAATGAGGAAGTTGATGGAACGGGACGCTTCATGTTCAGGTATTGATTAAAATATATTGCGGAGCCCCTGGCCTTTGTATATGTGCCACTCGCATGACAGCATGAGCTCCCGGGTTTCCGGGAAGGTCCGGCGGCATGCCGCACATGATATCGGTATGCGCATATGCGTTGTTTGTCAAGGTTAAATATGACTGGATTCCCGAAGCATGACGATCGGACAGCATATCCCCGTACATTTTAATGACGAAAATGATTTACCTCGGAGCTCATCATGGCAGGCGCGTGGCAGTCGTTGCAGGAGGCGGCTCACATTGCGGATTGCGCCGGCAATGTCGCGCTAATAGAGCAGGGAATGCCTTATCTCGCCGCTGATGAAGTTCGAGGTCAGGCATGGAGAGGGAAGGTCTTCATGGATGGGGCCGAAGGATATGTCGGAGAGGCCGCCTTCGAGAGGAAAGTGGTTGCAGTAGACATCGACCGGAACGATCACGCCGATGGACATGAGGGCGTATCATACGTGAGCGTTCACTTCGTCCCGAACGCCTTCCGAATGGCGGACGCGATTTCGTCCGTGGCCTGTCCCGCGTGCGGCACCAGCCTGTCAGCGGACACGAACCCGTGGATCATCCCCGGGTAGCGGACGGCGCGCGCGGCCACTCCCGATGAGTTGAGCGCCGCGGCGTAAGCCTCGCCCTCGTCCCGCAGCACGTCGAACTCCGCGGTGACCACGAGCGCCGGCGGCAGGTCGCGGTGCGACAGCGCGAGAATCGGCGACGCGTACGGATCGAGCCGGTCCTTCCTGTCGGGAAGGTACATTTCGATGAATTTATCCACGTCCTTTCTGGTGAGCATGTATCCCTTCGCGAACATTTTGTACGACGCCGTGCGAAGGTACGCGCTTTCCACCGCGGGGTAAATGAGGGCCTGGAACCTGATTGCCGGTCCCTTCCTGTCGCGGGCCATGAGGCAGACCGCCGCGGCCAGGTTCCCGCCCGCGCTGTCCCCGGCGACCGCGATGCGCGAGGTGTCGGCGTTCAGGGCCTTCCCGTTTTCGGAGGCCCAGACCAGGGCCGCGTACGCGTCGTTCACCGCGGCCGGGTAGGTATGCTCCGGCGCCAGCCGGTAATCGACTGCCATCACCAAGGCCCCTGTTTTCTTCGCCAGGATGCGGCAGAGCGAATCGTGCGAGTCCAGGCTTCCCTGCGCCCATCCGCCTCCGTGGTAGAACACGATGACGGGAAGGGGGCCGCCCGGCACGGGCCTGTACACGCGCACCGGCACGGTCAGTCCGCCCGCCGAGGCCTTCATGTCGCGCACGGACTCCATCTTCGCGGGGGTGCCGCTCGCGGCGGACGCCTTCTCGTCCAGGGTTTTACGCGACTCCGCGACCGTCACCGTGGGATTGCCGACGCCGCTCCTGTTGGCGTCGGTCAGGTGCAGGTAGAGGGCCACCCGCCAGTCGAGGCGGCCGTGGGGCGTATTGCTCCAGGTGCGGACCAGGAAAAAGCCGGCCGAACCGAGCAGGATCAGCGCCGCGATGACGGTCCCGAGAATTTTTCTGGTTTTCATGCGCATGCCTCCATGGGTTGGATATACGTCCTTCACCGGCCGGGCCCGGTCATGTTCACGAATCCCCCGCGAAGGGGAATTCGTGAAGAACAGCGACGCTGCAAACTATTTCGGGAAACCGGTCGCGTCCCAGACGAAATTCCCGCTGACAGGGACCGTTTTTCCCCCGCGGTCCCTTGCCGAGAACGCGGCGTTGAATATCCCGAACTGCGAAGGGACCTTTTTGTTCTGTATCACGTTGTGCGATCCCGATGCGGAATAGTGCTCGGAAAATTTCCTCCCGTCGTGCTTCTTGAGGACCAGCGTGAAATCCGCTCTGCCGGGTTTTTTCGTGACCCCGGTGAGGTCCATCATCCAGAACATGTTGTTGATCTTCAGGCTCAGTACGAGATACGAGGGCCCGGCCCTGTGGTCGATGCTCCCCTCGAAGCTCCTTACCTTTACCCCGTTCACGGTCCCGTCGAAGAGGCACGGCGACTTGCGCTGCGCGTCCGCCACATCCGCCGTCGCCGCGAGCGCGAGCAACATCAACATCGCGAAATATTTTTTCATGGGCCATCCTCCTGCAATTTTTCCGAAGATACCATCCGCCGCGGGGGGCGTCCAACACTTTTTTTCCGTGGTGGGGCGGACGGTCTGGATCACGTGATGTCGATGATGACCAGGGTGAAGTCGTCGACGAGCGGGGTCGACGAGATCCATTCCCGCACCGCGCGGTGGATGGCTTCTATCGACGCTTCCGCGGAGAGATCCCTCGATTCCATCACGAGCTTTTGAAACCGCTCCCTGCCGAGCATCTCCCTGCTTTCGTTGAACGCCTCGATGATGCCGTCGGTGTAGAGCACGAGCCTGTCCCCCAACGCCACGTCGAACTCAAGGAGCTCGAAGTCCATATCCGCGGAGAGCCCTATCAGCCTCCCGCGCGGGGCGTATTCGCGCAGCGCCGCCCCGCCGCCGGCGCGGCTGATGTGGAGCAGCGGCTCGTGCCCGGCACGAGCGTACAGCGCCTTGCCGTCGGCCGCGCGGATGTAGCAGTAGGCCGCGGTCAGAAAATTGCCCTCCATCTTGTCGTAGAGGTAGGCGTTCAGGCCCTTGACGAACATCGCGGGCTCGGAGCAGACCGGGGCCAGCGTGCTGAAGAGGATTTTCAGCATCGACGCGATGAGCGAGGCGGGAATGCCGTGTCCCGATATGTCCGCGATGAGAACGCCGAGCGTGTTCTGCCCGACGGCGTGGAAATTGTAAAAATCGCCGCTGATGTTCTCGGCGGGGATATACTTCACCCCGATGTCGAACCCGCCCAGCTCGGGCAGGCTCCGCGGGACGTTCGCGAGCTGTATTCTCCTCGCGATGGCGAGCTCTTTCTCGAGCGATGCGAGCCTCTTTCCCTCGTCAATTTTTTCCCGGAGAAGCAGGTTCAGCCGCTCCGACGTTTCCAGGTTGTAGATGAACCGTTTGACGAGCTGGACGCCGGAGAGCACCAGCATGAAGGTGATTCCCATCGGGTAGAGCGGGACGCTGCCCTCGAACAGGTAGAGGCTGAACACCAGGATGTCGTATATCCCGAAAAAGAAAACGGGGAGAAGCACGACAAACAGCAGGAGCCCCCGCCGGTTGCCCGCGAGAATCTGCCTCACGGACGTGATCACGATCTCCGCGATGTAGAGCGGGATCAGCAGCAGGAAAACGTTTCTCCAGAATATGATGTAATACCGGTCCTGCGACGCGAGCATCAAGAGAGCGATCACGCACGGAAGCAGGAGGTACGCCGCGATCCTTTTCCCTGAGACGTGCAGGCCCAGGTAGCTCCGGAAGAAAAAGGCCATGAACGGCGGGAAGAACATCGGTCCGAGGCCGCATATCTTGTATATCGTGTTCGACGACAGCGGTATGTAGGTGTACAGGTTCTCGACGAACTGCAGGATGGTCATGTCTGCCAGGAAGAAGGTCGCGGCCGCGTAATAGAAGTACACCACCTCGGTCTTCCTCATGAAGTATATCGATATGAACAGGATCGAGAACACGAGGAGGAGTATGCAGAAGGCGTGGATGAGATCGACCTGGATGAGGTTTCTGATCATGCTCTCCGGGTTGCCGCGGGTTTCGTCCATGAACCGCACGGGCGATATGACCCAGAGCTCCGCGTCGAAGTAGACGACGATATCGATGGTGTTCGCTCCCGCGACGAGGACGTCCGCCGGCACCCGGTAGTTGCGGAACCTGGACCAGCCCGATTTGAACTCCGGCGGGAATATGCCGGTCCGGCCGATCTGCTTCCCGTTGACCAGGACCGCGTCGGTGTTCATGATCTCGCCGGCCTGGAACACCAGCCGGTCGGCCGGGACGGAGGGAAGCGTTATCGTTTTCCTGAACAGGAGGTAGCCCTTGGTGACATTGTTTTTTTTCGCGATCCGTTCGAAGAGGTCCCTGCTCGGAAGCGCGATCGCCTTCCATTCGGCCGCGGCGGACGGGGGATAGTCGCGTTCGGATTGCAGAAAGCAATAGTTCCATCGGCCGGAGAGTTCGATTTCCGTCCGGGCCTGCGACTGGCGCGCCGGCAGGATGATCAGGATGCACGCCGAAATGAACACGATTCGCGCTAATGTCGTAAACGGCCTTCCTTCACGCGATGTCAAAACGGGAAAAGTATACGACGGGACGCCGGTCGCTGTCAATAGATATTCGCCCGGATCGGGGGGATCCGCGCGCTACGAGGTGAATGTCCTGACCTGCGAATTGAGCGCGTCGGCGAGCTCCTTCACGCTGGTCGACTGCGCGAGCAGGTTGTCCGCCTCCATCGAATTTTTCTGGGTGATCTCGTTGACCGAGGAGATGGATTTCACGATCTCGGACACGGCCGATTTCTGTTCGACGGTCGAAACGCTGATTTCGTCGGAGCGCTTTCTCACCCGTCCGGCGTCGGTGTTGACCTCTGTGTTGATTCCCTGCTGGAGCGCCATGGAGCGGTCGATGTCGGATATCATGACCCCGATACGGTTCACCCCCTCGATGATGTTGTTGATGACCGAGACCGAGGAATCCATGTTCGAGGTGCCCTTCGAGATCTCTCCGTTGTTGATCTGGATCAGCGAGTCGATGTCCTTGAGGCTCGACGCGGTCTGGTCCGCGAGCTTCGATATCTCGTCCGCCACGACCGCGAAGCCGCGTCCCGCGTCGCCTGCGCGCGCCGCCTCGATCGCCGCGTTCAGCGACAGGAGGTTGATCTTGTCGGATATGTCGTTGATGATGTTGATGATATCGGTCATCTTGCCGGAGCTTTCGCTTATCTTGCCCATCCCCTCGCTCATGGACCTGATGGTGGTCTCGCCCGTCCTGGCAAGGGACGATATGCTCGCGGCGAGACCGCTGGCCTCCGCGACCTTCTTTCCCATGTCGTGCATGGCGCCGGAGAGGCTCGCGAGCCTGGCCATCAGTCCGTCGAGGTTCTGCACCTGCGTGTCGGCGCCCTCCGCGATCGCGTCGCTGCTTCCCGAGACCTCCTCTATGGTCGCCATGATCTCTTCGGCCGCGGAGGCCTGGTTCTGGGAATTCTCCGAAAAGTTGAGCGAGGTATTCGACAGCCTGTCGGAGGCCTCGGCCAGGGCGCCCGCAGAGGAGCTCACCGATTCAAGCAGCCGGACTACCTCATTGTACTGCTCCTCCTTTTTGCGGGACTCCTCTTCGGATTTCCTGATGGCCCCCTCGGTAATCGAGAGGATCAGCTGCGACAGGATGAATATGACCACCAGGGAGAAGGTGCTGTCCAGCACCCCGGCCTTGGCCGCGCTCCTGCTTATTGGATCGAGCCGGTCCAGGACGAGGTTGTAGAAAGTGATATCCATTCCTATGAAAAGAAACGACACGGCCCAGATCATCCACCTGGGGCAGAACACCGTGGCCATCACCATGGTCGCGGCCATGAAATAGAGATATGAGGTGAATCCGTTCTCGGGCTGCCAGCGAAGCTTCGACAGCAGCCCCCCCGTCAGGGCGAGTGCAAGCATGAACATCATGACGTTCGCGGCGGCGTGATAATGCCCCATGCGGAGCAGGAACAGCGATAGGAGGGTCGTCAGAAACAGCACCAGCACGATAATGCCCGCCTGCATGATCACGGTGCCTGTCAACAATATCGTGAATGAAAAGGCGAGCACCGGGAGCATGACGACCAGCGCCAGCAGAAGGTACATAAGGGTCTGTGATTTTCTCTGGATTAGATATGACGAGTTTGAATACCTGTGGAGAAAGAACGCCCGGATCGATTTCATAGTGGCAGCACAGCCTCCCCGTATTTGAAGCTGGAAAGCGCATTAATTCCCGCGTGCGGCATATCGCAGCCTGTCGTGGCTATGCAATAATCGCATCGTTTTTCGGTAAAGTCAAAAAATAGTGCAGGATGCATATTTTACACTCCGTACACGCCCGCCATATCGGCGGGGAGACCGCGATGTATGAGCGGATCGCCCCGGGGATCGCGGGCAATCCGTTCCGTCACCATAGTAAAAAGGCGGACTCTCGAGCCCGCCTTTTACCCGCCGCAAGAACCCCGGCGATCAGAACCTATACTTGCCTTCCATTATTTCTTTATACATGACGTCGGTCATGGAAACGTACGTGTCGCTTCCCGGCAGGAGCACGTACACCGGTCCATTGACTTTGTCGGGGTGGTACTCCTCGCCTTTCAGGTCGGTCTTTTTCATCTTGTGGGTGGCGGTCATCTGGAAGCTGTCCACGAAACGGATGAACAGCGGCACCGCGTATTTGGGGAGCGAAGCCCTGAGATGCGCGGTAAACGCATCGAAATCGATGTCGGCGCCCTTTTCTTTTTTTATCGCCGCCATGCCCGCCTTGCCGTCGCCCTTCGGAATGCTGATGCCGTAGACCGCCGACTCGGACACGCCC
The DNA here is from genome assembly GCA_964423905.1 of uncultured Leptospirales bacterium. GTDB lineage: Bacteria > Spirochaetota > UBA4802 > UBA4802 > UBA5550 > CAYRGX01. The sequence goes on along the minus strand of CAYRGX010000033.1, from coordinate 8,105 downwards.
TCGTAGGTGTTGATGGCCTTTTCGACCTCCATGGTCGCGACGTTCTCTCCCTTCCAGCGGAAGGTGTCGCCCAGGCGGTCGACGAACTGGGCGTGCCTGAATCCCATGTTCCTGATCATATCGCCCGTATTGAACCAGAGGTCGCCCTTTTTGAACGCGTCGCGGATGATTTTCTCCTCGGTCTTCTTTTTGTCGGAATACCCGGGGAAGGGGGTTTTTTCCGAGATCTCCATGATCAGGAGCCCGGCCTCGCCCTTGTTCACCCTGATGGCGTTGCCCTTTTCGTCCCGGGCAACGCGGTCGTTCTCGACGTCGTACCTGACGATCGCGAACGGGGTCAGGCTGGTCCCCACCGAGTAATCGAAATTGCAGATGTTGGTCAGCACGCCGACTCCCTCGGCGGCTCCGTAGAACTCGAATATCTTCTTGATGCCGAAGCGTTTTTTAAACGCCTTCCAGATGTCGGGCCTCAGGCCGTTGCCGATGATGCATTTCAGCGTGGTCTTGTTCTCGCCGGGTACGGGCGGCTGCGCCATCAGGTAGCGGCACACCTCGCCGACGTAAACGAAGTGCGTGACCCCGAACTTCTTCACGTCCTCGATGAACCCGCTGGCGCTGAACTTGCGCCTGAGCGCGACCGCCGCGCCGTTGTACAGGGCCGAGGGCCAGCCCACGGTCAGCGCGTTGGTGTGGAAGAAGGGGAGGGGGATATACACCGTGTGCTTCGGTTTCACCCGCGTCACGACCCGGCCGAACCAGAACATCGCGGAGAGCGTGCGCTTGTTGATGATGACCGCCGCCTTGGGAAGCCCGCCGGTGGTGCCCGAAGTGTACACGTACGCGATGCGGTCCTTCAGGGTGATCTCTCCCGTGACCGGGAGGTTCGTTTTCGGCATCGAGAGGAGCTCGTCGGTTATGTCGTCGATCTTGCCGGCACGCTTGACCGCGGGGTCCATCAGCGTGAAGATACCGGCGCCGGAAGTGTCCACCTTGTCCCTCACCTCGCCGAAGAATTCGAGGCACTCCTCCCCGATGATGATGACCTTGCCCTTGTTCAGGTTGAAGCTGTGGATCAGCGACTCGCCCCGCTGGTTGGTGTTGATCAGCGAGCAAATGGCGCCGATCTTGGAACAGGCGCAATAGGCGATGAGGAGCTCCGGCCTGTTTTCCAGGCAGACGGTGACCGTGTCACCCTTCGCGACGTTGTTCTTCACGAGGAAATGCGCGAACTGGTTCGCCCTTTCGTTGAGTTCCGCATAGGTAAGTATTCCGTCGGGAGATTTTATCGCGATATTTTTGGGATATTTTCTCGCGACGTTCTCGAGCATCAGGGCCCAGGACATCTTGCTGTCCCCCCCGATGGATTTCAGCCCCGTGATGAGCTGGTATGCCATGGACGGTATGCGCCATATCATCACCGATATCTTGGCGATGAATTCGAACAGCCCGATCGTCTGGCGGTACGTAACAGCGGATGCTTCTTTCATGCAGGGTCCCTCCCGCGCGTCTCGATGACGTGATTGTGCCGAAACGGCCTCGGCGGCCTTGATCTAGAACGCGTTACAGATTCAGGGGCGGCCGGAAAATGTCAATCAAAAATTAAAACACGTTCTAGTTTATTAAACGCCCGGCGCGGTAAAATATTTGACGCGCGCCGACCGCCCTGTCTACATGGACATCTATCAGGGACGACGGCGCGGCCCGCAACCGAAGGCGGCCGTCGGGCACAATCATTCGGAACGTGACCGGAATTGAAAAGGGAAGAAAAAAGCAGAAAAACGAGGGAGCTGATAATAAACGTCTCCCGGCGCCTCTTCATCAGGCAGGGGTACGCGGCCACCACCGTCAGGCAGATACTGCGCGAGGCGGGACTGACCACCGGCACCCTGTACCATTTCTTCGACGACAAGGAAGACATCTTCAAGCAGATCGCGTCCGACTATCTGGAGGACACGAAGAGGATCATCAGCTCCCTGGCCGGGAAGAACACCGATCCCGTCATCGAGTACGCGCTGATCATATCGTTCCAGCTCACGGCCGCCGAAAAGCACGACGCGTTCGCGGAGCTGTACCTGAACGCGTACGGCATGTGGGGGGTGTTCGAGATCATCTGCAAAAACAGCGCGGCGAGGAACCGGGCCTTCTTCGGGCAGCACAACAGGGGACTGGGCGAGGACGAGTGGTTCGCCCGCTCGCTCGCAATAAACGCCATCATGCAGAAGTGCATCGCGGAGAGGATCAACGGCGGCAGGATCCCCTACCTCGAGCGTCTGCGCCTTGTGCTGACCGTGGCCTTCACGCTGTTCAACATTTCGAGGGAGAGGATCGACCCGGCGATCGCGAAGGCGCGCAAGATTCTCAGGAGCAAAAACATCCTGATTTACGGCGTGCGCATCAAGAGCGACTGAGGAGAATATTCTCCTCAGCGTCCTTGCGGGTCTTCTATAAGGCATTCCCGAAGGCATTCCCGGCAATTATTGAAACGCATTGTCTTTCGGGTAAACTTCTTGACAGGCGGAATGCACTGTGTCAGGTTTATTGGACATTTTTTTGATATCGAGTATGATAGTAACAATGGATATTGCAGATAAAATCCAATACTGGATTGAAATAGCTCTCGATGATCTGGATTCGGCAAGGATCATGCTTAACAATAAAAAGTACCTGCAATCAGGTTTTTACTGCCATCAGGCGGTTGAAAAAGCCATGAAGGGATACTATCTCTATACCATGAATGACGATCCACCATATACGCATAACTTGTTGAGGCTCGCCGAGGTATCAGGTCTGAATGATGCTCTGAGCGAAGAATGGAGAGGGCATGTAGACATGCTCATGCCGCTAAACATCGAAGCCCGGTATCCCGATGAAAAGCGTGAATTGTTAAAGAGGCTCGATGCTCGAAAGGCCGACGCTATATACAATCGAACTGGAGAACTGATTGAATGGATCCGGCAGTCAATGAAAAGATAGAGCGCTACGCCGGGCTTGTCAGGGAGCAAATGCCGGTAAGCATGATTGTCCTGTACGGTTCGTATGCGAAAGGCACTGAACGAAAAGACAGCGACATCGATATCGCTGTCGTGGTTGACGAGCTTCAGGGCGATTTCCTCGATGTGAACGCACGCCTGTTTTCGCTATGCCGGAAAGTTGATACAAGCATCGAACCGAAGCTCATTGTCAGAAACAACAACCGGAGCGGTTTCCTGAACAGCATATTGAAATACGGGAAGGTCATTTACGGGAAATGACGCTCCGGGATCGGGTGCAGCCGTTTTCGGAATTTGGCTGGATCGTTGTAAAGCTTTAAAAGACCGGAGCGGGCTCATGCCCGCCCCAGGTTGAACCGCCTCTGTGTGATTACCTACGCCTTTGCCATGGCCGGATCTGCGCATGATTCAGAAACGGTTTTCGACTCATCGATGTTACCCTTCGTCACCACGGCATAGACCATGTATTCCGCCCCCGGCTCGAGTCCCGCAATGGTCATTGATGTGACGTTTTTATCAAAAGGATGGCGTGTCATCTCTCCTCCATTGCCTTTTTTCTGCGAAAACACGGTGATTTGCCTTTCCTCTGCGAGCGTACCTGAATAGTTGCACGCTATTTCGCCGGCATTGGCGCCCGTCGCGGCGTTAAATCCTTGCGGCGCATCTTCCCCCATGCCGTGGCAGAGGAGAAGCTCGAGATTTTTTGTCATTGCCTCGAAATTCGACGAGATAAAGGCATTATAGCCCGTCATGTTGAGTCCCGAGGTTGAACGGTTCCAGCTCTCTTTCATGACACCGGCGAGGCCTTTCCATGTTTTTACAAGGCGTGAAAATGATTTTCTTACCTCGGCCTGGGCATCGGTGTTCGACTTGTTCGAATCGATGTACGGGCGAACATAATTAATCCCCTTCCAGCGCGAATACACGTGTGTGCCCAGCCTTTTACGTACGTCGGTTACCAGATCATTGAATTTTACAGTTGCCATGCATGGCCTCCTTGTTGAATATTATGTGAAACGCATGGTGGCGCTTCCAATGGTAATACGTGCCTGATGGCGTTTTTGTAAAAAAAAATGTATAAGAATTAGTCAGATAAATATTTTTCACGCTGAAATGGGCCACGATTGCCGGGAGAAAGATAGGAGCATAAACGGAGCATAAACGGAGCAGGTACGGGGTTGGTGGGGCGGCGGTGAGAACTTGGGGAAAATGAATTATTCGTTCCAGATACGATTATTCGCTGGGATTATTTCGTGTTAAATCCGGGTACATAGTATCGATCTATATTTATTTTTCTAGACTCAATATCTATGACTTTTGAAATGAATCTGTCTGTTGGCCAACTGTGCCGATTATGGAATGCGCCAATCTTTCAAATAGAAAAATAGCAACATAAACCTCACAGGTATATGCTCGCACTTCATTCGTGTGTATGCTTGATCCACTGTAATTTGTATAAATAATTAGTCCTGTGATTGATGGCTTAATAGCGGCATACTGCTATTGAATACGCTATATTTTTCGCAACAGGTTGCGATGGGCTGTGGATATTTTTATCACTATATTCATTTTATAACATTCCATGAGGGTGATAAAAATATTGACAGATTGGACGTTATGTGAAAATAAAATAATAGTTTATGCGTTGCTTACAATTTATTAATACCGTTCCATTTATCTATATTATAGTACTTTCATGCTGATGTAGGATGATACGTTACTTGATAAACAATATAATGAAAACTAGGTAAATTCTTCATGAAAGCCTATACTGCCCTCTGGGGGAAGCTTTCTGTTACTGATGCAAACAGACAATGGCATCCTCTCTTTGCCCATATGTTGGATGTAGCGGCAGTGTCAAAAGAAATACTAAATCGTGAGCCTGCTTCTACAAGGGAACTGTATGCATCTGATTTTGGAATACCTTGGAATGACGCAGAAGCATGGCTACTTTTCTTCATTGCACTACATGATATTGGAAAAGCCACCCCCTCTTTTCAGAAGATGTGTGAAGACAAATTACCTGAATTGCAATCATCATTGTTTGAGAAGAATTTAATCTGGGATGAGAATGTAGAATATGTTCATCATGGTCAATTAGGCCAGGCTATTTTTGACCGTGAAATTAGAATCTCTGTCGCGTCTAATTGCTATAATTTAGAATTTATATCGAGATCGGTTAATGACCATCATGGATTTCATGACGAAACAGATATAATGAGTAATTTGAGGCCTTGTGGCTTAAAAAGAAGTCAGAGAAGTTGGCAGGAATGCCGTAATCAATTGATCCAAGATTTAATGGAGTTATTTATCAATACTCAACTAAAGCCTGATTATTGTTCCTTTAAAGGGCAATCTTATGTGCGCACAGCCGGTTTGACTTCGTTTGCAGATTGGATTGGCTCAAACGAAAACTATTTCCCTTATATAGGAAATGAAGATGAAGTATCAATTCACGAATATTGGAGTTCTGCAATACAAAAAGCTAAAAATGCATTAGATTCAATTGGTTGGATGAAAAAAACTAGTCTTTATAAGAAACCTCCTTCATTTAATCAGATTATCTTTGATGATAAAAAATATGAACCTCGCCCCCTTCAAAATATAATCGAAAAAGAAATTCTAACAGATACTACTGACAATGGCTCCTGCCTTATCTTAATTGAGGCACCTACCGGCGAAGGCAAAACAGAAGCTGCCTTTTATGCTCATATAGCTCTTCAATATAGAAACCAGCATAGGGGTATGTATATTGCACTACCAAGTCAAGCCACCGGTAATGCCATGTTCTTGAGGACACTGAGATTCTTAACTAACATTGATCAAAGTATTTCAGTGGATTTACAACTTATACATGGCGCTGCTATACTGAATGATGAATACCAGAAACTGCGCATTTCATCAATTTATGATAGTGAGGGTACAGAATCGTCTGTATTGACTCATGATTGGTTTACATATAAAAAACGGGCTTTGTTGTCGGAATATGGCGTTGGTACCATTGATCAGGCCCTGCTGTCTGTTTTAAATATCAAGCACGGTTTTGTTCGTCTTTGGGGTCTTGGAAATCGGACAATAGTCATAGATGAGGTTCATGCCTATGATGTCTATACGTCTACAATTATTGACCGCCTCCTAATATGGTTAAAGGCGCTTGGATCATCTGTTATTATAATGAGTGCAACACTCCCGCAAAGAAGACGTAGTGAATTATTGAATGCCTGGGGTGCAATGGAATCAGAAGATGCAGCCTATCCAAGGTTGATGATTGTCGACGTTGATGGACAAGTCAAGTCCTGTCATTTCCCGGCAGATGAGAAACGGAAACGAAATATTTTGATTAAACCTGCTCCGGTGGAAATATCCGAACTTGAAACTTTTGCCTTAAATCTGATCAGCGATGGAGGATGCGCTGCAATTGTCGTTAATACCGTTCAGCGAGCTCAGGATTTATATATCGCAATCAAAGAAAGAAATAGCGAAATTGATCTTTTTCTGTTTCACGCAAGGCTAACCGCCGAGGAGCGCAAGAAAAAAGAGGAAATGGTCCTTTCTATCTTCGGTAAATCTGAAAATAATACTAAAAGGCCTACAAAGTCAATTCTGATAGCCACTCAGGTCGTCGAGCAATCCCTTGATCTTGACTTTGATGTAATGATAAGCGATCTTGCGCCGATTGATTTATTGCTGCAAAGAGCGGGCCGCATTCATCGGCATGAAAGACCTCTTATTGTTCGATATCGTCATTTAACGCCTATACTATATGTATGCGGTATGGGCGGCGATGAATTGCCCGTTCTAAAAAGACCTCTATTCTGGGATAGAGTATATATGCCATACATTCTCTACCGTACATGGATTATACTCGGGAAAGAATCGATCATCAAGTTGCCAGATTCCATCGATGAAGTTATTGAGAATGTCTATGGCGATGGGCCTATTGATGAAAAGTGGGCGAATACTAATGAAATTCTCGAGTCTCGCGAAGATATGCAAGAAATAATCGAAGAAGACAGAAGTGTTGTCAATTGTCTTCTCGGAAAACCGGTTGGAGAAGAATGGGCCAATCCTTCTGGATTGCCAAAGATCGAGGATGATGAAATAAAACCGGGGACGCATCTCTCGCTATACGCAAAAACGAGAAAAGGTGATCAGAGTATAACACTGATAATTTTACATGATATTAACAATAGCCTTAGGCTTGATGAGCATGATAAAAATGCTGTCGATTTGTATAACCCCGTTGATATTAAAGAAACAAAACGACTTCTCGGCAACAGCATTTCACTCAGTAGAATAGATATTTTTACTCATTTTATTGACAAACCAGTTCCCAATGGGTGGAAGAAAAACCCCCTGCTCCGGAATTGCCGACCACTAATTCTAAATAATCATGAATATAATACAGGAAAAACAATTGTTCGTTATACCAAAGAACTCGGGGTATATTATGAAAAAGCAGGGTGATATTTCTTTTAACCTAGTGGATGAACCTTGGATTCCGGTTAGGGATCTAAATGGAAATCTGTTAGAAGTGAGTTTGAAAGATGCGTTGTTAAAGGCAAGTGAGTATCGGGGAATTGAAGACGGATCACCGTTGGTGGTCATATCCTTATATCGATTTCTTCTCGCAGTACTGCATCGTGCGCTGGAAGGACCCACGGACTTGAGCGTATCTGTTGAATGGTACAAGAAGGGGTTCCCAGAGGATAACATTTTAGGATACCTTGAAAAATGGCACGAGAGATTTAATCTATTCCATGATAAATATCCATTCTATCAAACACCAGCAATAAAGAATGATAAGTTTATTGATGAATGGAAGCGCTTATCAAGTGAAGAAGGTAATTATAATACAAGTTTTTTATATAATTATAGTAAACGAAATAATTATCATGAATATGAGAATGGATCAACTATGGCTCATATCGTCAGATTGTTAATAGAGCATAATTCATTTGCTTTAGATGGTTTAATAAAAAGATATGCACTTCGTCAAAAAAATTCACCATTAATAGACTATGCAATTGTGTTCGTTAAAGGTTTAGATTTATTCAATGATTTAAGGAAACTTCTAAAAACTCATGATTAATTGACAAGATACATGGCTCTGAT
>CAYRGX010000032.1:0-46244 GCA_964423905.1 uncultured Leptospirales bacterium | reverse complement strand
TGGAATGGGCCGAGAGGGCCGGGGGACGCCTCCCCACGGGGGCGGTCCGCGTCATACTGGAATACGCGTCCGAAGACGGGAGGAGGATCACGGTTGAATATCCTGGTGATTGACACATCCACGAACGTGGAGGTCGTGTGCGCGCGCGCCGGGGACACGCACGCAGGCGCTTCCGAAATCACGGGACTGGCCCACTCCACCGGACTCATCGGCCGCGTCGATCGCTGCCTGGGGTCGGCCGGCGTGCGCCCGGATGGCCTCGAGCTCCTCGGTACGGGCATAGGACCCGGGTCCTTTACCGGGATACGCATCTCCGTGACCACCATGCGAATGTTCGCGCAGGTGCTCGGGCTTCCCCTGGTGGGCATTCCCTCCCCGCTCATCTTCGCGGCGTCGGCCCCCGCGCGCCCCGGCGATTACGTCTGTGTGGCCGAGGACGCCCGCAAGGGACGCGTGTTCGGCGCGCTCTACCGTTGGCTCGAGGCGGGCCGCCCGCTCGCGATCGTTCCTCCGGGCGACCACAGGCCCGCCGAGCTCTTCGGCGCGGTCCCTGCCGGCGAGAAAGTCGTCATGATCGGCGGAGGATACCGGGCCCACGGCGCGAATATCCTTCACCCGGGAGAAACGGTGGAAGAGATCGCCGTCCTCGTCCCGGACCCGGCGAGAACGTGCGCGCTGTGCGAAAGGCTTTACCTTGAGGAACCTGGTCGATGGACGGATTACAGCAGAATCGTGCCGGATTACGCGCGAGTGTCGGACGCGGAAGCCGTCAGGGACGGAATCACGTTTCGGGACTAGTCGCCTTTTTCGCCTTCATCGTGCGGATCAATCGCGATTTATATTCGGCTTCCATGGGCTTGATAATTGAATAATAACGCTTCATTTCGTCCTTACGGGACGAATTACCCTCGAAATCGACCCCCACGAAGAGATTGCCGTCCTCGTCGGTATAGGTTACCCGGATTTCGCCATAAATGGTGATCGGGGCCTGGAGCTTGAACACCAGGTCGAAGATGAAGCCGCGAGACTTGGCAATATACTGCCGAAGCTGGGCGTCGTCGATCTTAAGCTTGGCCCCGCCGCGGCTTATGTCAACGACGGTCTGGTGGACCTGCAGAAGGAGCGTGTTCGCGTCCCGGATGCGATCGACCAGCTTGAAGGCATGGTCCTTGATCTCGAGAACGTCGTCCAGGCTGAATTGCTTGCTCTTTGAGATCAGCTGGATGTAGGCGAACGGCACCGAGCTGTCGTTGTCTGCTATGTAGATGATGGGCACCACGAGTATGGATTTGTAGCCCTTCTCGACGTTTTTTAGCAGGTACGACTGCAGGTTTTTGCCGAAGAGATCCTCCGGGTCTATGAAATCATCGTTCATGGGCTTGTACGAGGCGGGATCCGCCGCGTCGGCGACGTAGAGGACCTTCCCGCTCTTGCGCATGTCGCTCATGACGGGATCCTTGTCGTCGGTGGAAAAAATATCGACCTTGAAGATGTCGCTGATCTTCGAGTTCTTGTTCTGGAACTGGTCGAGGACGACTTTTATGCTGGTGGGGATGTTGTAGCTGGTTATCCCTATCATGTGTCGTGAAACCTTGAAATTCGTGGCCACCACCTCGTCGGGCGCGACCTTGAACCTGAGGTCCCGCCTCCCCCTGGTGGCCCTGCGGGCTGACTTGATCTTGCACATGAAATACCCCGGACCCCGGTTCTCGACGACTTCCAGGTCTATTTCGAGGTACTTGTCGGAGAGCCCGTAGAGGATAATCTCCTTGTCGGCATGCTCGTAATTGGGATCGGTCACCACCATCATGGTCCCGTCGGGCATGAATTCATTGATCGTGGCTTCCATCTTGGGAACCGCGTACTTGATATACAGTTTTCGCGTGGAGAACTGGGAGCGGAGGATGTTGATTACGTCATTGATGGTAGTAAAAGACTGGAATTCGCGTTTTTTTCTCTGGTTTATCTGCTGCACAGCCCACCTCTGGGAATTGCCCGCCCCGCTGCCGAACGGGATTCCCTGTTCGGACTGGATGCTGAATTACTAATATATCGTCTCAGAAATGCACTATTTTTAATATATTTGTTCCTCCATGGGAAGTCCAGAAAAAAAAAGAGGGATCGCTCCCTCCTCAGCATAACCGGAGGTTCTGTCAGAATGATGAAACGAACGGTTTCGCCTTGGGTTTGGGTTTCGGCTTGGACTTTTTAACTTTTTTCTTGCCCTTCACGCCTTTCTTAGCCGCCTCTTTCTTTTTGGCCGCGGCGAGATCTTTTTTCAGTTTGCCGACAGCAAGTTGTTCTTTCTTAACATCGGCGCTGAGCTTTTTAATTTTGGCGGCCTTCTGCTTGAGAATGTTCTCGATCTGTTTTGAGGATTTAGCTGCCATTGATAAAAACACCCCACTTTTTAAATTTTAATGAGTACTATATCAGCATGCGTTAATAATGCAACAAAAAAACGTGATTATGTCGCATTTTATTTGATTTTTTTCACGATGTTTGCCCCGGCGGCCCCACGTGGGGGGATAAATGCTTGCGCTGTCGCATCACCGCGACTTGGATGGATGACCACGCGCACAAGGAGACACCTACGTTGAGTGCAAAGATGCCCATCGTCGCCATCGCGGGACGAAGAAACGTCGGCAAATCGACGCTATTCAACGCGCTCGTGCGCGAGAAGCGCGCCATCGTCGACGCGGTCCCGGGACTCACGAGGGATGTGATCTCCTGCACGGCGGACGCGGGGGGCGTGCTGTTCACGCTCGCCGACACGCCCGGTCTCGACCTTCCCGGCGCCTCGGAGCTCTCGGCCCCCATCCTGGAAAACGCGCGCGCGCACCTGGCGCGGGCCGCGGTGATCGTGCTGCTCATGGAGCCGCCCGCGCCCGAGTCGTACGACCACGACCTGGCGGCTCTCGTGCGCAAGCTCGGCGTGCCGTGCATCGCGGTGGTGAACAAGATCGATTCGTCGCGAGAGATGGAGCACGTGTCGAATTTTTACGAGCTCGGCTTCGCCGAGATCGTGCCCCTGTCCGCCAAAAACAGGATGAACACCGGGCTCCTGATGGAAAAAATCGCCGGTCTCCTTCCCGTGAAGAAGACCGCGGTCCGCGAGCCCGACATGAAGCTCGCGCTCGTGGGAAAGCCTAACTCGGGCAAGTCGACCCTGATGAACTCCCTGCTCGGCTACAGCCGCTCCGTGGTCTCGGACCTGCCGGGCACCACAAGGGACGCCGTTGACGAGGAATTCACGTTTCACGGCAGGAATATCTCCATCATCGACACCGCCGGGATGCGCAAGAAGAGCCGCATACAGGAAAACATCGAGTACTACTCCCTGACAAGGACGCTCGATTCTATCAGGAAGGCCGACGTGACCATCCACCTGGTCGACGCGACCGCGGGCCTGACCGACACGGACAAGAAGATATCGGACGAAATCCTCGCCATCGGAAGGCCCGTAATCATCGCGGTGAACAAGTGGGACGCCATCGAGAAGGACCACAAAACCTTCGACGAGTTCCGCGACAAAATCGAGCGGTCGTTCTACCGCGCGCGGGACTTCCCGATTATATCGATCTCGGCGAAAAACCGGCAGCGCACGCACCGGCTGATCGAGGCGGCACTGGACCTGTACGAGCGGGCCAGGACCAGGATCGACACGCCGCGGCTGAACAGGGTCCTGGCGACGCTGCAGGGCTCCGGGCGCGTCCCGCAGATGGGCGATATCCGCATTTACTACGCCACGCAAATCCCCGCGGCCGTGCCCGTGTTCAAGCTCTTCGTGAACAAGCCGGACCTGTTCAGAAAGGACGTGCTCCGTTATTTCGAGAAGTCGCTCCAGAAGGAGCTCGGCCTCGAGGGCGTGCCGGTGCTCCTGCAGGTTGAAGGCAAGAAAAAGAAGTAAGGGGGGATATGGCCCTCGGCCCTAAAGGTCCATCCTTCCCTGGATGGACCTCGCGATGGTCGCGCGGTCGGCGAACTCGATGTCCGCTCCCACCGGGAGGCCCCTCGCGATACGCGTGACACGCACGCCCAGCTCCCTGAGCTCCCGCGCGACGTACAGCGACGTGGCCTCGCCTTCCACCGAGGGATTGAACGCCAGGATCACCTCGGTCACACCGCCTTCGCGGCAGCGCGCCACGAGCGGCCCTATGTGGAGCTCGTCCGGGCCCACCCCGTCAAGGGGGGATATGAGTCCGCCGAGCACGTGGTACCTCCCGTGGAACTCCCCGGTGGATTCGATGGTGAGCACGTCCTTGGCCTGCTCCACCGCGCAGATCACCGACCCGTCGCGCGCCGGGTCCGCGCAGATTGTGCATCGTTCGCCGTCGGAGATGCCGAAGCAAACCCGGCAGGATCGGATCCGGTCCTTCACCTCGACGAGGGCCCGCGCGAGTGACTCGACTTCCTCGCGGGGCATCTTGAGGATATGGAAGGCGAGCCTGGACGCGCTCTTCGGCCCCACACCGGGCAGACGGGAGAGCCTCTTTACCAGGTCGTCAATGTAGCGGGATACGCCGCTCACAAGGCTATCCCCCTCATTTCAGGAACGAATCGAGTCCTGGAATGTTCAGGTCCCCGGTCATCTTCTTCATCTCCTGGGCCGAGTGTTCCTTGATCGCGGAGGCCGCGTTATTGACCGCGGCAATGACCGACTTTTCCAGCGCCTTCCGATCGCCGGGCGCGAGCGCGGCTTCGTCGATGGCGATACCGACCAGCTTGAACTCGCCGTTCATGACGGCCTTCACCCTCCCGTCGGGGCTCTGTCCCTCGGCGGTGGCCTGCGCGAGTTTTTTCTGGGCCTGTTTCAGGTCTTTCTGCATTTTCATGAGGGCGCCGATATCGCCCAATCCTTTCAACATCACCTGTCTCCTTTCTTTTTCTGAATGATCTCGCCGTGAAAGGTGTTCACCAGCTTTTCGACTGCGCCGGGTACCTTGTCGTATTCCTGCGATGAGGGGTTCTTCAGCATTTCCGCGTCGGGCGGCGGGGCGTCGTCTTCGACGGTCGGTGCGGGTCCGGCCGGGGCCGTCCTGGGCGCGGCGGCCTTTACGTCTATGTCCACCCGCAGTTTTCTGCCGGTGAGGGACGAAAGGGCCTCGCCGACCGTCGCGAGGTCGCGAGGGGGCAGAATCTTCTGGTAATAGGACCTGTCATGGCCGCCGGAAAAGACGAGGGCCGCGGTATCGCCGCGATCCTCAATCTCGGCGACCTTCAGCTTCAGGTGGAGCGACTGCTTCTCTTCCCTGACGGTGCCGAGAAAGCGCTGCCAGGCTTTTTGCAGGCCCAGCGTTTCCTTCGAGCTTTCCGCGACGGGAGCCGGTTCCGCCGGCCGGGCGGTCCCGGGCGTCACGGGGACGGTCGTCGCAGCCGCGGATCGCGGCGCGGGCCGGGAGGGAGAGGGTCCGGGGCTGCCCGTGCCCGGCACGGCGGGCGCCTCGGGGCCCGGTTCCGCACCGCCCCCGATCTTCCGTACGATCGACGCGATCGAGGGCATCGCCTTGATCGCGATCATGTCGAGGACCGCCATCTCCAGGTGCGTCCTTTCGTGGCTTGAGTACCTGAGGTGCGCCTCCAGGTCGGACGCGCGCAGAAACATGAGCGAGAGTTCCTCGTCGTGGAACAGGCGCGCGGCCCCGGCGAGCTCGTCCGCCTCGGTCTGGGAGAGAGACAACAGCTCCCTGACCGCGATGCCTCCCCTGATGAGCCGGAGGGCGCGGAACACGCCGATCAGCCCAGTGACATAGCGTGGAACGTCCGCGCCCAGGGACGATATCCTCTCGATCTCCTCCATCGCCGACGGCGCGTCCGATTCGCCGACTGCCAGGAGTATGCGCAGGTAGCTCTCCAGCGGCACGATACCCAGGATCGCCAACGCGTCGTCCTCGTCGATCTCGCCGCCGTCGCCGCTCCCGAACGACACGACCTGGTCGAGGATTGACTGCGCGTCGCGCATGGACCCCTCGGCGGAGCGCGCAATTGAATAGAGCGCCCGGTCGGATATGCGGTATCCGTCCTTGTCCACGATGCGGCGGAGGTGCGGGACGATCGACTCCACCGGAATCTTCTTGAAAAAGTACTTCTGGCAGCGGGAAAGGATGGTTTCGGGTATCTGGTGGTATTCCGTGGTCGCGAAGATGAAGATGACGTGCGCCGGGGGCTCCTCGAGCGTCTTGAGGAGCGCGTTGAAGGCCGGCGCCGTGAGCATGTGGACTTCGTCGATGATGTATATCTTGTAGCGCGACTTGACCGGCACGAAGTTCACGTTCTCGCGGAGCTCGCGGATGTCCTCGATCCCGCGGTTGGACGCGCCGTCGATCTCGATCACGTCGAAGGAGTTACCGGCCTTGATCTCGCTGCAGTTGTCGCACGCCCCGCACGGTATCTCGGCCGGGCCCTTCGCGCAGTTCACCGAGCGCGCCAGGATGCGCGCCATGGTGGTCTTGCCCACGCCGCGCGGCCCGGAAAAAAGATAGGCGTGGGATATCCTGCCGTTCTTGATGCTGTTCTTCAGTGTCCGGGAGATATGTTCCTGGTAGACGACCTCGTCGAAGGTCTGGGGCCGCCATTTTCTCGCTGTTATCTGGTAGGACATGATGCGTATGCGGAGAGGGGGGGATTCGAACCCCCGGTAGCTTACGCTACACACGGTTTCCAACCGTGCTCCTTCGGCCTCCCAGACACCTCTCCTTTGAATAAAAACCGTTTTATGAAACCGTTACTCTTATAATGGCCCCCGGCCGCATGTCAATAAACAATTGCGGCAGAAATCTCTGCGGAGAGAGAGGGATTCGAACCCTCGGTGGGACAAGCCCACAACGGTTTTCGAGACCGCCCCCTTCGACCTCTCGGGAATCTCTCCAGTATTGCTGAACAGGCACACTCGCGCCCGTTATTTTCTTTTCGCCACCGCCTTCTCGACGTCTGCGACCACCGCGTTCGCGTCCATCCCATCGACCGAGATGAATGCGGGATCACCGCGGTAATAATCTATGAGCGGCGCCGTCTTCTCGCCGTATATGACGAGCCTCTGCGCGATTGCCTCTTCCGTTTCGTCGTCCCGCTGCACCAGCTTGCCGCCGCAGTTGTCGCACACGCCCTCCACGCGGGGGGGCCTGGTGTAGATGTTGAAGATGGCCTGGCACTCCGGGTTCGAGCAGGTGCGCCTGCTGGTCAGCCGCCGAATGAGGACCTCGCGCGGCACCTCGAGATTCACCACGGCGTCGAGCCTTATCCCCAGGCGCCCGAGAATGTGCTTGAGCCCGTCCGCCTGCGCGATGGTCCTGGGGAAGCCGTCGAGGATGAAGCCTTCTTTGCAATCGGGCTCGGCGAGCCTGTGTTCCATGATGCCCATGATCAGGGAATCCGGCACCAGCTCTCCCCGTTTCATGTATCCTTCGGCGGTGCGGCCGAGCTCTGTGCCGGCGGTGATCGCGCTGCGGAGCATGTCGCCGGTGGATATCTGCCTGACCGGATGCTTTTCCTTCAGGAGACCGGCCACGCTCCCCTTGCCCGCTCCCGGCGCGCCGAGAAGTATTATCCTCATGAAAAAAACCTCCCGCCTATACCCATTCCAGCTCGCGGACTTCTTTCAGAATCACTTCCTTGCTGGGATAGATGTCCCCGACCACCTCCGACGGCTTGAACCAGAGCTTGATCTCGTGCTCGGCGTCCTCGGTGCTCGACGAGGCGTGTACCACGTTCTCGAACACGCCCGTGGTGGTGATCCTTCCGTAGGCGCCCCTGATGCTGACGGGGTTCGCCTCCTCGGGGTTCGTGTTGCCGACGATGGTCCTGACCTTGGAGATCGCGTCGTCACCCTGGTAGATGAGCGCCATCACGCGGTGGGTGTGGTGGATATCGCCCATGATGTACTGGACCAGCTCCTCGAAAAAGGGCTTGTCCTTCAGGTGCTTGTAATGCTCGGAAGCGAGCTCCCTGCTTACCTGCAGGACCTTCGCGCCGATGATTACGAGCTTCGTCTCGGAAAGACGCGAAAGGATGTTTCCGGTGAGGGACTTGACCAGACCGTCGGGTTTGATAATGACAAGCGTTTGTTCTACTGCCACCAGGGGACCTCTTCATTCATTCGGGAGTGGATATTAGATATCATCTCGGGTTATGTACGTCGACCGGGGGGATCGACTCTGTGCCCAGGGCGGGATTTGAACCCGCACAGGATAATTCCCACATGGCCCTCAACCATGCGTGTCTACCAAATTCCACCACCTGGGCATTTTCGCGACCCCGCCAGATATCGCAGGGGGGCCGACCTCTAAACTGAACCAATAAACAACGAGGATAATTATTGTCAATAAAAAAAGTCATATCCTGCGAACCAGGTGCCAGACACCCCGCGGCTCGCCATCGCGGTCCCTGACGCAGTGGGACGTGAGCTCGACGGCGAGTATATCCCCCTTTTTCGCGAGGAGCTCCGCCCGGATGGGGCCGGAACTGCCCTTCGCGAGCGCATCCTCCACCATCGCCTTTTCCACGTAGGCCCTGCCCGGCGCGGGCACCAGGTCGCGGAACAGCATGCCGGAAACGTCGTCCTCGCCGTACCCGAGCAGGGCCGGGAAGGCCTGGTTCACCTCCGTGATCCTGCCCTGCATGTCCGTCATCACGTAACCCTCGCCGATGCTGCCGGCAAGCAGCCTGAACATGTTTTCCGACCGCTCGAGCGAATCCTCGAGGACCTTCTGCCGCGTGATGTCCCGGATGACGGTCACGACCCCGTCGAACGTATCGTTCTTCCGGATGGGCGTCACCATGGTGGAAAACCACTTCAGCCTTCCCGCGATGGGCAGGCTGTACTCGAACTCGAGTTCCCTGCCCTCGCGCGCCTCTTCGAACGCCCCGAGGAACTTATCGCTGACGCTGGGGGGCATCACGTCGGAGACTTTCTGGTTGATGAACTTGACCGGCTCGATGTAGAGGTCGCCCATCTCCGGGGTGTGGTAGAAGGTGAAACGCGTGTCGCGGTCGAAGGCGAACACCATGTCGCTCATCGACGAGAGTATGGCCTTCAGGCGTGACTCCGATTCCTCGAGGGCCTGAATGGCCTGTCGGCGCTCGGTGACGTCGGTGATCACGCCGTCCAGGCGGACTTGCCCGTCCCCGAACTCGCGCGCCAGTATGCTGTCGCGCACCCAACGGACGGTGCCGTCGGCGTAGAAAATCCGGTAGGTGTTGTCCTCGTTGAAGCTCTGCGCCCTGATGAGCCGGCCGTACATCTCCGAGACCATGACCGCGTCGTCGGGATGCACGATGCCCAGCCACTGGTCCGGCCCGGTCAGGAAATAATCCGCGGACCGACCGGTGAGCGTTTCGATCACCGGGGACTGGAATATATAGGAAAATTTCTCGTTCTTGCCCGCCATCGCGCTCCATATGTAGCCGGATATGGATATGATGATTGAGCGGAGCTTCTCGAAGGCGAGCCTGAGCTCGTACTGGATTACCTTGCCCGCGGATACGTCGCGGGATATGCTGAAGATGACGTCGCGTCCCCGCCACCGCCCGGTGGTGACCTTGGTCTCAACCTCGATCAGGCCGCCGGCGCGGGTCCTGAGCGGGATGTCGCAAATGAACCTCTCCCCCATGATGATCTGGGAATAGACGTCTTCCGCCTCCTTGCTGCGTTCGGGGGGATAGAGGTCGAAGATATTCATGTTCGAGAGTTCCTGTATGGAATACGCGAAGCGCTTGGAGGCCACGGTGTTCGCGTGGATGATGTATCCCTTCGAGTCGATTATGAAGATATAATCGCCCAGGAGTTCCAGGAATACGCCCCAATCCTCCTCTGCGGCGGGGTTCCCGCCGTTCCCGGTCCTCGTTTCATCGGCCATCGGGAAATCTCCTCCGCGCGTTTTTGCCCGGGCACTCCCCGAACGCCTCACACATAGCGCAGGGAATTGAGCGCCTCGATCTCATTATTGTACACCTTGATGAAGTTCTCGAAATGGATGAGCTTGAATATCGATTTGATGTTCTCGGACACGTCCGAGAGGATGATATCGCCCTTCTGCTTCCTGACGAGCTTGGCCGCGTTTATGATGATCCCTATGCCGGAGCTGTCGATGAACTCCACGTTTTTCATGTTGATGTATATCTTCTGCGCCCCGCCCGAGATGAGCGTTTTCAGAAAAATCCAGAGGTCCTTGGAGTTTTCCATGTCCAGCTTTTTCGGCAGGGGAATCTTGAAGATCAGCGTGGAATAGTCGATTTTTTCCGCGCTCATTGACGATACCTTCACCACTTCGAATTCGAACATCATAATCCTAACCCGTTCACTCTCCGTAATTGCCGGAAGGCCGCGGCCCCTTCACACCGTCCGGAAAAAACGCATGATGTCATGCATTTCGTCGAAAATCCGGATGAACCTGTTCAGCCTGAGCGGCCCGAATATCCTGTCGATATGCTCCGGGACCCTGTACAACACGATGTCTCCACCCTTCTGGCGGATTAGCTTCGCGCAGTTGACCAGCACGCCTATCCCGAGGCTGTCGATGAAATCAAGGCCATCCATGTCCACGGCGATCTTCAACGCGCCGCCCTCGATAAGCGTCTTCATGAACAGCCAGAATTCCTCGCCTGCGCCCGCGTCGAAGACATTCGCGCCGCGAGTGAGAAAGACGAGGTAATTGAAATCGATCCTTTCGTCCTGCTTCCGTGCCATGGCGATGATCTCGATGTCCATATCAAAAACCCCGTTCCGGTCTTTCTCAACCGCGGGCCCCGGCGCAGCGGTGTTGGCCCGTGATGAAAAACCGAAATCATAGTATGCACTCCCGAATAAGTGCCTTCAAGTATTTTTTTTATTATATGGATAAAAAGGCTCGCGGGGGGGGCGACCGTTAACGCGAAACATCCACCACGACAAACGTCACGTCGTCCCTCCTCGATCCCCCCTCCCAGGCATCGACCCCGCCGACGACGGCCTCGGCCAGCTCGTCGGGCCCGTCGCCCCGGCGGGCCTTCAGCAGGTCGTGGAATCGCTCCTCGCCGAACATGTGATCCCCGCCGTCCCTGGCCTCGACGATCCCGTCGGTGTAAAAAACAATCCGCGCCGCGCCCCCGATCGGGATCTCGCTTGTCTCGTAGCGCGCGTCCCGGTCCCAGCCCAGGGGGATGAACCCGGGGCCGGAATCGAGTAGCGCGAGGTCGTCCCCTTCCGTCTGGAGGATTATGGGCCAGTGGCCCGCATTTGCGTAACGGATCGTCATGGCATCACGATCTATCACCGCGAAACAGGCCGTGATGAACTGCCCGTCCAGATAGCCCGACATGATGCGGTTGAGCGTCTCCATGATCACGGCCGGCGAGGAACCGGCCTGGTAGTTGAGCTCATAGGCGATCTTCAGCATGCTGCAGATAAGGGCCGCGGGGATTCCGTGACCGGACACATCGGCGACGAGCACCGCGAGCGACCGTTCTGACAGTTTCCGTATGTCGTAAAAATCCCCGCCGAGTTCGGTCATGGGGCAGTACCTGAAAGCCACGCGCATTCCATCGGGCAGGGCCGGCAGCCCCGCGAGAATGACGCTTTGGATGTTGTGGGCGATCTGCACCTCACGCTTGATGAGCGCGAGCTCCTCGTGGAGCCTGAAGCTGCGCTCCAGGGACAGCAGGCCCCTGACGCGCGCCAGAAACTCCAGCCTGCCCACGGGCTTGGCCACGTAATCGTTCGCCCCGGACTCGAGCCCCGCGACCACGTCCTCGGTCCTGTTCCTCGCGGTGAGCATGAGCACGGGGAGGTCGTGCGAGGGACGGGTCTCCCGTATTCTCCGGCATACCTCGAAACCGGACATCCGCGGGAGCATGACGTCGAGCACCACCAGGTCCACGCGCCCCCCGGCGATGATCTCGAGCGCCTCGACGCCGCTCTCGGCGACGATCACCTCGTATCCGTCCATGGAAAGCTCATTGACCATCACCTGGAGGTTCACCCGCTCGTCGTCCACTACGAGCACCCGCCATTTCCCCTGCGGCGGGCCCGCGACAGACGGCTTGACGAGCTCCCCGCTCCCCGGGTGGAACGCCGCGCGCTCCTCCCTGAACATTGGCAGGGCGGGCCCGGGGGCCGCCGCAGTCCCGGGACCGCACGAGGGGAGCGTCAGGATGAACCGCGACCCGCCGTCGTCCCGCGGCTCGGTCCATATCCTGCCGCCGTGGAGCTCCACCAGGTGCCTGGATATGGCCAGGCCGATCCCCGTTCCCCCGTACGAGCGAGACACGGACCCGTCCGCCTGCTCGAACGGCCGGAATATGTTCTCCCGGCTGCCCTCGGGTACGCCGATCCCGGTATCCGACACCGTGATCCTCACGCTGCCGGTTGCCGCGTCGCGCTCGGCCTCGATCGTGACAGAGCCCTTTTCGGTGAACTTCACCGCGTTGCCCACGAGATTGAGGAGCACCTGCTGGAGACGGTCCTCGTCCCCGTCAGCCCACCAGCCTCCCGGGGGGATCGCGTTCACGATCACAAGGCCCTTGCGCGCCGCGAGTGGCGACATTATGGACGCGGCGTACTGGGCAACGGAGTGCACGTTCACCGGTCCCCTCCTGAGGACGATATCCCCGTACTTCAGGCGGGAGAAATCGAGAAGATCGTCCACGAGCCCCGCAAGTCGCTTCCCGCTCAGGGCGATCATCTGGAGGTTGTGGACCGATTCCGGCGACTGCGCCCCCCAGACCCCTCCCGCGAGCGATTCGGCCAGCCCGATCATCCCGTAGAGGGGCGAGCGCAGCTCGTGCGACATGTTCGCGATGAACTCGTCCTTCAGCGCGTCGAGGCGTTTCAGCTCGAGGTTTGCGGCTATCAGCTGGTCGATCTCGAGCTTGATCATCTGCGAGAGATCGTTGAAGGTGTTCGCCAGAATGCGGAACTCGTCCTTGGTCTGGACGCTCACGCGATGGCTCAGGTCGCCGGCCCCGAGACGCCCGACGCCCTCGATAAGCCGCCGTATCGGGCGCGTGAGGAAGCCGCTGAACGCCAGGCCGAGCACGGTCACGACCCCGACCGCGACCGCGGTCGATACGAATATGACGCGCCTCAGCCTGATGATCGGAACGAGCGCCGTCGACCGCGAATACACTATCCTGCCTGCGCAGAGGGGGTGCCTGCCCGGGAGCGAAGCCGCGGCCAGGAACTCGGTGCACTGGCCGGGTATGCCGGGCAAACGCACGATCGACGGTCCGGCCCCGGCCAGGGCGCGCCTGGCGGCGCTGCCGTCTCTGCCCGCCGGAAACGGGTCGGCGCGGAGGATGTTCCCGTTGCGGTAGTGCGCGATCCGCTCCCCGTTCATGCCTGCCGCACCCGAGAGCATGATGACGTCGGCATACACGACGCCCTCTTCGGAAAGCAGGTCGAGCATGCCCATCATGTCCCGCAGGTCGACCCGGGAGTTTTCGAGATCGCCCCCGTTCATCATCAGCACCGACAAGCCGAAACGGGCAATCATCGAGCTGTTCACGCGGCCCCTGTGATCGAGCTGCCTGATGAGTTGCTTTTCCTGCTGGAAAAGGTTGAAGAGGGACAGCGGAAGCGCCGCGGCGATGATGATGAAGACGAAAATCAGTATGAGCTTGTAACGTATTTTCAAGGGAGGGCCCTATTTGAGTTTCTTCAGCGCCTCGTACCGCTTGATCGCCCGCGGCAGGTAGATGCCGACGGTCCTGTTCGATGGCTCGATCAGCTTGAGCCTTCTCATGATGAAAATGCAGCGCTCGTAGTCGCTCTTCTCGTAGGCATCCATTCCCTGCTTTTCGAGAATGGGAACGTCTCCCTTCATGGAGGCCCTCATCTTCGCGAGCTCGTCAGCGGCCTCGGGAAGCGAGTCGGCGATCGGCTCAAGCGCGGCGATCGCATTATAGGGTTGCTTCCCCGCGAAAAGCTCGCGCGCGCGGCGGAGTTCGACCAGCGCTTTCTGCCGCTTCTCGCGCGCCAGCCTGTCCCTCTCGCTCACGTCCTTGTCCTCGCGCATCCGCGAGGCTTCCATAACCTGGACGCCCCGGTTGTAGACGATCCCCGCCGCGTAATACAGGCTGTGGTAGTCCCTGTTCGAGACGATCGAGTAGCTGTAGTCCACGCCGAACCGGAGCATTATCCCCCATCTCAGGGGAATGTCGATGCCTCCCCTGACCATGAGGCCGGGCTTGTACGCGACACGGTTCCCGGTGAGTGCGTCCCCCCTGAGGCGGATATAACTCTCCTGGAAGTACGCCCCCCCGTATACATGCATGCTCGGCAGCACAGGGTACTCCAGGAGAAGCCCGGCGGAGGCGGACATCGACGTGAACGAGGACCGAACCCCCCGCCTGAGATCGAACGCCGCGTACCTGAAATCGAGATCGGGATGGATGAACATGTACCGCCAGGGGGATATTGAAAAGCCCGCATTCCAGCCGTTTCCCAGCCTGCCGGCGTAATGCCCCGCGCTGTTGCAATATCCCCCCCTGATTGCAAGGATTACGTCCCACCCCGCTTTATCCGCCGCCCGGGAGGGCACGGTTGCGGCGCCCAGCAGGCATAACAGCACGAGGGGAAAGAAGGCGATCTTTTTCAAACGATACCACCGAAAACCGGATTCAGCGCGCAACAGGAATGAATGCTATCATACCCGAAGGTTTAAATCAATCCTTTTATTTATCACGGGAAGGCGGGAAAAAATGGAATAAAGGGGATATGATGAATGAAGAAACCCCATAAAAAAGGAAAGGAAACCACGGGGTTGCCGGGTTTCCTCAGAGATAGAATTAACCTTACAGCGCTTAAGCCCGTGATACAGTGATTAAACATATTTTAGGAGGATTTGCCCTAAAATAGAAGAAGTTTTATCACGGGTTGAATAATAAATATCAGATTCCTGGAAAAAAATCTCGTGAATTTATAAATGTGGAACTGATTTCACTTCCGGATTTATAATTCCGAATATGCGGGATATCAGGCCTGGGTGACCTGTCCCGATACTCTGAGCTCCTTCCTGCGGTATTCAGCGGGTGAAAATCCCGTTTCTTTTTTGAAGGCCCCGTGAAACGCCGAGTACGAGTTAAACCCCACCGCCTCGGCGACGGAAAGGGTGTTACGGGACGGTTCTTCCACGAGAATTCTCTTCGCTTCCTCGATACGGTAACCGTTCACGAAGCTGTTGAAGTTCTTGTTGTAGTACTGGTTCAGGAACTGGGAAAGCTGGTGCGTCGAGATACCCAGGGCGCCGCTCAGGCGCGGGAGGGAAAGGTCCTCGTCGCAGTATATCTTTTCCTCCTCCATGATCGAGGAAATCTGCTTTTCCAGGATGTCCAGGTCTATGCCGGCAAGGTACGATTTTCCCTGTGTCTCGATCTTAGCGGGTACGGTCCCGAACTGGAGGAGGTACGGATAGCGCTGCCCCAGGAGGTAAAAGCAGAAGATAACCGCGCATACGAAGAGATTTATCCCCTTCAGGAACGAGAACGAGAGGGCGATGGTGCCCCCAATGCCCGCGATCCCGGTCAGGCTCCACAGCACGAGGAGGGCGATGAGCAGGATCATCTTTTTCTGTATGGTGGTGGCCTTTCGTATTTTCAGGACGATCCGGACCAGGGGCAGGCTGATATAGATGACGGGCAGGAACACCGCGCCTGTGAATATGGCGCGCAGGGGAATGTGCCGTTCCTTTTCGAGCATTTCGTAGATGATCTGCTGCTGGGTGTTGGGAGAATACAGAAAATAGGGCATGAGGTACAGGACCACCAGAATGACCGGTATGAAATGGAGTATGTCCCGCTTTGACAGGCCGTCCTTGTCTCCGGATATGCTGAGCACGTAAAAATAAAGAAACGGACCGATTATCATGACGACCGGCACCTGGCCCAGGAAAAGAAGGGGATACTCGTAAATCTGCTTCGAATGGAGCAGATAGAGCGACATGGTGAGATACGCCATGAGCGCAAGCGTGATGGCCAGTATGACATTACGGAAACTGAGGGGCCTCACCGCGAGTCCAAGCGCCATCATGATCGACAGGCCCGCGGCGAAGATGATAATCACGTCGAATATATGCATGGGGTGCGTTCTTCCTGACCGGAAATCTCAATCGGCCATTTCTCCGGGAACAATCCTTTTTACGCAAGAAAAATATCACCC
This sequence comes from uncultured Leptospirales bacterium, assembly GCA_964423905.1. Lineage (GTDB taxonomy): Bacteria > Spirochaetota > UBA4802 > UBA4802 > UBA5550 > CAYRGX01. The sequence goes on along the minus strand of CAYRGX010000032.1, from coordinate 30,115 downwards.
CGACCCGGCCCCGGTAAGCCGCATGATGATGTCCCCGAACACCTTCATGTCCCTGACCGGCTTGTGTACCACGGATTCCTCCCCTATGCCCAGGGCGGTGAGCTCGTCGGGGAGCCTGTAATCCAGGGACCCGGTGTGGATGATGAATTTGAGGGCGGGGCGTATCCTGGACGCCCTGACGATGAATTCGTTGCCGTCCATGTCCGGGAGGCGCACGTCGACGATCGCTGCGTCGGCGGGCTTCTCCCGGAGCATGCCGAGGCCTTCCTCTCCACACGAGGCGGGGATGGTGATCATGCCGTTCATTTCAAGAAAATCCGTCAGGAGCCTCCGGATGAGTCGTTCGTCGTCGAGCACGAGCACGGTGACCGGTCCCGCTGTCATTGTTCCTCCTTCGCGAGGGGAAGAACTATGGTGAAGGTCGATCCCCTGCCTGGTTCTGAATCGGCGGTGATCGAGCCGCCGTGGTTCGTCGTGATGATGAAATAGGAAACCGAGAGCCCGAGCCCGGTCCCGAGCCCGGCCTTCTTGGTGGTGTAAAACGGCTCGAAAATATGCCGGAGGACCTCCCGCCCCATGCCCTGCCCGTTGTCGGTAAGGCGGATTATCGCGCTGCCGTTCTCTACGTTCGTGTCGATCCGTATGGTCGGCTTGAAATCGGTGTCGTTGATATTAATCATGGCCTGAGCCGCGTTCTTCAGCAGGTTGAGGACCACCTGCTCGATTTCGGTCTCGATGCACATGACCGGCGGCAGGTTGGGGGCCAGATTCCGCGTCACGCTTATCTTGCGGAAATCGTACCTTTTCTTGAGGTCGTAATCGCTGGAGGCCATTTCCAGCGTGTTGTCGATGAGCGTATTGAGATCCACCGGGGACATCCTCGACTCGCTGCGCCGGCTGAACTGCAGCATGTTGGAAACGATCTTCGACGCGCGGACCGCGGCCTCCCTGACGCCCTCGAGATAATCGGCGACGCCGCTCGCATCGAGGTAGTTCTTCACGACGCCGAGATCGAGCCCCAGCGTGTCCGCCGACTCCACGTTCTTCGCGTATTCGGTGGAAAGCTTCGCCTCGATGGCCTGCACCGCCTGCAGTATAATGCCGAGCGGGTTGTTGATCTCGTGCGCCATCCCCGCGGCCAGGGAACCCACCGTCATCATCTTCTCGGACTGTATCAGGAGCTCCTGCGCCCTCCGCCGCTCGGTGATATCGCTGACTATCACCATGGAAGCGTCCCTGCCGTTGAACGTGGTCTTGCTGATCCTGAATTCCACCTCGATCCTGTGGCCCTCGCGGTGGATGAGGCGCGTCTCGTAGCGCTGCGTCTCCATCCTGCTCTGCCTGAAGAACTCCTGTTTTTTCAGGACCTTCTCGATCTCCTCGGGGTCGATGAGCTCGTTGAAGGGCATGCTCATGGTCATCTCCGCGGAGCGGCCCGTGATGATCTCCATCTGCTTGTTCGCGAGCGTCAGCATTCCATCCTGGACGATGCAGATGCCGTCGCTCGCGTGCGTGAACAGGTTCCTGTATTTTTCCTCGGACTCGATGAGCGCGCGGAGCGTGTTCTTGCGCTCGGTCATGTCCAGGGCCGTGAAGGTGATGCCGCCCGCCAGATCGCTCGACTTGAGCGGGGTGGCGCCGAGGAGTATTTCCACGATCTTGTCGTCGCGCCGCTTCCATCGCGTCTCGAGGGTGCTGCTTCCCGTCTTGAGTATCTGCTGGTACTGCTCGAACCCCACCCGCTCATATTCGTCATCGTCGGAGTAGATCATCCGGGCGCTCCTCCCGAAGAGCTCCTCCTCCGTGTACCCCGTCATATCCTGCAGTTTCTTGTTGGTCCACCCTATGATCCGGTTCGTCACGATGCCGATGCCCACGGGGGCGGTGCGGAGTATGCTCTGGAGAAAGTCCTCCCTGTCCTTCAGCTGGCGCTCGATGCTGTACTTGTACAGGGCCATGTCGACGGTGGCGCAGAGGTCCCTCACGTTCAGGGGCTTGTTCAGGTAGCCGTACGGCGAGGTGTTCTTGGCGCGGTCCAGCGTCGATTTGTCCGAAAGAGAGGTGATATAGATGATGGGGATATCGAGCAAATCGTGGATGGCGCCCGCGGCCTCGATGCCGTCCATGTCCCCCTGGAGAAGAACGTCCATCAGAATCAGGTCGGGCTTCGCCTCGGAGCTGATGCGCACTGCGTCACGGCCGTCGGCGGCGACACCCACGACGTCATACCCGTTCCTTTCCAGGATCTGACGGATATTTTCCGCGGTGATTAACTCGTCCTCGACTATGAGTATCTTGACCTTGTCCGCCATGCAGCCTTGCCTGACTTTGACGATCGGGCCCGGAGGCGCGCCCTTTCCGTCCAGGTGTCACGGATGAAGAGATCCACGACGCCCCATTATATCCGGTCAAGCCCGTAAAAGTCGACCATATTTTTTCCCGCGCGGAGAATTCGTATCGCGCGCGGGCCCCGGCTAGGCCGGGAACACGAGCGCCCTGGCAGAGATGACGGCGTCGTACAGGAACCGCGCGCCGAAGAAAAGGAGCAACATCCCCATCACGATAAACAGCCCCTTCTGAAAGGACCTGCCGAAGAACCTGGTGCCACGGTAGGACAGGGCCGAGAGGGTCCAGGACCACCCCAGGTCGCAGAGCCAGTGCACGGTGATGAACGCACCCAGGCCCGCGGTACCGAAACCGGACGCCCGGGCCACGAGAGCCCCTCCGACGGAGATCCACCACAGGTAAAAATAGGGGTTGGCGGCCGTCAGGATCACCCCGTCGGTGAACGCGTTCCCGTGCCGCGTGACGTCCCGCCCAGCCCCGGCGGCACGGCCCGCGATCATGCGCAGGGCCATGAACACGATGACGATGCCGCCCGCCGCGCCGAGCACGGTGCGGCCGGCCCCCCCGACCGCAGCGCCGAACGCGCCGAGACCGGAATAATACAGGATGATCAGCGGTATCTCGACCGCGCCGTGGCCCGCGGCGACGAGCGCGCCGGCGCCGGGATCCGTGCTGCCTCGCCCGGCGGTCACGGCCGACATGGGGCCGGGCATCATCACGCCCGAAAGGGATATGACCGCGGCGCCGAGCAGGAACTCAACCACGGTACTCGATCCTCACGAGCGTCAGATCGTCGGTGAGCTCGCCCTGATCCCTGAGCTCGCGGACGACGGACTGGAGGTCACCGCCTCCCCTCTCGACGCAGCGCAGGATGAGCGTTTCGTCCTCGTTGATGGTGCGGGCCTGGAAGCTTTTCAGGAGGATTTCGTCCCTGCCGTCGCTCCCGGCTATGACGACGTCCCCGCGCCGGAGCGGCACGTTCACTATGCTTTCGGCCGAGGGCGCGACGAAGCCCGGCATGCCGAGCTTGCGGCTGGCCGCCTCCTTCTCGATGAAGGAGGCGGCCCCGTCCCGGTACAACACCGTGAACGGGTGCTCGACGTTCAGCAGGTAGAGCGTGCCCGCACCCGCGTCAACCATCCCGAGGACCATGGACACGAGCATGCTGCAGTCGAATCCCTCAAAGACGTACTGGAGCTCCACGCACGCGGCGATCATCCATTCCTCGGGGGTGCGGTCCGCCAGCTGGGGCATGCGCGCGGTCCGCTCGAGTATGTTGCGGAACACAGCCCCGAACACGAGCGCGCCGCCCGCGCCCTGGATCGATTTGCCCATGGCGTCGGCGTTCACGAACACCGCGTACTCGCGGCCCCTGAGCCTGAGGGTGCGGGACACGCAGATGTCGCCGCCGATTTCCTTCTGCCACCTGCGGAAGCGGAACTCTTTTTTTTCCTTTACGAAGAAATCGATCGCCACCGCGGGGCTCGACGCGTGGTTCACCCCGAGCGGCTCGAGTATGAGCCCCGTCAGGAAGTAGTCGCCGTCCTGCTGGTTCTTGAGGCTCTGCACCTCCTCCAGGCTCCGTTGCAGCTGCTCGGTCCGTTCCAGGACCTTGGCCTCGAGGTTCTCGTAGAGCCGGGCGTTGTCGATGGATATGGCGATCTGCGATGAAAGCATCTGCAGGAGCTCGACCCTGTCGGGGGTGAACGCCCCCGCGGCGAGATTGTTTTCCAGGTAGAGGATCGCGGTCAGCCTTCCCTGGTGTACTACCGGAAGGCAGAGAATGGACCGCGGTTTCGTGCGTTTTATGTACTCGTCCCCGGACAGGGAGCCGTCCGACATTGCGTCGTTCACCACCATGTATTCCCTGGTCCTCCTGACCAGGTTCACGACGGCCCGCGAGATTCCGCTCGAATCCTCCGACCTCTCGCTGATGCCGGTGGCGATGCTTCCCGAGTCCGCGTCGCCCACGGCCTTTACGAAGAGCGAGCCGTCGATGTCGATGAGAAAGACGCCCCGCTGCGCCCCCGCGTTCTCGAGCACGATCGACATCATCTTCTCGAGAAGCATCTCGAGCCTGATCTCGCCCGAGATCGCGTGCGACGCCTTCAGGATGGTGTCCACGTCGAGCCTGTCGCTCACGCCCGAAGAGGACGATTGCGACAGCATGACGGTGGTCCCCCGGCGGGGCCTCTCCTCGGTCTTCGCCGCCGCGCCGATCTCGAGGAAGGGGAATTCCCCGATGAGGGCCCGGGCCTTACCCCCGGCGCCGATGCGCTCGCACGAATACAGGGCGTCCATCAGGTGGTGCTTGCCGCCCTTCATCGCGCCCTCGGACAGAAGGAGCCTGCCGCCTTGCTCATGGGCCATCGCCGCCGAAAGAATGAACGACTTCGCCTCCGCGGCCTCGGCCGCGGCGTCGTAGAGCCTGACCGCGTCCATGACGCGTCCCCTGGCGCGGGCGATGCCGGCCTCGACGAGCATGAGTTTGTGCGAAAAGCTGTCGGGATTGGTCTTCGCCAGGGTGCGCAGCTTGCCCCGGCACTTCCTGACGGTGGCGCCCCATCCGACAAGCGGCAGACGCCCCGCCTTCGCGTGGAGCCCGAGAAGCGACAGCGCCATGTAATAATAGTACTCGGAGACGACGATGATCCCCACGGAATATTTCATGAGCTTGCGGGAGCGCTTTCCCGCCTCGACCGCGGCGCGAAAGTCCCCCATCATGCAGCGGATTCGCATCTGGAGGAGGTAATGCCGGTGCAGAACGATGGGGATATCGTCTTCGATCATCCTGCGGACGTGTTCAGCGTCGCTGAAGCCTTCCTCGTCGAAGGACGCGGGACCTGCGGTGAGGCCCATCAGGCACCGCGCCATCTGGCGCGAGCTCCTGATGGAATTGACCGCGCCGTAGTCCCCCATGCGCTCGAGGAACCCGGTGTAGGCGTCGCAGCTCTCAACGATGACGTCCGGCGGCAGTTCCGCGAAGAGCCCCATGATCTGGATGCCCTGGATCATGTAGATCGCGTTGTTCAGGTCGCCGTTTTCGAACGCGATGGCGAGCGCCTCGTGGATCATGGTCACCGTGTGGCTTACGTGCCTTGTCCAGGACAGAATGCCCGACCTGAATACCATCACCTTTGACAGGTTCTCGGGGTTCGGGTACTTCCTGTTGAGCCTTTCGGCTATCGAGTCGAAGCGCTTCGCGGCCTCGTAATCTTCGATGATGGTGCAGAGCATCCCGTAGACGACGAAAAAGACGGCGGAATAACGGGAATGGCCGTGCCTCACGGTGAGCATGATCTCCTTCATGACCATGACCATCATGAGCTCGGGATTGAAAAAATACATCGACCAGAACATGTTGTTCATTATCCTGAACACGAGCTCGATCCGCCCGTCCGTAAGCGGCGGAAGGCCCAGGATGTCCCCGTCCTTTTTCCCCCGGAGCAGGATCTTCGTCGACACGATTCCCCGCGCGACGTCGAGCATGCTCGCCTTTTCCGGGATCGAGAATCCGAGGAGCGCGAGGGCCTCCCTGCCCAGGCGCACGGCCTCGCGGTGCTTCGCCGCCGCCGCGGCCATGATGAGCTGGACGTTGTACACGCGCGCCCTGTCCTCGACCGACCGCACGTTCCTGAGAAGCTCGTCGAACAGCCTTTCCGCGTCCCTGAAATTGCTGCTCAGGTGCTCGCACATCGCGATTTCGAGGGACAGCTCGAGCGCGTCCCCGTAGCGCGACTGCCAGCGATCCGCGGGCAGGAGCCCCAGCGCTGCGCCGAAATACTTGTTCGCCGCCGCATAGGCGGTGGACGCTTTCGCCTTTCGGCCCGCGATCATGTTCAACCGCACCAGGCGGTCGCGCTCATCCGCGCCCCCGGCCAGTTCCAGCCCCATGTTGAGATGGTTGACGATGTAAAAAATCTTGTCCTTAATTTCCGCTTCGCCGGTTTCGGCCAGGACCAGGGAGCCTATCCGGTAATGGTAACCGGGCTTGTCTCCGTCCGGGATCAGGGAATAGATGGCCTCCTGTATGCGGTCGTGGAGAAAGCGGTACATGCCGTCGAAGTAGTACACCAGCCCCTTGTCCAGCGCCTCGCCAAGGTCCGCGAGGATGTCGTCGACTGGCTTGCCGATGACGGGAGAGACGACCTCCAGCGAAAAACGGTTCCCGATGCACGCCCCTATCTTGAGGACGTCCTGCGTCCTCGGGGAGAGCCCCGATAATTTCCGCGCCATGAGCTCGACGACGTTGTCCGAGACCTCCATCTCCATTATGGCGGCCATGTCCCAGTGCCATCCCTCCGCGGGGCGGTACATGAGCATCTTGCTGTCGTAAAGGTTCTTGATGAACTGGATGACGAAAAAGGGATTTCCGCTGGTCTTGCGATGGATGAGATCCGCGAGCGGCATCGTGACGTCGCGGCCGCACTTGAGGGTGGAGGCGAGGATATCGTCCACGTTGTCCAGCGAGAGGGCCCTGATCTCGATCGAATCGTAATCGGCTCCGGCGCGCCTGATGCCGGCGAGAGTCGTGGCCAGGCAATGGCCCGCGTCCACCTCCGCGTCGCGGTACGAGCAGACCAGCATGATGTGATGGAACTCCCTCTCCATGACGATATCGCCGACGACGCGTATGCTCGCGGTGTCGGCCCACTGCAGGTCATCGAGGAATATCACGAGGGGATGGGTCTCCCCGGCGAAAACGCCGATGAAGCGCCTGAAGACCATGAGAAAGCGGTTCTGCGTTTCTTCAGGGCCGATCTCCTGGACCGGGAGCTGCTCGCCGATCAGGTGCGCCACCTCGGGGATCGCGTCGGTGATGATGCGCCCGTTGCCTCCCACGGCGTACTGGATGAGTCCCTTCCAACGCTCGATGCATTCCGGGCTCTCGGTGAGGATCTGGCGCATCATGCTCTGGAGTGCCTGGATGATGCCGCTGAACGGCACGTCCTTCTTGAACTGGTCGTATTTTCCTATGATGAAATATCCCCGCCTCGACATGACCGGTTTCTGCATCTCGTTGATGACCGCGGTCTTGCCGATGCCCGGCATGCCCGACACCATGACCAGCCTGCGCCCTCCCGCGGCGGCCGACTCGAATGCGTCGAGGAGCCTTCTCACCTCGGTCTCCCTGCCGAAGAGCTGCTGAGGGATGTTGAATTTTTCGGATATGTCCTTCAGCCCTATGGTGAACAGCGGTATCGCCCCCGTTTCGCGGTAGACTGACAGGCAGGTCGCAAGGTCCGCCTCGAGGCCGAACGCGTTCTGGTACCTCCGCTCGGCGGTCTTCTCGAGGAGCTTCATGGTGATGTCGGAGAGCACCGCGCTCACCTCGGGATTGAGTGCACGGGGCGATGGGGCGACCCTGGCCATGTGGGCGTGGATGATCGCGAGGGGATCTTCCGAGATGAAGGGCGGGACCCCGGTGAGCATCTCGTACAGGGTCACGCCGAAGGAGTACAGGTCGGTGCGGTAATCGACGTAGCGGTTCATCCTGCCGGTCTGTTCCGGAGACATGTACGTGAGCGTGCCCTCGATGTAGCTCCGGCTGTACATGTCGCTTTCGCCGCTTGAGATGACGGACGATATCCCGAAGTCGGTGAGCTTCACCTGTCCGGTCTCCACGTTCACCAGGATGTTCTGGGGCTTGATGTCGCGATGGACGATGTTCCGGTGATGGATTTCGCCGAGCGCCCGGGCGATCTTTACCGCGATCGCGAGCGTGCGGTCCATGGTGAGCCAGGGGGTCCCGATGAGGTCCTTCAGCTGCTGCCCGTTGAAGTCCTCCAGGACGATTCCGATGAAATCGCCGTCGCGCACGATGTCGCGCGTGCCGATGACCTCCTCAACGTTGAGGCCCTTCAGAAGCTCGAACTCGTGACGGAAGCGGGCGATGTCCGAGGGGGACGGCTTCACCGCCCTGAGGACTTTCAGGATGACGCTCGTGCCGCCGTCGTCTAGGGCCCGGTAGATGAGGGACTTGCCGCTATCGCTGATCTTTTCGCTTATTCTGTATCCCGCGAATTCATTCATTGTTCGATACCATGGGGAGACGGGAGGAACTATCAGTATACGATGCCGATAACCTCGTCAAAATAGTTCACGAATCGGGCATCGAGGCCAGATCGTATGTATTCGGGCAGTTCGTCGAAGTCCTTCTTGTTTTCGAAGGGGAAAATGATGGTCCTGACCCCCGCGCGCTTCGCGGCGATCGTCTTTTCCTTCACTCCGCCGATCGGAAGCACCTTGCCGGTGATCGTCAGCTCGCCGGTCATGGCCACGTGCTTCTTCACGGGCTTGTTGCGCGCCAGTGAATACAGGGCGGTCGCCATGGTGATGCCCGCCGAGGGGCCGTCCTTGGGCGTCGCGCCCGCGGGGACGTGGAGGTGTATGTAATGCCTGTTGAAGAAATCTTCCTTGATACCGTATTCCTTTATGCGCGAATTGATGTAGGTATAGGCGATCTCGGACGACTCGCGCATAACGTTGCCGAGCTGCCCGGTCTGCTTGAAGCCCTTTGCCTTCGAGGGAACCGCGGTCGCCTCGATGTAGAGGATCGCGCCGCCCATGCTGGTCCATGCCAGGCCCATGATGACGCCGGGTATTTTCTTGTCGTAGAGGGACTCGTTCGTGAATCGCGGCTGTCCCAGGTATTCCTGCAGGCTGTCGGCGGTGACCGCCACGGGGGTCCTGTCCCCCTCCTCTTCGGCGAAACGGCGCGTGGCCTTGCGCATGATCTTCCGGATGTGGTTCTCCAGGCTCCTCACGCCGGCCTCGCGCGCGTACCCGTCGATGATGGCGCGCAGGGCCTTCACGTCGATGCTCACCAGGCCCTTTTTCAGCCCGTGTTCCTCCAGCTGCTTGGGAATCAGGTAGCGCCGCGCGATCTGCAGTTTTTCCTCCAGGATGTACCCGGACAGCTTCATCACCTCCATGCGGTCCAGGAGCGGCCGCGGAATGGTGTCCAGCTGGTTCGCCGTGGCGATGAAAAGGATATTCGAGAGGTCGAACCGGACGTCGATGTAGTGGTCCAGGAAATTGTTGTTCTGCTCGGGGTCGAGCACCTCGAGGAGCGCCGACGCGGGATCTCCCTGAAAGCTCGCGCCGATCTTGTCGATCTCGTCGAGCATGATGACGGGATTCGCGGTGCCCACGGTCTTCAGGCTCTGGATGATCTTGCCGGGCATTGCGCCGATGTACGTTCTCCGGTGGCCCTTGATCTCGGCCTCGTCGCGCATGCCGCCGAGCGAGAACCGGAAAAAACGCCGTCCCAGGGCCTCGGCCACGGATTTGCCTATCGAGGTTTTGCCCACGCCCGGAGGGCCCACGAAGCAAATGATCGACCCGGTGATGCTCCCCTTCATCTTGCCGGTACTGATGAACTCGAGGATGCGGTCCTTTATGTCGTCAAGCCCGTAGTGATCGCGGTCCAGTATCTTCTTGGCCTTCTGGATGTTGTAGTTGTCCGTGGAGAACACTCCCCAGGGCAGCGAGGTGAGCCATTCCAGGTAGTTGCGGCTTACGCCGTACTCGGCCGAGCTCGGCTCCAGGAGGCGGAGCTTGTTGAGCTCCTCGTCGATCTTGGCCGCGGCCTCCTCGGAGAGCTTGAGCTTCTTGATCTTTTCCTCGAACTTCTCGACCTCGGTGGTCTTCTCGTCCTTCTCCAGGCCGAGTTCCTTCTTGATGTACTTGAGCTGTTCCCTGAGGAAAAAGTCGTTCTGTTGCTTGGATATTTTCTTCTCGATCTCTTTCTTGATGTGCTCCTGCATCTTTGAAAGCTCGATCTCCCTCTTCAGGAGCATGAGCACCTTTTCCACGCGCGCCTTCACCTCGAAGGTCTCCAGGACCTCCTGAACCTCGGTCGGCTCGGCGGAGGTCATGGACGCGACGAAATCCGCGAGCTTGCCCGGGTCCTCGACGCTGAACCTGTTGATGAAAAGCTTCAGTTCCTCCTGGAAGAGCGAGTTCGACTTGATGAGTTCCTTGATGGACGATATGATGGCCTTGGAATACGCCTTCATCACCTCGGTTGAGGAGTATTCCTCCTCGTAGTGGTGGTCCACCTTCCATACGATGACCGGCTCGTCCTGCAGGGCCTGCGTCCGCCTGAACCTGCCGAGCCCGGTCACCATCACCTGGATGGTCTTGTCGTCGACCGGCGTCACCTTGAGGAGCTTGACCGTAACACCGACCTCGTACATGTCCTCCGATTTCGGGGTGCCATCATGCTGTTCGCGGATAAGGACCGCGCCGCCGATCTTGCTTTCGCTCTGCATGATCTTGTCGGCGGTCTCGACCATGAAGTCGCCGGTGAGGATGAGAGGGATCATCATGCCCGGGAATATCGGGCGCTGCGATATGGGAATGATAAAAAGACTTTCCGGGAGCACCCTCTGGGCGATGACAAGCTGCCCGGAATCCACGCCGTTTGTTTCTTTTGCACCCATGTTTACCGTCCCGCCTCAGGTCTTTTCTTAAATGTTTCAGGGCCGCCGAGAAAGAAGCCGTTCACCCGCCACTCGTCGAGGCTGAACACGAACGGGCTTTCCGAGCATGCCGCCAGGTACCGGTTGTCCTTTTTCCCGAACACGGAGAGGACGATCTCCTTGCCGAATGCCTTGATCGTCACCGTGCACATGGGGTTCTTCAGGCTCTCCTTCTGCACGTCGATGAAGGCTGACGCCGCGAGGGGATTGAGCGTCATGGCGATCGCGTCGAGCCTGTTCTGGTCGACCTCGAAGCCCTCGCCGCACGCGGCGCATATCCACCTGCGCGACGATTTGGGAGGTATTTTCGGCCCGTTCCGCTTCACCGTTTTCGGGTCGACCGGGGGCGCCTTTTCCGCGACCCTGTCGAAAACGTGCTTTCTTCCCAGGTACGATATTTCAATGGACGAAATCGCGTCATTCGAGATTTTCAGGATTTCCCTGTCCCGGTATTCGTCGACGCCGCGCGAGAGCTCCTGTTCGAAGGTGCCCTCGACCAGGTACACGCTGGGCGTGTCCCCGATGCGGACGTAGGTGTGCTTCCCGGTCGATCCGGTCTTTCCGATCATGTACTTGCGGAACACCCGCCCGTTCTTTTTCACCGTCACCTCGCGGTACTTGTCGGGGGTGAGATCGTACCGGTTGAAGAAGCCCTTGCGCGAAACCAGGCTCACCAGGCGGAGCTCCTTGAATTTCTTCTCGAGGTCGGCGATGAGCTTCGCGTCAGCGGGATATCTGCGTTCGCCCACGAGCCACTTCCCCTCGCTCTTCACCAGGCTTACGGCCGTGCCGGGACCTATGATGCTGATCTCGTCGGCGCTTCCGCTCCACGGCTCGAGTTTCGGGATATCGCCGGGACACCGTATTCCCGAGATCACCAGGTATGAGACCAGCCCGGCGATGACCGCCAGGCTCGCAATGATCTTTCTGCTCATTCGGCGCCCCCACCGATAAAGCGCTCCTGGATGCGGCGCCGCTTCATGCCGCGCAGGCGCCACATGACCAGGCCCGCGACCACCACGAGCAGCGGGAGGCCCGCGAAATTGAACGCCTTGACCGCCAGGCGCAGTCCTTCCGACGTCTTCCGGACCGGGTTGTACTCCAGGCTCTTGCTGCGGAGCTCCGCGATGTCGTCGGCGTCGTTCAGGTGATCGGCGATGTTGTGCAGGAACACCAGGTTCGAGAAGGCGTCGTCCTCCCCGCGGGGCGAGACGCCCGCCATTATCTTGCGCGCGTCCATGAGAAAATTCGTCCTTGTCACTTCAGAGGTGCCCACGGCTACGATGCGGGTGACGCCGTTTTTCACGGTCGAGTCCTGCCGCGTGGCGGAGGCTATGGCGCCGCCCGCCTTCGCCTTCGGATCCTGGGGAACGTCCCTGCCGCTGAAGGCGCTGCGGAAACGGCCGGAGAGCGACGCGGCCAGGGTGTAGCTTTTCAGCTTACCCGCTCCTTCCGGCGACATCGTGAACGGGTCGAAATTCACCTCGCCCGTCATGAGCCAGCTCTCCTCGGACGACCTGAGGAGCCGTTCGGCCCTGATATGCCTCTTCTTGAGGTCGGCGGTATCGACGGCGAGCGAGGAGGCCTTCATCACCACGAGGCCTCTGAGCCACCGTGTGATGCCGTTGGTTCTGTCGAGGCCGCTCTCGCGGATGATCGGCACCAGGGGATAGTCCTTTATCATGTTGCCGAGGTTGACCTTGGCGCAGTTGCCGTCCAGGACCACGTCCCTGTGAATCGTCACACCGTACGACCCGAGGAGTTCCTCGAGTCCCGTGTGTACGGGCAGCACGATGGGCCGCCTGCCGAACATGCCCTGCCCGCCGGGAAGATTGATCTCCGTGAACGAATCGATAAAGAACACGGCGGACCGGCCCTTCATGAGATACTGGTCTATCCTGTAGAGCTCGATTGGCGTGAATTCGCGGGTCGGGCCGTTTATGATGATCATGCCGATGTCGGCGGGGATGTCCCCGGCGGCCAGGTTGATGTCCCTGAACTCGTAGCGGTCCGAGAGGCTCTTCCTGAACAGGGACGCGCCGTTGCGGTCGTCTCCCTCTGCGGTTTCGGCCTCGCCGTGGCCGGTGATGTAGCCGATCCTGGGGTTCGCGCTCACCACGGAGCCCACCGCGTCGTTAATCCTGTCTTCGAGGTTCTCGAGGCCGCCCAGGGCGTATCCCCCGAAAATCCCGGGCGAAACCGGGATGTCCACGGGCTCGCGCTTCTTGCCGCCGTCAAGCACCATGCCGAAGTAGGCCTCGCCCGCCCTGCCGCCGGCGCCGCCCCACTTGATCTTGCTGACGCCGTTGCCGGCGGCCTCCTCCGCCGCCTTCGCGTCCTGGGACGGGTTGACCGCGCGGAGTTTTATCTTGCCGTAGTTGATGGCGTTGCATTTTTCGACGGCCTTCTGCACGCGGCCCTCGAGATCGCGCATCCCCTGGATGGGGAGATCCCTTACCTCGGGGGGCAGGTAGAGCGTGAGCGTCAGTGGTGCCTTCAGGTCGAGAAGCCGGCTGATCTTCGTCGACATCTTCTCGATGCGCGTGGTTATGCCGTACTCGAGGCCCGCGGCGGAGGTGACGGTCTCCATTTTCTCGATCAGGTCGGCCTGCTGGATGACCAGGCCCATGTAGGCACGGCGCACCACGACCTGGTCGCCGGAATAGTCCTGGGTCTGCACCGGCCGGATGCCGTAGCTCGCCGCCTCCCGCTCGAGGTTTTTCTCGTCGACGATCTCGTAGCTGAAGAACTCGTTGCCGTGGTAGGCGTACTCCTCGAGGAGGTCCTTCAGGTAGCGCCCCACCGCGGCGTGCTGGGCGGGGAGGTCCTTCGAGAAGAGCACCCTTATTTTCAGATTTTCCTTGAGTCCCTTCACGACCTCCACGCTCTTGTCCGAGAGCGTGTAGGTGCCGTAGCGGGTCAGGTCGATCCTGAAATTGGCCCTCTGCACCGCCAGGTTCAGCAGGAGTATGATGATGATATACAGGACGAGCTGCAGGTCGCGGCTCCCGGAAGAAAGGAAACCCGCGAAGAAGTACTTCGCGCGGCCGGCCGACTCCTTCAGCGTTTGGGATATGCGCGGTTTCATTCGGTCATCTCCTCCTCTCGATGACCCTGACCGTCAGGAGCACGGAGAGCACGATCAGGGAAACGAAATACACGATGTCCCGCAGGTCAATGATGCCGCGCGAGATAGTTCGAAAGTGGAAGTCGGACCCAAGGTACTCGACGAACACGAGCTTCACCGGGATGAAGATGGTGATCTTATCGAGCAGCCAGAGCAGAAAGCACGCGGACAGGCTCGATATGAACGCGATGATCTGGTTGCGCGAAAGCGACGAGGCGAGCACCCCAACCGAAGAGTAGGCCGCGCCGAGGAGCAGGGCCCCGAGAAACCCGCCGATGACCGGCCCGGCGTCGGGCGAGCCCACGATCAGCACCGAAATGAAGTATACGAGGGTCGGCGCGAGCATGACCGCGACGAAGGCCGTGCCCGCCAGCACCTTCGCGACGACGGTCTGCAGCGTCGACACGGGAAGGGTCATGAGGATCTCGATGGTCCCGCTGTGAATTTCCTCCGAGAAAAGGCGCATGGTCACGGCCGGTATGACGAAGCAGAACACGAGCGGGAGGAGCTGGAAAAATCCCCTCATCTCTGCCTGGCCTATCATGAAAAAGTCCTTGAAGAAAAAGAAGCCGGTGAACGCCAGGAAGACGAAGATGACTATGTACGCGATGGGGGTCGAAAAGTAGGACCCGAGCTCCCTCCCGGTGATGACGAACGTCTCGGCGAACTGCCTTCTGCGGGCGTCGAGGTCCATGGCGGCGGCGTGCCGTTCGAAAAAACGCTTAACCATTGTTCCCTCCCGCGGTCAGCTGGCGGAAGACCTTTTCCAGGCTGTCCTGCTCGCGGTACAGCTCGTACAGCGTCCACTTTTTTTTGGACGCGAGCTTGAAGATATCGGGGCGCAGGTCACGCTCCGCGTCGCCGAGCACCCGCGCGCACGCGAATTCCTCGTCTTCCGCGGGGGCGGTCTCCCTCACTCCGTCGATTTTGCCGATCTCCGCCGCGAGCTCCTCGTACGACGGGCCCGCGACCTTCACGATGACGTGCCTGGACGTCCCCGCGGCCTTCTGGAGATTGTCCGTGGAATCGTCCGCGACGATGGAGCCGTGGTCGATGATGATGACCCTGTCGCAGGTGGCCTCGACCTCGGAGAGGATGTGCGTGGAGAGGATGACGGTCTTCTTTCGGCCGAGCTCGCGGATCAGGTTCCGTATCTCGATGATCTGGTTGGGATCGAGCCCGCTCGTGGGCTCGTCGAGTATCAGTATTTCGGGGTCGTGTATCATCGCGCCCGCCATGCCCACGCGCTGCTTGTAGCCCTTGGAAAGCTCGCCCACCGCCATGTGCATCACCTCGTCGATGCCGCAGATGTCGCCGATCTCGCCGATGCGCCGCTCCTCGCTGATGCCGCGCACCCGCGCCACGAACTTCAGGTAGTCATGCACCAGCATGTCCGCGTAGAGTGGTGCCGATTCCGGCAGGTATCCCATTTTGCGGCGGACTTCTCCGGCGTCGCCTACGGTGGAGAGGCCCCCCACCATGATGCTTCCGGAATCTGGATAGAGATAGCAGGTAAGCATGCGGAGCGTGGTGGTCTTTCCCGCACCGTTCGGGCCCAGGAGGCCGGTGATCTCGCCCTCCCCGACCGAGAACGACACGCCGTTCACCGCGGTTACCTCGCCGAAGGATTTTTTCACGTTTTCGACCGTGATCATCGCGCACCTCGCCGAAGGTTACTGTCCCGCGCGGCCGTAATCGTCCACGTACCGGACGATGTCGTCCTCGCCGAAATAGTCCCCGGTCTGGACCTCGATGAACACCAGGTCTTCTTTCCCGACGTTCTGCATTCGGTGCCTCGCCCCCCGGGGAATGTCCACCGCGCGCCCCGCTCCCACCGGTATTTCTCCGTCGTCGAGCGTGAAAAGGCCGCTGCCCCTCACCACGAACCAGTGCTCGTCCCTCTGCTTGTGACTCTGCAGGCTCAGGCGGGAGCCCGGAAGCACCGTGATCCTCTTGACTTTGTGGTCGTTCATGTCGCTCAATATCTCGTAATGGCCCCAGGGGCGCCTTCCGTCTTCCAAATTCATCAACCAAATCCTTCCTGGTGATCGGTGGGCATAAAACACCCAACTGCCCCGCATCGGGGACGCGGGATAACCATTAAAATTGAAATATGTACAATAGCAAGTTTTATTTTTCATATCATGAGCGGCCCCGGAAGCGGTATCTTTCGCTATGACGCGCCTGCCCGCGGCATTTTATAAACACACATAAATTTTTGATCAATACCGGAAAGGTGTCTGGCACCGGCCCGCGAAAAATGTATTTGAAAAAAAAGACCGCCCCCAGAGAACTGATTCAGGAAGGAATCCCTCCGCCACCGTCCCGGAACTGGAATGAATACCGAAACGAAACATACCGCGCCGGCGTCTCCGGTACCGCCCCGACCCGCAGGAGGCCCCGCGAATGGGTGATCCCGCAACGGATGGGAATATACGGGCCCGCGTACTCGAGCTCCTGGAATGGCCGCTCGTCGAAAGGGAACTCGAGTCCCGCTGCGCCACCGCCGGCGGAAAGCGCGCCTCGCGCGCGCTCGTCCCTCTCGGCGCGGAAGGGGCGCGTGCGCGCATGGCGAAGATCGGCGCGCTCCGCGAGCTCCGCGACCGGGGCGAGGTCCCCGATTTCTCGGGCGCGGGCGATCCCGAGGAGACCCTCGCGCGCGCGGACCGGGGGGCGGTCCTCTCACTGGAGGAGCTTTTCGCGCTCAGGGAATTCACTGCGGCCTCGTCGCGCGCGGCGCGCTTTCTCAGGGCCTTCGGTGACGAGTTCCCGGCCCTGGAACCGGAATACCGCGCGTTCGATCCGCTGAAGGAAATCGGCACGCTGCTCCGCGAATCCATCAACGACGCGGGCGACATCAGCGAGTCGCGCTACCCGGCCCTCGGCCGGCTCCGGAACGAGCTCGCCGCGGCCAGGTCCGAGATCGAGAAGCGCATCGGCGCACTGGTCCACTCGCCCGCCATGGCGAAGGCCGTGCAGGAAAAGACCTGGACCTCGCGCAACGACCGCTACGTGATCCTGGTGAAGGCGACGCACCGGGGCCGCGTGCGCGGCACCGTGCACGACCTCTCCGCGAGCGGCTCCACCTGCTACGTCGAGCCCGAGGAGATCATACCCCTGAACAACAGGGCGCTCATCGCCGCGCGCGACATCCGCGCGGAGTTGCTGCGCATCCTGGCCGCGCTCTCGGGCGAGGTGCGCGCGCACGTCCCCGCCCTGTCCGCGAACTTCGAGGCGCTCTCGCGCCTGGACCTCCTCGCGGCGGCCTCCCGCCTCTCCGCCGACACCGGGGGCGCGGGGCCCGCGGTGGAAGACGGGCCGGTCCTCGACCTGCGCGCGGCGCGGCACCCCCTCCTGACGCTCATGTCGGGAGGCGCGGTGGTTCCCAACGACGTAAGGCTCGACGCCGAACGGCGCTGCATGGTCATATCGGGCGCGAACACCGGCGGAAAGACGGTCCTCCTGAAGACCATCGGCCTGTGCGCGCTCATGGCCTCCTACGGCCTGCATATCCCCGCCTCGCCCGATTCGCGCGTGGGCGTGTTCCATACCATAATGGCCGATATCGGAGACGACCAAAGCCTGTCCCGCTCTCTGTCCTCGTTCTCGGGCCAGATCGTGGTGCTCTCGGACATGCTCGCGCACGCCAGGCCCGGCGCGCTCGTGATCATCGACGAGATCGTCACCGGCACGAACCCGGCCCAGGGCGCGGCCCTGGCGCGCTCGATCCTGGAGGGGCTTGCCGACACCGGCTGCCACGTGATCGCCACGACCCACTACGGCGAGCTCAAGGAGCTCTCGGCCTCGGACCCGCGCTTCAGGAACGCGTCCGTGTCGTTCGATGCGGACACGCTCACGCCGTCGTACCGCCTCGTGGAGGGGCTGCCCGGATCGAGCCACGCCGTGGAGATCGCGGCGCGCTACGGGCTCCCCGCCGCGGTGATCGAGCGGGCGCGCGGCCTGCTCGACGAGCGCGGCACCTCGGTCGAGGCCCTCATCGAGGGCGTCCGCGAAAAGGAGAGGGAGCTCGTCGAAAGGGAGCTCAGGGCCGCGGAACGCGAGCGCGCCCTCGAGGAAAAGCGCGCCGCGCTCGACGGGCGGGAACTGCGCATCGCGCGCGAGGCGCAGGAGCTCGCCCGCAGGGAGGGGCAGGGCTTCCTCGACACGCTCGATGAGCACCGCAGGGCGGTGTCGGAGCGCATCGCGTCGCTGCAGGGAGCCGGCCTCCGGGAGGCGGGCGACATCCAGAAGGACCTGATCGCCCGGGAGGAGGCGGTCCGCGCGGCGCTCAGGCGGGACGACGAGCGCCGCTACGCGGGCCGCTTTTCGCGCGCGGACGCGGGGACGCTCGCCGCGGGTGACCGGGTGTTCATCCCCTCGCTCGAGTGCGAGGGCACGGCCGAGAGCGTGGACGCCGAACGGGGGACCGTGGTCGTGCTCCTGGGCGGGTCGATACGGTCCACGTTCACCCTGGACGGTGTGCTGCGCTCGTCGCGCCGCCCGGCGCAGAAAAAGAATCAGCCCGCGAAGAAGCCCGCGCGCGAACCGCGCGCCGAAGGTCCGGCGGACCAGGGCGCGGGAATCACCATGCAGACCGCGTTCAACACCATCGATCTCAGGGGCATGAGAGCCGACGAGGCGCTTTCCGCCATGGAGTCGGCCATGGACCGCATGGGAAGAAGCGGCATCGACGTGGCGATCGTGATCCACGGCCACGGCACGGGTGCATTGAAGCAGGCGGTCCGCGAAAACCTGAGGACCTCCCCCTATTCCGAGGGCTTCAGGCCGGGTGAGAGCGGGGAGGGAGGCGACGGCGTCACCGTGGTCACGCTCAGGCGCTGAGGCGGTTCGTACGAGGAGAGCAGCTCCCTGATCTTATCCTTCAGGGGCGCGATGCTGATCGATTTGGTGATAAGCGCGTCCGCGGCCCAGGTCGCGAACTGGGAACCCGACTGGGCATACGCGGTGTACACGATGACAGGGATTCGACGCGGAAGGTTATGCAGGTGTCCCAGGAGCTCGATTCCGTCCATACCGGGCATCCGTAGATCCATGACGACTGCGTCAACGTTTTCGGATTTTAGTACGGCAAGGGCCTCGAAGCCGTTCGCGGCCTGCAGGATTTCATATCCATCTTCCTCGAGCTCCATGGCGAAGAGCTCCCGCTGGAATTCGTCGTCCTCTACGATAAGAAGCCGGTTCATCAAGCCCTCCTTTTAAAAAAGGCGTCCCGTTCCTTTCCGTATTCCGATCGAATATCCTATTACTGCCGTCCTTAAATTAAATATAAAAAAGCGCCCGAATCATGTCAAATTTTCAGTCAAAATCCGTCGCCTTCGTCGCGGATCGACGCGCGGTAAAAGTGCGTCTGAATTTTTTAGTGGGATATACCGGTTATCGGATAAGCGTGTGCGCTCCATGCAGGAGCGCGCGGCGCGGAAAACTCACAGCAGGAGATGCGCTCCCATGCCGAGGGTCGCGCCCGTCGTGTCGTAGGTGAACCTGCTCGCGTCCTTTTTGTTGAAATAGGATATGGCCCCGAGGTCGATGGTGATCCTGATGAATTCGCGCGCCTTGAACATGAACCCCCCGCCGTAGTTGAGCGTGAGGGAGTGGAGAAAATACGATTTCGATTGCCTGATCGCGAAGGTCCTGACCTTGTATTCGTACCCGCGGTAATCATAACCGGGGCCGGCACCGAGGTACGGCGCATAGGCTGCTGTGGCGGGGTCCTTGAAATAATACTGCGCCTTCATGGATATTCCCAGATCGTAGATAAACCCGCTTCCCTTGGGCCTGAAAAACTCGTTGAGCGCTTTTCCCCTGTCGAAATTGAACGAATCGCTCTTCAAAAAGACAAGGCTCGGATTGAATATGATGCCGACCCTCTGCACGATGAACCCGAACGGGATGTCGGCCTGGATATTGTTGAAATCGTCGCGCGTCGACATGCCGGAAATAACGCCAAACGTGAACCTGACCTTGTCCTTATCGTCTTTTTCCTGCGGCTTCACGGCGGACTTCTCGTCCACGCGCATGTCGGTGTTCTGCGCGGATACCCGTACCGCACACAGGGATATGGTAATGAACAGCAAGGCGAGTATTCGCATCATACTGGCAAGCTCCGTAACGCCGTTAATCCCGTTATTGTATTTCCGACCACTGGCCGCCGCCGATGCGTGTATGTTCGGCCCAGGCCCCGATCGGCAAAGCACCTTATTGTATATATATGCCTGTCGCGCCTGAGTACGGCGTCGACCCTGCCATGTCAATTAGTACAAATGTTTCGGTCAAGCATTTTATTGATGGTCTTCAACTTTGCTGAAATATCCGCAGAGGAATATCTTTTTTTTTCGGACAACATGCCATAGGGATGCAACGGTACGACAAACAGCACTATTATTATCATACGATCGTTGAAAAAAATATGTTTGTTTTTATTATCATGTATGGTAGGAAAAGGTTCGCTGAGTGATATTAAACCGACTGGATGGGCTGTCAGGACAATGAAAACGATTCCATGTATCGCGGCTGTTTTGTGCACCATGGCGCTGTTCATCTCTTCATGCGGCTCCGGGAAGACCATAGAGCTCTCGCGGGGATGGAAAGTGTCCGGCACCGACATCCCGCAGAACAAATCGGATGACGCGGACGATTCCGGATGGAAAAAAGTGGATC
The DNA here is from genome assembly GCA_964423905.1 of uncultured Leptospirales bacterium. Taxonomy (GTDB): domain Bacteria; phylum Spirochaetota; class UBA4802; order UBA4802; family UBA5550; genus CAYRGX01. The sequence goes on along the minus strand of CAYRGX010000032.1, from coordinate 9,478 downwards.
TTCCCTCCCTCCTCAGCCCGGAGAAAAAGCGACAGGTGTTCTGGCTCAGGCGGAGCGTCACCGTGCCCGGGGATCTTCGCGGCAAAAACATTTCGCTCTACCTCGGCAAGATCTGGGATATCGACGAAACCTACTTCAACGGGGTGAAAATCGGGGCCTCCGGCACCGATTATCCCTCGTTCTTCTCGTTCTGGAACAAGGCGCGCGCGTACTTCATTCCCGGGGACATCGTCCGCTACGACGGCACGAACGTGATCGCGGTACGGATGATGACCAACCAGAACGCGCTCTTCAACGGGCACCCCTTCATCGCCTCGACCCACGAGGTAAACAAAAAGCTCTTCTGGATGAGGTTCTGGTCGGAAAGTATCCCCCTGGCGCTCGGCATCCTCACGCTCTTTTTCGGATGCGCCTCGCTCCTGCTGTTCGCGCTCGATCGCACGAACAGGAGCTCCCTCTATTTCGCCGCGGTGTCCCTCATCTGGACGGTCTTGAGCATGCACTACTTCATGCCCGATTTCTACGCGGTGAGCTTCAACACCTGGGATAAATTCTACTACACCCTCCTGGGCCTGGAGATCGCGCTCATCTATTTTTTCATGGCAAAGGTGCTGGGCACCGGCAACAGGATACTGAGCGGGATAATCGCCGTGACGGTGGTCGCGGCGGCCGTCTTCAGCATGACAGCCACGGACAGCGACCCGGTGACCGGCTGGCGGTTCGACATACTCGGCGCCGTGGGTGTGGTCAGCCAGGTGCTGTGGGGCGTGATCATCGTCCGCGCGCTCGTCAGGAAATCCTCCGAGGCGCGAATCCTGCTCTTCTCGTACGTGTTCTTTTTCATCTGCATCGCGCACGACTCGCTGACCATATCGAACATCATCCAGTCGGATTTCTTCTGGATCAATTTCGCGTACCCGGGCGTGATCTGCGCCTTCGCGCTGATCATATCCCGCCGCGTCATCATGCTGTCCAGACAGCTCGCGGTCACCACCTCCGACATGGAGGCGAGCAACAGGGACCTCACCGCACTGCTCGGAAGCATCCGGGACTCCATCGTGGACCTGACCGATTTCGCGCGGAACATCCGCGACGCCTCGCTGAAGCTCAGGGAGAGCATGGACACCCAGGGCAGGAACCTGGAGCAGACCTCGGCGGTCATAGAACAGTTCAGCTCGTCGATCGAATCCATCGCCGACAACGCGAGCGCGCAGGACGCGACCGTGCAGAAAAACGATAGTTTCATCACGGAGTTCGTGAATTCGCTCGGGTCGATCACCACGGCCGCCAAGGACGCCGCGAGGCTCAGCTACCAGAGCCAGGGCATGACGATCACAAGCCGCGAGCGCCTGAACAGCGTCATCGGGGGGATGGCGAAGATCAAGAACTCGTCCGGCGCCATCGACGACATCACCGTCATCATCAACGACATCGCCGAGCGGACCAATCTCCTCTCGCTGAATGCCGCGATCGAGGCCGCCCGCGCCGGTGAATACGGGCGCGGGTTCGCCGTCGTCGCCGATGAGATCGGCAAGCTCGCCGACAACGCGCTCGAACAGTCCAAGGGCATCCAGAAGATCATTCACGAAACGGTCGTCGACATCGAGAGCGAGATGGAGCTCGTCATGGGGTCGTCGGACGCGATCCTCGACATCGAGCAGGCGGTCAACAACGTGAACAGGGCGATCGACACGATCATGGATCTGTGCATCTCGCAGGGAGAGCTGACGGTGGAGCTCCAGGAGAACATGAAGAACATCCTCAAGGGTTCGTCGGAAATACGGGTCGCGACCAGTGAGGAGAAAATATCCATCCAGGAAGTGAGCAGGTCGGTGGACATGCTCAACGAGGTCATGAACGAGGTGCTCGTGATGTCGGCCCGCATGAACGAGGCGATGGAAAAGCTCCAGGCCAGGATCGACCTTCTCTCGGACCTCTCCCACAACAAACACGCGGGATGACCGTCACCCCCTCGGCGGCCTGCCGCAAAGCATCCCCGCGCAGAGCAGCCTGGTCGCGCAGGTGACGCCCCTGTAGGAACGGTACCTCGCCAGGAGTCCGTCGCGCTCGCGTTCGGCCGCGGCGATCAGGTTTTTCGTGCGGGTGACCGCGCCGCGCATTTCGGGTCCGTACCACTTCATTCGCGCCTCCTGGACCGCGAGCTTCTCGCCGAGCTCGGCGATGCGCCGTTCGGTCGATTCGCGTATCTTTTCGATCTCCGGGTCGATGGCGAGGTCGACGTTCTCCCGCATCTCCGACAGCCTTCCGGCGGTCTTCTCGCCGAGCCTCCCGAGGGCGGCGCGGAACGCCGCGTCGACGCCGCCGGGTATCCGGGCGGACGCGAGGGCCGCAAGCCCGGGCGGCGGCGCGGCGTACTCCTGCGAAAGCGACTCCTCCTCGATCTCGTCGAGGTCCCCCGCACCCGCGCCGTCGAGCGGCACCGCGACGGGAATGATCTCCTCGCTGCTGACGGGCTCGCTGAACGCCGCGACGAAGTAAAACACGAGCGCGTCGAAGGGCTCGCGCCACTCGATGAGACGCACGCCCGTCAGCCCGCCGAAATCATCGCGCCCGCACGACGCGGCGAGCCCGTCCACGAAGGGATGGCCGAAGGCCAGGAACTCCAGCGAATCGTCGCCGAGCGCCCGCGCGCTGTCGAAGGTCCCGCTCCGGGGCGGGGCCCCCGGGCCGTCCGCGAACACGGCGAACCCACCGTCGCCCGTCCTTGTGATCAGCCCCCGCGCGCGCTCGTCGGTCTCCATGAGCAGGACTGCGAAACGCTCGATTCGCCTGTTCGAATACGCGCGCTCGCGGAGGGTCACGCGGTAGTACTCGTCGTAGTTGAAATCGAGCCGTTCCGCCACGGTGAGCTCCTCGAGCTTGCGGTAGTTTTCGCGCGCGTCGCGCAGTCGTTCCTCGATATCTCCCTCGACCTCGACGCCGCGCCGCGCGCCCGAGGCCATCTCCATGAAGAGGCGGTTGAGCCGGAGCTCGTCCTCCATCTGCCCGAGCAGCACGTCGGGCGCTCCGATGGACTCCTCGAAGACCCTGAGCTTGCGGTCCAGCACCTCGAGCACCCGTTCCGCGACGGTTCCCGAAGTGGAAAAATTGTAGATGAAAACGTCGCTCTTCTGGCCGAATCGGTGCAGCCGCCCGATGCGCTGCTCGATGCGGAGGGGCGACCAGGGAAGGTCGTAGTTGATGATGATATTGCAGAACTGCAGATTGCGCCCCTCGCCGCCCGCCTCGGTGGCGATCATTATATCGGCCTCCTCCATGAAACGGCGGACCGCCTCCTCCTTTTCGTCGCGAGACATCGACCCGTGAAAGGTAACCGCGTTCCACCTTGAAAGAAGCCCCGCGAGATAGTCCTGGGTCGCCCTGAACTGAGTGAAAATGAGGAACTTCCCCGCCCCCTCCCTTTTCAGGGACGAGATAAGGCTTTTCAACCGCTCGCCCTTCTTGTTCGCACAGGCGGCGTCCGCCAGCGCTATCAACCCGCGGATGACTTCGATCTCGCGCCGGAGCTCCTCGGCCGTTCGGGCCGTGGTGGCCCCGGCGGCCCCGCCGAGAACATCGCGCTCCTCGCCGGCCGTTTCGAGAAAGCAGAGGTCCTTCATTATGAGCATGGCGCCGTCCGCCCGCCGCGACAGTTCGGATAGCTTCGCGAGCCTGCGCCCCAGGGCCATGGCGAGCGCGTGCGTGGACGAGTCGAGGAGCTTCTGGAACACGGTCATGACGAAGCCCACGGCGCGGTTTTCGGTCTGGAGCGCGCGGTTGAACTCCTCGGCCACGTAGCGCGTGGTCTCGTCGTACAGGACGCGCTCGGCCGGATAGAGCTCGAACCGCACCGTTCGCGCGTGCCGCCTGGTGAAGCCCCCGACCTGGCGCTTGGTGCGCCTGATGAGCACCGGGGAGATGCGTTCCCTGAGGCCGGCGAGGTCCGCGCCCTCGCCGCAGTAATCGGCGCTGAACCCCCGGAACGAGCCGAGAATGTTCCTGTCAATCAGCGCGATCAGGTAGTAGAGCTCCTCGAGCTTGCCCCTGAAGGGCGTAGCCGACAGCAGGAGGAGCGCCGACGCCCGCTCCGCCAGGATCTCGGCGACGGAGTACGCCTGCGTCGCGCGCAGGGAATCCCTCCTGAGCCGGTGCGCCTCGTCGAATATGACGGCGTCCCACCGGCATTTCTGGAGCTCCGCGGCGAATGACTTGTTCTTGATGAAATCGAGGGAGCAGATCATCCTCCCGCATGATTTCCACGGGTTGGTCCCGCTGGCCCGGTGCGCGCGCACCGTCCTGCCGTCGATGATGGTGAAACGCTCGTTGAATTTTGAAAGCATCTCGTTCTGCCACTGGAGCATGAGCGACGCGGGGCACACGATGAGCATCCGCGAAAAATGGTGCCGGTACACGAGCTCCTTGAGCACAAGCCCGGCCTCGACCGTCTTGCCGAGCCCCACCTCGTCCGCGATGAGATAGCGCCTGTTCAGCGAATTGATGATCCTGTGCGTGGAAGCGACCTGGTGGGCGAGCAGCTGGGTCCTGGAATTCGAGAGGGACAGGATCTTGTTGTGGGCATGGGCGAGCGAAAGCGCGGCCGACTCGACCCTGAGGAAGAACCTCGCGTCCCCGCCGAGCTCGCGGGCCCGCAGGAGCTCCATGACCGGCCCGCTCCCCTCCATCGGGCGGGGCGCATTGTCCGGTTCCGGCCCCCGTGTGTCGAGCGCGTCGAAAAGCCCCGGGCCGGCGCCGGACGCGTTTGCGTCGGAATCGTTCATCGTTTCGTCAGGCATTCTGTGTCTGGGGATATCAGCTTCCCGTGTCACCCGTCCCCTCTTCAAAAAAAGCCCCCTCGTGAAGGGGGGACTTGATCAAAGGAGATAATGATTTACAGGAAAATGACTCAACTGCTCACCGAGGAGACATAATAAAGATACGGGATAAAAATGCAAGGATTTTTTCCGGGCCGGGCGGATACGGTCATGTAAGCGATTTCCGTATCCGTTCGAGTGCGAGCCGCGCCCCGTCGTCGGGCATCATGCCGAAAAACGACTCGAGTTCATTGCAGACGAACTCCCCGCAGTGCGCGCAATTGGGGACGCCCTTGGTCATGGCGCAGGCCCTGACGACGCACCTGCTGCAGTGACCGAAAAGCCTCCCCGACGACAGGCATCCGTCGCAGTTGATGTCGTCCTTCTCGATGCCGGCCCCGTAGACCGCTGACCATTCGCAGGCGACTTCCTCGCGCTTCGCATCGTCGTCGCCCTGCGTCGCCAGGAAGGCCGGGCACCCGGCGCATGTTATACCGCAGCACGCGAGCATCTTTTCCATACCGCTCACCTCGCTTCGACCTTCAGCCCGGAGGCGATAATCGCCGCCCCGATGGCGCCGGCGGCCTGCGCCCGGGGATCCACCTCGACGGGGAACCCGAGCCTCGCGGATATGGCGCGCACCACTCCAGAGTTGTGCGCAACTCCACCCGTCATCATCAGCGGCGGGCGCACGCCTATCCTCTGGGCCATGGAGACGACCCGCGCGGCGATGGATTCGTGGATTCCCGCGATTATGTTCTCGCGCGTCTCTCCGCGCGATATGAGGGATATGACCTCGGACTCGGCGAAGACCGTACAGAGGCTGCTGATCCTCGATGGCGCCGCAGCGGCGGCGGAAACGTCCCCGAATTCCTCGAGGTCCACCTGGAGCGCCCGTGCCATGACCTCCAGGAACCGGCCCGTGCCCGCCGCGCACTTGTCGTTCATGGCGAAGTCCTTCACCTTTCCCGAATCGTCGAGGAGTATGGCCTTGCTGTCCTGTCCCCCGATGTCGATGACCGAGCGGGCGTGCGGCGCGATGAAGGTCACGCCGGCGGCGTGGCACGTGATTTCGGTCACCGCTTTGTCGGCGACCTCGACGCTCGCGCGCCCGTACCCGGTCGAGACCAGGGCGTCGACGCCATCCAGGTCGAGACCGAGCTCCGCGAGGAGCTCGTCGGTCACATGGCGCCAGGCCCTGGCGACGTTGTAGCCCGTGAAACCGATCTTCGTGCCGGCAAGCGAGCCGTCCCTGAGGACCGCGGCCTTGACGGTGATCGACCCGATGTCGACACCCAGGTAAACCACGCTAGACCTTTTTGCCGAGATCCTTCTGTATCTTCGCCGCGTCGGCCACGATGCGCTCGACGACTTCCTTCACCGTGGGTGTATCGTGCATTATTCCCGTGATCTGTCCCAGAGGGAGTATTCCCGTCTCGTTGTCCCCGTTCATGGTACCCACCTCGAAGGCCCTGAACCCGATGGCCATACGCGCCATGGAAATGGCGGCCTTCGGACCGGCCAGCAAAATGCCGAGGAATAGCTTTACCCAAGGAAGGCCGAGGAGCCTGGTGATCTGCCGCGACCTAATCAGGGCGCTGAACGGGTTGAGCTTTTTCCTCATGAGGCGCCGGGCCCCTTTCGTCGCCATCATCCGGGCGGGGATGCCGTCGAACCGGTCGGTGTAGATGGTGTCCTCCGCGCCCTTCTCGTTCGCGAGCTTTTTCTGGGAGTCGTGCACCGGGCTCTCCTTCGTGTTCATGAACCTGGTGCCCATGGCGACGCCATCGGCGCCGAGCGAAAGCGCGGCGATGAGGCCGCGCCCGTCCGCGAAGCCGCCCGCCCCGATGACCGGGATGTCAAGGGCGTCCGAGATGGCGGGGATGAGCGCGAGAGACGTGACCGCCCCGCCGTGCCCGGCCGCCTCATGGCCAGTGACCAGGAGCGCGTCCGCGCCGTCCCGCTGCGCCGCGAGCGCGTGCTTCATGGTGGTGACGGTCGCGATGACCTTGCCCCCGTAGGCGTGGACTTCCTTCGAAAGCCAGTCTCCCTTGCCGAGCGAGTAGTTCACGATGGGCACCTTCTCCTCGATGATCACCCGGGCGTTCTTCTCGGAACCCGGGAAGTAGAACGTCACGTTCGCCCCGAACGGCTTCTTGGTGAGCTCCCGGGTGCGGCGAATGAATTCCCTGGTCTGGTCGGGCTTGAGTATTCCGGTCGCCAGTATCGCCAGGCCGCCGGCGTTCGCGACCGCGGCCACGAGCTCGGGCGTGCTGATCCAGCTCATTCCCGAGAGGACCAGCGGGTATTTGACTTTAAATATTTCGGTGATGCGCGTTTTCATACGGAGTTCTCCATGAGGTATAGTTGCAGTGAAGTCTCCGGGCACGCGGGTATATTGCAATCCTTTTTTCGGGAAAAAGAAAATCGTGTCGCGCGGATCATTTTCGATCGAGCCTGCTGCGGTAGAGGTCCTTTCTCACGATGATGGCGCAGCTGAAGCCTTCGTCCGCGCGGATATCCAGCCGGCCCTGGAGCTGGTTGCGCACGATCTGTTCCAGGAGCTGCATCCCGAGTCCCTTGCGGGACTCGATGTCAGTACCCGGCGCCAGGCCCACGCCGTTGTCGCGGTAGGATATGGTCACGAAAGACTCGTCGGAATGTACCGAGAGCCATATCGTTCCATTCCCCGAGGGGAAGCCGTGCTTGCACGAGTTCGTGATGAGCTCGTTGACGATGAGCCCGATAGGGATGGCGGTATCGATCGTCACGGGTATGCTCTCCACGTCGAGGTGGATCGTCACGGCCGACGAAAGCGCCGTCGATCCCGATCTGAACAGGTCCGCGATGTCGGAGAGGTATTCCCTGAGGTTGATGGACTCGAGGTCGCTGGACTGGTAAAGGCCCTGGTGGACCAGCGCCATGGTCCGTATCTTGGTCGCAATCTCGCCGAACACCTTGCGGACCGGCTCATGGTCGTACTCGTCCGCCTTCAGTTCCAGCAGCGCGCAGATAACCTGCATGTTGTTCTTGGTGCGGTGGTAGAGTTCGCGCAGCAGGAGCTCCTTTTCCGCGAGGGACGCACGGACCTTCTCCTCGGCCCTGATCCTCTCGGTGATATCCAGCGAAACGTTGGCGAAAACCTGCGGCGAACCTGTTCCGGGATCCATGATGGGGAAGATCATCGCGTGCACGTCGATCATCCTCCCGGTCTTTACGTTGCGGTACTGCAGGTCGCCGTCCCAGGTGTTCCCCGCGAGGAGGACCGGGAGCACCTCGTTCATGAGAGTTGCCCGCAGATGCTCGGGGACGATGTCATAGATATGGGTCTTCGCGACCTCTCCCGGCTCGATGCCGAGCATTCTCTCGCCCGCGTCGTTGAGGAAAATCATCATGCCGTCGGTGGTCGCCAGGTTGACGAGCTCCACGCTGTGCCGCACGATGGAGGCGAGCTTCTCCATCTCCGCCTCGGTGCGTCTCCGCTGGGTGATGTCGCGGGAGACGCCGATGACCCCCACGGGATTTTTTGATTCATCCAGCATGTAGGTGAGCTCGTTTTCGGTCCACCTCATGGAACCGTCCGCGTTGTATTCCTCAATCTCCAGTATCACCCTGAAATGCTTGTCGCCGGCGGCAATCGCCATGACCGCCCTGTCTACTGCGTCCAATACCTTTGCGAGGGAGTCCGCGGTCATGAGCCTGTCCCACGGCAGCGTCATGACCTGCTCGGGGGTGAAGCCGCTCGTTTTCACGATGGACGGGCTCACATAATTGATATGGAAATCCATGTCCATCGTGAAGATCACGTCTGAGGCATTTTCAGCGATCAGGCGGTATTTCCGCTCGCTGTTCGAGAGGGCCTCCTCCGCGAGCTTTCTCCGGGTGATGTCCATGTTGATGCCGAAGAGCACCGTGGGGGCCCCCTGGGCGTCGCGGTCAACCTCGGCATGCGAGATCATGTGCCGGATCTCGCCGTTGTCCTTCCGGATGACGCGCACCTCGATGTCGTACGGCTCGCCCAGCGTCAGGGCCCGCTGCATTACCTCGCGTGCGCGGACGCGGTCCTCGGGCAGCATGAGGGACGCGACCTCCTGGAAGGTCGGCTGGCAGCCGCTTTCAAAGCCCATAATTTCGAGCGCCATGTCGGACGCGCTGAACCGCATGTTCGTCAGGTCGAGCTTCCAGTCCCCTATACTGCCCATCTCCTGGCTGCGCCTGAGGTTCGAGAGGCTCTCCCTGAGCTCCGCGTCGAACATGGCCCTGGTGCGCTCCCGTTCCTCTTCCGTCCGCCTGCGTTCGGTTATGTCGATACCCACGAGCACGACGAAATCGAGCTTTTCCCCGGAAATCTTCACGGGCCTGGCATGCCATTCCGCCAGGTAGATCCTGCCGCTCCTGCCGACGATGCGATATTCATAGAGCGCCGACGGCGCACCGGATTCTATGCGCCTGAAAGAATCGAGCACGATTTCACGGTCGTCCCCCTCCACGACGCCCTCGAAATAATTGACGCTCCTGATATCATCCTCGGTGTACTCAAGGGCCTCGAGGAGGGCGCGGTTCATCATGACAACGCTCCCGTCCATGGCGATTGCCGCGATGAAGGCGGGCGAGGTGTCGAAGATCAGGCGCGAAACGAGCTGCTCCCGCCTGTAAGCCTCCTCGAC
>CAYRGX010000031.1:0-47976 GCA_964423905.1 uncultured Leptospirales bacterium | reverse complement strand
TATCAGAGCCATGTATCTTGTCAATTAATCATGAGTTTTTAGAAGTTTCCTTTATATATTTACTCCTTCAATATAGGTTTGGTGCGAAAAAAATTTAAAGATATTGACCGCCATTGCAATCCATGGCAGGTACTTCGATTAACGATATAGTTTAACCAAAACGATAATGATTTTCATTCAGAGACAAAATATCATAAAAGCCGGTTGATACAGGGCTCCATTGCTGAACACCGGAATCATTCAATAGGAAGTTGAATGAAAAATCAGGGGGAATGGATGGAAAGTAACAGCAAGGAAAGAATACTTAACGCGGCAATAAAGGTCATTTCGCAAAAGGGAAGGTACGGGACGACCATGGAGGAGGTGGCTCAGGAGGCGAAAATCAACAAGGCGATGGTGTATTACTATTATTCGACCAAGGACAACCTGTATTTCGAAATGCTCAAGAGCCTCGTATCGAGAATAATGGAGCACATGACATCGGGCATCAGGGAGGATATATCGAGGAAGTGCGACCATGTCGACATTATCGCGAATATCATAAAAAGGACTTCGGACATTTTCCAGCGGGAACCGGAGTTTGCCCGGATCATTATAGATGCGATCGGCAATGCGAAGGATGATGGCCAGAGAGCCCTGGAGCAGGTCGGTACAACACCGCATGCATTGTTCGGTCCACTGGCGCTTTCCGTCATAGAATCGGGAATCAAGGATAATATTTTCAGGAATGTAGATCCCCGCCAGGCGATTATCAGCATTATAGGGATGACGCTGTTTCACTTTCTGTCGCGCAACATCATGACGGTATTTGACATTCCCGCTGAAGACGAGGAAAGGTTCCTGGCCCTGCGGAAGGATAGCATCGTCGACCTCATCATGAATGGTATGCTGAAGGGTAAGCCGTGAATGCAATTCCGGGCCGTCAGAGAATTTTCCCAGATGTCTTCGCGGGACATTCCCTCGCAATCACGATGCGATCTGATATGCGACGTGGGTCCCGGGTAACTAAGATGACCTTAATTCCGTGAGCGATTACGAACCGTGTTAGCCTTGCAAAACAAACGTCTTTTTTTCCTGCCGATCCGCACGAAAAAGGACGGCCACTCTTGACGTTGTGCGTCGTTCTGTGTTATTTCGTAGTATAAAGTTACTTTGCATTGCAAAGTAGGTGGAAAGAAATATAAAACTCGGTCGTGCCGCTCCCGCATGACACGCGAAAATAAACCGGCGCCATTAAGGCGCTCCTGCCGGACGTCGGCAACGTGTCTGAGGGGAAAAAGGTTTTCTTCGCGCGGGAATGGCCCGTTAATGCGCAGGTCATTCCGCGGTGCAAAGACGCAAATTACGGTGAGTCGGGGATGATGTGTCATCGTTCGGTTGCGTACCCTTGGGTTTGTGCAAGGTCCGGGAGCTACAAACGTTATATGTCCGGTACTATGTCTGATCTGATCGTTCCTGGATTTCGTACTCATGGATAGATGTATGCTGCGGGGTTATGAATCAGTAAAGAATAAAATTAACGATAACGTTAAAGCGATAAATTAAATTGTGTGCTTTGTACAATTGTACTTGAAATTTTTCGATGCTTTTTCTATCAGGTTCATAAGGATGAGTAACTAGCTGCCAGGGCTTCCTGGCATGATACAAGAAGGAATGAATGAAAAGGCGTATTATTAAAATCAAATCCAGAAAAAAATTTTGCATATACCTGGAGGGACGCGTGGGAGCGAGTGATTTCATGCGGGATGATACGATTGCTTTCGCGTTAATTTCGTTGCAAATCGAGCCGGGATTGTTGTACCTCAGAACTAACTAATTGGTTGGTTAAGATGAAATTTGATTATCCCGATGAATCGTTACCATAACCCTGGAGGATATCCGGTGAATGAGGATAAACGCATAACGAGGATATTGTTCATTATCGCGTTATTCGCGGTCACGGTCCTTCTGCATTCAATCGAATTCAGGGCCGCTGTATGGAACATTGACGAATGGATCTTCGCGACCGGAGGGCAGCAGATACTCGGCGGCGATATCCTTTACAGGGATTACGGGGATAACAAACCCCCGCTGATCTATTACACCTATGCGCTGTTATTATGGATCTCGGGCCACGATTATCTTCGATTACTGGCGGTTTCGAAGATAGCCACCATCCTGACGGTGTTTCTCACCGGCCTCGGAATCTACTCCATAGGGAGGAGGCTCGTGGATGACCGGTCGGGCATGATCGCCGGGCTGTTCTACGTCTCGTATACGATCTGCGCGCAGAGCTCGGAAATTCTCGGGGGAAGGACCGAGGTCTACGCAAACCTCATGGCCGTCGCCGGCATGTACTGGTTCGCCAGGAAACGCTTCGACTTCAGGTACGCGGACATGCTCGCGTGCGGCCTGTTCCTGGGGCTTTCCGCGCTGTACAACACCAGGTACGGCATCATGCTGGCCGCGTGCTCGTTTTTCATCCTGTTCCGTAACGGCTTGACGAAAAAAACGATTTCGCTCATCGCGTGCCTGGCACTTCCTTGCGGCATGATCATTCTGTCCGCGCCGCTGTATTATTACCAGCTGGGCGTTTTCGATTCGTACCTGTTCTGGCAGTCGACGGTGTTCAAATACTATCTCAACGTGTTCCCCCTTTCATTGAAGCTGCTGTCGGGCTTCCTCGTATTGTTTTTTCTGCTCGGCCTGGTGCCGCTGGTCGCATTCGCGGCGTACCATGTATCGATCTCCCTCGGGACGGGGCGCGCAGTCGCGGTGCCGGCGGCGGATGAGGCGTCAGGGCTCACCGCCCGGCTGTCTCGGTTCATGGAGCGGGCCCGCGGGTTGCGGGGCGGCGACGCAGCGGTCTTTCTTCTGGTCGTGCTCGTTTTGCAGTACGCGGCCTTTTTCGCGGGCGGCATTCCCGGCGTGCGGTATTTTTACATGATGTATATCCCCCTCTCGCTCCTCGGTGCGTTCGGCTTCAACGCGCTTTACGAAAAAGTGAAGGGACCGTCGTACCGCGGGGACGCGTCTGCCGCGCTCAGGGCTATGCTCGTTCTTTTCGTCGCGGTCGTCCCGATGTACTTCTACGCCATTCACTGGAACTCGCGACGGGCGACCATCCCCGAAAGCATCATCCAGTACCAGGACGTCGCCGCCTTCATCAGGCAGAATTCACAACCCCGCGACAGAATCTGCGTATGGTACGGCGACAGCCCGTTATATCTTTTCTCGCAGAGACTGCCGGCCACGTCGATGGTCAATCCGGGGCAGTTCCTGCTTCGCTATTACTATTTCGTCGGTGATTTCCAGAAGGAGACGACCGCGTGGGACATATTTCTCGGCCAGCTGGAGAAGAGCAGGCCGTATTTCATCGTCGACGACAGCGGCGGTTTTACCGCCCAGAGGGAGAAGGCGGTGTTTTTTTACCGGAAAAACCCGTATATCGAAAAGAAGACGGGCGAGTTGAGGCAATACGTTGACAAGCACTACGAGTTTGCGACTCGAATTTCAGGTTATGCAATATACAGGCGAACCGGAATCAGGTGAGGTGATCATATGAACGAAAACAGCGCATTCTGCGAGCAACAGGCCAGTGGTTTCGTGCCGGACGAGGGCGTAATCGCGGGACGTCCCGCGGTGTCGGTAATCGTGCCCACGTATCGCGAAGCGGACAATATCAGCGTGCTCGTCGGGGAGATCGACGCGTCGCTCAGGGAAAGCCGCATCGACTACGAGGTGCTCATCGTCGATGACAACTCGGGCGACGGGACTATCGGGATCGTCGAGAGGCTCAGGATGACGTATCCGGTCAGGCTCTTTGTCAGGTACGCGGAACGCGGCCTGTCCTCGGCCGTGCTCGCCGGGTTCGAAATGGCGAGGGGGGATATACTCGTCGTCATGGACGCCGACCTCAGCCATCCGCCGTCGAAAATACCCGGCATGGTCAGGTTGATCGACGGGAACAAGGCGGATTTCGTCATCGGGAGCAGGTTCGTGGACGGGGGAAGCATCCCCCATTTCGGCGCTTTCAGGAAGCTGAATGCGTGGGTGTCGAAGATGCTCGCGTATCCCCTGGTGTCGGTGCAGGATCCCATGTCGGGATTTTTCGCGTTCCCGCGCCGACTGCTTCCCGCGCGCGCGACATTGAATCCACTCGGCTTTAAAATCGGGCTTGAATTGCTTGTCAAGGCCGGTCCCCGGAGCGTCGCCGAAATACCAATAGAGTTCGGAAAGCGACTGCACGGTGAAAGCAAGCTCTCGCTGCGGCAGCAGCTGCAGTATCTTATTCACCTGCTCAGGCTGTATAAGCACCAGTATACCACCGCGGTCCAGTTCCTGCAGTTTTCACTTGTCGGGGGATCGGGCGTCCTGGTGAACCTGGGCGCGGTGTTCGTATCGTACGACGTTTTTTTTCTGCCGTACTCGCTGTCGCTCGTCATCGGTTTCCTGTTCTCGGTACTGTCGAATTTTGTTCTGAATAAGGTAATAACTTTCGAGGAATCGAACAACGACAACCTCCTTCGTCGTTTCGCGACCTTTCTCGCGATCGGTCTCCTGGGTCTTGTGGTCAACATGATCATATCGCTTAACCTGTATTCGCACGTCGACTTTTTCAGACAGTATTACCTGCTGGCTTCGATGGCGGGAATCATATCGGGCACCGTGGTGAATTTTACCGGGAGCAGGCTGCTCGTGTTCAGGGAAAAATGAAGGAACGCCGGGAAGACCGCGGACGAGGTTATGCAGGGGAAGAATTCTTCCGGAGATCGATCCTGCAAAACTGTTTTCCGTTCGGTAAATCGTATCGACGGATTGCGACGGCATCGAATCCATTCTCGAGCGAGATCTTCATGACATCGTTCTCGTCAACGCGATGGTATATGGATTGCAGGCATTCAAACGAATCCGAATATTTTGTCTTGCTCACAAAGCCGCCCGGCAGCTCGTTTTGAAGCAATACCGAAAGAACGCCCCCGGCATCCAGTTTCGTGCGAACTGTGGAGATGAAACGCCCGACGTCGATGTATTCAAGCAGCAGATTGCCGATGGCCATGTCGATGTTCGCAAATGGAAGATCATCATGGTCGATGTCGAGTTTCAAAAAACGGATGTTCCTGCGTGAATTGAAGCGGCTTCTGCACACGTCCAGGTAGTGCGCGTTGATATCAATGGCATACACGATGTCGACATTCTCCGTGTATTCAAGGCCGTTTCCGGTCGTTACGCCGAACAGCGCAAGGGCGTGTGGCGAATGGTCGAGTATCTGCGAACGGAGTATGCCGTTCAGCGCCTGAAGCTGGCGCACATTTATATCGGACATGTGGTTTTCGTAGTCTTCTGACGGGATGGCAAGCCATGGATTTCTCATTTTATCTGACCCCGACCGCGTGCTATGGTGGCGCCATGCGGTGAATTTTGTAAAGCCGCAAAAATAATTGTTGACAATAGTTTGATATCAAACTATATTGATGTATGAAGATCGACAACACGTTTTACCTCATCGGGAGGATCAGGGAAAGGTATACGGATTTTCTCGAGAAAGAACTGCATGCCAGGGGGCTAAAAAAGATCGTCACGTCCCATGCGGATATCATCGTTGTATTGAAAACCCACGGTGAGCTAACCATGTCGGAAATTTCTGAAAAAATCAACAGGGATCGCTCCACCGTGACGGCGCTGATCTCAAAACTGGAGAGGCTCGGTTACGTAACGCTCAGGAAAAACGAATCCGATCGGCGTTCAAGTTTCAGCTCCTTGACCGAAAAAGGACATGCGCTCATTCCGGATTTTCTGGCTATTTCGAACAGGCTATACCAGAAGGCGGTTGCCGGAATATCCGAAGAAGAGTGGAAAGGTTTCAGAAGCGTGCTCGAGAAATTGCATGGAAATCTCGGGTAATTTTTTTGGGGATATAATTTGATGTCAAATTAAAATGCCCCATCGATAGGGCGGAGGACATGCCCCCGCTACGAGGCGAATGGATAGATCAATGCGGAAAAAACACGGTTGCCCGGGAACGCGATCATGGTTCAAGGGCGATGACACAGACAGGATTCCGGGTAAAATAGAAAAGCCGGTTCGCTGTTAACTGCCAGGCAGAAGGAGATGTGATACTATGAAGGTTGTGATCCTCAACGGCAATATGGATCCGGAAAAGCACGAATATGAGGAATTCCTGCGTCGGCTGGGAGATGCGCTCAGGGAAAAGGGAAACGATATTTTTATGCCGGGGCTCATGGATCTGAAAATCAATCATTGCACCGGTTGTTTCACCTGCTGGGTGAAAACCCCCGGAATATGCATGTTCAGGGACGACATGGTCGATGTATTGAAACACTATGTGGATGCGGATTTTGTCCTCTTCGCATCGCCCGTGGTAATGGGATTCGTCACGTCCCTGCTGAAAAAAATAATCGAGAGACGGCTGCCCGTAATCCTTCCATACCTCACGTTCGTCGAGGACCGGTTCCAGCATCCGCATCGTTATGCGAAGGTGCCCTCATCCGGGCTTGTTGTGTGGAAAGACGAAAACGTTGATGATGATACCCTGGAGATCGTAGACCGGATATTCAGAAGCAATAGAATCCAGCCATATCTTTTTACGAAGCTCATGGACAACAACATCGAGGAGATAGCAAATGAAATTAACGGTATTTAACGGTTCGCCCAAAAAGGGCATGAACAACACCGGGGTGCTGGTGGAAAAATTCACGGAAGGCTTCATGGAGCAGGGCGGGAACCGGCAAGCCGTTATCAAACTCAATATGCTGAAAGACCTTGGTGAAGCCGTGAGCGCCTATGAAGACGCGGAGTATATCATAATCGCTTTTCCCTTGTATAATTATGCAATGACCGCTGTCGTCAAGGAGTTCATTGAGAAACTGGGGCCCGCATCCCGTGAAAAAAACGGGAAGAAAATCGGGTTCCTGGTGCAGTTCGGTTTTCCTGAAGCAACGCACGCGAGGGCCCTGGAGAGATACCACGAAAAGCTCGCCGGGCTGCTGGGCTGCGAGTACCTGGGGACCATCCTCAAGGGCAGGTGCAACGACCTGGCACGTCGCCCGGAAAAGCATAAAAAGATACTCGCCGCGACTTATGAAATAGGCAAGCAGTTCGGTGCCACGGGTCAGCTGAGCAGGGAGGCGCTTGCCGGATTCGCGCGGCCCGAGACGCTGGACTCTGTTCCGGGGATCGTTCTTCATACAATCGCCGCGTTCGTGAACAGATTCTACTGGGACAAGGATATCAGAAAAAACGGCGCGCTTGAAAAAAGATATGCAAGGCCCTATCAGCATGACGGCAGATAGCGAACAACGGCTCGAGGTGATCCATGAAAGATAAAATTTTCAAATTCGTTCCCAGTCTCGTGATCATGGCGGCATTTTACGCGCTTGCGGTCGCATTGTGGAAGACGACTGGCAAGGCATTCTTTCTGGCGAATTTCATCATAATCGGCACGTTCCTGGGACTCGGCTTCGGCCTGTGGCCCATATTGAAAAAACAAAACAGGGATATCGCAAGAAGGATCACCCTGCTGCTCCTGGGGTCGTACATTTTTTTCGGTGTCGGACTGGGCCTGATATATCCAAATTTCGGAAATATCAGGGCGGAGAACCTGCAATTCGAAGGATTCTGGTTTTACCTGTTGTGGGGAGGTGTCGCGGGATGCGTCATCCATTACGCGATTGCGAAAATCGTCGGTCCCTTTATCTTCGGAAGGACTTTTTGCGGATGGGTGTGCTGGACTTCCGCGATACTGGATTGCCTGCCATGGAGAAACGGTAAAGGCAGGATAAGCGGCAGATGGGAATATTTCAGATATGTTCATTTCGGGATAAGCACCGCGGCGGTACTTATGCTTGTTTTCGCGTTCAACTACACCGGACTGGATACCGTGAGGGTAAAAACCGATGGATATCCCGGTGCCGGAAGGTTGTTTGAAACATATGCAGCGCTGAAAGAATTCTGGTGGTTCCTGCTGGGAAACTGCGCCTATTATTCCATCGCCGTGCTGCTCGCATTCATGCTTAAAGACAACAGGGCCTTCTGCAAGTATGTTTGCCCGATAACGGTGTTCATGAAAATCGGATCACGCTTTTCGCTGCTGAAAATAAAGACGGACAGGGAAAAATGCAATCAATGCCGTTTGTGCGATAAAAATTGCTTGATGAATATCAAAATTTCTGATTATGCAAAAGAAGGAAAAAGGGTATCCTGCAGCGAATGCATCGTGTGCGAAAACTGCGCCAGGGTATGCCCGAAAGGCGCACTTCGACTTTCCTTCGGATTCGACGCGGGATTCGCGGACAGAATTATAAGAAAATAGCGGAGGCACCAATGACCGAACAGCATCGAGACATGACAAGAAAGCAGTTTCTATTTACCGCCGGACTGTCACTGCTGTCCCTTTTCACGGCAGGATTAATGTCATGCGGCGGCAATAAAGGAGGGGATATGTCGGCAGAAACAAAAATCAAGTGCGCGGATTGCGCCATGAGGGCCCGATACGACCGAAACCCGAAGTCGATAATCGGCAGGATGTGGAAATGGCACATATCCTGGTGCCCCGGATGGAAATCGTACATGGCATCCCTGCCGGGCGACGAACGCGCGAAGATCGCGGCAAAGTACAAATAGTGGGGACCGGACGGGACGCGCCGAGAGGCGGGACCCGTCCGCATCCATGCCGCACAAACGGCTTTCGAGTTATTCGAAATTTATTGTTGCGGGAGAGCCTTTTCGGTCAAATACTTCATGAGCTTCGCTCCGGAATCGAAGACCGGTTTGCCCATTCCGTCGTTCATCAATACACCTATCGGTCCCTGGCCGAAGTAGAGTTCGCCCGAAACGAGGAATGTCACCCGCGCCATACCCCTTTCGGGAGCGGGTAGTCTTTCTCCCTCCCAGGGGCCTGTATTGTTCACGACATTTTCGCCGTGACGGAAAATCTCTTTGATAAGAGAATCCGCCCTGCCGTCTCTTGTCTCCCATATTAACATTTTCCCGGAATAATTGATGTACCTGGCCGTCCCGTCCTTGTAGGCGGCCAGTACGTCCAGCCCGTTGTCCAGGCCGATCTCGATGATCACGCCCAGCAGTTCCCTGCAGGCAGGCGCCGTCCCGGTTGATTGAATGCGGCGATAGGCCAGTATCCTGACCCGTGATTCCATAGCGGTATCATTGATGATCCCGTTCAAATTATTCAGGTCGGGATTTTTTGACAGGACGACATTCCATGGGTATGAAAAAGGATCAGCATTGTTGGCCGCATACAAATCGATATCGTCGCAGAATAAAAGGTTATAGATGACATTTTTCGATTTGTCCCTGTAGGGCCCCTTTGAACGTCCATCTGCGAATCCGAACAGTGGCATGACGATTATCCCGATAATTATCGGTAACGTGCAGGCATTAAAAATACCCGGAGGGCGGGGCTGCCGAACGTCCCGCAGGCGGGGCATGCCCCGACCCGGACGCGATAAGGAACCAGCCCGCATGACGGGTTCATTTCTCGAAATCCCTGTACATCAAGCTCGCTTGAGTACCCTTGTTATTCTGATATTTGCCGCTCGAATACCTGTCGTAGTCACCCTGGATCGTATGATAGTAAATCTGGCATATTTCGATTCCGGGATACACGACAACCGGCTGGATGCAAAAAATCTCCAGGGTCCAGTAGCCGGAAAAACCGACATCGCCAAAGCCCGCGGTCACATGAATAAACAGTCCCAGGCGCCCGATGGAGGATCTTCCCTCGAGCATGGGGACAAGCGAATCGGTACGTGTGTACTCCACGGTCCTGCCAAGATACAATCTCGCCGGCTCAAGAAGCAATCCTTCTTCGGGGATGACGATGGTTTTCGTCGGATTGGGTATTTTCATGTCCAGCACGCCGTTTTCGTACACGAGCAATTCATTGTGGAGCCGCAAATTATAGCTGTTGGGATTGACGAGCTTCTCGTCGAAAGGGTCGATGTGTATGTCCTTCCCCAACCTTTTTTTGATTTCCTTGCCTGAGAGAATCATGGTCAATCTCCCGTAATCGATTCCCTGAAGTTCTTCTCCCACACGAACGAGCCGAGCTTCATCCACCTGATCTTGAAGATCTTCCCGTTGACGTGATAGTACACCGCGACCTGGCTCATTGGATTGAATCCCGGGCCGGGCCACACCGGGCGCGGCGAGCCGGAGCCGCGGTTGATCGGGCCCAGCAACGCGCTGACACGCTCCTCGGACATGTCGGGTGTGATCGCGAGGACCCGGTTTTTCATGAAGGCCCGTTCCTCGTCGCTCATCCGGCGCACCGCCTCGTCGGGATCGCCGACGCCGCAGCACAGCGCGAGCGCCGCCAGACCGAGCGCGGCAGTCAGCAAGATTATTTTTTTCATGGGACGATCTCCTTGCGCGGCATGCGGTATGTCGGTTTTCTGGAGGGATATGACCCGCGGCGCGTCGAGATCACCTGATGATGAGGGCGATGCCCGCGATGACGAGGAAAATCCCGCCGGCCTGGACCGGGGAGACCCTTTCGCCGAGAAAAAGCAGCGAGAGCGCGATGAGACCGACCACGCTCAGCCCCACCACGACGGGATACGCGAGCGATATGGGAATGTTCTGCAACGCCTTCGCGTAGAACATGAAGTTGATGCCGAAAAATCCGATGGCCATGTAGAAGCCGATCATCTTGAGCTGGCTGACGAAGTCGGGGTTTTTGTTCGCAACGAAGGCCTTTAGTGTGAAGTTGGCTGCGACGTTGAAGACGATCGCGAGCACGAGAAAGATATAGTTCCTATGCATGATTTCCGCCTGTAAGGTTATGGTATGGTTTATTTTACCCCGTGGTGCTGTTTCTTGGTGCCGATGAGATGGAGCGCGAACTTCATCGCCTGCTTGAGCACGTTCCTGTTGAACGATGACGACGAGAACACGTAGTGGATGGGGATCTCGATGACGCCGAATCCCGCCCTTACGCAGATCGCCAGCGCCTCCATGTGGAAGTCGAAGGCCTTCGACCGGAGTTCCGTGCCGGCGATGATCGCCGCGGCCCTCCCGCTGTAGCGGCGGAACCCGCTGGTGCAGTCCCTTATGCCCGGGCCGAAGACGTCGAAATACGACGGGGTCAGCGAGTAGTTGACCACCAGCGCGGCCATGCGGCTTATCGCCTTGCGGTACAGCGGCACGTTGTCGGTGCGTTCCCTGGAGCCGATTACCAGGTCTTTCGAGGGATCGGCGTTCATGAAACCGGGGAGCGCGTCGGGGTCGTGGGAGAGCCCTGCGTCCATCGTTATTATATAGTCGTACCCTTTCGACGCGCCATACTTCATCCCGTCCTGAATGCCGAGCGGTATGTGCGTCGCGGCAGGATGAGTGATCACGTTGAGCGTGTGGGGATATTTGCCGCGTTTCGCCTCGCGCAGTATTTTCGCGAGGATGCCGGCGGTCCCGTCCCTGCTCCCGTCGTCGGTGACGGACACGTCCGCGTGGGCGAGCGCGCGCGTCACCACCTCGTGGATGGTCTCTTCCTCGTTATGGGCCGGTATGACCACGAGAAACCGGGGAGCGCTCGATCTGGTCTTTGGTGTTTCCCGGGGCGTTTTTTTCATATTGATATACAAGTTCCGAAAGATTGAAGCGTTTTAAATACGAATACCGGACGTTACGCGGCCATCTGTCCGATCATCGTCAAGCAGGTTTATTGATTCATCAGGAGTAATGCAAGGACATTTTATGCCCGGTATGGCGTAAAATACTATTTTTTTCGATATCCCGGTAATCGACGTGCTGTTGCATTGGCAGATCCATGCCAAATAACCAGCAGGTCGGGATGGAGAATCAGGGGCGAAAATATCCCCCCTGCATGCCAATGTGATTGACAGGTGAATACCGCCGGGAGATCATCCTGATACGGGCGTTTAACCGTCACAATTCATCGCCCGATCACGCCCCTTTTCGTGACCGTCCCGATTACGGATGGGGGACACCGGAGACCACAATGGGCAACGTCACCATAGTCCCGCTTTCGCTCACAAAAAAAGACATCACCGCTTTCGTGAAATGCGGTAACGATTTTTACAGGGGCAATCCCTACTATGTCGCGCCTTTCACCGGCGACAAGGTGAAGTTCATCATCGAGGGATCGTACCGCGAGGTGGGCGAGATCATGCCCTTCATGGCGTACCGGGACGGTGTCGTGGTCGGAAGGATCATCGCGCATTTCGACAGGCGCCACAACGAGCATTTCAGCGTGAAGCGCGGGTGTTTCGGCTTCTTCGAGTGTGTGAACGACAGGGAGGTTTCCCGCGCGCTGCTCGATGCCGCCGAGAAATGGCTCAGGGAGCGGGGCATGGAGAGCATGGAGGGGCCGTACAGTTTCATGCTTTACGACGCGCCGGGCATACTCATGGACGATTTCGACAACATCCCCGCCGTTGAGCTCGGTTACAACCCTCCCTATTACGCGGACCTGGTGCTCGATTATGGCATGGAAAAGACCGTGGACTGGTATGCCTACCTCTTCAAGGCCGAGCAGGAATTTCCCCGTTTGTTCTACAAGTTCTGGGAGAAGGTCAAGAAGGACGCCGAGACGCACAAGGACGGCCTCGTGATACGGGACGCCGAGATGAAACGTTTCGACGAGGAACGCAACTCGATCATGAAGGTGTTCAACGAGGCATGGGGCGACAACTGGGGGCACTATCCTCTCACCCAGCGGCAGTGGGACAATTTCACCATGGAGCTGAAGACCGTCATCAAAACCGAGCTGGTGCTCGTGGCGGAGTATGACGGCGAGATGGTGGGCTTCATCGTATCGATCCCCGACGTGAACCAGGCGCTCATACGGGCGCACGGGAAGCTGTTTCCCTTCGGCATCCTGAAGGTGCTCCTTGGCCTGAGGAAGATAACCCGACTCAAGACCGTCATCATGGGAGTGCTCCCGAAGTACCGCATGCGCGGGCTCGACGCGTACTTCGTCGTGGAGACGATCGAGCGCGGGAAAAAACTCGGCTACAAGGAAGCCGATATGTCGCTGGTGGTGGAAAACAACATGGCGATGCGGAACGCGATCGAGCACCTCGGCGGCGTGATCTACAAGACCTACCGGATATTCAAGAAGGATTTCTGAAACCCGCTCTTGCGCCGGCTGCCGCAAAAACGAAGGGCGCAATGCCGTGGCATTGCGCCCTGTTGAATCGCGGTGCTGAGCGGCCGCGCTAGTTTTTCAGCGGCGCGAATTTCATCTTTAGCTGCTTGATGTATTTGTCCATCTTCTCTTCGAGGCCCCAGGGTTTTGCTTTCTTGAGGAAGGCCGGCTTGATCCATATGATCATGGCCGGCAATACCGTCAGCGCGAAAGTGCCGCTCAGGATCATGGACAGGGTCACGAGAAGTCCCGAGACCTTGATGATCTTGAAGGAAGAGAAACCCAGGACCGCGAACCCGAGGCCCATCGTGAGCGTGGCGGTGACGATCGCCACCCCAGTTGTTTTCAGGGTGCTGACGTATGCCGGCAGAAAATCGAGTTGCTTGACGTTGTGCTCGATCTTGAACCGCTCGATGAAATGTATGCAGAAATCGATCCCGGCTCCCACCGCGATCGACGCGTTGATGAGGGTGCTGTAGTTGATCGGAATCCCCAGGTATCCCATGACGCCGAGTGTGATGATGAGCGTGAACGATATGGGCACCGTCGCGAACAGCGCGCCCAGGAAGGAACGGAACATGAACAGGCAGCACAGATACACGATGAAGATCGTCACGATGATCGATTTGATCTGGTCGCTGAGGATCAGTTGGTTCATGAAAAGGTTGATCGCCGGCATTCCCGAGACCACGATTTTTTCAACGTAGGGGTCGTCGTCGGGAAAGATCTTCTTGAACATACTGTGGGACTGCTTCTCGAAATCGCTCAAAAATTCGGCCTTGTCGCTTCTCATGAACACGACGTACTGCATCAGTTTGAGGTCGTCGGTGACCAGGTACTTGAAGACGTCCTCGCGGGATCCCCTGATCTGGTTCATGCAGACGCCGATCAGGCTGCGGTCGGTGAGCGACTTGTCCGGGATCCCGTCCTCTTTCGCCGAGGGTATCTTGTTGTAGGCGGGGTTGCCGTCATGGTAGAAGACCTTGTACACGGTCTTCAGCGTGTCGGTTATGCTCATGATGTTGCCGACCGGGCTGATGGCGTGACCGTCGACGATCGCCTTCGGCGTGTTCAGCTTTTTCAGCTCGTCCCCGAGCTTGTCGATTTTTCTCAGGGTCGCCGGCTGGGTCATATCCGTGCAGAAAAAGTCCGATAGCTGGAAGAAGGTTCCCTGGAACTGTTTCCCCGCGTCGGTGCGCACGATACTCCTGGCCCCCGCGATGAAACGCCTTGCCGATTCCTTGTCCGCATCGGTCTGCGCCGTCTTGATCCTGCCGATGATGTTTTCTACGCCGGCTTCCTTCGGGGTCGCGACGTTTTTCTGCTCCTCGGCACCATATACGTCGGCGGCCGCGTTTATGTCGTCGATATCGGCGGCTTTCGTCTGCTTTACGGCGGTCTTGTCGTTCTCCGGCATGTACTCGTAATTGTCGTTGAGAATATCCGCCAGCGTCGCGATCCTTCCCTGGATGAGGTCCCGGTTTTTTACCGGGTCCTTCTTTAGATCTTCGATGTCATCCACGAAAAAGGAGTTCACGCACCCGGCGTTCGCCATGTCGGCGGATCGCGCGGTGAAACCCTTGTAGGCGGCAACGTAGGCATCGAGCCTATTGATCAATTCGTCCTGTGTGGCCTTGTTCTTCAGGTTGATCTTGTCGCGCATCCTGAACACGATGCACATCTGCCCGGTGCCGGTAAGGTTCTTGTTGATGAATTTGTCCGCCTGCCGTATGGGATTGCTTTCGAGGAACATGAAGGATATGCTGCTCTCGGTCTTGAGGAAGAACATGCCGACGAAGAACACGGAGGTGACGGCGAGGGCGCCCCAGAAGACGGCCTTCGCGTGCCTGGCGGTGTTCTGCCCTCCCTTGACGACGGCCGTCATGACGATCCTCTCGAAAAACGATTCCTTCGTTCCGCGAGGGGGCGGTTGCAGCGCGAGCACGGCCGGTATGAAGGTGAACGTGAAAACCAGATTTATGAAAAAACCGAGCGTTACCAGGATGCCGAGCCTCTGGATGTCGATGACGTCCATGAACACGTTCGATATGAAGGCGGCCATGGTCGTGATCGCGGAGAGGACGATGGCGGTGTCGATGCTGTCGGCCGTCTCGATGAGCACCTCCTTCACCTGGTCCCGGGTCTTCCCGGCCACCTTTTCGTAATATCGCACGAGGAAGTGTATGACGTACGAACTGCCCACGGCGATAAGAATGCTGGGCATGGCCATGGTCCCCGAGGATATCTCGATGCCGAACATGAGCATGCCACCGATGAGCCAGATGATGCTCATGGTCACCGTGACGAGGGGAAGGTAGATGCCGGTCGGCGTCCTGATCGTGAGGAACAGGATCAGGAATATGATCAATATGCAGAGCGTCATGAACACCGACATGTCGTTCGACACGAACTCCTCGAGAAGGGCCTCTGCCACGGGCATGCCGGCGATATATATCTTCAGGTTTGCCGGCTTGTTTTCCTCGGTGATCTTGTTGAATATTTTATACAGGTATCCCACGTCGTATATGTTGGGGACATTATACAGCTTCGACTCCAGATTGTTCCTGCTGTAGGGATCTATCGTTTCGATGACGAACTTGTACAGGTCGTCGATGCAGTCCTGGTAGGTCAGGTTGACGTCCGGTTTTTCGTACACCTGGTCGGTCGCAATCATCATGAGGGCCTTGTTGAGATAGTCCTCGTTGACCTCGTCCTTTTTCAGGGAGGCATAGAAACCGGCATTGTACTTCTTGAAGGGGTATAGCTTCTTGACCAGGAACTTTTTGATTTTCTTCTTGTTGGATTCCGCGATGTCTTTCAGGTAGGCGTCATCGATCTTCGTGCCGTCGACCTTTTTGTTGTAGATGTTTATCGGAAAATAAAAGTCGTTCCCGCTGAAGCGCTCCCTCAGCTTATCGGCGTCGACCATGGTGAATATCTCGCGTCGAATGACCTCGAACTTATTGTCGATCCTCTTTTCGACGGGGACCATGATGGTGCACGCTTTCCCGTCCGAGGAGAACAGCGTACCCTTGAGGAGATTGTTGCCCATCAGCTCATTTTTCAAGAACGGGATAAGCTTCTCGAGATCCTTGTCGTCGCGGGGGAGGCGCTTCATCTCGTCGGGATCCGGGTCGATCAGTCCCGCCTTCTCGCGGGCGTTGCTGGTGAGCGTACCGATCACGATGGTATTGTTGACCTTGTCGACCCTGACGTCGTCGCAGTTGATGATGCTTATAATCTGGTCAGGCGTCAGCTCGGAGGAGACGTAAACCGTTTCCTTCTTGCCGGTGATGATGTTCTTATAGGTCTTTTTGACCTTCAGCGCCTTGAACTTGTCGATCACCTGTTCCATGTAACGAAGGGTCTTCACGTTGAACACGTCGCCCTTTTCGTTCTCGACGCCGATGAGGATCATGTCCTTCATGGTGAACTTCTTCTGGGTCATGTGGTAATACTTGATGACGTCCATTTTTCGCGAGAAGCTCTTCATCGGGTCGACATTTATCGATATATTGGTCGCGATCATGACGGCGAAAAAGACCGTCACGACCAGGATGCAGGCGATAATCGTTTTGGGTTTATTGATCGCGAATTTAACAAGCCATTTCATAATTCTATCCTGAATATTAAAAATTGTATATATAATTATCGCCGCATGACGGCGACAGGTCTCTGGAGGATGCTATTGGACGCATATCTGCGGAATGGAAACGCGGCACGCACGATGTTGCAGATACGCGGTATTGCCGGTATGGTTTCATAACGGGCGATATTCAGGTACTACTAACCCTGTCTATCATAATCCTCCAGTCTATTTATATGTTTAATCACTTGCGGCACGTTTTATCCCGAGAGTCTTAGAAATCAATTAAAATTATTCAGGAAAACTTACTTTTTATGTTAAAATAAGTCAATTTGAAGCCTCTCGGTGAATGAATGAGCTCTATTGACGCGCCTCATTTCACAAGAAGCATTCAGGGGGATAGTGCGGCGTACAGGATAACGCCCAATCGCGTTTTTCGGGCTTCCAGTAAAGTAGTGCGAGTGCAGGCCGGCGCCGGAAAATGACGCACCGGATCACGTTCGTTTCAGAATATGTGGAATAAGGGGATATCCTTTCAGCGGGCGTCAGGGTTGACGTAGCACAGGTCCGTGATTTCCACCGCTTTCGCGATGGTTATCCTTCTTTTTTTGTTGAGGGGGTTTTCATTGAAGTGCTTGATAAGGTTCATGGCATCGACCATGAATACCTGGGTCTTGTGAAAATAGAGGTCAACATCCTCAGGGTGCCTGCGGTCGAGGCCTTTCCTCATGAAGGAATACACGTGGTCGCAGTCGGGAATGAGGGACACGAGCACGTCGATATCGCCCGGGAGTTCCTTTTTCGAGATATAACTCCCGAAGATGAGGATCCGCAGCCTGTCGCATTGGAGCCTGAGCCCCTCGACCTCGTCCGCAAACAGGCGCAGCAACCGCAGGCGGTGATCGTTATACGCATGGGTCGCGCCGAATTCCGCGAGCGTGCTCTCGGAAACCATGATCGTGTTCCTCGAACAGTAGAGCTCCTCGAGATCCTGTATGAAGTCTTTCCTCATACCTATACTATCGACCGGAAGCGGAGCATTCTTTACAGGGTGTGGGAGAAAGGCATGAAGGAAATGTGTTGAATAAATGGAAGTTTCGTGTAGAATTGCCCGACTTGCGTTTCGGAGAAAGTGCGCGATGGGACCGAATTCTTATATTATCGGCGATATACACGGGAAAAAGGGCCTGTTGCACCGCCTGATACACAGGATGCCGGTAAAAAAGGGCGACCGCCTGGTTTTCCTTGGTGACTATATCGACAGGGGCAGCAATTCCCAGGGGGTCGTGGAGCTGATCCTGGGGCTCATGGAGGATTTCCAGGTCGTGCCCCTCATGGGCAACCACGAACAATGGTTCCTCGAGACCATGAACGACCATTCCAGGAACGGTTGGCTGTTGAGCATGGACGGCCTCACCACGATCCATTCCTACTCGCTGGAAGCCGCCCTGACCATCGAATCCGAGATGAGGAGGCCCGGCGAGCGCAGCCGCAGAAAGGCCTCGTATTCATACGGCGAATTCTTCAAGGCGATGCCCCGCGCGCATGTCGATTTTTTCCGGGGCCTCAAGCCCTATTTCACAACGGAAGGCTTTATCGCCGCGCACGCGGGGCTGACCATGGGCCTTCCGATCGAGTCGGCTGACGCCGAGTCGCTTTTCTGGACAGAATTCAGTGTGTTGAAGAAGCACTGGATCGGGCCCGAGAAGCTCATCGTGGGCCACACGCCCACCTACCTGATCGACGAGAAGCTCAAGGGAAAACCCTATCTCGGCAGGAACCTCATCGTCATCGACACCGGCGCCGAGGTCACGGGCGTGCTGACCGCGATCCGCCTTCCCGACCTCAGGATATTCAGGACGTAATGGCGCGGACCGCACGCGCCTGGTATTGGACGTCCCGGTCTACCACCGGCATCCCCCGGCGTTCCCGCACGGGAAGCCCCTGTCGCAGCACGGTACATCGTTCCCGCAGGAAGGCCTCGCCGCCGCGCCGTTCTTCACGATAAAGCCGCCGCCGGATGATATTTGTCGCCTGGCTTCCGCCCCGCAGGACGGGCACGGGGAAGGGCTTTCGTCGTTGATTCCCCTGAAACTGGTGAAGCGCTCGCCGCATGACGGGCACTGGTAATCGTAGGTGGGCATGGTATTACTCCTTTTCGAGTTCTCGCACCAGGGTGAGCCGGGGACGGCCTTCGGCGTTCCTTTCTATACGGCACCGCGCTGCGGTCGATCCATCCAGGCGCGGATCAGCGCCCCTGAGCGTGGGAAAATCCGTGTTATCGATGAATTCTTTTAAAAGCAAAAACTGCTCTTCGTCGTGCTCGAGTGGAGGTTTGTCCCAGGAGAGCAGGCGGTCTATCAACAGCTGTAGCTCGCGCCGCGAGGCCCTCTCAATGCAGTGGCCGTTTCCGGTATCGAGCTCGACCGACACTCCGTTTACGTGTAACGACCGCACCGGTCAGCTCCTTTGGAGATTTTCCTCCCGATTAAGCGGGCCACCATGGGAGCGGTAAGAGTCACGGGCTCGCCGGTGACGGTGATCACTCTTATGCCGAGACTGTTGAACATTGACTCGGCACGTTGTCCCATTCGCCCGGAGATTATGCATCGCACCCCCTTTTCCGCCAGCCAGCCGGGCAGAAAGGCAGGCTCGTGGCGCGGTGCGGAAAACGAGGCCTCTGCGATGATCGCGCCGGTTTCATCGTGAATGTCGTACATCGTCAGGCTGTCGCACCGGCAGAAATAATCGCAGGGGCCACCGTTCGCGAGAGCAACCGCCACCCTCATTTTTGAACCGCCCCGAGGATGCCGTCCACCACCCGCATGAATCCCTTCCGGGCTTCGCCTTCGCCCCGGGGGCCGTCTATCGCGAAGGGGCTTCCCCCGTCCGCGCCGATAACTATCTGCGGGTCCAGGGGGATATTCCCGAGAAAAGGGATTCCCATGCTCTCGGCCATGGCCCTGCCGCCCCCGGATTTGAATATCTCGGTCGGTTTGCCGCAGTGGGGGCACACGAAACCGCTCATGTTCTCCACCACCCCGAGCACCGGCATGCCGAGCTCCCGACAGAATTTGACCGACCTCCGCACGTCGGCCAGGGCCACGTCCTGCGGCGTGGTGACAATCACGGCGCCGTCGGGATTGTCGATGAACTGGCAGACCGACAGGGGCTCGTCGCCCGTGCCCGGGGGCGAGTCGATCACCAGGTAATCCAGGTCGCCCCAGCGCACGTCTTTCAGGAACTGCTTGATCACGCCGTACTTCATTGGACCGCGCCAGATGACGGCCTCGTCCGCGTTCTGCATGAGAAAGCCGATGGATATGACCGAAAGCGTGTCGCTGTAGCGCACGGGAAGTATGCCCCCGTCCTCGGTCCCGGCGACGCGCGCGAGCTCCATGCCGAGGAGCTTGGGCACGCTCGGGCCGTGGATGTCGATGTCGAGCAGGCCAGTTTTGAACTTCGCGTCCGACAGCGCGGCCGCCAGGTTCACCGCGACCGTGCTCTTGCCCACGCCGCCCTTGCCCGAGAGCACCACGATCTTATGCTTGATGCGCGCCATGTTCGCGCGCAGCGCTTCCCTGTCGGCGGCGTCGCCCGTCGCGGCGCCCTGAGGTGTCCCGCACGCGGGCGTATCGTTTTTATTTTCTTTAGACATGATTGTATCTCCGTGTCGTATTCGACAGACGGCGAATCTAGCATCTGTCGGGCGGAGCGCAATACCTTTTCTGCGCGCAGTAGCTCCCGGTGGGGCCTCTCCGCGCGGGAAAGCCGATAGTTATCGGTTGGTCTTGTTCTTCCGGATGCCGTATTTTTCGGAGGATATATACGTTACGCCCTCGAGCGGCACGTCGGGGATGCGCTCCACGATCCAGCCCTTCCTGCGGGCGTAGGCCGCGATGCTCTCGGTGTCGCCCGCGGCGACGAACTCGTCCGGGTTGATTATCATGCGCACGCCGCGGCTGTACTCGATCATCTCGCGGTCGCCGCGGCTGTTTCCCGCGGAGAAGAGGGGGACCTCCCGGATGAAGGTCTCGATGGCCTCCTTCTTGCCCGCATCCTGCGGCACGGGGGGCACGATCTCGTCGGTGATCTTCCCGTCGCGTATGACGGACTTCACGCCGATGACGTTCGTCACCGGCACGCCCAGCTCGCGCGAGAGGAACTTCTGGTACATGAGCTCGGGGCTCGCGCTCACGATCCACACCTCGAAGCCGTTTTTCGCCAGCAGCGCGACGAGCTCGCGCATCGGGGGGAAGACCTTGCCGCGGTAATACTTCCGGTAGCACCGGTCTCCCAGGTCGGCCAGGTGTTCCGGCGCGTCGCCGCGGAAGAAGCGCACCCGGTGCTGCACGTAGGGTATCGAAACGTTCGAGAGCGGCGTCATGGCCGCCACGATCTCGGGGCGCTTGCCCGGGTTTTCCGCCGCGACGAGGAAGAGGCATTCGTCGGCCAGGTAGTGGGGCGCCTGTCCCATCACGGTGCCGTCGCCGTCGAAGACCGCGACCTTGCGTCCCGTCTCGGACGCGGTCTCGCGGAAGAATTTCGCGAGCCTCGCGTTCGTGTCGCCGGAGAATCCATTGACGTGGACCGAGCGGCCCGGGAGCGAGCAGGCCGCCGCGAGCACGAGCGCGGCGATGATCCATTGTGCGAGATACTTTTTCATCTGTGCACTTCCTTTTATAGTGGTGGGATATATCCCCCGTCCCCCGAGGTCAACCAAATTATCGGGGACGTATCTTCCGCGTGCGCTCCCAAAAAAGGGTTTGACAATACCCGGGAGAGGGTATATCCTACTCACACCAATCCAGAGGGACCGCTCCCGGCGTCGCCTTCATAAAAATATAAAACCCAGCCGGTGCCGATCCCGACCGTACAATAATCGTCGAGGTGATTGTATGAAAAGGGCATTGTGTATCACATGCATCGTATGCGCAGCGGCGACGTTCTGCTCGTGCGCGAAGAAGGGGGATATATCGAGCTCCGGTATTTCGCTTTCGGTTAACGCTCCTGAAAGCGACTGGCTGATCATCGAGGCGTTCGATCCCGCGGGAAGGAAAGCGTTCGTCGCGACCGTGACCGATCTCGGGGACCTGAAGGACATGATGGAGAAGCCTGACAGCGTCGGGGGGCACCCGGCCAAGATCTACCCGGACCGCGCGATATGGGTCTGCGTGAAGGACCGTTTCCGCATACACGTGGACGCCGATCCGGGAGTGGTGCCCGAATACAAGAAGACCGTCCGGCTCAGGGAGTTCGCCCTGTTGTTCGACCTGGACGGACTGTCGAAGATCGCGGGCGCGGAGAAGTTGAAATCGCAGGAGCTGCAGAAGTACATGCCGCACCTGAAGGTCGTACAGAAATAGAAAAGATCGCACGCGGACGGATCTTCGGGGCGAGGCCCTCCGGACGCGGGGCGAACCCGTTGCTGCGGCATGTCGCATGAGCGCACGTTTTCGATGTGTTGTATGCATCGAGTCGCCGCGGAAAGCCGGGACGAAATACCGCTTCAGGGACCGATACATGAACGATGGCTTTTATTTCAAAAAGAAAGAACCGGGTTTTTCTTTTCCCGATACAGGGCCTCAGCATGCCCGCGTTGCATGGGAAAATCATCACCTCAACAGGATGCTGAAGGCAACGGACTGGTCGGTCTTTGAACGCTCGCTCCGGGAATCATTCCCGCGGAGCGAGGGGGCTTTCGGGTGGGACCCGCTTATGCTTTTCCGCTGTCTGCTCCTCGCCGAATGGAATTCGCTCGACGACCGCGCGCTCGAGGAAGCACTGGCTTTCCGGCTGGATTTCAGGCTCTATGCGGGCGTCCCCCAGGAGAAGCCTGCCCCGGACAGAACGGCGTTCGCGTCGTTCAGGGAACGGCTGGAGCTTCGATGGGGAGAGCTTCTGGAAATGATGGACGATCAGCTCGCGACCGCCGGCATCACGGCAAGGAGAAGCTCCCCGGTCGACGCCGACCATCCGGACAGGACCTGGGTGACCAATGCCATAAGGGAACACGAGCGGGAATTGCAAATTTTGATCGACACTTCCCCTGTCCCCATCGTGGTCTACGACACGAACGGCATCATCCTCTACCTGAACAGGAAGTTCGTCGACCTGTTCGGGTACACACACGAGGATGTGCCCGATATCGAGAGATGGTGGCCGCGCGCCTATCCCGACGCCGCATACCGGGAGGAGGTGAGGGCGGAATGGAACCACAGGGCGGTCAATGCCGCGAAGGAGCGCGGAGAGCTCGTTCCCATGGAAACGACGGTCACCTGTGCGGACGGGAGTTCTCGTTATGCGGAATTCAGACTATCGTCCACAGGGAAGAAGTATTTCGTCGCGGTGACCGATCTCACCGAGCGTAAGATCGCGGAAGACGCCCTGCGCGAATCGGTGAGGGAAAAGGAGGTCCTACTCAGGGAGCTCTATCACCGGACGCAGAACAACATGCAGGTAATTTGCAGCCTCCTGAGCCTGCAGTGCTGCGAGGAAAAGAACGCGGCCCTGCAGGACGTCTACACCGGTATGCAGACGAAAATCCAGACGATGGCACTGGTGCACCTGAAGCTTTACGAATCGCAGGACCTGTGCAACATCAACCTGCAAAGGTTCATTGCCAGTCTCGTGGAGCTCATCGAGAAAAGCCACGAGCTGGCAACGGCCCGCGTATCGATCCGTCATTCCATCGACAGCGTGCCCGTGTATATCGACATCGCGACTCCGCTCGGCCTCGTTATGAACGAGCTCATGACGAATTCGATCAGGCACGCGTTTCCCGGCGGCGGGGGCGGGACAATCGAGATCGCAATGCGCCAGCAGGGGGACACCCTCGCGATCGATTACGCGGACGACGGCACGGGACCCCCCGCGGGTTTCGACCCTGCCAGGGCGACCTCGCTCGGGATGCAGCTCATCATGACGATCGTCCGCCAGCAGCTGATGGGCGATATTTCTTTTACAGGGGGGAGCGGCTTCGGCTGCCGCATACTCGTGAAGACGAATCTCTATGTGAAACGGATCTTACCCGCGCCTGGATGAGCCCGGCCGCCATGTCTGCCGTTTCATTCCCCGGCCTTGCCGACCCTGAAGAGCACGGAAACCCGGGCCACGGACTCTATCTTTACCAGTCCCGTTTCGTTGGAGAAGTCCGATGAACGCGAGTTGTAACCCAGGCCGCCGAGATCGTTGCGCGAACGCTCGCTGTACATGAGATTCCATCCGAAGCCGACCGCCATTCCAAGCTCGAATCCGATCGTTACGTTCCCGCCCGCGTTGAAGTTCAGGCCCAGGACCGGGCCGATAGTGAAGATGAGCAGCGTCGTTTTGTAGGCGAAGGTATTGAACTGGCAGGCCGCGCCCATCTCCGGTCCCAGCCACACGCGGTATTTCGCGTCCCTGACGATGCCGAAGCCGAACGCAGCGTTCAGCGATACCCTGTGCATGCTGTAAATTGAAAAGAACCGGACACCGTGGTCGATCAGATGTGCATACCCGGCGCGAATCCTGTAGTTCATTTTTTCCTTTCCGGAGACGTTCGTGTCAAACACAAGACCGGCGCCGACGCCGTAATCGACCGAAGTTGACGAACGGACAATCTGATCGAACGAGGAAAAGTCGTACGCGCCCTCGGCATACACCCCCGCGGCCGCGGCGCGCGCGGGTGCGGGCCGCGGCGCCGCCAGGAACGCGATGATCGCGACTGCCATGGCGATCCGCGCCATCGCGTAGGCTCTCCCGGTCATGGTATTCGGGCAGAACCGTGCCATGTCACCGCATCCCCGACAGTTCATACTCGCGATCGGGTTTGCGCCGCGCGCCGGCCCCGTTTTCCTTTTCCGGTTCCACGTACACGTCGCCGACCCTGTACATGATGCTCAGCTTGGCGGATATATCCAGCCTGAAGTACTCGTACAAGGTGCGGTGCGACGACCGCAGGGGGAGGACGGTCTGCGTCGGGAGGCCCATGCCGAAGACCATGAACGATCTTTCGGTGTACGAGTGGGGGCCGAGTCCCATCGCCGTCACCATTCCCGCCTCTATCCCGATGGTGAAGTTCTTTCCCGCATTGATGTTGACTCCCATGGCCCCGCCGAATCCCATCATCGGGATGACAAACCGGCGCCCGACCGACTTCCAGAGCGCCATCGCACCCTGCGGAAAGGGATAGGCATTCGTTATGCGGAATTTTCCGCCGGCTTCCTTGAAGATGCAGGCGAATTCGATCTGCGGGCCGATCCAGAACCGTGCATATCTTGACTGTACGATCCCCATGCCGAAGGTGTTGGTTATTATCGCCTGGTGAATGCTCCAGGGTCCGAAGGGAATGGATCCGTAATTGACGAAGCTGTCATAACCGACGTTCAGGCGGTAGCCGTGCAGCTCGTTCCGTGCGAGCGCGGTGTCGTAGACGAACCCCACGCCGATTTTTTCATCGATGTTGCGGGTGGTGTCCCTGATAGAGATGGCGCGGGGACCGAAGCCGCACGAGCCGTACACCCCGTAGCCGGCGGCGTGCAGCGCCACGGTCGGCGCAAGAATCAACAATGCGGTCACTGCCGTAACAGCGCATGCCTTCATCCGCCTCTATCCTGTCAGAATTATCGAATGCTGTCAACGGTATTTCTTTAATCGACGGTAGAGGTGTCAGACACCATGCCTTTAGAGCTTTTCTATCTAAATTGCTCTTTTTGTTAGGTGTCTGGCACCTCGAGCAACATACATGCGTCGGTTCGACCGCCCCTGCACCGTTCAGCGTAGGGCTTCGCCGATGTAGATGATTCCGAGGAATTTTTCCTTCTCTGACGCCACCGCGCCGAGGACGCTGCTTACGGTCGCGCGGACCATCTTCCCCTGGAGCGCGTACCCGGCCCGGTACACGACGACCACCGGCGTGTCGTCCCTGAAGTGCTTCCTGACGAGCGGCATGAGGGCCTCGAGCTCGGCGAGCCCCACGAAAATGGCGAGCGTATCCCCCTTTGCCGCGACCGCCCGCACCAGGTCCTCGTTGTTGCGCATGCCGTCGGGCACGGTGATCACCGCCGAGCCGTTGACCGCGACGTTTTTCGCGATCATGGCGTTGGCCGCGTTGAAGGCGCTCACGCCCGGCACCACGTGGTATTGCTCCCGCGCGAAATGCTGCATGAGCCAGTAGGTCCAGCTTCCGTAGATCGTGGGATCGCCGTAATCGAGGAACCCGACGCTCTTTCCCCCGGAAAGTGTTTTTTTGATGAGTTCAATATTGTCCGCGCGGAGTTTTTCCACGGCGCGTTTCGCCTCTTCGGCTGAGGTGCCGGGGTGCGTCTTGCGGTAGTAGTGGGGAAGGTTCATGAGGGGGTCGAAGAGCATGGGCCTGCCCGCCATGTACGGGGCGAAGCGCTCGCCGATGTCCTTCGTGCACACGAACGCGTCCGAACGTGCCATGTACGATATGGCCTCCTGGGTGATGAGGGACGCGTCGCCGCAGCCGACCCCTATGATGTAGAGCTTCGCCCCGCCTTCGCACGCACGAGGATCGGCGGTCACCTCTATCGACGTGATCGCCGGCACGACGTTCCCCGGCGCGACGAGACCCGGCCGCCCGTCACCGGAAGATACTCCGGAGATCGCGACGACCGCGGCATCGGGCGCGCCGTCGCGGAGTTCTTTCCAGGCGAAAACGGCCCGCCCTCCCGAGGCGTTCTTCACGACAACGAAGACGCGGTCCGGGTCCGCGGCGGTGCCATCGGTGTTCGCGATGCGGCAGAACTCGAGCACGCTCCTGAGCGTGACCCCACGGTACGGGCGCTCAACGGCGCTCCCCCCGCGGAACAGGGACTGGCCGAACGCCTCGAGGTCATGCGCCGAGAGCGCCAGCGGGCGCACCACCATGCCCGAGACGCTGATGGCGTCGCCCGAAGCGGAATTCACCGGGGCGGGGCATATCCAGCAAAACATGAGAAAAATGACCGCTGCTGTCGAGTTATACGCAATCTTGAAGGACGGTATGTTCATTGGGGGCCTCCGGAATGGAATGGATCAACGTTAGAATGCCGTCCCGTGGAATAAAGAACTATTTCAGGGCCGGCGGGAAATATTTTCGCTCAGGCCGGGAGGGCCGCGATGCCGGCCACGATGCATCCCTGCGCGGCGAGGTAGGTGACCCAGGGCACCTGGTTCTCGAACGCGGGGTGCCTCCCGTGGATGGTGGTCTCTCCCATGACCGCGTCGGACGCGAGGAAGAGCAGGGCGCCTGCGGCCACGGCGATCCATGCGCCTCCCAGCGCGATCGCGGAAGAGATGGCGATCGCGGTCATGGCGGAGAGGACGAAGCCGTACAGAAACGCGCCGATCATTATGCGGCGCGGCCTTGCGGGATTGTAGACCCTGAGTCTGAAGACGGCCGCGGGCACCACTATGAAGGCGGCGAGAAGGGGATAGAGAAAGCCCCGCGACACGAGAGTTTCCCACGGGGCGAGCGACAGGAACGCCGCGATATAACAGGCCTGCGCCGGCGCGAACGACAGGATGCCGAAGAACACGGGCTCGCCGAGCTTTCTTTTGACAGGCCCGAACTGCAGGTTAAAGAAGTCGCCGATGAAGGAAAAGCCCACGCCCACGGCGACCAGCGCCGGCGCGGTCCCGCCCCCGACAAGCGCGATGACCAATGAAAACGCCAGCACCTGGAACGACATCCCCAGGTAGGCGCCCCGGCACAGGGGAAGCCGTTCTTCCGCGGATTTAATTTTCGCGATCGTGATCCAGTGGATAACGAACCCGAGGACGATGGCCGACGGGACAAGGGCGAGGAGCGCGGTTTCGATGCTCATGGTTTCCTCCTGCGGAGCGCGATATCTCCCATGGTCCGACCGGCTGGCGGGCTGTCAAACCATAATCGCCGCCCCGCGCGGGGGAAGAACCGGGCATTATAATCGTTGACCGGTAAAGACGAGGGGGATATACTTGCGTTTTATGCAATTGTACCGTACGGTGAAAAACTGACATGGGCATCGCCGAGGACATCGTCATCATACTCATCGCGGGACTCGCCGCCGGCTTCCTTGCGAACAGGCTCAGGGTTCCGCTCATACTCGGCTATATCGTCGCCGGGGTCGTCATCGGCCCGCATACCGGCGGCGTGACGGTTTCGAACCTGCACCAGGTGGAGCTCCTGGCGGAGATCGGCGTGGCGCTGCTCCTTTTCTCCATAGGCATGGAGCTCTCCTTCAGGGAGCTCGGCGAGGTTAAAATCATCGCCCTCGTCGGCACGCCGGTGCAGGTGCTCCTCACCGTTGCCCTCGGCCTGGGGATCGGGACGCTCCTCGGGCTGGAGCCGGTCCCGGCCGTCGTCCTGGGCGGCATCATGTCGCTGTCAAGCACCATGGTCGTCTTCAAGGTCCTCATGAACAGGGGGCTCACGGGCACGCTCTCCGCCAGGGTCATGACCGGCATACTCATCGTGCAGGACATCGCCGCCATCCCGATGATGATACTGATCCCGCAGCTCGGGGGCGGGGGGGGCGGGCTCGCGGAGCTCGGCCTGACCGCGCTCAAGGCCGCGGCGTTCGTGGCGGTGGTGGTCGTAGCGGGAGCACGCGTGATACCGTTCGTGCTCGGGGCCGTGGCCCGGGCGTATTCGCGTGAGCTCTTCATGTTGACGGTCGCGGCCATCGGGCTGGGGATAGGATATGCCACATACCGGTTCGGGCTTTCCTTCGCCTTCGGCGCGTTCGTCGCGGGACTCGTCCTCAACCGGACGGATTACGGCCACCAGGCCATGAGCGACATCATCCCGCTCCGGGACGTGTTCAGCCTGATCTTCTTCACGTCGATCGGCATGCTCTTCGACCCGTCGTTTTTCCTGGAACATGCGGGCATCATCGCCGCCCTCACCGGCATGGTCCTCGCGGGCAAGTTCGTCATTTTCTTTATTTTGTCGCGGGTGTTCGGGTATTACAACATCATACCGCTCGCGGTCGGGCTCGGGCTCTGTCAGATCGGCGAGTTCTCGTTCGTGCTCGCGCGCACGGGCAAGACCAGCGGGCTGCTGGACGGGGACATCTATCCGGTCATACTGTCGGTCATCGTCATTACCATGTTCATATCCCCCTTCCTCGCGATGCTCGCCGCGCCGATCTACGCCCTGCGCAGGAAATTCTTCCGGAGGGAGCCCGTGCAGACCTTCAACTACCCGATGGAGGGGCTCGCGGGGCACGTGGTCATCGCGGGCGTCGGCAGGGTGGGGCGTGTGGTTGCCGACCTGTTGAATTCGCTCGGCGTGGGGTTCGTCGTCATGGAGCAGAACCACGCCTACTTTGAGAAGGCCCGCGATGCGGGTTTTCCCTCGGTGTTCGGGGACGCGGCCCAGGAGCCGGTCATCGCGGCCGCGGGCATCTCGACCGCGCGCGTGCTCCTCGTGACCATTCCCGTGCTGTCCGTGACAAGGAGCATCGTGGAACAGGCGAGGAGGACGAACCCGGGCATCACCGTGATAGCGCGCACGCGGGACGAGGACGAAATCGCAGGCCTCTATGGCCTGGGCGTCGACGCGGTGGTCCAGCCCGAGATCGAGGCCGCCATCGAGATCATCCGGCAGATGCTGCACAACCTGGATTTCGCCCCGGGCGCCATCCAGTCGTGCGCGGACGCTCTGCGTTACGGCAAGCTTTCCCCGCTCCGCGCGGATGAGTACGGTAAAATCAACGCGATTCGGAACGCGGCGTACCTGCTCGAGCTCCGCTGGGTGCCGGTGCCCGTGGGCGGCGCGGCCGCGGGCAGGTCCATCGGCGAGCTCGGCGTGCGAAGCGCCACCGGCGCGTCTGTCGTGGGCGTGTTCCGCGCCGGGGAGTTCACGCCGAACCCGACCGCCGGATACCGGCTGATGGAGGGAGATCTTGTCGCCGTCATCGGGAACGCGGAACACTCGCGGAGATTCGAGCGCCTCGTCGCGCCGGCCTGATAAGAACGTTCTGTACAGGAGGACCCGCATGCTGAAAATCATGACGGCACTCGTCGCCGCGTCGATGCTGGTGACCGCGGCGCACGGTCAATCGAGAAAAAACGCCGTGGCCGCCGCGAGGCACACGGTGTACGTACCGGTGTATTCGACCATCCCCCACGGGGACCGGGAGCGGGACTTCAACCTCTCGGTCACGTTGAGCGTGAGAAACGTCAATCGTTCCACGGGTATCACGATCGAGCGTGTCGTCCTCTACGACGAGTCGGGCAGGATCATCGCCGTGTACCTGGATACGCCGCGCGCGCTCGGAGGGCTCGGCACGGTCCGCTTCGTCATCAAGGAGTCGGACCGCCGTGGCGGGGCGGGCGCGTCGTTTCTGGTTACGTGGAGCTCGCGCGGGAAGGCGGTCCCGCCGCTCGTGGAAACGGTCATGATCGGCACCGCGGGCCAGCAGGGAATCTCGTTCACCTCGCGTGGCGTTCCCGTGGATTGATCGCGCGGCACACTCAACTGGAGGAGGATATATCATGCACTATTTGAAACGGACAGCGGGGATACTGCCGCTCCTGGCGCTCACGCTCGTCGCGTGCAGGGAAGGGCGCGCGCCGTCTGAGCGTTATGCGGCGCTCTGGGCCACGAACGAGTACCGGTCGTCCTCGACCGGCGTGGTCGCCTTCGACGCCGCGGGTTGGAGCGACGGGAACCGCGCGAAGATACGCGCGTTCGTGAAAGCGCACGAAGGGACCTCGAAGAAAGCCGCAGTGTTCGATTGCGACGGGACCATCATCAACGGGGACATCACAGAGGGCGCCATGAAGGGGACGCGTCAGTTGGAAGGCATGTACCGATGGCTCATCAGGAATAAAAAGCTCGTCGGCGTCGATTACACGCGCGATATCTACGGCGATTACGAGGCCGCGACGAAAAAAGATCCGGTGACGGCGCTCACTGTGCCCGCACGCTCGCTCAGGGGGCTTCGCCAGGCGGACGTCGAGGCCTGGTCGCGGGACCTCTGGGAGAGGGAGTACCGCGAGCTCATCTTTCCGCAGACCAAGGCCGCGATAAGGCTCCTCGCGGAGAACGGTTTCGAGGTGTACATCGTGTCCGCGAGCCCGGTCGAGTTCGTGAGGCCCATCTCGAAATATGTCGGCGTGCCCGTTGAAAACATCATCGGCATCACCCAGGAAGTGAAGGACGGCGTGCTCACGGGGAAGATCGTCGAGCCGGTCACGGCCGCAGACGGCAAGGTTACGGCAATCAGGGACGTATTGAAGATCAGGCCGCTGTACGCGCAGGGCGACGGCATCGACAACGACACGCCCATGTTGAAATATGCCATCGCGGCCGGGGGTATCGGCGTGTTTATCAACCCGAAAGACGAGGCCGTGAAGTCGAAAGCCGCCGGGTACGGTTTCCTGGTACAGGTGAACCCGCCTTGGGCGGAGTATTACGGGAAGAAACACCATGTGAAATGATCGTTGAAGAAATTATTGCGCTTGCAGGCAATATCCGTCTTATGATGGACATCGGCGATTTCCGGAAAAGCTGTCCCGGTGTCAGACTCTCCACGCGGGAAGGTGAGAACCTGCCTGATGGTCCGGACGTGTCGCGATTGTACAGGGTATCTGGAAACCATCAGATTTTGACGGATTCCGGCACGGAAAGCCACTGGTTTTTTACCTTTGATTCCGGTTGCCTGACATCCTATGAGGTAACTGCAAGATGCGACAGCAGCGAGTCGCATTACGGGCTCCTGACCGGGCTCTACAACAGCCTTTTCCCGATCTTTTCGGGGACCGGTGTTCCGGGGAGAGAGATCCATCCCCTGATCGATTATCATGAACTTGAAGCGAGAGAAATGCCGGCCGGTGGATATCCCTGCGACCGTTATGTGATCGGGGCGATGCACCGGTGGGAGGATGATAGTGTGGATATATCCCTTTCCATCGCACTTGTCAACCCGGGGTATCTCTTCTTTCAGGCCAGGGCAGTCGTGCGATAATCGAACGAGCGGCGATACGCTCCCCTCGACTCCGCTCGGGGAGCATCTGTGCCGCGTCCAGTCTTTATCGCTCCCCGAGCGGAGTCGAGGGGAGCACCTCGACCCCGCAGGGCACAAGCTCAATCCTACTTCATCGCCTGCTCGACCGCGACCGCGACCGCGACCGACGCGCCGACCATGGGGTTGTTCCCCATGCCGATGAGGCCCATCATCTCCACGTGCGCCGGAACCGACGACGAGCCGGCGAACTGCGCGTCCGAGTGCATCCTGCCCATGGTGTCGGTCATCCCGTACGAGGCCGGGCCCGCGGCCATGTTGTCCGGATGGAGCGTCCTGCCGGTGCCGCCGCCCGACGCGACCGAGAAGTACTTCTTGCCCGCGTCGGTGCATTCCTTTTTATAGGTGCCGGCCACGAGGTGCTGGAACCTCGTGGGGTTTGTGGAGTTCCCCGTGATGGAAACGTCCACGCCCTCGGAATGCATGATGGCCACGCCCTCGCGCACGTCGTCGCACCCGTAGCAGCGGACCTTGCTTTTCTCTCCCGAGGAGTACGGCGTCTCCTTCACGACCTGGAGCTTGCCGGTGTGGTAGTCGAACTTCGTCTGCACGTAGGTGAACCCGTTGATGCGCGATATTATGAAGGCCGCGTCCTTGCCGAGGCCGTTCAGAATGACGCGGAGGGGCTGCTTCCTGACCTTGTTGGCCGATCGCGCCAGGCCGATCGCGCCCTCCGCCGCGGCGAAGGACTCGTGGCCCGCGAGGAAACAGAAGCACTTCGTCTCCTCGCGGAGGAGCATGGACGCCAGGTTGCCGTGTCCCAGCCCCACCTTGCGGTCGTCGGCCACAGACCCGGGAATGCAGAAAGACTGCAGGCCCTCGCCGATGATCACCGCGGCGTCGGCCGCGGACTTCACGCCCTTCTTGATGGCCATGGCCGCGCCGACCGTGTATGACCACACCGCGTTGTCGAAGCAGATGGGCTGGATGCCGCGCACGATGGCGGCCACGTCCATTTTTTTCGAATCGCACAGCGCCTTGGCGTCGTCGAGCGACTTGATGTCGTATTTCTTGAGCGCGGTTTCTATCTGTTTTATTCGTCTGTCGTAGCTTTCGAAAAGTGCCATGGTCTGCCTCCTTTATTCATGACGGGGATCGATGATCCTGTCCGCCTCATCGAACCTTCCGTAGGTAGCGGTCGCCTTCTTAAGCGCCTCGTTCGCGTCGGTGCCCTTCTTCACCATGTCCATCATCTTCCCGAGGTGGATGAACTCGTACCCGATTATCTCCCCGCCCTTGTCGAGCGCGATCCTGTTCACGTATCCCTCCGCGAGCTCCAGGTAGCGTACGCCCTTGGCCAGCGTCCCGAACATCGTGCCGATCTGGCTCCTCAGTCCCTTGCCGAGGTCCTCGAGGCTCGCGCCGATCGGGAGGCCACCCTCGGAGAACGCGGTCTGCGACCGGCCGTACACGATCTGGAGAAAGAGCTCCCTCATGGCCGTGTTGATCGCGTCGCACACCAGGTCGGTGTTGAGCGCCTCGAGTATGGTCTTGCCGATCAGAATTTCCGCCGCCATGGCCGCGGAGTGGGTCATGCCGCTGCACCCGATCGTCTCCACCAGCGCCTCCTGGATGATGCCTTCTTTGACGTTCAGGGTGAGCTTGCACGCGCCCTGCTGGGGGGCGCACCTTCCGATGCCGTGTGTCAGACCGGATATGTCCTTTATCTCCTTCGCCTGGACCCATTTTCCCTCCTGGGGGATGGGGGCCGGCCCGTGGTTGGGGCCCTTGGCCACGCATGACATCTGTTCGACTTCGTGTGAGTACATCATTGCGGTCATCTCCTTCCGATAGATTGTATCATGTGCGCGGTATATGGATTTCCCGCGCGGCTTCGCGCGCCGTTTCGTGCTTCATGTACGAATGAAACCATACACCCCGCGCCCCGGATGTCAACCGCATTTGCGCGGGCGGCGGATAATTAATCGCGGTTGCGCGCGAACGCGATTTCGGCGTAGAGGCGGAGCGGGCCGCGCCGCCTGAAACCAGCCCGCGCGAGAAGGAGCGCCGCGTCCATGTACGCGACCGCGGGAAGGCCCAGGGCCGAGTTGAGCAGGAAGAAACGCGCCAGCGCGCTCTGCATGGTGTTGAGCAGCCGGTACAGGCGCTCGTCGTAGGCGCCGCTGATGCCGAACATGCTGTCCCTGTAGAGCCTGAAGAATATCCTGCTGCACGAGGCGAGGGAGGACGTCCCCGTGCGCCGCCACGCGAAAAGGTCCCTGAGCCCGCGGTAGCGCTTCCGTTCCGCCTCGAACTGCATCCGGAGCACCTGCAGCATCTCCTGCGCGATCTCGCGCGAGGCCTCGGGCCCGGACCGGTCCGCGGAGAGCGCGCCCAGGTGGTACCGGTGGTACTCG
Source organism: uncultured Leptospirales bacterium (assembly GCA_964423905.1). Taxonomy (GTDB): domain Bacteria; phylum Spirochaetota; class UBA4802; order UBA4802; family UBA5550; genus CAYRGX01. The sequence continues at coordinate 13,908 of CAYRGX010000031.1, read as the reverse complement.
AACGCCTCGGCCAGGATCGAGTTCCAGGCGCGCCTTCTCGCGCGGAAAAGACGTAACAGCGCGAACGCGGCCGCCGCTGACACGGCGGTCGAGAGCGCGATAAAAAGCGCGGGAGATGAGGGGGATATGACCTCAGGCATGCGGGCCCCCGACCGGGAGGAGCGCACTGCCGCAGCCGTATATATCCCCTCCGTGAACGATATGATTCAACGCCGGGCCCGCGGTCACCGTACCCGGAGAGGCGGATCCGTTTTCACGAACGAGGGGAGCGCGTCGAGGGCGATGGCGTTCGCGGGCATGCCGGGATCGTACACGACGTCGACCGGATCGCCGGAATTCACGCTTCCCTTTTTCGGGACGATCACCTCGAATTTGACGCTTTTACCGGAGGCATCCTTGAACGAGCACCTGGCGAACAGCTTCCTTGCGGGGTGAAAACGCCTGCTGAACCACGAGAATACGGTCCTTTCGGAAATCCCCTTCGCCGTCGCGGTGGCGGTTTGGCCGTGTTCGATGATCCATATGGTTTTCACCATCCTTCTCACGCCGCTTTGGATGAGGAATGCGGAGACGAGCGCGAAAAGGCCCAAGGCGTACATCATGTCCGTGCCCAGGGCTTCACGGGACCATGTTCTGAGGTCGGGGCCTTTTTTTGCGAAGTCGTCGATCGCGAGGATGATGACGTATGCCACGATCACCAGGCCGACCACCAGGCGGGTGGACCTGAACATCAGGCCCGCCTTCGCGAGCGTGCCCAGGCGCCTGGCCTTTTCCCCGGCACGGCCGGATATTTTTTTAAAGCGGTCAAGCTTCATTTTTAGTTTTCGTTTCCTGTTTTCCAACATGTGCCTCCAGTACAAAAAATCCGTTATGCGCAGGGGGATATATCTTCAGGCGCCCGAAGCCTCAAGTTCGGACGGGCCGCGAAAGCACCGGGGATCGCGGCGCAGCGGGTCGCCGTGAACCGCGTACGAGAGGCAGCGGAGCCCGCCGTTGCAGGCGGTCCGCCGGGAACATGCGCTGCACCCGCGCGCGATGACGCTCTCCTTTCTGAGCGCGGCGAGCAGCGGCGATCGGTAGTAGATGTCGACGAGGCCTTCCGAAAGGGCGTTGCCCACCACCACGGGCATGCGGCGGCAAGGCAGCACCGCGCCGTCAGGCATCACGGTCAGCAGGTTCCGCCCCGCGGTGCACCGGTACACGAACGGGTCGCGCGCCCCGTGCCGTTCTAGCGTGATGAACTGCAGGGCGCGGTGCATGAGCACCTCCGTGTTGCGGAAAGGATTCCACTTGATCCTCTTGCGCACGCGGTACATTTCCTCGAAGAGCTCCCCGGTTTCCGCCGGCCCCATGGTTCTCGCCGCGTATGATGCGCCCCTTCCCAGGGGGAGTGCGCAGTCCGACCATACCGCGTGCGCCCCGGCTTTCCGAGCCGCGGCTGCCGTCGAGGCGAACTCCCGATAGTTATCGGTGCCCGCGGTGAAGGACACCAGCGTACGGATGCCCCGTCCCGACAGGGTGCGAACGGATTTCACGATCCGCGCGAAGCTCCCCACGCCGCGGATTGCGTCGTTCGCGGCTTTGCCGCCCTCGAGCGAGACCTGCACGTACCTGCAGCCGAGTTTTCGCAGCCGGCGCGCCTCGACTGCGCCCGTCAGGGTGCCGTTCGTGAGCACGGAAAAGGAGAGGACATCGTTCCTGCGGGATATGGCTTCGACGAGCGGGAAGAAGTTTTCGGAAAGAAATGGCTCGCCGCCGGTGATGTTCAGGTGGCCGCGGACCTTCATCGATTCGCACATCGCGATAAAACGGTTGAGCACCTCGAAGACCGCGGCCGGTTCCATCTCGACCGCGGTATCCTCGCCGCTGTAGCAGTGGCTGCACCGCAGGTTGCAGCGATCGGTTATGTGCCACTGGAGGAGCATCCGCATCGGGACGAAGTCGGGAGTGAGGTCGGTGGCCGCTGAGTGCCAGCCCGCGGCGCATCGGTCGAGCAGCGCCGCTTCGCTTTCGAACAAGGACATCAGCCGCCGCACCCCCCGCCGCCACATCCCCCGTCTCCTCCGGAAAGGGAGCCCGATTTTTTTCTGTTGAGGATGCCGATGATCCAGAATGGAACGGCCCAGAGAAAGATTAAAATGAAATGGGCATAGTCCTTGATAGTATCGACCAGACTTCTGGAAACGTTACGCGATAATGCGCAAGAACTATCCTTGTATTTGAACTCCACGAAAAACGACCTGTCCGCGAGGGGTGACTGGGTGCGGCTGACAATCGTCCATCCTCCCTTTTCGGAGAGATAGGTCTTCCCTGGTCCCGCTTCGGGCACGACGGGCTTTTTCACCGAGGGGATCGCAAACTCGTATACTGCGTTGCGCACCGGCACGCGGAACATACCCGCCCAGGGAACGTTTAACGTGCATAGCTCGCCGTCAGCATCAAGCGCATCGGCCATGGTGAATTCCACGACGACGGCCTGACGCGCGTTGCGGACTTCGGGGAAATGCCACGTAATCTTGGCCTCGCGCTCGTGACCGACTTCGCATTGCAGAACCTTCCCGGATCCATCGATGCATGCGACATCCTTGATCCACCTTGTTCCGACGTATTTAAACCCGTCGGACTTCGGCGTAGTGCCAACGCGGTAGAGGATCTCCAGGCGCACGCGGACGTCCGCGCCGTTTTCTGCAAGGGTAAACGCGGCGCGATAGTATTCGATGGAGTAATCGGAGGAATCCGCATATGCCGCGGGAAGCAGGAGCAGTATCGCGGCGATCGTCGCTCGCGAAATGAAGACCTTCACCGAATGCCTCCTTTTTCACAACGGCGGTATCCGTAAGCCGGTTTTTCGTCTGTGTCGATGGTGGACATCATCCGCCGCATCCCCCGCCGCATCCGCCGCAGCCGCCACTGCAGTCTCCGCCGCTGCACCCTCCGCTGTCGCCATGTCCGCCGAAATCATAGTCGGCAAGGCCCCCGAGGGACCAACCCTTTTTTTTCGCAATCTTTAGAATGATGGAGAACAGGATGAGTGACGCGAAAACAAACATTATGAGATACCCTATTATTGTGCCGGCGTTGATACCGTTCGATTGGCTCTCGTCCTCGGAGCGGGAATCCGGCCGGTCCATCGGGATCGTGTTCGCGCCGTGCTTCAGGGCGTACTCAACGCGGAATTCGTGATACATGAGGGGGGACTGCGTGAAAGTGACTAAGGTGCGTCCGTCGATGGTGGATACGCGTGCCTGCGCGGGGGTCGCCTTAAGCTCAACGGGATTCATTCCCGCGGGAAACAGCATTTCATAACGGACTTTTTTCACCGGTACGCGAAATACGCCGACCCATGGGAAGTCCAGTACGTATTTGCCGTTGCGCCATTCCAAAGCATCGACCTGGGTGAATTCCACGACGACCGCCTGTTTCGTATTGTGTACTGCCGGAAAATACCAGTCGATCCTCTCTTCGCTCTCATGGCTAATCTTGCAGCGAAGCTTTCTGCCACCGCCGTCGGTGCAGGCGACGTTTTTTATTCCCTTCGTGCCCACGTACTTGAACCCGTCGGATTTCGGCGCGACGCCGACATCGTAGAGTATCTCGAGCCGCACGCGGACGTCGGAACCGTATTCGGCGGGCGAGAACACGGCGCGATAGTCTTCGATTGTGTAGTGAAATGAGGGCGCGCCCGATGCCGTAAAAGGAACGAGGATCGCCAGCATTATCGCGACAAGTACCGCGCGCATTATGGTGGGCTTCACCGGATGTTCTCCGCTTTCGTATCGGCCGCGCGGATCACCTCCATGATATCGGTGAACAGCGCGTTGATCTCCCCGCGCGCGGGCTTCCCGCCGTGCTTCAGCGAGGCGAGCCGGCCGAGCTTCGCGGCATCCACGCCGAGCTCCCGCGCGGCGGCCTCCAGCAGCGCGTCGCCCGAAGGGACGTACTCCCCGCGCGAGAGGTAGAGCAGCGCCTGCGTCAGGTGGAGGACCGACGAGGCGCGCTGAGCGAGAATCGCGCGCATCAGGCCGCGGTCGCCTCCGGCGCGCCAGAATTGCTGTTTCAGGCGCATCCTCATTTTTTTTATTTCGTGGGATATCTGCCATTTCATGTCCGGGAGGCTCTCGGGAAGCGAGGCGACGATGTCCTCGCCGCAGAGCACCAGGTGAGCGTTCTTCATGTGGAGCACGTCCACCTGAAGGTAGCGCGCCGAGTCGACGAGGTTCCGCCGCGACAGGAAGCGCGGTGCGAATCTTCTCTTTTTGAGCCACTTGTGGGCGAGGCCCGCCACGGCATCGAGGTCCGCGATGTTCAGCTCGGAGTAGACCACCAGCAGGTTGATGTCGGACGTTTTCTCGCGGTAGGATCCCGTGACGCAGCTGCCGAAGGCGGTCACGGACACCAGGTCCTGTCCATAAAGCGCGATGACCTGCGCGAGGAAGGACCCGAGGTCCTTTCGAATGCTTTCGGGCACAGTGAGCTTTTCAAGGTTCGTGATGGTGCAGTCCATGCGAATCCCCCGTCGATGTGGTTTCATGGATTATCGTAAACGATAATGTGATTGTCAATATAAAAACCATATGATAGCATGGGCGCGGTCAGATATGTATTCATGTCGATTGTGACACCATCGTGAACCCTGAAGGAGAGAGAACATGAAAAGATTACATGCGCTATTCATCGCCGCCGCGTGCCTCGCATCGGGAATCCCGTCCGCGGTAGTGACGGCCGCCGATTGCGACGGACAGAAAACGTTCAAGAACCTCGACGTGCGGATGTACCCGGGGCGCCAGGGGTGCAACCTGAAGGCGGGTCAGACCTCCGACTACGGGGCGACGAAGGGCAACCGCGACAGAAGTTTTACGTTCTCCCCGAACGGCCAGGTGATGATGTTCGTGGGCACCAAGGACACGGACCGCTTCTCAACCTGCACGGGAGCGCGCTGCTTCCACCTGCTTCCGTTCAGGAAAAAGGTCGATCCCCGGTTCGACGAGGCGGGACTCGGTTCCGTGGCGCTCCTTCTGCCCTCGGCGCACGCGGCCGTCTTTTCAACGGAGACCGGCGAGCCGACCCGGATCGAAGGATTTCGCATAACCCTTCAGCCGCTCGCGCATATCAGGCAGGTCGAAAAGAACGCCGGCTTCTTCTCCATAAAGCCGGAGAAGGGGTTCATCCTGTTCGATTACGGCTGGCGTACGGGCGAGCAGCCCATCTCGCAGCTCTGGCGGAACGTCACGGTGTCCGACGGGGACGGGAACGCATGCAACGTCAAGATGAGCGAGGTGTTCATGGTCGATCCGAAGGACAGGGACGAGGTGATTTTCATCCACGACAACAACGACAAGCTCAGGGCCTTCCTGAAAAGAAGATGCCCGAAGATCGTTATGCCGTGACGGGTGCGCACGTATTCGGTTGTTTTACCGGATGCGTCTGGTTAACGAAACGAGAATAATGGGCCCCACAATTCCGTTCCGGGTGAAAGTGATTGCCAGTGATGCACAATGAACTGACCTTATGTCCCGGTGGATTGCGGCTGATATTCACTATTATCTGTGCTGCGTATTCTGGCGGTTTATGCGCCGAGAACCGCCAATGCAGAGGGGGGATCGTTCGTCCAGAAACGATAACCCCCTTGCATTTATCCATTCTGCTATCTGCGTCCGCCCCCTGACCAGAGCGGGGTCCCGTCATCGCGGCGGAGCTCGACGCGGTCCTTCCCTCTGGTGAATTCCCGCGCGATCAGGCTGTCCTTGCCCTTGAACTCGCTGCGCGAACCGGTGACCGAGATCGCGTCGCCTTTTTTCAGGCTGATGCGGCCCTTGAGCCAGTACTCGGGACCGAGATGGACATCGATGTTTCCCTTGTCGGTTTTGAGTACTGCGTGCAGGCCCCTGCCGCCGGAGGTGAAGAGCGATTCAACGGTCCCGCTGAGCGTCACGACTTTAGCGCGATCGTAATCACGGTAGGCATATCCCCCGCCACCCCCGCCGCAGCAAGGGCGGGCTGAAACAGATGCCTGTGACGCAAGGACAAGCGATCCCGCGACGAAGAGAGAAAATAGTATCTTGTTCATTGTAATGCTCCAAGTTTATTAGTATTTTAATAACTACTAAATTAGTAATTTTCTGACCCCCCGTCAAGCCTGGCCGCAATTTTTTTCTTATTTTTATTATTACCGGGAATCTGCAATCAACATAGAATGAAAAGGGTAATCTACCTTATAATAGAAAAAATATGCATACCGAAGGAATATCCAACTAACAATCGGTGGACGGACAATAACAGAAATTGAAAAAAGTACACTAATCGGAGAGGGGAGGCTCTCTATGCCGTGAAACGAGTCGCTAAAATCGAAATTAATTGCTTGAAATTATGTCCCCTGCGCTGAGGCTTTTTCCATGGACTTCATTCATCTTCACAATCACACCGATTATTCGATTCTCGACGGCGCCATCAGCGTGAAGCGCCTGGTCGACAAGGCCGTGCAGCTCGGAATGCCGGCGATCGCCATGACCGACCACGGGAACATGTTCGGCGCCATCGAGTTTTACCTGAAAGCGCGTGCTGCGGGGATCAAGCCTATCATCGGGCAGGAATTTTACGTTACGCCGGGCTCGCGTCACGACCGCTCCGCGACACGCTCCGCCGGCGAGGACAATTCGTACCACCTGGTGCTCCTCGCGCGCGACGGGACGGGATACTCGAACCTGGTGAAGCTTTCATCCATCGGCTTCACCGAGGGCTTCTACTACAAGCCGCGCATCGACTGGGAAACGCTCGAGCACCACAGCGCCGGACTGATCGCGTCGACCGCTTGCCTGTCAGGCCAGATCCCGAGCTACATCCTGCGCGGGAGAAACGCCGAGGCGCGCGAGCTTGCGGGCAGGTTATCCGAGCTCTTCGGCAGGGACCACTTCTACCTCGAGCTCCAGGACCACGGCATACCCGAGCAGAAGACGGTGAACGCCGAGCTGGTGAAAATGGCGTCCGAGCTTTCGCTGCCGCTGATCGCGACCAACGACGCGCATTACGCGGAGCGGGACGACGCGCCGTCGCACGACGTGCTTATCTGCATCCAGACGGGGAAAACCCTTAAGGACGAGAGCCGGATGAGCTTCCACTCGCAGGAGTTTTACCTGAAGAGCGCGGAAGAGATGAACAGGCTCTTCATGCACCACCCGGAGGCCCTTCGTAACACCGCGCGCATCGCGGAGATGGTCGACCTGCAGCTTACGCTCGGAAAGCCGATACTGCCGCTCTTCCAGGTCCCGGACGGGTACGACCTCGACTCGTACCTCAGGCACGTGGCCTACGAGGGGGCGAAGCGGAGGTTCGGGGGGGATATACCCGCCCCGGTGAAGGAGCGGCTCGATTACGAGCTCTCGATCATCATCCGCATGAAGTTCTCGGGATATTTCCTCATCGTGTGGGACATGATCAGCCACGCGCGCGCCACCGGGATACCGGTGGGGCCGGGCAGGGGCTCGGCCGCCGGGTCAATGGTCTCGTATTGCCTTGGGATCACCGCGCTCGACCCGATACGCTACGACCTCCTGTTCGAGCGGTTCCTGAACCCGGAACGGAACGAGCTCCCCGACATCGACCTCGACTTCTGCGCGGAACGGCGCGACGAGATCATCGAGTACGTGAAGAAGAAATACGGCGAGGACCGCGTGAGCCAGATCATCACCTTCGGCAGGCTCATGGCCAAGATGGTATTGAAAGACGTGGGGCGCGTGCTCGACATACCTTTCGACCAGGTGAACCGCATCAGCAAGCACATCAAGGACAAGCAGCTCGCCGACGCCATCAAGAACTCGAAGGAGCTGCAGGAACTCCGCAAGGACCCGGTGACGGGCAAGTTTCTCATAGAGACATCCCTGCGCCTCGAGGGCCTGGTGAGGGCTCCGGGCAAGCACGCGGCCGGCATCGTCATTTCGCAGGGTCCCATCACGGACCACGTGCCGCTCTACCGTGACAAGGACGGGAGTTATTCGTCCCAGTACGAGAAGGTCACGCTGGAGCAGGCAGGCATGGTAAAGATGGACCTCCTCGGCCTGAAAAACCTGACCATCATCCACCGCTGCCTTGGCCTGATCAAGGAAACCGTGGGCAAGGACCTGGACATAGACACCATCCCCCTTGACGATGCGCCCACGTTCAGGCTTCTGCAGAAGGCGGAGACCAGGGGCGTGTTCCAGCTTGAAAGCGGGGGGATGCAGAACCTCCTCAGGCGCCTCGGCCCTACCTGTTTCGAGGACATCATCGCGGTCGTGGCGCTCTTCCGCCCGGGCCCTCTGAATTCGGGCATGGTTGATGAGTTCATCGACTGCAAGCGCAATCCCGCGAAGGTATCCTATCCCCACCCCGACCTTGAGCCGGTGCTCAAGGACACCCTGGGCGTCATCGTGTACCAGGAGCAGGTCATGCGCATATCGCAGATCGTCGCCGGTTTTACGCTCCCCGAGGCGGACAAGCTCAGGAAGGCCATGGGCAAGAAGGACAAGGGGATCATGGGGAGCATGCAGAGCAAGTTCATCGAGGGGGCGGTCAAGCGGAACTACGACAGGAAGTTCGCGACCGAGCTCTTCGGCGCGATAGAGAAATTTAGCGAGTACGCCTTCAACAAGTCGCACTCGGCCGCGTACGCGGTGGTTGCCTACCAGACCGCGTACCTGAAGGCGAACTATCCACTCCAGTACATGACCGCACTCCTCTCCGCCCAGCCCGAGCAGAAGGACATCATGCTCTACGTGGCGGACTGCCGGGGCCAGGGCATCAAGGTGATACCTCCCTCGGTGAACCACAGCAGGTATGATTTCACCATCGAGAAGAAATCCATCCGCTTCGGGCTGGGGGCTATAAAGGGCGTGGGAGAAAAGGCGATCGACGCCATACTCCTCGGCAGGGAGCGGTGCGGGGGCTTCAAGAACCTGCGCGATTTTTTGGAGAACGTGGACATCGTCACCGTGAACAGGGGCGTACTCGAGTCGCTCATCAAGGCGGGCGCCATGGACGAGTTGCACCCGCACCGCGCCCAGCTTTTCACCTCCCTGGACCGCCTGCTCGAGGCGGGAAGGCGCCTGCAGGAGGACCGCGTCTCCGGTCAGGGCGATCTCTTCGGCGAGTCGTCGGACGAGCACCAGGGCGGGAGCATCCACATCACACTCGAGGAAACGCCGGAATGGGTCGACGGCGTGAAGCTTTCGCACGAGAAGGAGGTGCTCGGCATCTTCGTGTCCGGACATCCCCTGGCACGCTTCGAGAAGGACGTGAGGCTGCTCTCGACCGTTTCACTCTCCGCCATGACCGAGGAGCACAACGGGAGCACCGTATCGATCGTGGGGATACTCACCAACCAGCAAATCAAACAGTCGAAGAAGGGCAAGCGCTACCTCACGGCGCTGCTCGAGGACCTCGACGGCACCATGGAGGCCTTTTTCTTCGAGCGCATACTGAACGCATCCGAGCAGGTGATCCTCGCGGGCGATCCGGTCCTGGTGACCGGCACGGTCGAGGCCGAGAGCGACACTGCGGTGAAACTCATCGCGACGGGGATCAAACCCTTCAAGGAGGCGCGGCGCGAGGCCATATCGTCGCTGCACATCAAAATCAACGCGATCGGCATGGACGAGGCATTCCTGAAGACGCTGCAGGGCATTCTGCAGAGGCATCACGGCGAGTGCCCGGTATTCTTCCACGTGAACGCCCGCGAGCGGGAAACGGTGGTGCGGGCGCACCAGAGCTTCAGCGTGCAGCCCTCGGAGCACCTGGTGAAGGACCTCTCCCAGGTGATCGGTCCCGAATCCATCGGATATGCCATCGGGCCCGTCTGACCGATGGAGCGCACGCACTGCATAGTATGCGGCGGCCTCGACGAGCGGTTCATGTTCGCGGGATATTCCCGCCGCGGCGAGGAGTTCCGGCTGGTGCGCTGCGCGCGCTGCGGCTTCCGTTATCTCAATCCCCGGCCCGACCCATCCGAGATGGAATCGTACTACGGAGAGGAATACTTCTCCCGGAGGACCGACCGCGGGTACGACGGTTATTTCACCGACGCGGTGCGTTCCGAGATCGAGCGGGTCATGGCGCTGAACCTGCGGGACCTGGATTTCGAGGCGTTCGAGGCGTCGCTCGGCGGGGCGGGCACCGCGCTCGACATCGGCTGCGCCGCGGGATATTTCGTCGAGTACCTCGCGAAGCGGGGATGGCACGCCGGCGGGATCGACGTGTCGGGCCACTGCGTGGATTACGCGCGGTCGCGCGGCCTGGCGGTCGAGCGCAACGACTACCTGAAGCACCACGGGGGGCCGTACGACCTGGTCACCCTCTGGGCGTCGATCGAGCACCTGCACCGCCCGGATCTCTTCATCGAAAAGATCGCGCGCGAGCTCAGGCCCGGCGGGATGCTGTACGTCTCGACATGCAGGGCCGGCGGATTCGGGTTCGAACGTATCGCGGACAGGGACTGGCGGTTCTATAATTTTCCCGAGCACCTCTGCTTTTTTTCGCGCGGCACCCTCAAGAGGCTCCTTGAACGCAACGGCTTCAGCATGGGGCGTTTCATCACCTACGGCAGCGGGTTTGGCGCGCCTGGTTCGGCTGTGCGGAAGATCGCGGATATGGCGGCGAAGAGATTTCGCATGGGCGACATGATGCTCGTGTCGGCGCGGAAGTCCTGACGGGGGGTCACTTCCAGAGGGCCAGGACTTTTTTCACGGCCGCCATGCTGTCGTGCCGGATCTCGTCGGTGTATTTATCCAGGATGTGAAACTGCTTCGCGGGGTCCTCCCCGAAGGCCTGCATGCGTTCCATGTGCTTGAGCATCGCCTGTAAAAACCTCGTCTTGTACGCCTCCGTGTATTTTGCGGCCGGATTTTTCCTGTTGAAGATCCCGACGTTTTTCGTCAGTTCGCCGACCGTGACGCCGTCGTTCTCGTTGAAAAAATCGACGGTTCTTAGCGGCAGGTAATTCCTGTTGATGGAAATGATCTTTCTCCTGAACACGCTTCCCGCGGCGTATCTGTCGCTATCCTTCCATGCCCCGAGGAGCACCTCGAGATCGTTGGGAAAGTACTCGACCGAGCGCTTCGTGTCGCTGTACTTGTAGCTATAGGGGGAACCCCGGTAACGGGATTCCGCCTTTTGGTATTTCGACGGGTTGAGTTTCTTGTAGTCATCGATGATCGAGCGGGAGGTCGACGTGATCCGGCCGTTCATGTCGGTTATCGCGGCGATGGCATCGTTCAGGTCCTTCGTGTCGAAGCCCAGGGCCATCTTGAGCTGCAACACGTCGATCGCGTTTTTCGTGATCCGGTCGCGCGTATCCATGATCTCGTAGTACGCCAGGAGGAACGAGTTGTCCGTGTCGAGTGCCTTCTTGAAGCAGAGGATCGCCTCAGCGTATCCGCCTGCGGTGGTCTCGCTTTTCGCCGATATCCCCTCCATGAAATAGCGCTGGGCCTCCCTGCTCGCGGTCATGGAGAAGTAGCTGTCCATCTGCCCGCCGTAGGCACGGTAAGCCGGGTCGATGGCGACAGCGGCCTTGAGGGAGATGTTTTTCTGGATATCGAAGATGTTGTCCGGGTAGCTGTCGTTTTCCTGCACGGGGGCGTATCGTTGCGATCCGTCCGCCGATATGATGGAAACGGAGACCCCGATTTTTCCGTTGACGACCCGGTACGTCCCCCTGAGAATGCAATCGACGTCAGTCGCTTCCGCCTTCGCGAGTTTTTCCCTGATCGCGTCTTCGTCGCCGACGCCGCTCGCCTGGATGAATTTCAGCCTGTCCATGTAATAGGCCCTGACCGAACCGGGGTCGTACACGTGCAGGTCCCTGACCTGCCTGAGGCCCTGCATGACGCTCACCGCGAACTCCTCGCCCAGCGAGTCGACCTCGGGCGAAGCGGCGCCGGTGTTCCTGAAGGGGAGGACCACCACGCGCGTGACGGTTTTTTTCGCGGTGAGTGAATCCATCCCGCTGAAGGGAAATATGAAACAGATGAGCGCCAGCGCGGCGATCGCCCGTCGTGTGCGTTTCGTGAAGGATGGCATCATTTGCATCCTATAGTCTCCCATGCTGTACCTCCACGATACCATTGACGGATATTATGCGTCGTTGCCCGCGGAAGCCGCCTGCCTTGATTGCGCCATGAGTTTCTGCGCGTCGTCGAAAATGTTTTTTGATGTGAGCGCAAGGTCCTGGACGCCCCGCACCATTTCGGACATGGTCGAGTTCATGTGGTCGATGGCCCCCGTGATCGATTCAATCGCGAGCTTCTGCTCGCCCGTACCCGTGCCGATGTTTTTCGAGAGTTCGATGCTGCGGTAGACACTGTCGATCACGGAATCGATTTGCTGCTCCTCCGCCGACATGGTCGACCTGAGATCCTTTATTCTTTCAGAGTTGTGCGCTATTCGACGAATCATGTCCTGGATGATGACGGCTGCGGAGCGGATCACCTCCACACCCTCCGACGTGGTGCGCGCGCTCTGCTCGAGCACACGCTCGATTTCCTTGATGCTGTCGGAGGTCTGCACGGCGAGCTTGCCGATTTCGTCGGCGACGACCGCGAAGCCGCGGCCGTATTCGCCGGCGCGCGCGGCCTCGATGGACGCGTTCAGCGAGAGCAGGTTGATCTTGTCCGCGATGTCTATGATGATGGAGACGGTCTCGCCGATTTTCGAACTCTGCTCTTTCATCTGGTTGATGGTCGATATGACGGCCTCGATCTTGACCTGGCCGGTGCCGGTGTCTTCCACGACTGAATCCATGTCGCGGAGGGCGGTGTCGAGCCTGGTTCGCGTTTCACCCTGCGCCCCCTTGAAATCACCCATAATGCGTTCCATCGCCCCGTTCGTCTCGAGCTGTTCGCCCGTCATCAGGTTGATGTTTTCGGCCGACGAAAGCAGCTCCTCCATGGTGGCCGACATCTCTTCGAAGGTGGATGCCTGGTTCTGAATTTTGATGCTGAACTCGTCGATGACACGGTTCTGTTCCTCGAGTTGGCCGAAGAGGTGGCCCATATTTTCGCGTATTTCGTCCGTAAGCACCGCTTGTGCCCTGGCCTGCTGCTCTATGCGGTTTTGCTGTTGCATGTTCTTTTTGTCATATCCTTCGATTGTGGGGATATTCCGATACGAAGCAAAGGAGATGATGAACAGCATTATAACGAAGAATATCTCCCTGTGCACCTGAATCCCGTCATGAACGATTTTACCGTCGATAATAGATTTAGCGTGAAAGGTTACACCGTTGGCATAACACAGGATGGTGAAAACGATAAGGCTCGCGAAAATGATAACAGTCACCGTGACAAATATATCCTTTCGGTAATAGAATTGAAGGATCAGTATGAAGCATATCAGAAGCGCGGATATATGATACGATTGCGCTGCATAAGTCCAATCCATGGTCGTTGCATAATTGAATTTGGTCATGATGGGAGCGAAGGTTGTTATGATCGAGATAAACCACTGGAGGATGAGGACATTGTCGCCTTTCTTTTTTTTCAGGTATATGATATACGCCATGAATGACGCAAGAAGCGTAAATATGGAGCTAACAATGACATTCCTGACGGTAATATGAGCGAGAAGCTGAAAAACAACGGCCGTTGTTGCGATGATGGTTACCAGTATAAAGTACAAAAAGCAACCCCTGATCTCCAATATCTGCCTGGGAGTTAATGTTACACTCATAGTGGGATCTCTTTCATAACTTACTGAAGGCATCTGTTGTTTTCTCCGTAATTGAATTGTACGCTCACTATTGAAAATTACTTTTATAAATTTGAATGTCAAGTGATATAAAGGTGTGATTTTTGCGGGAAAAGGTTAACGGAATTTTTTTCTCGTTGTATGGGGAACCGAACGCCCCACAGAGTGATCCAGCACACCGCGTGGCCGTGGCTC
>CAYRGX010000030.1:0-49827 GCA_964423905.1 uncultured Leptospirales bacterium | reverse complement strand
AAACCGGGGTGAAGATCATGCTCAAGGTGCAGTCGGACGGCGACTTCGCGTATATCGAAATAACGAACACCGCCCCCATTCTCACGAGGGACCTCAACCGCATCTACCACAAGCGCGAGGAGCACCGGCGTTACCGGGCGGAGGGAAGGGAATACGAGTTCTTCACCGAGAACCTCGACACCAGCGATTCGGGTTTCGGTCTCGGCTACGCCAAGATCGACGCGATACTCAACAGCTGGGGGCTCGACACCGAGCGGGCGGTCACGATCATCTCATCGATCGACACCACGGTGCTCATCACCCTTCCCGTGTCGGAGCTGCGCGAGCGTGGGGATAAAAAATGATCCAGGCCTTTTTTCACAACACGGTCCTCTTCGGTGAGTCGACCCTGAACGCGCTGCACGTCCATGCCGGCGCCTGGCTCGACCTTCTCATGGTGGTCGTCACCCAGATGGGCTCCGAGATGTTCTACCTGCTGCTGCTGCCGGTCATGTACTGGTGCCTCGACACCAGGATCGCGGTGCGCACCGGCGCCGTGTTCCTGATATCGGTGTCCGTGAACGACATAGTCAAGTCCGCGTTCAACAACCCGCGGCCGGATCCCGCCCTCCTGGACGACAGTTTCAGGGATCTGGCGGAGCGCCACATGCCGCGCCACAGCCCCGGATTCCCGAGCGGCCATACGCAAGGCGCGGTCAGCCTGTGGGGGACGTTCGCGTATTACCTGAAGAACCGCAGGGTCGCGATCCTCGCCGCGTTTTTCATGCTCGCGGTCCCCTTCTCGAGGCTCTACCTGGGGGTGCATCACTTCGGTGACGTGCTGGGGGGATATTTCTTCGCGCTGGCGACGATGGCAGTGACGATTCCACTGATCGCACTCGCCGACCGGCGCGGGCAGGATATTCCGCTGGCAGCGAGGCTTGCCGCGGCGATCGCGCTGCCGGCCCTTCTCGCCACGACCATGCCCGGTTCGCACATCGTCAAGAACGCCGGGATCCTCACGGGGTTTCTCTGCGGCGCGATGATCTGCGACGGACGCGTCGATTTCAACCCGTCGAACACGATGGCGGCGGCGTTCGCGAAAACGCTCCTCGGGCTGTGGATGGTGTTCGTGATCAGGAACGGTCTGAAAAACGTTTTCCCGCAGCACGCGGTCATGGATTACGCGCGGTACCTTCTCATCGGTCTATGGTGCACCCTGATCGCCCCCTACGTGTTCAGCAGGATCGCCTCGCTGAAAGGGCGCCCCCCGGGCACCTCACCCGCGGGGAACGGCGAAGAACCGCCCCCCCTCACGCCGGACCGATAGATCCATGTCGTAGAGCCCGCTCAGCCGCGCGGAGGTGAGTCCCTCGCCGATCCCGCCGCGGTAGAACGTTTTCCCCGCCTTGAGCATGAGCACCATATCGCATACGGGCGGGATCTCCTCGATCCTGTGCGAGACATAGACCACGGAAGTCAGGCCGCCTGACCTGACCGCGCCGAGGGACCCGATCAGTTCCTCGCGCGCCGGGTAGTCCAGGTTCGCGGCGGGCTCGTCGAGCACGAGCAGCGCCGGGTCGTTCATCATCGCGCGGGCCAGGAGCACCTTCTGTTTCTCCCCGTCGGAAAGCACCCCGAAACGCTCGGCGCGCCTGCCGGCCATGCCGAGCGACTCCAGCAGGGCGAGGGCCCTGCCCTCCCCGCTCCGGGGGACGGGTTCGTAAAGGCCGACCGAGGCGAAATATCCGCTCTCCACCACGTCGAGGACGCTTTCGCCCGGGTTGAACATTTCCCTGAGTGGGGTGGACACGTACCCGATGGACCTGCGCACCTCGCGTATGTCGAACGCGGCCCCTCCGCCGACGTTCCGGGAGACGGTCCCGCCGCTCGGGGGGCGGTATCCCATCACGATCTCGAGGAGCACGGTCTTCCCGCACCCGTTAGGGCCGAAGAGCGCCCAGTGCGAGCCCTCGCCTATTTCCCAGTCGATGCCGTCCAGGATGACCTTCCCTGCGGGCGTATGGCAGGATATGCCGCGAAGCGTGATGATGTTCATGGCTGAGACAGACGTCACCGGGCGGCCGCGTGCCGGGCGAGGCGCGCGGTCACGGCCGGACCTTGTAGTCCGGGGGCACGATCCTGTCTTTCTTGTACAGTGAATGGTAAAAACCGAGGACCTTTCTCGCCTTTTGCATCTCCGACAGCGAGAACGATATTTCCTTTTTTTCTTTCGTCATCGGTTTCGCCCTGGCATCGAGTCTCGCGACGACGGCCGGGACCGGCACCATCCCCTCGTAATACTTCTTCTCCGAGAAAATGGAATGTCCCATAAATGGATTGGGCAGGTCGATGTTCATCATGTCGAGCAGTGTCGGAAGGAAGTCCAGGTTGGAGCACACCTGGTCGTTGCCCTTTCCCGCCATCGCGCCGCCCGGAAGGTAGACGAAGCACGGTATAAGATCGAAAAACGGGCTGAAATACTCGTCATATCTGCCCGCGAAATTGGCGTAGTCCTTGTTGTTGCCCATCGCGTGGTCCGCGGTCACGATCAGGACCGTGTTGTTCCTGAACGGGGAGTTCTTGAAGTACTCCCAGAAGATGCCGAAGGCTCGGTCGGTGGAGTAGACGCTGTTCAGGAGCGTGCTCCCCTTCGCGGCGTCGAGCCTGTCGGTCACCTTGAACGGCGGGTGCATGTTGATGGTCGACACGGTGAGCAAAAACGGCCTGGAGCTCCCGTTCTTTTTCAGCCATTCCACGACGTGGCCGAACACCCTTCTGTCGTCGAGACCGAAGCCCTGCTTTAACTCGATCTTCTGCATTGCAAGGCTCTCGCTGCCGATGAACTCGTCGTAATGCTGTCTCTCGGTGAAAAATTCCTTCATGCCGATGAACCGCTCGCTGCCCCCCTGGACGTGTACCGTCGAGTAGCCCATCGCCTTCAGGATGTCCGACAGGAACAGGAAGCGGCAGGGAACGGGAATGCGCGTACCGCCGACGTTTTTTTCCTCGAGAAAGTAGATGAACGAGCCCAGGGTCGCTATCATGCCCTTCAGCGTGGGAAAACTCGCGTTATACATGCGGTCGAACGAATACGAACGCGATTTCATGTCCTTGAGATTGGGAGTGAGTCCCACGACGCCGTGAACGTCTTCCCTGAAGAAGAAGGATGAGAGGGATTCCGCGAAAATGATGATGACGTTTGTCCCGCGGGGAATGACGGGCTTCGAGGCGACCCTGTGGGAGGGGTCGACGTAGATGCTTTTCTTCATGAAGGGGTATTTCGGATCCATCGTGTAGACCATAATGCCCCTCCTCTTCAAGTCGTTGATGCTTGCCTGGTCCAGCCTCTCGTCAACGGAGCCGCCTCCCGAAGGCGCGAAGTAAAAGGAAAGGATCGACTTGATGAATACCGGTTCCGGTATCTTCATGTACAGGCCCGCGTTCCCCTGCTTGAGGGTGTAGTATTTTTTCTGGAAATCCTTCATCGTTTTCCCGTACTCGGCGCTGTTCCTGAACTTCGACGAGTTGAACGCGATCCTGTCTTCCTTTTTGGCTGACGATGCGGGGGCCTCGTTTTTCTTTACCAGCCCGGCGATCATCACCAGGGCGGCGACCAGCGCCAGGAATGCGGCACCGGCCAGGCAGTTTATCGCGATAAGAACCAGAGTTTTCTTTTTCATGATGTACTATCCATTGCGTACGATGTTATGCTGACCCGCGGGTCTCAGGAGGCACAAACGCTTCCGGTTTACCCCTTCACTGCCCCTTTCCCGAGCGGCACAGCACGAAATATGCCCCTCGTCATTATGATAATAAGCGCCGCGAACAGTATGTTCACTGCATAGAGCGCAAACGCCTCGGGAGTGATGAGGTACACGAGCCCGTCGGCGAAGAACGCGTGGGCCCAGAAATTGTCGTCGATGTGGTTGCCGCCGAAATAGAGCGCCCCCCAGTCGAACATGCGCACGACGACCGTAAACGCAAGAAACAGGCCGAGGAATACGCAAAAAGCCCTCTTCAGGACGGTTCCGGTCGAAGAAACCGCCACCTTGAGGACCAGGGAAGAGAGGACCATGCCAGTGATCGAATAAAAGAGCGCGGTCTTGAAAAAGGCGGCGGGTATATCCCCGACCGTATAATACGATCCTATGCGCAGAATGCTGTAATGCCACAGTATTCCGCCGACCACTATGGCTGCGTTGAGCCCGAGGGTATAGGTCAGCAGCCTTTTGTTGGAACCAACCTCGCTTTTGATACCTGACAGAAATGATGAGTCCCCGGACATCGTTCACCTTCCAGATTTTGAAGTATAACATGTATGGATGATACCGCCGAAATCCCTGTCAAGCCTTAATAATCCGCCTTTTTCGCGTGATTTTTAAAAAAATCCCACATCACGTCCGTCGCGGACATCCCGCTGAAGGGTTCATCGGCCTTCGGACGACCCTTTCTGCCCCCGGGCCAGGAGTGCCTTCCGCCCCTGATTGTCTTCACGACCACGTCAGCCCCGCCTGCTTCGCCTCGGTACACCGTCGTTTCGACCTCTCCATGGACACTGCGTTCCGGGTTCGGCGAGCACCCGTTGCGCTTCACCCAGAACTCGACTGCATCTTTGACCGACGCGTCCACCCTGTAATGGCGCCAGTCGACGTTGATATTCGGCTTTCCGCCCTCGTAGCGCACGTGCTGATCGGCCGTTCCATG
This sequence comes from uncultured Leptospirales bacterium, assembly GCA_964423905.1. Classification (GTDB taxonomy): domain Bacteria; phylum Spirochaetota; class UBA4802; order UBA4802; family UBA5550; genus CAYRGX01. The sequence continues at coordinate 45,141 of CAYRGX010000030.1, read as the reverse complement.
GAATATCATCACCGGCACCGGCGAGCGCGGGGCGCATTTCTTCCAGTTCATGGCCCCCGCGACCGGCGCGATCGCGGCAATTTTGCCGGAAAGCTCGCACGCCAGCGCGTAGGTCATCATCCCGCCGTTGGAAATGCCCGTCACGTACACCCGCGACGGGTCGGCGTCGTGTTTTTTGACCATCCTGTCTATGAGCGCGGCGATGAAGGCGATGTCGTTCGATTTACGTTCGAGCGCCTCGCCGCAGCAATTGCCCGCGTTCCAGGTCAAAAAACGATCGCTCATGCGTCCCGTTCCGTTCGGATAGAGCGCGATGAAGCCCTCGGTGTCCGCTTTTTCGCTCATGCCGGACATTTTCGCGGCGTTCATCGCGTTTCCGCCGCCCCCGTGCAGTACTATGACCAGCGGAAGCTTCGCGTTTTTGGCGCTTTTCTTCGGAATATGGATCACGTATGTTCTCTCAACGCCCCCGATGACGACTTTTCCCTCGATGGAAGCCCCGTGAAGCCAGCACAAAGCGCCCATCGCCAGAAAAATCACGATACATGCGGCGTGCTTCATGATCATCACCCCCGTTTTTACTGCGATGTGACGGATTTTTTCTCCGTGATGCGGGATCGACACATGCAAATAGCTTTTTCGCTCGGTTGACACGCGATCTCGCGCCATTTTTTTCCGCATCGACACTCATCGTGGCGAATGATGGCCTCTCATCGGAAAAAAATCAAGATAAAAGCGTCGCATCATCGCGATCGACTGTCATTCGCGTTCATCGAATGACAAACGTTGCACACTCGCTGACGCGCGGAAGAAACGCGCGCATGTGATTTTTTTTTCTCTCTCTTCAACGATGTGCGCGTTCACTCGCGAAAATATTTTCTTTTTGCAAAAAAAAGCGAAATTAATGCTGCTAAAATTGAAAATAAATTGACAAGACATAATATCTTTTGTTAACTTCACCCAATTTAAGAGAATTTATTTTCTCGAGAAGCGTAAAGCGATGTTGAATCTTCGCGATGCATCACGAGAGAACGAAAAGGTGATGAAGGATTCAGCAAAATATTTTTCGAAGAAAAAAAATAAAATTTAAAGGTGCCTATAAAAATATTTTTATAAAATGTCGAGAAAGGTAGTAAAGAACAAGACCTTACGGCGTTTTATACAATTATTTAAATAACAGGAGAAAAAGATGGCAACAAAAACTACAAAAAAATCAACGAAGAAAGCTGGCAAAGCAGCGAAGAAAACCACGAAAAAAACCACCAAGAAAAAAGGCTAATTCGAACTTTTTTATCACACATTCCATAAAAGGCGGATCGATGCCGCCTTTTATGGAGACTTTCTTCCTGAAAATTCCCTTTTTCAAGCGATCAAGCAGTAATAAATCAAGAAAAACATCTTCGAAAGCGTTTTCAATCCGTTTCTATCGGTAAAAAATTCACTTCACGGTCGCACGTCGTATTAATTCACGCCCGTTTTCGCTGAAAATCATCCTGCATGCGCGGTCAGACAGGCCGTAATTCGCGATCGCGTCGATTTCATGCTCGCGCGGAAAGATCAGGTTTGGAAAATCCGATCCGTACACAACGCGATCGGCGCGCGTTTCAAGCGCACTGGCGCCCAGATCAAAGGATTTTCCGAGCTCGGGATAGAACGCGAAGGCCGTATCGAGATAAAGACCGGGATATTCATCGAGACTTTCCATGAATTCGCGGTATTCGAGCGCCCCCATGTGCGCGACGGTCGCGTCGAGATTGGGAAAATCATCCATCATCTTCCGAAAATGGGCAATGCCGGTAAACTCGTTGCCCGCGGGACCGGTCCCCGCGTGAAAGAGGATGCGCTTTCCGCGCTCGCGCACCATCTCGTAGAGCGGGTAAAGCCTTTCGTCGTGGGGATGAAAGCGCTGCACCAGAAGCTGGAGCTTGAAACCGAGAACTTTCGGGTGTGCGAGCGCCTTTTCGGCGATGGTCAGCGCGTCATCGTCGTCGGGATGATACGCCGCGAAGCAGTAAAGACCGTCGTGTTCGTCGAGAATGCGCGCGTTCCATTCGTTCAGCGGCCCGGCGACCCCTCTTCTGTGGGCGTAATTGGAAAATACGACTGTATCGACCCCCCTTTCACGCAGATGGCGTAGGCATTCCTGCGCGTACATGCGGTATATTACGTCCCACCGATAGTTATCGGTAAAATACTTCCAGACCGCGTCGAACATCCTGTCAGGGAACAGGTGTACGTGAAAATCGACGATGCTCGGGGGGATATGCGCCATGCCCTCGACCTCCGCGGCGTGATGATGGTCCCTTCATAGCGGTACGGGAGGCCGATGCAACAAGAAAACCGGCTGCGCGGCGTATATCCCCCCATATCCCCCTCGGTCTTTGAAGAAAATACCGCGGATTGCACTCCCCGAAAGGGGTCAAAACCTCATTTTTACCCCCGCGACGGGCATATACGGTAAAAACATTTGACTCATCCGGGTAACTTTGGCTATTTCAAACACTCGGACACACTAACGAGCGGGGTGCGTATGAAAAAGGCAATCGTCATCGGGCTGGGAATATTCGCCATATTCATCATCTATTTCTTCGTGTGCGATCATAAAAGCACCCCACAGAAGGGCGACGCACTCATGCTGGGGCAGCCGTCCGGCGGTTTCGGGGGATCGACCACGCGAGAGGGCGACTCCGCCGCTGACGAGGAACGCGAGGGCGACCAGGGCAAGGGCGCGGCACGCCAGGCGGCGCCCAACACCATCACGTTCGTCGCGAACGGGGAGCGTTACACCTACCCCGCGCTGATGAATTTCCGCCTGCTGCACCTGCAGAACGACATGCACGGCTTTCTCTGCAACTTCGCGAGGGACCTGTCCGGCATCGACCTCCAGAACCCGGCGACCTACCAGCACGTCGTCAGCCTGTTTCTGCCGCCGGACGCGAAAGCCACCGTGTACACGCAGGAAAACGAGAAGTTCATCTTCGAGTTTTTCGGTTCCGAGACCGGGACCAAGTACCATCCGAAAGACTTCACCTTCACGATCAACGAATGGGGTGGCCCCAGGGGCCGGGCAAAGGGAACGTTCTCGGGAGAGCTCAGCGCCGAGGGATCGGGCGTGTCCATGACCGTCGAGAACGGCAGCTTCGACGTCGGGATACAGTAGCCGTCACTGCCAGATTTTCGGACCGACGGTAACGGCGCGGGCCTCGGTGTTGTCGGTGATGCCATATCCGTCAAGCTTGAACGCGGCGCCGTTTATCCAGAGATACGCGGTAGCGATCCCCGAATCGTCCTGCCTGCCGGCCACCATCACGGACGCCCCGCCCGGACCGTTCGGGCAGGCGAACACCCCGAGGGCCGTGGCGTTGCCGGAGGTCGGAGAGAGGACCTGCTTGCCGTCCCTGCCGCCGATCCACATGGTCGCATAGTTGTTCACGTTCACGTACCTCCCCGCCATGCAGGGAATGCCGTCGAGCATGTCGAACCCGTAGATACCGGCGTTATCGCCCGGGCTGACCTGGTAGAATACCCCGTCGATCCACAACGCGGCATTCGTGCTGTTGGTATAACCCGCGGCGTACAGGTGCCCGTTGTAAACCTTCACCCCGTACGCGGCTGAATTTATGCCGCTGGTATCGATTGTCGAGTACAACCCGTCGATCCAGGCGCAGGCACGGTCATTGGGCCCGTTGTTCACCAGGCCGCCCACGACCACCCGCGGGCCGTCGAACGTCGCCGAGTAGGCGTACGAGTACATCGTTCCCGAAGGCTCCTGGAGAAGCATCGTGATGCCGTTGAGGATCATCGCGGCCTTGTTGTTGACCACTGCCGCGATGCATATCCTGTCCCTGTCGGCCGCAAGCGAAGCGCCGTTTATCACGGTCATGGAATTTCCTCCGGCGGGAAAGGGGACCGCCGCGCCGTTCACCCAGAGCGCGGGGTAGGCCGTTCCCGCGATGCTGTACCAGCCCGATGCCATGATGCGGCCCTGCGCGGCAATGATCGCCATTGCCGCCGATTGTGTCGATCCGGGCGGTTCCGGGAGCATGACGCGGGAGTACGAGGACCCCTGGACCACCCAGAGGCAGGCATGGGTGTTGTAGCGGCCCGCCACGTAGATCACGTTGTCGTCGGCGGTCAGCGCCTGGACCACGTCTTCTTTGTCGCCGAAGGCGCAGGACGAGAGGGATATACACGCCGCGAGGACCGTACCTGAAATGATGACTGAGAAACTGCGTTGAAACGGCCATGATACGCGCATCCGGCGATATTTTTCCAGGCCGGCGCGTCATTCAAGCACTTTTTTGGTGGTTCGAGAGGGATATGCTATCGCGCGTTCCCGGGACCGGTGACGAAAGAAGTCACCGCCACAATCTCGGTCCAAGGGTGACCGACCACGCCTCCGTGAGGTTGGTCCCAAAGGCCCCGTAATTGTCCAGCGCGACGATCGAGCCGTTCACCGAGAGGATCGCGGACATCTGGCTCCCGTTGTAGAGCATTCCCACGAAAAGGATGTTCCTGCCGGTCATGGCGTCGTCGAAGATCTCCAGACCCCTGGCGCTTGCGTAGCCAGGGTTGGCGCATAGGGTCTGGCGCGTGACGCCGCCGATATACAGGAACCCTCTGTCGGAACCCGAACCCGTTCCCACCATGTAGGGGATTCCATTCCTGATAACCATATCGTTGACTTCACCGGCAGTGGAAGGATCGAGTATCGTGCGCGCGCCGTCGATCCACATTACAGGGACAATATTCCAGCTTCCCGCGGCATACACAAGCCCGTTTTCCATTTTTACGGCAAACACATACGATTGGCTGTCGAGTATCATGGGCGTGCCGTCGATCCACTGGCAGGCGAAATTGGTCATGCCCCCGTCCTGCTGGTATCCGCCGACGACGATGTGGGTGTCGTTTACCGCAACCGAAGTGGCGAACGCCGTAACCATGCCATTCGCCAGCGGCAGGATTGTCGGCTTTCCATCGACCATCAGGCAGGCATTCATGCCCGATTGTCCCGGAACGAAAACATGGCCATTGTGCACCGCAAGTGAGTTATATGCAAAAAGCACGTTCGCTGCAGCGAACATGGTGGGGACGCCGTCTATCCACTGCATCGGGTACCGAACGCCGCTAATGTAGCACGACCCGGATACATAGATCACCCCGTTGTCGACGATCACCTTCTGGGCCAGGGACGAGTCGGTGCCGGGGGTTTCGGCAAGCATGAACCTGGCGGGCATGGATCCGTCAACTATCCATAAACAGGCGTGATCGTTGTAGCGGCCGGCCACGTACACCGCCCTTTCTTCGCCCGATACGGTGGGAACCACGTCCTCCTTGTCGCCGAACGCGCATGATGACAGCACAAGGCATGCTATCGATGCCGCGGCAAGGAACGCGCCTTGAGCTATATATTGGAGTGAAATGTGTTTTCTAATCATAAGCTTCCTTGACATTCTGCATACGGCGAATCCGGCAACTTTTTATATAGTTCATCATCAGATATCATTGAATCCGGGCATATCATTTTCCTTTACGGGTTACTTATAACCGATCAGGTCCATTCAGTATAGTTTAATTAATATATGTATAGCAAAAAAATCAAGAGGCCCGGAATAAACGGGAACTCCGGGGGAATGAACGGCACATACTATCGTCATTTTTTCCATACGGGCCGGATCAGCCCCGGCATCGTGCGTCGTTCCCGGCAGATTGGGGAGATCGAACCCGGTGAAGGCGGTCACGATCCACATGCAGGCGCGGTTCATGCAGCGGCCGGCCGCGTACACCGCTTTGTCCTCGCCCGAGATGGTGGGAACCATGTCCTCCTTGTAGCCAAAGGCGCATGAGGATGCCAGGAGGGATGCCGCTACTATTGCGGCAAGGACCGCGTCACGTGACAGTGATAGAAGCAAGACACGATTTCTATTCATATCACACCCTGATATCCGGAATTCGGCGTATCCTGCGCTTTTTTAATGCGCATTTCATCGTTGGATGGCATTGCCCCTTGCTATGATTCTCAATTTCACGTTTCACATGACGGTGAAATGACGACCATGTAAAGCTATATTGTTTAAAGTACCCAATAATTGATAAAAGATCAATGGGACGCGCACGAACTGTGCGCGAGGCGGAATGAACTGTGCGTCAAAACGTCATTTTTTATTCATCAGTACAGGATGGCCGGACATACCGGCATAAATGCCGCGAGAGGATGAGAGCGCGGCATGGCATCCGGGTGAGAAAGGTGCGATTTACCAGAACTTCGGACCGAATGCGACCGCCCACGCGCTGGTATGGTCATTGGTCCCCATCTTATCCAGCTGGACGGGCGAACCGTTGATCCACACCACCGCGGCCATGGTACCCGCGTCGTCGGCCCTGCCCGCGACGATAACATTCCTTCCGTATATGGGGCTGTCATACACCAGAACGGCATAAGCCTCTGAATCTGCCGATGAGAGCATCTGTTTCTGGCCGCCCGCCCATACATAGGCGTTCGTGTTCAACCTGCCGCATACGTACGGCACTCCGTCATGAACGTGAACGCCGATCGCGAGCGATGAAACGAGAGGATCGACCTGCACATACGCGCCGTCGATCCAGAGCGCGGCGATGTTGGTGTCCCTGGAAGTGCCCGCGGCATACCAGTGGCCGTTGTGCCGGGCAACGCTGAAAATTTCAGTGTCATCGGCCAGAGATTGATCGAGAACAAGGCACGCCCCGTCGATCCACACGCATGCGTTGTAGAACGGGCTGCCGACCTTGACCTCCCCCCCCACGACGACATGACCGTTTTCCACCGCGATGCCCATCGCCTTGGAACCCGTGGCCCCCGCGGGCAGCGGAAGCTTTATCAATACACCGTCCGTCCACATGTACGCCGCATCGCCCGCGGTAAGCGCCACATACGGCTTGCCGTTATACGCTACAATGGCGCTCGTATATGAGGTGTTGACGCTCGTCAATGAGCTCAACTGCGTCACCGCGCCGTTGACCCACATGACATGCACGTATGTGGCGCCCAACTCACAGTACCCTACGGTAATGACGCCCTTATCAGTCACAATGAGTCCCGAGGCCCTGGATCTGAGCGTCGACGGGATTTCATCAAGCATGATTCGCGTGGACAGGGTCCCATTGACGATCCAGACGCACGCGTGCTGGTTGTACTGGCCAGCCACGTATATGATCTGTTCGTCCGCGGCGATGGTCGGGACCACGTCCGCGTTGTCGCCGAAGGCGCAGGAGGTGAAAACCACCACGGCCGCGAGCATGGAAAACACGCATGCTATTTTGGTATGAGCCATATCCCCCTTTATATGCGCTGGAAGGGACACCCGGGGAATGGATTCTTTGATGTTGGTTCCCCGTCTTTTGTGGTCGGGCAGAACAGTACTTCCACAGGCATGTGCGCGACACCCGGCAGTACCGTCTGGATTATGCTCTCCAGGTTTACGGGATTTTCATCAGGGCGCGACCACAATGGATAATACTATGCACGCTGACGCGGGAATGTCAAGGTTTTTTGACGGGGCGTTGCTCTCTATAATTGCATTACGGGAATAGACGTATCGAAAACGATTGCGGATCGCGCGCACGAAACCGCCGGTGCATGCGTGTCGATATTGTTATTTCACCAGAAATTCGGTCCCGGGGTTATGGCATTGCCCATGGTGTCCCCCGCGACCCCGTACTGATCGAGCGTGACGGGTGACCCGTTGATCCAGAGCGTGGCAGCGCTGATGCCGGTCGTCATGTCGTAACCCGTGACGAGAACGGTCTGCCCCGACATGGCGTCGGAATACACGCGAATCCCTAACGCGGCGGAAGTGTACTGGCTCATTATCCGTGTCTGGCCCGCCACCCATATGACGGCCGTGATGCCTTCGATCTGACCGCACAGGTACGGCGTTCCCTCATATAGATATATGCCCCAGGCCCTGTTTGTGCCTCCCCCGGTATACAGCCCCGTGTACGCGCCGCCGTCGAACCACCAGGCCGCGGTTGAAGGGGCGGCGGCACCCGAGGCATACCAGTGACCGTTATCCCAGGCGACATAGTTCACGCTGCTGATCCCCGCATTGGAAAGTACCCGGCAGACACCGTCGATCCACACGCAGGGTTGCTGGCCGCCCACGGTAACCGAACCGCCCACGATGACATGCCCTTTTTCGACCGCGACGCTCATCGCGCTTGAACCGGTAGCGCCCGCGGGAACAGGCAGGGTTGTCAGGACCCCGTCGACCCACAGGCAGCCATATCCCCCGTTTGAAAACGCCGCGTAGATATTGTTCCTATACACCGCCAGGGCGTATATGTAGCTGGACGTCGTCGTACCCGGGAGCTGGTACATGATGCCGTTGATCCACAGGACGGGATAAAAATTGCCCCCGATGTCACACGCCCCGATCACGACGATGCCATTGTCCGCACGCGCAATTCCGGTCCCGTATGACGCGGTCGTGCCGGGCAGTTCGGGAAGCATGATCCGGGCCGTCTGGGATCCGTTCGTGATCCACATGCACGCGTGCTGGTTGTAGCGACCGGCCACGTAGATGAGCTGGTTGTCCCGCTCGAACAGGCTGGGAACCACGTCCGCGTTGTCACCGAAGGCGCAGGACAAAAGGACCAGGCCGGCCGCAAGTATTGAAACCAGGGATGTTATTTTTTTGTGAGCCATATTCCCCTTTATACGCGCTGAAGGGACACGGAGCGGACGGAAGCTCTTTGTGTCTCGAGTCCAGGTCCGCTGTGGCGTGCAAAACCGGATGGCCTGCCGGCGATCCACGGTATCAGCGGTGAAAGTTATCTCCCGTTTACAGGATTTCCCTCAGTGCGCCAGTACCATGCGTTTTATTACTCGTGCAAACCGGGCAATGTCAAGATTTATTTATCGTGCAGATGCACCATATTATTGAATAATGGGCGCGGGCATTCCCGTTCACGCCGTGCGCAAGGAAGGCCTTTCGGTAAGATTATGTCACTTCCATATTTTCGGCCCGATCGCGATCGCCCGGGCGTCGGTGTCGTCGGAATCGCCCGCGGAGTCGAGCACAACCGATGATCCGTTGAGCCACAGAGCCGCCGAAGCGAACGGAGTGAACGTGAACCTGGCCACGCCTGCGACAATAACCGTCTTCCCCTGCATGCCCCCGTCATGGACGAATATCCCGTTGGCCTCGGACGGCACCGAGGTGAGTATCTGCCTCGCGCCCGCCCACGACGTGGCATAGGGGCCGCTGACCGATCCGCTCATATACGGCATGCCGTCGTAAACATGTAGAGCGTTTACCGCCCCATTGGGATTGGGATCCACGTTGACATACATGCCGTCTATCCATAGTGCCGGAACATACGATACGGTATAGCCCGCCGCGTACCAGTGTCCTCCGTACCAGGCCACGCTGTTGACCTCGGTGATAGTGTTGGTGGTGTCGAATACCGTACACATGCCGTCGACCCACGCGCACGCGTGTTCCCAGCCGCCGACGGTGACCGATCCTCCCACGATGACATGGCCGTTTTCAATGGCGATGGAGGACCCTTTCGACGAGGTCGCGCCGGGAGGCAGCGGGAGCTGGCTCAACGTTCCGTTCGCCCATACGCTGGCGATGTCGTTCGAAGAAAGCGCAACGAAAATCTTTCCATTGTACACGGTCATGCTTTCGCCGTTAAACGAATACGTGGAATACCCGGACGGCGTCAGGGACACCACCGCTCCATCGATCCACAGGACGGGAAAGTACAACGCGCCGTTATAGCAGCAACCCGACGCGACAACCCTCCTGTCGGTCACGGACAATCCCTTGGCCCAGGACTCGGTGGTCCCGAAAAGCTCGGGGAGCATTGCCCGCGCGGGGATGGTCCCGTTCAATATCCACAGGCAGGCGTGGGTGTTGTACCGGCCGGCTACGTAGATGGCCTGGTCGTCGCCGGTGACGGCCGGCACCACGTCCTCGCTGTCGCCGAAGGCGCAGGACAAAAGGACCAGGCCGGCAGCAAGTATTGAAACCAGGGATGTTATTTTTTTGCGAGCCATATCCCCCTTTATACGCGCTGAAAGGGAAACGCGGGGAGAGGATTCTTTGTATGTCGGTTCCCCGTCTTTTGTGGTCGGGCAGAACAGTACTTCCACAGGCATGTGCGCGACACCCGGCAGTACCGTCTGGATTATGCTCTCCAGGTTTACGGGATTTTCATCAGGGCGCGACCACAATGGATACTACTATGCATGCTGACGCGGGAATGTCAAGATTATTAATGAGCCGTCGCCCGACATGATTGCATAACGGGCATGGGGTTATCGACGACGATAGTGGATCGGGCGTACGAAACTGCCGCGAAACGTATCGACCCGGTTATTTCACGAGCCTCGGCCCGAGCGCAACCGCCCTCGCCTCGGTGTTGTCCATGACGCCCCCCGCGTCCAGCTTGATGAGGGCACCGTTGATCCAGAGCGCCGCGGTCATGTTTCCCGCATCGTCGTATCTGCCGGTGGATATCATCATCCTTCCCTGGGGTCCGCCCGTGATCACGGTCGTGCTGGTGGTGTCCGAGGGTGCGCCGGTATACTGGATACGGTTCCCCGGGCCCCCGATCCACAGGGCGCCCGTGGTGCCGCTTACTTGGCCCGAGGCGTAGACGACCCCGTCCACGACCTGTATGGAATTGATCGTTCCCGCGACATTGTAGCTCACCAGCGACCCGTCCACCCACATGCAGGCATTGCCTCCAAGGTGCCCCCCGACATACACGTGCCCCATATGGCTCTCGACACAGTTCGCCAGCGACACCGAGCCGCTGTTGTCGAGTATCACGGGCTCGCCGTCGATCCACAGGGCGGCATGGACGGTGGCGGTTTGTATCTGTCCCCCCACATACACGTGGTCGGCGTCTGCGGCGACACAGAACGCGAACGAGGCCGTGGTTCCCGGAGGCACGCGGAGCGGGACAGGCGCCCCTTCCACGATGATCATTGCATTGGCGTTGGATATGGCGGCGACGTAGAACACGCCGTCCTTCATGGCGAGACCGTTCCCGGGAGCGGTCCCCGCGGTCGAGAGATCGGGATATGGATACATCACGCCGTTTATCCAAATGATGGGGATGGTGGCGGCCCCGGTGGAGTAACAGCCAGACACGATGACCCGTCCCCGGTCAACGGCCACCCCGCGCGCGTAGGACGAGACTGTCGTGGGAGGCACGGGCAGGATGTACTTGAGGCTGGTCGATTCGTTCACGATCCACAGGCAGGCCTGCGAGCCCACCCGGCCCGCCACATACAACGCCTGTTCTTCCGGGTTTAGATACTGCACCACGTCCGCGTTGTCGCCGAAGGTGCAGGACGAGAGAAGGACGCATGCGGCGACGGCCGCGTGACCGAGAAACACGAAGAGGGGTAGGCGCACGCGCAGAGTTGTGTTATTCATGGATACTATTTTGGAGCACTCAATGAGGATTGACAATCTTTTTTTTAGTTATCATCACATCTCGAATACACTATACCGGGCATAGTTGCGATCGACATCGAGTCATCACCAGTTCCTCGGGCCGAATGCGACAGCCCTGGCATCGGTGACATAGACAGCCCCGGCCTTGTCGAGTTGCAGCCCGGTGCCATTAATCCACAGCATCGCCGCCATGGTCCCGGCGTCGTCCGCCCTGCCCGCCACGATGATGTTCCTTCCGTACCTGGTGCTGTCGTACACGAGGATACCATAGGCCTCCGATGGCGATGCGGATGTCAGCGTAAGTTTCTGCGTACCCGCCCACATGCAGGCGATATTGTTCTGGTGGCCGCACGTGTACGGCACCCCGTCATGGACATGCATGCCAACCAGGTTCGATGTCGATACGGGATTCACCCTCACATACGCACCGTCGATCCAGAGGGTTGCCAGGGTCGACGCCGTGGAGTTACCCGCGGCATACCAATGGCCGTCATGCCATCCCACGCTGTAGATTTCGGTCGGTGTGAACGACGTGGTTTCAAGCACCGTGCACGCTCCGTCGACCCACACGCACGCGTGAAAGTTTGTATCTATCACGTTGGCGGCACCGCCGACGATTACATGATTGTCGTCCACGGCGATACAGAGCGCCTTTGACTCGGTCGCGGTCGGCGGCAACGGAAGGTTCATCACGGTGCCGTTCACCCACACCCCGGCCATGCCGGTAGCGCCGCCATGGGTGACTGTCGCGTACAGTTTCCCGTCGCGCCTTACCACGCCGCTGGTATACATGTCGTAGGGGCTCGATGTCGCCGTCAGGCGAACCAGCGCTCCGTTCACCCACAGAACATTATAATATGTCCCGCTCATACAAACCCCGGAGATAACTATGTCCTTCCCTTTGACAATCACCGACATGGCCCATGATTCGGATGTCCCTGACAGCTCGGGGAGCATGATCCGTTTCATGAGCGCCCCGTCCATTATCCACATGCAGGCATGTATGTTGTAACGGCCGACCACGTACATGACCTCGTCGTCGGCGGCGACGGTCGGCACCACGTCCGCGTTGTCACCGAAGGCGCAGGACGAAAGAAGGACGCATGCGGCGACGGCCGCGTAACTGAGAAACACGAAGAGGGGTAGGCGCACGCGCAGAGTTGCGTTATTCATGGATACTATTTTGGAGCACGCGATGAGTATTGAAAATCTTTTTTTTAGTTATCATCACATCTTGAATACACTAAACCGGGCACAGTTGCGATCGAGATCGAATCATTACCATAACTTCGGCCCGAACGCGACAGCCCTGGCATCTGTGGCATAGGAAATTCCGGCCTTGTCGAGTTGCAGTCCGGTTCCGTTAATCCACAGCATTGCCGCCATGGTCCCCCCATCGTCGGCCCTGCCCGCGACTATAATCCTCTTGCCATATGTGGGGCTTTCATACACCAGCACGTCATTTGCGTCGGACGGCGAAACCGGTGTCAGTATTTGCATGTAATTGCCCGCCCACAGGCGGGCAATATTATTCACAGAGCCGCACATATAATGCAGCCCGTTATAGACATGCATACCCAGTACGTAGCCGCTGCCGCTTGAATCCAGTTTTACGTATGCGCCGTCAATCCAGAGGGAGGCGTTGGTAGCCGACCCGGCGAGGCCGGCGGCGAACCAGTGGCCCTGGTTCCATCCGACGCTGTAAACATCGGTCGTTGTAAATGCCGTGTTATCGAGGATGATGCACTCGCCGTCGATCCATACACACGCATGAAACTGGCCGTTGTCAACCGCGCCGCCCACGATGACATGGCCGTTTTCCACCGCGATGCACGCACCCCTGGAATACGACACCCCTGCGGGTTTGGGAAGTGGTATGATTATCCCGTTTTTCCACACGCTGGCCGTGTCATTGATTGTCATTGCAATGTATACCGCCCCATCACGTTCGACGATATCGCTTTTAAATGTGTCATTGGCATTGCCCGTATTGCTCAGGACGTTCAACTCACCGTTGATCCATAGAACGGGATAATAAAGCCCGGCCGCCTGACAGTAACCGAATATTGTGACGCTTTTATGCACTACGGCAATCGCCATGGCCCATGATTGGCCCGTACCGGGATACAGCGGAAGCATGGTGCGGTGCGTAATAACCCCGTTCGTCGTCCACATGCACGCTTGCTGATTGTATCGGCCTGCCACGTACATGACCTGGTTATCGTGCTCTGACACGCTCGGAACCACGTCCTCGGCATCGCCGAAGGCGCACGAAGACTCGAGCAGGCCCAGGGCCAGTGCCATTACGATGAGTGTTTTCCGGGATTTGCGCAGAAGCGGTACGATCAACTTATTTGTACTGCTCCTTTCCTTTCTCTATGGTGCGCTTGATCCTGCCCGCCTCGGCGTTAAAGGCCTTCCTCTGCGCGGGGTTAAGGCCCTTCACCACTCCGTCGATGCCGGCGAAATGCTTCTCGAGTGCCGCGTTATGCTTGTTCAGTTTTTTCTTGTACTCGGCGAACTCCCTGTTGTAATCGTCCACCGCCTTCGGGTTGGACCTGTTGATGTCGTCCGCCCTCTCCTTGAAGTCCCTGTAGGTCTTCGAAAACTCGATCGATTCCCTGCCGAACTCATCGTACTTCGAGAGCCATTCCTTCGCGTCCGGCGGCAGTTCCGCCAATGTGCACGACAGAAGGACGATCGAGGCGGCGGCGAGTAGTGTGAACAGGCATGATACTTTCTTCATTGAAGCGATTCTCCTGGATATGATTCGCCGGTGAGCGCCGTCACCGGCTGCGTTACTTTATTCTCACGATCTCTATGCCCGACACGGCCTTGACCCAGCGGTCGGCGGACAGGTCGTCCGGAACGACAAGGTGAAAGCGTCCCATCTTCCTGATGGGTTGTGCGTCGATGCGGTCCGCGAGCATGATGTTCTTTCCCTGCGCGGTGAGGAGCACCTCCCCCCACGACAGGAGCGACTGGTAGCCGTCGGGCGAGGTGACCACCAGGACCGAATCGATCCCCGGCATCACGCCGGCGGCTTTGCAGATTTCCACCAGGTACGAGCCGATGTAGTGTACGTTGCCGTGGTATCCCTTGCCGTCGCCGATGCTCTTGGCCGAGACGTCCGAGGAGCGGTACGCGGACAGCGAGTCGATCGTCATCGGCTTGACGCCTTCCCCGCCGACCGAGATGGAATCGGAGGATATATCCCCGCCCTTCCTTGACTTTCCCGAGGCGCGGGGGCACACCACCTCGATGGTGGAAACACCCTCGACACAGCGGTCGCCGTAGTAGTCGCCTGCCATGACCAGCCGCGGCAGCGACACGGTCCTGGTCATGGGCGTGAGCCATTTCTCGTATTCGCCCGCGGACTTGTGGCAGGACGTGCATGTCTTCGAAGGCATGACCGGCCTGACCGAAAACGCGATCACCGCGTCGCCGGCGTTGCGGTACATCACCTCTCCCCATGAAAGGACCGCCTTTTCTCCCTTGCGGCCGCGCACCACGATCGCGAGGTCCACGCTCTTGCTGAATTCGGGGCCGTCCTTTTTGATGTCGGCCTGTTCCAGCAGGTATTTCAGCGGCACCGCGCGGTACAGGTGCGCGCCGCGATAGGTGCCGTCAAGGCCCACGTCGTTGTATCGGATGGCGACCGTCTGGTAGCGCGACAGGTCGTCGAGTGAAAGCGCGAGGGGTTGCCTCACCAGGCCCGTTATCCTGAAGCCGGGGGCACCGGTGTCGCTCAGCGCCGCGCACACCGCGACGGTGACGAGCGCGAACGCTGCGGCGACGATGTAATATTTTCTCCGCATGAATATCCTCCTGATGTATGCCGGTATTCAGCATGTATGCTGAAATCTGGACTCCTGTCAATAAGGAATAAATATTTTTTCAGCGCCGCGGCCGAAACCCGCCCGCCCGGACGGTCGGACGCGGAATTAATTACTTGATCTGAACAGACACCATTCTACTGTTGCATTTATTTCGGAACGCGCGCCGGCGTCGTATCGCGCGCGCCACGGCAGAGAGATCCATGAGAGCACATTTTCGTTTCACGGCCATACTGATACTCGCGGCCTGCGCCGCGACCGCCTGCGGCGCCCGCGACTCGCGCGCCTCAATCCGGGACGGCGCGATCGACCTCACGCGGAATGACGCGGCACGCGGGATCGTCCGCCTCGACGGGAAATGGGAATTCTACTGGAAGAAGCTCTACACCGCTGAGGACTTCCGCGCCGGCGTCGCGGCGACGCCGCTCATGGTGAAAGTCCCCTCGCCGTGGAACGGGACCGTCGTCGAAGGAAAGCCGATCGGCGGTTTCGGATACGCGACGTACCGGCTGAGGGTCACCATGCCGTGGACCGACGACCTCATGGGGCTCAAGGTGATCGACGCGGGCACCGCCTGCCGCCTGTACGTCGGCGACGACCTGGTCGCCTCCGGCGGCACCGTGTCTGACTCCGAAAAAACGTACAGGCCGTGATACCGGCCCGTGTCGGCCGCGTTTCCGCTCCGCGAGGCATACCGCAGCGGGAACCTCGCGAAGTTCGACGTCATCATGCAGGTCGCGAACTGGGAGCACACCAAGGGCGGCCCGTGGGAATCGGTCCGCCTGGGGAAGTACGAGGATATACGCGACGCCAGGGAAAACCGCCTGCTCATGGAGATGTTCCTCGCGGGCGTCATCGCGATCATGATGATATACCACGTCGGCCTCTTCATCTCGAACAGGGAGGACAAATCGACCCTGTACTTCGCGGTGATGGCGCTCATGCTCCTCCTGCGCACGACGATCACCAGCGAGCGGGTGTTGCACATGCTCCTTCCGGGCATGAACTGGACGCTCGCCCTCAAGATCGAGTACGTCACCGGCTTCTGCAGCACGGCCTTCATAGTGCTCTTCATGGATTACCTTTTCAGGGAGCACATCCCGCGGAAAGTGAACATGGCGGTCATCGGGGCCGGCGCCCTGATATTCCTGATCGTCGCGGCGACGCCCCCCTGGCTCTTCACCGGCATCAAGAACGCGTTCCAGATATACCTGGTCGCCGCGGGGCTGTACGCGGTGGGCGTTCTCGCGGTCTTATCGTTCAGGCGGGTGCGGGGAGCGTTCGTCGCGTTCCTCGGCTTCACGCTGCTGTTTTTCTCGGGGATAAACGACATCCTCTACAGCGACCTCGTGATCAACACCATGTACCTGGCGCCCGTGGGCCTCTTTTTCTTCATACTGTCCCAATCGTACCTCCTTTCCTCCGAATACTCCCAGTCGCTGAAATCGACCCGCCGGGAAGCGGAAAAGAACAGGGCGCAGAACGTGGTCATCTCCAGCCAGAACGACTTCATCAAGAACGT
This sequence comes from uncultured Leptospirales bacterium, assembly GCA_964423905.1. GTDB lineage: Bacteria > Spirochaetota > UBA4802 > UBA4802 > UBA5550 > CAYRGX01. Next base: position 28,330 of record CAYRGX010000030.1, on the reverse strand, counting down.
GCTGAGCGAGGCGTCGTCGTCGATCCTGAGCTCGGCGTCGAGGATATCGTCCGCCATCGAGGTTTTCCGCGACAACGAGCGGGACCAGGCGGCCCACACCGAAGAGGTCGCCTCCGCGCTCGAGGAGATCACCGACGGGTCGTCGCTCATCGCGAGGAGCACCGAAGGGCAGAACGAGGACCTCATGCGCCTCGACGACTCCATCCGCGAGCTCGCGGCGATCATCAACGACACGGGACGCGAGGTGTCGCAGGCGCTCGAGGCCGTGGGGAAGATATCCAGCGACGCCCGCACCGGAAACGAATCCATGGAGACGATGAGCGGGAGCATCTCGAACATATTCGAAAGCACGGCGCAGGTGAACGGCATCATCCAGATCATCAACGACATATCGGACAGGATCAACCTGCTCTCACTTAATGCCGCGATCGAGGCGGCGCGCGCCGGGGAATCGGGCAGGGGCTTCGCCGTGGTCGCCGACGAGATATCGAAACTGGCCGACCAGACCGCCTCGAGCATCAAGGAGATCGACCGCCTCATCAAGACGAACGAGGAGGAAATCCGCGCGGGCGCGGGGAACATCACCCGCGCCGTGGAAGCCGTATCCGCAATCATCAGCAATATCGAGATCATCAATACGCGGATTTCGGCCATTTCGGATCTCATGCGGCGCCAGCTCGAGCTGAATGCCTCCATTACGGGGGGCGCGGGCACGGTCAGGGAAAGTTCGGACCTCATCAAGAAGGCCATGGGCGAGCAGAAAAACGGCATCGAGGAAATATCGGCCACCATAGGCGTCATCAGCGAGATAACCCAGAAAAACGCCCGGAGCATCGAGGAAATATCCGACGCCGCGCACGCCCTGCTCGAGATGGTCAACCGCTTCAACAAAGACATAGAAGAATACGAGGGGGCGGCGATGGACGGCGCCGGGGAATAAAAATAAATTTCCGCGCGATTATGCCTTTACAAAAAAAGCCGATTCTTCCACTGTTTTCCGCAAAAATAGAAACGCACCCCGCGACCGCGCGGGCTTGATCGCACAATAACACATCGACAGGTGTATCCATGAATATCATCGAAATGAAGAACATCAGGAAGACCTATCCCCTCGGGGAGACCGAGGTGCACGCCCTGCGCGGCATAGACCTTGCCGTGGAGGAAGGCGGCTTCATCTCGATCATAGGGCCGTCCGGAAGCGGCAAGACGACGCTGCTGAACATAATCGGGTGCATCGACACGCCCTCCGAGGGCAGCGTGAAAATCGGCGGCGAGGACATAATCGACCTGGACGACAAAAAGCTCACGAACATAAGGCTGTTCAAGGTCGGGTTCATCTTCCAGACATTCAACCTCATTCCGGTGCTCGACCTTCTGGAAAACGTCGAGTTCCCCCTCCTGCTCATGAAGGACTCGAGGCTCGCGAGGAGCGAGATACGCGCCCGCGCGGAAAAGTGCATCGAGGAGGTCGGGCTGAAGGATTTCCGTGACCACAGGCCCGCGGAGCTTTCCGGCGGGCAGCGGCAGCGCGTCGCCATCGCGCGGGCGCTGGTCACCAGGCCGCAGATCGTGCTGGCCGACGAGCCGACCGCGAACCTCGACTCCGAGACCGGGGCCACGATCCTCGCGCTGATGAAGCACCTGAACGAAACCGAAAAAACGACCTTCGTGTTCTCGACTCACGACGCGGACGTGCTGAAATACGCGAGCCAGGTGATCAAAATCAGGGACGGACTCATTACCGAAACGACATCGGGGGCTCCCCGGTCGCCCGCCGGCAGAAAAAAGCCCGGGCTGTCCCGCGCCGCGGGCTCCGCGAAGAAGGGGCGCGCCGGCAAAAGGAGATCCTGAATGGACCTGATCATAAAGATCGCCTGGCGCAACATCCAGAGGCACAGGGGGAAGAGCTTCGTCATCGGCATCATCATCTTCCTGGGCGCGCTCATCATGACCGTGGGGAACAGCGTCATCGCCGGGATGGAAAAGGGCCTTCGCGAAAACATCATGAACCGCTTCACGGGGCAGATCGTGGTGATTTCCGACCGGCAGGAGCAGGACAACGTCGTTTTCACGCCCATGGGCAAGGACATAGAGCTCATCGCCGATTACGATAAAATCAAAAACGTCCTTTCAAAGGCGGATTACGTCGACCGTTTTCTTCCGGTCGCCAAGGGACTCACCCTGATACTGAACGAGAATGGCGACATGGGATTTTCCCTCGTGCTGGGCGTCAATTTCGAAGACTACCAGAAGATGTTCATGAACAACGTGAAGCTCGTGGAGGGGGAGCCGCTGAAGAAGGACGACAGGGGCATACTGGTCTCCACGCTCAACAGGAAGCGGATATACGAGGAGCAGGATTTCTGGATCATCCCCGCGGGGTACAGCCTCAACGTAAAGAACCTCTCCGAGGAAGCCGCGAAGCACAGGAAATCGCTCGACATCAGGGACAACCTGATCGTCATGGGGGGCAGCAGCGAGAACACCTCGACCGACCTGCGGATCGAGGTGCGCGGCATAATGAAATACGAATACATGGACGACTACTGGGGCAATTTCAACCTTATGGACATCGAGTCATTCAGAGAAGCGTTCCGCTACGTGACCGCGTCCGATGTCGCCGTGGAGATCCCGAAAGCGAAGAAGAAAATACTCGAAAGCGACAACCTCGACAGCATGTTCGGCGACAGCGTGGTCGAAAAGGCGGAAACGAAGGCCGGCGCCTACGACATCACCACGCTCATCGGCAAGAAGGCCGTCCAGAAAAAGGCCGCCGTCGATTCCGGCGCCTACAACATCGTCTTCATCAAGCTGAAGGACCCGGGCGCGATGGAAAAGTCCCTCGCGCGCATCGCCGCGTCCTTCAAGTCGGAGGGGATAAAGGCGCGCGCCATTCGCTGGAAGGACGCGGTGGGTCAGGTCGCGGACCTGGCGACCATCATGCGCGGCGCGACCATCGGCTTCGTCATGCTCATCTTCTTCGTGGCGATCATCATCATCATGAACACCCTCAGCATGGCCGCGCTCGAACGGGTCAGCGAGATCGGCATGATGCGCGCGGTCGGGGCGCAGAAATCGTTCATAACCAGGATGTTCTTCATGGAAACCGCTCTCATATCGTTCGCCTCGGGCGGGGCCGGCATCGCCGCGGGAATCGTCGTGGTGCATATCCTTAACCTCGCGGGCATCACGACCGACAACCACATTTTGCTGCTCCTTTTCGGGGGGAAGACCTTCCGCCCGTTCCTCGGTTTCGGGGATATTCTCGCGGGCATCATGGAGCTCGCCGCGGTGACGGTAATCGCAACCCTCTACCCGCTCAAGGTCGCACGGAGGATAACCCCCCTCGACGCCATCACGCGGGACTAGGAGAACGCCATGAGACTGATACTTTCACTGAGCCTGCGCAATCTCCTCCGCCAGAAGAGGCGCAACCTGTTCCTGGGCACCGCGATCTGCTTCGGCATGATGATTTTCGTGGTGGTGACCTCGTTCGCCCACGGCATATCCGACACGCTGCTCAACAGGATGGTGGTCTACATCACCGGCCACATGAGCGTCACGGTGATGGAGGACAGCAACAAGAATAGGCTGATCATCAGGGACAAGGACCGTTTCATCAGGATCATCAGGAAGAACGTCAAGGACATAAAAAACGTATCCGAAGCGGTCGGGGTCTTCGCGCGCGTCATCGGGAACGCGAAGGGCGACAACGCGATCATCGTCGGCGCGGAAGTCGACAAGGAATTCGCGGATTACCTGGGACAGAACCTGACCCAGGGGAGCATCAAGGACTTCACGGGCGGCAAGTTCGAAAACCCGGTGATCATCTATTCAGACAAGGCGAAACTGCTCGGGGTAAAGTACAGGGACACGATCAACGTGCGCATGCGCACCATAACCGGGCAGGCGCAGACCGCGAGGCTGACGGTCGCCGCGGTCATACGCTCCAGCAACATGTTCGAGGGGATGGCCATGTTCGTCCGCCTGAACGACCTGAAAAACTTTTACGGCCTGAGGCCCCAGGAAACGGGCGAGCTCCAGATCAACTTCAACAGGATCAACGATCCCTCGCTGGCCATCAGGGAGGCCGACAAGCTCCGCAAGCTGCTCGTGCCGGGCGTGGCCGTGATCCACGGCAGCTTGTCGCGCGGGAAAAAGTCCGGTCCCGCCACCGCGCTGGGCCTGGCGGACGATGCGAAATCGCTGGCCCTGATCGAAAAGCACATAACACTCGTCAAGGGGGCCATGCCCGGCGCCTCTACCGAGGAAGGCACCCTGGTCAGCAAAACACTCGCCGCGGAACTCGCGCTCAAGCCCGGGGACGCCTACACGTTACGCTACCCGGACAAGTTCGACAACGAAACGACGGAAAAAAAGTATACCGTGAGCGGCGTGTTCCATTCGGACGCCATGCCGGATCGGGGGATCGTGCTCATGAACGAGAAGACGTTCTACAAGACCTACCTGCAGAACCTGCCGTCCGCCACCCTGGAGGGGGGCGGCCTCTACGTGCCGGACAAAAAATCGGCGCTGTATCCCGCGCTGTCGCCCGAATGGAAGCTCATGCCGCGCAGCACCACCAACGACGAGCTGAAAACGAAGCTCGCCGGCATGACAAGGACGAAATGGAAAGGGCCCTGGCTCGACGTGCGCACCATGTACGAAAGCGCGGATTTCGTGCTGAAGCTGGAACAGGCCCTGAACCTCATCGCGCTCGTGGCTATCCTGATCCTTTTCCTGATAATACTCATCGGCGTGCTGAACACGTTGCGCATGACGATCCGCGAAAGGACCAGGGAAATAGGCACGATTCGCGCCATCGGCATGCAGAAATCGGACGTGAAGCGGCTGTTCATCACCGAGACGCTCCTCCTCACCGCGTTCGCCTGTATCGGAGGCATTCTCCTTTCGTTCGTCGTCATGCTGATACTGGGGAGCATCCCCATCACCACCGACAGCATCCTTTCGATACTGCTCGTGAACAGGAGACTTTACTTCTATCCTTCGGTGAAATTCATCGCCGCAAATTTTCTGCTCATCATGATGATGGCGGCCCTGACCTCCTATTTCCCCGCCCGGCGGGCATCGAACTATTCGGCCGTCAGGGCCCTGAGGCACTTTGAATAAACATTTCGCGGAGAGAACGATGAAGAGAATACTGCCTGCCATGCTGCTGCTTATCCTGCTCGTCCCGCCTCATGTGCTGGCTGCCCCGAGGGCCAGCGAGATCGTGAACCGGATGGACGACATGATGGAGCAGATCGGCGACATCTCCGTGAAGGTGTCGATCGTGCAGAACAAGATCCGCCAGGGGGTGAAGAACTACGAGTTCCTGTACTTCAGGCGGGACAAGACCGACGAGTTTTTGATCGTCGCGCTCGCGCCCGAGACCGACAAGGGCAACGGTTATCTCCGCGTCGGCGATAACTTCTGGATGTACCGCCAGAACACGCGGACGTTCCAGCACATCAGCCGCGACGAGAGCATCATGGGGACCGACGCCAAGGGCGGCGACTTCGAAAAAAGGAAGCTCCGCGACCTCTACAGGCCCCTCGCGAACTCTTCGGGCGTGGAGATCGTCGAGGAGGAGATGCTCGGCAAGAAGCCGGTGTACAAGTTCACGCTCCTGGCGAAGGTGAACGACGTGACCTATCCCAAGCAGGTGTACTGGGTGCAGCGCGACAACTATCTCATGCTCAAAATCCAGTCGTACTCGCTCTCCGGCACGCTCATGCAGACGGCCTACTACCCCAAGTGGACCCAGATCGACGGCAAGTATATCCCTCTTCAACATATCTACATCGACGAATTCGAGAAAGGGAACAAGAGCATCGTCGAGCTTTCGGGGATATCGACGAAAAGGATCGACCCGAAGATATTCACGAAGGCGTACCTGGAAAACCTGAGCAAGTAAGGGACGGCACGGTCCATGAGACGCATCATCATAATCCCGTTGTTGGCCGCGTTCGCGTTCTGCATGACCGCGTCGATCGGCGCGTCCCTGTTCGCGGCGGACGACAAGCGGATGGACGCCGCGGACGGCGAGAAGGAAGAAAAAGCCGGCGACGATAAAAAGGCATCGGAAGATGCGCTCTTCGACGAGAAGGACACCCTGGTGCAGGAAGACAAGGTCAAGGACGACAAGATATCCGATTCCATCGAAAAGCCTTCGCTCAATTTCAACGGGTTTCTGAACAGCAGGACCAGCGGGTTTTACATCCGTGACAGCATCCTGAGGGACATCGGGGTGCTCGACGACAGGAATTTCCTTTCGTATTTCCAGGGCGACTTCGCGCTGGACGCCCGCCTCATCCGGGGGATCAAGGGATACGTCAACGTGTCCGCGGAATATTACCCCGCCGGGATACCGAAGTCCCATAGCGTCGAGGTCCCGGCGAGCTACCTGGGCGTCCCGTCGTTCTACACCAGGGTCGACATGATGGTGTCGGAAAAAATCAACGCGCTTTTCGCCATCAACGAGATGTTCCTCGACGTCAACATCGCGCAAAAAATATATTTCCGGCTCGGCAAGCAGACGCTCAAGTGGGGGACCTCGTACCTGTGGACGCCGACGGACCTGATCAACGTGGAAAAGAAGAACATACTGGACTGGTCGCAGGTCAGGCAGGGAACATACGGCCTCAAGATGCACATCCCCTTCGGCACGAAGGTCAACATCTATTCGTTCGCCAACCTCAACGACGTGAAGAAAGTCATCGACATATCCTCCGCGAACAAGATCGAGTTCCTCCTGGGGAACACGGAAATCTCCCTGTCGGCCTTCGTGAAAAACAAGAACGTCCCGGTGTACGGGGCCGACTTCACCACGAGAATACTGACGCTGGACGTTCACGGCGAGGCCGCCGTGTCGTACGGCGACAACACCAGGAAGCTGAGGGTCTACCCGTGGTCCATGGCGCTCGCGATGCCCGGGGAGCTGCCCGGGCAGCTCCTCCAGGCCCAGTTCATGTACCGCGGGTACTCGCTCATGGACTACAAAATCAAGGGCGAGTGGGTCCCCAAGGCGAGTTTCGGTTTCGGCCGGGGCTTCACGGTGAAAGACGTCAAGGACAGGGTGCGGATCGACGTGGAGGGTTTCTACAACCACACGGGCTATCGGAGAAACATATTCGAAAAAGACGTCATCACGACCGGGTACTTCCTGTCGCGCGGCCTCTACGAGACCAATTATTACGGAAAGTACTACGCGGGGATGTTCATCACGGTCAGGCAGATGTTCGTCGAGGAGCTCGCCGCGTCGGTGAACTGCATCGTGAACGTGCAGGACCAGTCGTCGGTCATTTCCGGCATGCTGAGCTACACCCCGTTCTACGATCTCACCGTCAACCTGATGGTCAACGGCTTCGTAGGCAAGACGAATAGGGAATACACCGTCTTCGGAAACTACGCCACCGCCGAGCTTTCCCTGAAGCTCGTCTTCTGATCTCCTCGCGCGCCATCGCATCGTCATCTCGCCCCTTCCCGAAAGGCAACGGAGAAAATGTATTGACGCTTTCGGGCCGCGTCAGTTCATTCTCCCCTGACACCCATTAACGAGGAACGACATGACACCGCTTGAATACCACGAAATACCCGTGCCCGGCAAGATCGAGGTGACGCCCACGAAGCCCTGCCTGACGCAAGAGGACCTATCCATGGCCTATACCCCGGGCGTCGCCGACGCCTGCAACGCGATCGCGAAGGACCCGGCCGAGGCGCTGCGCTACACCGCGAGGGGCAACCTGGTTGCCGTGGTCACGAACGGCACCGCGGTGCTCGGCCTCGGGAACATCGGGCCGCTCGCGGGCAAGCCCGTGATGGAGGGCAAGGGCGTGCTCTTCAAGCGGTTTGCCGACGTCGACGTGTTCGACATCGAGCTGAATGCACCGAACCCGGACAGGGTGATCGAGACCGTGGCCGCGCTCGAGCCGACCTTCGGGGGGATCAACCTCGAGGACATCAAGGCGCCCGAGTGTTTCTACATTGAGGAGGAGCTGAAAAAGAGGCTTTCCATTCCGGTCTTCCACGACGACCAGCACGGGACCGCGATCATTACCGGCGCGGCGCTGATGAACGCCCTGGAGATAACGGGCAAGCGCATCGATTCGATCCGGGTCGTCATCAACGGCGCGGGCGCGGCGGGCATCGCGTGCGCGCATTTCTACGAGGCGCTGGGCGTTCCCCGCGGGAACATGGTCCTCTGCGACACGAAGGGCGTCGTGTACCGCGGACGCGCCGAGGGGACGAACCCGCAGAAGGAGGCGCTCGCGTCGGACACGAAGGCGCGTACGCTCCCGGAGGCGCTGCGCGGGGCGGACCTCTTCCTGGGCCTGTCTAAGGCGGGAGCGCTCAACGGCGGCATGCTCGCGACGATGAACCCCGACCCGGTGATATTCGCGCTGGCGAATCCCGTGCCCGAAATATACCCCGAGGAGGCGCTCGCGGCCAGGCCGGACGCGATCATCGCCACCGGCAGATCCGATTTCGCGAACCAGGTGAACAACGTGCTGGGCTTCCCCTTCATCTTCAGGGGCGCGCTGGATGTGGCGGCGCGGAACATCACCATGGGGATGAAGATCGCCGCGGCGCGGGCACTGGCGGGCATCGCGAAGCAGGAGGTCCCCGCGGAGGTCGTCCGCGCCTACGGCCTCAGGGAGCTTTCCTTCGGAAGGGAATATCTCATTCCCAAGCCGTTCGACCCGCGGGTGTTCTTCGGGGTTTCGACGGGCGTGGCCGAGGCCGCGGTAGCGGAAGGCGTCGCGCGCATCCCCTACCCTGGCGCGGCCGGGTACCGGAGGTCGCTCGAGGCCCGCTACCGGGACCGGATATCCCGCTTCATGAAGTGATATCCCCCGCCCGAAGCCGGATATTATATCTGGGCGTCACTTCCAGTTGACGATCGTGTCGCGATAGTGGGGATACAGCTTCCCCATCTTGGGCATGCGCCCCGTCGAAACCGCGTCGATGATCATGCCCCTGCGGACGCAGATGTCCTCTTTCGTGGTGAAGTCCTTGGTGTGGCACTTGATGCAATTATCGTGTATGGCCTTCACCACCGCGTCAGACGGGAGCTTCGCGCATTTTTCCCTGTCGTATTTCTCGAGGCTTGCCATGCACGCCGCAAGAAAAACGGCACATGCTACCGTGACGACCGCCGCTCTGAATTTCATGAGATACCTCCAGCGATATAATCAGTCGAGTTTCTGAATCTTCTCAATATCGGTGATCCTGCCGAGAATGATCATCACCGATCCCTTCGGGAGGACGTCGTCCGCGATCGGCGCCATTTTCACGATCTGCGTCTTTTGCCCGGTCCCTTCCTCGATGGCAACCTTCGAGCGTATTCCGAGGATCTGGCACCTGTACTTCGCACCGATCTGGAGATCGCGAATCCTCTTCCCTTCGAAGCTTCCCGGGGTCGGGACGTCAATGATGGCGTAGTCCTCCGCGAGCGGAAGGTAGTCGATGACGTTCCTCATTGCGAGGGTCTTCCCCAGCCGCACCGCCATGTCCCTTTCCGGGAACACGATATCGGTCACGCCGAGCTTGTCCAGTATCCTGTGGTGCTCGTCCGACAGGGCGCGCACGATGATGCGCCTGACTCCGATCTCCTTCAGGTAGAGCGCGATGAGGATGCTGGCGAGCATCTCCTGCCCTATGCTGACGACCACCCCGTCGAAATCCCTGAGAGCGAGCGTTTCGAGTACGTGGTGGTTCGTGGCGTCGGCGATGATCGCGTGGCTGAGCATTTCCTTGGCCGACTGCACCACGTCCTTGCGGGGGTCGACCCCCACGACCTCGCATCCCTCCTCCATCATCGCCTGCGCGAGGTTCAGCCCGAAGTTCCCGAGTCCGATAACGGCGAATTTTTTCATAGCGGAGTGCCTCCCCGGTTCTATCCTATCATTATATTCTCTTCCGCCACCTCGTAGGGGGTCTCCTTCCGCGTCGAGGTAAGGGCCGAAATCAGGGACAGCGGGCCCAGCCTTCCCACGAACATGACGAGCGTGACGATCAGCTTTCCGGCCGGCGTCAGCTTCGGCGTAATCCCGGTGGAGAGCCCCACCGTGCCGAAGGCCGAGGTGACCTCGAAGAGCACCGCGCCGAGCCTGTGATCGAGATCGTACGCGCTTATGAACAGCACGAAGAACGTCATGGCGAACACGAACATCCCGGCGAGAAGGCTCAGCGTCACCGCGCGGTCGACCGTGTCCAGGTCGAGGGCCTTACCCCAGAACATGACCTGCTTCTTCCCGGTCATCCTGGCGCGGAGAAGGCCGATGATCGCCGCGAAGGTGGTCGTCTTGATGCCACCGGCGATCGAACCGGGCGAACCCCCTATGAGCATGAGGACCGTCATGAGGAGGAGCGTGCTCTCACGCAGGATGCCGATATCGACCGAGTTGAAACCCGCGGTACGACAGGAGGTCGACTGGAAAAATGCAGCGAGCAGGCCAGTCTTCAGGTCAAACCCGCTGAAGGAGTGGTCCCATTCGAGCAGGAAAATGCCGAAGGTCCCGACGGAGAGCAGGATCGCCGTCATGGCAAGGACGAGCCTGGTGTGGAGCGAAAACTGCTTTACCATGCCCGGTTTCAGGTAATGCCTCGCGTTGAGGAGCTCGGTGAGCACGAAGAAGCCGAGCCCGCCGAGAATGACCGCGCCGCTTATGGCGAGGATCACCACGGCGTTGCCCTGGAAGCCCACGATATTGTCCGAGAACGTCGAGAAGCCGGCGTTGCAAAAAGCCGACACCGAATGGAACACCGAATGCCAGAGCGCCTCGCCGAAGGGACGCCCCCGCCAGAACTGGGTCATGAGGACCATGGCGGTGCACGCCTCAATTGTAAGCGTGTAGAGAAAAATCCTTTTTATGACGCTCCTGGCCGGGATGGTGCGCACCTCGCTGTAAAATGACTCCATGGCGAGCCGCCACTTGATCGAATAACTCCCGCCGAACAGGGCCATGAGGGATATGGTGAATGACATGATCCCCAGGCCCCCGAACTGGATGAGGAACATGATCACGACCTGGCCGAAGAACGTGAAGTCCTTTTCCGTGTCGACCACGGTAAGGCCTGTGACGCAGACCGCGGAAGTGGAGGTAAACAGCGCGTCGACAAAACCCAGATTGCAGGAGTTCGAAACTGGAAGCATGAGCAGGCACGCGCCGGTGAGTATGAGCGCGGCGAAGCTCATGACCACTTTGTGGATGGGCGAAAGCCGCGAAAGCGGGGAGTGCGGCCGCTTCCCGACCGTTCCCGGATTGCTCGTCCTTCCCGTTATTTCCATCGTCAGGGCGTGAAGCTATCGCGCCCCGCCGCGGCCGTCAATTATATTTTACGGAATATATCCCCGCCCTGTGGCATGAAATATCTATTGACACGCGCCATGCGTAAATCCTTGCTTGAAACGGGGAGACGATTTTCGTCCCCGTTCGCGAGACTCATATGAAAGTACTGTATGTCATAAAAGGGAAAAAGCTTCTTTACCCTGCCGCGGACGCGGTCGCGGTCGCCGGCGCCTACATCCTCTCGGCGCTGCTGGTCCCGCAGGGCGCGAAGCAGGACATGCATGCCGGCCTCTACAGGGCCGCGGCCGCGGCGCTGATTTACGCGGGGACAGGCTATCTCTTCCAGGTCTACAGGATAGTTTGGGGGCATTCGAACTTCCGCGATATGCGGTTTCTCGCCGCGGCGCACGTCGCGGCGGTCGCGCTGTTCGCGGCGGCCCACCCGCTCCTCGGGTCCTCGCCGGGCCCGGCGGGCCTCCTGCTCTTCTTCCTCACGGCGCTCACCGTCTGCACCGCGTACCGCATGGTACTCCGCGACGCGCTCCGCGGGAGGGTCGCCTACGGCGGGAGCGACGACGCGTCGCGCAAGAACGTCCTCATCGTCGGCGCTGGCGAGGCCGGGGGGATAATCCTCTCGGAGTACCAGCGGATGGGCCTCGGAAACACCATCGCCGGGTTCATCGACGACGATCCCTCGAAACGGGGCCGCCTCCTCAACGGCAAGCCGATCTTCGGCCCCGTCGACGACATCGCGGAGGTGATCGCCTCGCGCGCCGTGACGCATATCATACTCGCGATCCCCTCGGCCGGGTCCGAATCGATATCGCGCATCGTTGACCGTATCCGCCGGGCGGACAGAGCCGTCCCCATAAGGGCGCTCCCTCACCTGGTCGAGCTCCTCGACAGGCGGCCGCTCACCCTCACCCTGCGCGACATCGGCCTGGCCGACCTCATCGGCCGGGAAGAGGTCCGCGCGGACGGCGACACGATCCACCGCGAATTCGAGGGTAAAACCGTTCTCGTCACCGGCGCGGGCGGGAGCATCGGCTCCGAGCTCTGCAGGCAGCTCATCAGCTTCGGGGTGAAAAAGATCGTCGCGGCGGGCCGGGGCGAGAACTCGATTTACGTCCTCGCGCGGCAGCTCAACGATTTCACCGCATGCCTGGACGCGAAACCCGCCGTCAGCTACGTGATCGCCGACGCCTGCGACCCGGTCCGCATGGAGTCCGTGTTCGCCGAGCACTCACCTGACATCGTGTTCCACGCCGCCGCGCACAAGCACGTCCCGCTCATGGAATTCAACGAGGCCGAGGCGCTGCGCAACAACGTCGGGAGCACCATGAACCTGCTCGAACGCGCCTGCCGCCATTCGATCTCGGCCTTCGTGTTCATCTCCACGGACAAGGCCGTGAACCCGTCGAGCGTCATGGGCGCGACCAAGAGGATCGCCGAGATGGTCGTGGACCGCTGCCACCGCACGACGGGACTCCGCACCGCGGTGGTGAGGTTCGGCAACGTCATCGGGAGCCGCGGATCGGTGATACCGCTCTTCATGGAGCAGATCGAGCGCGGGGGGCCCGTGACCGTGACCCACCCCGACGTTACCCGCTATTTCATGAGCATCCCCGAGGCCGCCCTCCTCGTGATCAACGCGGCGGCCTACTCGCGCGGCGGCGAGCTCTTCGCCCTGGACATGGGGCGCCAGTACCGCGTCGCCGATATCGCGGCGAGGCTTATCGGGCTCTACGGGTACCGCTCCGATTCCGAAATCAAGATAGAGTACACGGGGCTGAGGCCCGGCGAGAAGCTTTCCGAGGACCTCTTCTACGACAGGGAAGGCCTTGTCCGAACGCCCCACGAAAAGATTTTCGCCGTCGGCGGGGCCCCGGGATCCGATCCCGCGGCGCTCGAAGCCTTTCTCCGGGACGGGCTCCCCGCGGTATCCACCCTCGACGGGGCCGCGGCGCGGAAGCTCATCAAGAAGCTCGTGCCGGAATACGAATACTCCCCCCCGCCGGCTGGGGACAACAGAAAACTTATTAACTGAGGGCCCATGGATTTTTTCGAACTCATGGAAGCGACCGATTTTACCCTGGAATCCTGCGCGGCGCTGAAACGCGACAGGAACGTTTTCGTCGTCTTCTCGACCTGCGGAGACAGGGAGGCCAGGACGCTCGGCGAAAAGCTGGACGTCCTCGCGGGAATGCTCGGCAATTTCATCGACAGGATATACCTCTCGCACAGGAGGGTGTCCGCGGACGAGGACTCGACCGAAACCGCAGCGCGGAAGCACTGCCCCGGCATCGAGATATTCCACTGCGAGAAGGCGTCGGTTCCCGACATGGGCAACGAGAGCGGCAAGGGATCGGACATGCGGCGCATCCTCTATCACATCAACGACCAGGTGCGCGGCAAGCTCCTGCCGTCGGAGATCGTCGTCGTGTTCCTGGACGCAGACGTCGTGCCGGACCACTTCGGCCCGCATTTCGTGCTGGGCCTCTCGGGCGCGGTCCTTTCCGGCAACGATTTCGCCAAGGCGAGCTTCTGGCGGGAAATGGGCCGTGTGAAAAAGTTCGTGGCGCAGCCGCTTTTCTCCGTCATCGACCACCCGGGACTGAAAAAACTCACCGGCTTCTACTATCCCCTCTCGGGCGAGGTCGCGGGCACGCTCGAGTTCTTCAACTCGGTCCCCTTCTGGCAGATGTACGGCGTCGAGACCGGTATCGGCATCGACTCGTCGATGGGATCCCGCCGCGTCGCCGACGTCAACCTGGGGACTTACGACCACGATCACCACGGGGACGTGATGCTCCAGAAAATGGCGTTCGGCATCATACGGACCTACTTTCTGCAGCTCGTCGAATACGGGATCATCGAACTCTCGCCACAGGCGAAAATATCCGACATCTTCCGTGCGTCCTACATCGACGACCGCGGCGAACGGCGCAAGATCACGTTCGACCTGGCCGAAAAAAAATACAGCCCGCTGAAGGACCTCGCGGAAGGAGGGCGGACATGAGCGGTCTCGCCGGCCTCGAGGGCCCGAAGGCGCACGAGCGCCGCATAACGATATCGAGCGCCGCGGTCGGGGAAGGACGCGTCCTGGTCACGGGCGAGCTCGTGGACGTCCGCACGGCCGATTACTTTCTTTTCACGGGCGAGCGCGTGCCGGCGGGGACCCTTCACCACCTCGTCGTTCGCATGCTGGTCGACCCGGCCACGATGACCGTGCTCGACGCGGAATCGGCGATGATCAAGGTGCCGCGCCCCCAGTGCAGGGAGGCCGAAAACCTGGCCGCGAAACTGAAAGGGCTCGTCATCACAAGGGGGTTCACGAAGCGCGTAAAGGAACTCTTCGCAGGGCCCGCGGGATGCACCCACATGACCGAGCTGATCCTCGACATGGCACCGGCGGCGGTGCAGGGGATCTGGGCCTGGCAGGCCAGGGAAAAACCCGGAAAAATCGGACCCGGGGATATCGCGCGCATGAAGGGCATCCGGGAAAAGCTCCGCGACAGCTGCGTGGCATGGCGGAGCGACGGCCCCGCGTACCACAAGCTCGTGACGACGATCGACGCGCTGGCCGAGGGCGCCGGCAGAAAGGACATGGACTGAGCCCGGCAGGGGCCCGTCGCCTCAGTCCGCCGAATCCTCCGGATACATCGATTCTATTATTCCGGCGTATTTCTCCGCGACGACCTTCCTCTTCACCTTGAGCGACGGCGTGATCTCGCCGGTCTCCTGGGTCCATTCGTTCGGCAGGAGCGAAATGAACTTGATCTGCTCCACGCGCGAGAACTGCCCCGTCAGTCGCGCGACCTCCCCCTCGATGAGCGCCTTCACCTCCGGCAGCGTGACGAGCCCTTCGCGCCCCTGGAACGACAGCCCCCTGCCCTTCGCCCACTTCGACGTCGCCTCGAACGACGGCACGATGAGCGCGGTGAGGTACTTGCGGCGGTCGCCGATCACCCCCACCTGCTCGATGTAGGGCGACGCGAGGAGGGAGTTCTCGATGTTCTGGGGGGATATGTTCTTTCCGCCCGACGTGATGATGATGTCCTTGATCCTTCCCGTGATGGCCACGTTCCCGTCGCGGTCGATCACGGCCATGTCCCCGGTGCGGAAGAAGCCGTCCTTCGTGAAGACCTCTTTCGTCGCGGCCGGGTTCCTGTAGTAGCCCTTCATCACCTGCGGCCCCCGGATCAGGTACTCGCCCTCGTCGGATATTTTCACCTCGGTCTCGGGTACCGGCGGCCCCACGGTCCCCGGCTTGATGTTTCCAAGACGGTTCACGTTGGTGATGGGCGTGGTCTCGGTCAGGCCGAACCCCTCCAGTATGATTATCCCCATTCCGATGAAGAACTCGGCGTCGGACACCGAGAGCGGCGCGCCGCCCGAAACGGCATACTCGAGCCGGTCCATGCCGAGGCCCTCCTTGAACTTCGAGAACACCAACCTGTCGAAGAGCCTCACCCTGAGGCCGAGAAGCCCGCGCGGCTTTCTGTTCGCGCAGATGTAGCGCAGGTTGCGGCGCGCCGTGGCCACCGCCATCGAAAAAAGCATCCTCTTCGCGGGGGGGGCTTCCTGCACGCGCGCCAGGATGGTCGAATGTATCTTTTCGTAGAGGCGCGGCACGCTGATGATTATGCTCGGCCTCACCTCGCGCATGTTGTCCACCACCTTCGAAAAGTTCTCGGCGAACGCGACGCGGCACCCCGCGGCCAGCGGGAGATAGTATCCCGCGGTCCGCTCCAGGGAATGCGAAAGGGGGAGGAACGAGAGCAGCACGTACCGGTCGTCGAGATACGCGCGGAACTCGGTGAGCACCTGCCTGACGTTCGAGACGAAATTATCATGGGTGAGCATGACGCCCTTTGGATCGCCGGTCGTCCCCGAGGTGTAGATGATCGTGGCCATGTCGTGCGGTCTTACCGCGTCCATGCGCCGGTCGAATTCCTTCTTGTTGCGATACTGCCCCCCGGCCTCGAGCGCGGCCTTGAGGGATATGACCGCTGCGTTTTTATACACGACGGGATCGAGCACGACGATCTTTTTCAGGTCGCGGCACCTCTTCTTCACGGATATGACCTTGTCCGCGTGGTCCTTCTCGGCGGCGATGCACACCTTCGATCCCGAGTCCTTCAGCACGTACTCGGCCTCCTCCGCGGAGTTGGTCGCATACACGGGAACGTTCACCGCGCCGATGGAAAGGATGGCCAGGTCGGCGACCCACCATTCGGGCCTGTTCGGCGAAAAGAGCGCCACCCTGTCGCCCTTCTTCACGCCGAGAGAGAGAAGGTAATACCCGAGCTCGTGGACCATGCCGTTCATGCTGTGCCAGGAAATATCGACATACCGGCCGAAGACCTGGTCCCTGTAGGACACGCAGGGCCGTTTTCCGTACTTGACGCACTGTTTCTGGAAGACCGCGGGAATCGTGGTGTTGGTGAGGTTTATCATGGCTCGCTCCGGCGTGATTGATGTATTACCCGGCAGGTGTACCGCGCCGCGGGAAAAAAATCAATTAATAAAGGAACTACCCGCGATATTTCCTTGCAAATAACGTCAGGTCGGGCACCTTTTAATCATGCGGGCGATTTCAGCGCTTCTTTTGTTGTTTTGGTTGGATAGTGCCGCGGACCGGCCGGAACGCCCCTACCCGCGCATGCGCGCGCAATTTTTCCAGGCGGCGGGGCCCTCCCTGATAGAGGTCCGGTACCGGGGGAAGCGCGTCATGGTCCGCCTGGCGGGCATCATCACGCCGTCCTGCGAGGTCGACGAGTTCGCCCTGCGGGCCGAAAGGACGTACGGAATACCCGCGAAGAGCATGCCCGCACGCTGCCGCGCCGCCGTCGACGAGATCAATATCCTCCTGAAAAAAAACGATCCCGTGCTGATCGAGTTCGAAAACCCGAGAACCGACAGGCGGTGGGCGCTTCTCTGCTACCTGTACCTGCCGGACGGGCGGATGATAAACGAGATGCTCGTTCGGGGGGGATATGCCTTCGTGGTCCCTTCCGGGCGCCACGGCGCCATGCTCGAGGAGGCGCTGGCCGAGGCCATCCGCGCGCGGCGCGGGATGTGGTCCCCCGCGGAGTGAGTCAGCGCCGGAACTGCCGCGCCGTGCCGATCACCTGCTCGATCACGTAATCGACCTGGTCGTCGGCCATGCCGGGGAAAATCGGCAGCGAAAGGACGCGCGAAAAGGCGAGCTCGCAACCGGGAAAGTCCGCGGCGTGCGCGCCGTCCCGGTAGCATGTGAAGCGGTAGAGCGGGATGAAGTGCACGCTCGTCCCGACGCCGCGGACGCGCAGCTCCGCGACGATGCGATCCCTCCCGACCGTGAGGGCGTCGGGCTTTATCGTGAGGGGATAGAGATACCACGCGCTCTCCCTGCCCGGCCTGACGGGGTACGGCGCGAGGTCGTCCCTCCCTGCGAAGGCGCGATCGTAGCGCGCGGCGATCGAGCTCCGCAGGCGGTGCATGAGGTCGACCTTTTTCAGCTGCTCGATGCCGATGGCCGCGGCGATGTCGGTCATGTTGTACTTGTATCCCACCTCGACGATGTCGTATTCCCACGAGTTGACATTCGACTGCTGGCGCTCCCATGCGTCTCGCGAGATTCCGTGAAGCCGGAGCCGCCGGGCGCGCGCCGCCCAGTCGTCCCTGGCGGTGCAGAGCATGCCGCCCTCGCCCGTGGTAATGGTCTTCGTGGCGTAGAAGCTGAAACATGTGGCGTCGCCGATGGTCCCCACGGACCTGCCGCCGATGCGCGCGGGAAGCGAATGGGCGGCGTCCTCGATGACCGCCAGCCCGCGGTCCCGCGCGATCGCCATGATCGCGTCCATGTCGCAGGGCTGGCCCGCGTAATGCACCGGCATGACCGCGCGCGTGCGGGGGGTGATCTTCGATTCGAGCGACGCCACCGAGACCAGCATGGTGTCGGGCTCGACGTCGGCAAGCACCGGCCTCGCGCGGACGTAGCGCACAGTCTCCGCGGTGGCGGCGAAGGTCATGGCCGGGACGATCACCTCGTCGCCCTCGCCGATGCCGGCGGCGATGAGGGCGAGGTGCAGCGCGGCGGTCGCGGAATTGACGGCCACCGCGTGGGGGCAGCCGAGGT
Organism: uncultured Leptospirales bacterium; assembly: GCA_964423905.1. Lineage (GTDB taxonomy): Bacteria > Spirochaetota > UBA4802 > UBA4802 > UBA5550 > CAYRGX01. The sequence goes on along the minus strand of CAYRGX010000030.1, from coordinate 9,913 downwards.
ACCCGCAGAAGCGATCCTCGAACTCCCGCGTGGCGCCGCCCATGGTGAGCCAGCCCGCGCGGATTCGCTCCGATGCGGCTACGACCTCGTCTTCGGTGATATAGGGACGGTGGAAGGGAACATTCATTTCACGCACAATGGGCGGAATGATGTCCGCGAACCGGGGGGCGTCAAGACATTTTTAACGGCGCGCCCCGCCACCTGCGGGGGGAGCCCGATCGACGGGGATATTTTTCTAATTATATTCTTCACTTGTATCGATACTATAATCAGCGGGTCCCCCAGGACCATCACGGAGGGAAAAAACGTCATGGATGATGTAAAAAAATGGACATTCCCCGAAACGATCAGTCTTGAGACTGTGACGCTGTACATCGACAGGTTCGAAGGCGAGGACCTGGGCGCGGACTTCACGTTTGATCTCACCGGCACCGGCAGCATCCACTCGTCGTTTATCGGGTTCCTCATCCACGTGAAGCACCAGACCGGCAAGCACGGGGGACGCCTCAGGCTGGTCCTTTCACTTTCCATGGAGCGTATCCTCGTAATGCTGAACGTGCTCGATTTCTTCATGCCCGACGTCGTCACGGTCCCGGCCAGGAAAACCGCCTGACCGAGCGCCGGCGGCATCCGAAAAAGCATTGACAGGTTCCTCAACAATTGAGATAGTAGTGAAATGCTAAAACCCCGAGGAAAAATGTCATGAAGCTCAACGAGTGCCAGGTGGACACGGTAACGGAGCTCCTGAAATCCATGTCCCACCCCATTCGCATCAAGATTCTCTGCTTTCTCATGGACGGCGAAAAGAACGTGGGCGAAATCGAGCACGAGTTCGGATCCACCATATCGAACATATCCCAGCACCTCACCGTGCTCAGAAAATCGAAGGTCATCAACAGGCGCAAAGAGGCCAATTTCATGTATTACTCTCTCAGCGACGAGAGAATCGCGCGCCTGATGGAGACGCTGAAGGGCAACTTCTGCTGAAAATGCCCCTCAGGACCGCCACGTGCTTCGTCCTGGCCGGAATACTCCTTTACGCGGGACGCGTGGATGCCCAGAACAGGCACCTCCGGATCCTGGGAACGAAGATTTACTCCGAAACCGAGCTGATGGACACGCTGAACCTCCAGCGTTTCTACTACGGCATGATGACCGGCGAAAAGGTCATCGAGACCGTCACTGAATTCTATCAGGCACGGGGATATACCCTGGCCCTCGTGTACACCGTCGCCGACACGGACAGCGAGCTGACGCTCTTCGTCGACGAGGGGCGGATCGGAAAGATCATCTTCTTCAACATGGACGACCTCACCACCATCTACCTGAAAATACGCTTCCAGCTCAAGGAGAAGATCTACAACACCGAGCAGATACAGGATAACGTGGAGAAACTCAAACGGGCCCACGGCTGGAACAATATCAATCATCGGCTGCGCGAGGTTCCCGATTACAACGCCTCGGTGTTCCAGCTTGATCGAAGGCTGAAGGTCCCCTTCCTGGGCAAGCTCGGCATCCCTTTCTTCGACCTGTACCAGCCTCGCTACGACCTCATTATCCTGGTGTCGAAGCGCGCGAATCCCCTGGTGCTGGACGACAAGAGCTCCATCCCCATAAAGGAGGGCGACGAGCACAACGCGTCGCTCGACGACATCGACCCGACCGACGCGGAAAGCCTCAAGATAGACAAGGACATGATAGACGAGCTCATACGCACCAAGAAGATCAAGCTGTACAAGTTTGACTACGGACTGCGGATCCACTACTACAAGGGGTTCATCCCCTACTTCCGTTACAACCACCTGAGCGCCGCCGCGAAGGGAGATCTACTCAGCATGGAAGCGTCGTGCGGCGTCATGTACGGGATCAACGGGAAAATCGACAAGGTGCCGTGGCTGACATACTACCAGTTCAATGCCCTGTATTTTTTGCCTCCCGTGTTCAGGGGGATATTCACCCCCCACGTGAGCGTGGGCCTGCTCGGCTCCCGCACCTCCAGGCCGGACCTGGGCCTGCTGCAGTACAATTACATAATGCTGAACACGATGGTCGCGCCCGGGGTGACGCTCCTGCAAAGGTTCAACCTGTATACGGGGTTCGGGGTGGAGACCGTTTTTTTCAACAGGAGCAAGGTCAACTGGTTCTCGCTGCTGAACACGAACGTCATCGACATACTCACAAAGTCCGAATCGATGCAATACATGGAATACCAGCAGAGGGTATACCACCTCTACCGGAACATCGAGGAGCGGATCGACGTGTACAACTACCTGGAAGTCGGCACCATTTTCGACTTCAGCAAGATCAGGCCCTACGAGCAGAAAAGGAACCGCCTGCGGAAAGACATCACCGCCATCTACGATTTTTACTTCCTGAAGCAAACATTCCACCAGATACGCCTGCTGGGGAACCTCGACTGGGAATTCAAGGACAAGAGCGTGTACTCGGGCAAGGTCTTCTACACCTTCGTGTTCGGGTCCGCTCCCTTCACGCACGAGAGCTACGCGACCAACGCCGCCTTCCGCGGGCTGCAGGGCAGCACCTATTTCACGCGGCATGTCGGTTCGGTATCGAACGAGTACCGCGTATCGCTCTACCGCGACCATTTCTACCTGGGGGCCTTTTTCGACACGTCGATGTTCCAGGGATCGGGACACGACCTGACAGGCTTCCAGTTCGCGTTCGTGGGAGGGCCCACCATCAGGGTCATCATATTCGACCAGTTTGAGTTCTATTTATATTACGGCAGGGACTACCTGGTCTCGGACAAGTCGAGCCGGGACAACTTCTACTTCAACATCTACAATAAGTGGTGACCTCAGAACTCCCCGAGCATGCGGACCTCGGGTTCGAGCTCGACGCCGAAGCGATCGCGTACGACCGAGCGGACCTCCTCGATGAGGGCGCGGATATCGGACGATGTAGCGCCGTCCGCGTTCACGATGAAATTGGTGTGCAGGTCGGATACCGCCGCCCCCCCCAGCCGCCTGCCCCTGAGCCCGGCGTCGTTGATGAGTTTCCACGAGGCGTGCCCCTCGGGGTTCTTGAACACGGAGCCCGCGGAGGGATACTGCAGGGGGTGCTTTTTCCGGCGGTCGGCGACCAGGTCATTGACCGCCGCGGAGGTCCTGTCCGGTTCGGGGTCCGCGGGCAGGTTGAAAATGCCCGCGATGATCACGGAGCCGGCGGGGAGCCCCATGTTCCGGTACCCCCCCATGCCTTCCCCGGGGACGATCGTGCGGATATCGCCGTCGCCGGTCACGATCTCGATCCCGCCGAGGACGCCCGCGAAATTGCCGAGATTGGTGCCCGCGTTCATGCATATCCCCCCGCCGACGCAGCCGGGGATTCCCGCCATGAATTCGATGCCGCCCAGCCGCCGTCCGAGCGCGAAGGCGATCAGGTCCTCCTTGGAGGCCCCGGCCTCGGCCCGCACGGTCCCGTCCCGCATTTCGATGGCCGGCGCGGTCCCGCCGTCGCCCGCGAACCGCATCACCAGCCCGCGAATCCCCCGGTCTCCGACGAGGAGGTTCGATCCCCCGCCGATGACCGTCAGTGGAACGCCCTCGCGGCCCGCCAGGCCGATTATTTCCACAACCTGGGCCGGCCCCCGCGTCCATATCATGATATCGGCGGGGCCGCCGGTCTTGAAGGTGGTGTAATCGCGCATGGGCGCGTCCCGCACGACCTTTCCGAGCGAGGCGAGTTTTTTGATGAATTCAGCAGAGTATTTCATATACGGTGTCCGGCGGATACGGCGCCACGGAACGCGCCGCGCGACCGGGGACATATCCCCCCATGACCGGAAAGGACACAAATCCGTCCGGCTCCCAATGAATGGAAAACCCGGCGGATTTTGTAAAGAAAATAAAAATTACCTGGCTTTTTTTACGGGCGGGGGGACGTATCGCCATTAAAAGAGAGCTTGAAATTAATATCGGATTTGCCGATATTTGAATCGATACTTATTCTATATGGCCCAGAAAAAAACTGACATAAAGCGGATCGCGCCGGACATCAAGGAGTTCATCGATGCCGAGGGGAAAAAATGGATACAGACCTCCGCGGACGACCTGCTGTCGCTCGACGAGCTCAACGAGGTCCTCGACGGCATCAACCGGAGCATACAGTCGGACGAAATCGTCCTTGCCCGCATCGATTTCCAGCAGGTAAACCGTGAGTATTACGAGGCTGCGGTGCGGCTCCAGAAGAAACTGCAGAAGCAGACCGAGACCCTCAAGAAAATCATTCATGAATCGCAGAAGGTCATCGACCGAAAAAACGCCAAGCTGAAGGAGATGATCGAGTACATCCGCAAGCTCCACGCGGTCATTTCCTATCTCAACGCCGGAGGCGAAGGCGGCGTCCTGCCATCCATCCAGGTGTCCCAACCCTCCCAGGAGGCGGGCCCCCATGCCGGGAAGGCGGAAGCCGCGACCGAAGCTGAGTACGTCGAGACCGAAGAAATCGATATGCCCCTCGACTGAGAATCCCCGCAAGAGCCGGACCAGCCGATAACTATCGGTAGTATCGGCCGCCGGCCTCCCTCAGAGGCGCTTTTCCCCTGTCGGGGCCGATCGGAACACCGACCACAGCGTGGTGACGGCCTTCAGTGCAAACGACATCGCGAAGAAAAAGATGAAGAGCGCGAAGACATGGAGGAAGAGCTCCGATGCCGGGGGTTCCTTTCCGGATACTTTCCCGACGACGGACGCGATCTTTTCCTTGAGCGAATCGAACTCGAACACGAGGTACAAGCACACCGAGAGGGCCGCCGAAAGGATCATCTCGACGATCGAGAGCGGCCCGCCGCGCTTCCGCGCCTCCGGCGCGGGTGGCTCGCCAGGGCCCCTTGAAAATCGCCTCATCCAGGGAGGACCGCCCGTTCCCCTGCGTATGCCCGCCACGAGGGACGAGGTCACGCTCACCGTGAACAGGACGAATGAGGCGCAGAGTACGGTGAGCGAGGCAAACACCGGGTTGCGCCCCTCGATGTACATCCCGGCCATGAAGCTCCCGAGACTCAGCATGATCACAAGCACGAAAAAGTCTGCGCCCGCCGCGAAGATGAGCACGAATCCCCCGAGCGACGGTTTCAGCAGCGGACGAACGTCGACTCCACGGGGAGGCCGGATCAGCGAGAAAAGCAAGTAACCGAACGAAGCCATTGTCCCGAGGAACAGAATCGTCGGGATGACGCCCACCGCGGCAGTGATACCGCCGACGATCCCGGCGTACGCGTCGCCCGCGATCCCGGCCACGATGGCGAGCGGAACGTTGAGCGACAGAAAACAGACCGCGCCGACGAGGCAGGAGAGGAACGCGTACAGGGCGGACCTGACCGCCCTGGCTTTTTTCAGAACCATGGGATCAGTCACTCCCCCGAAACCTTCATCGTTCATCGCGACCCTCCTGCACGGTATCCGTCCCACGCCCGTCCGAACCCGGCTGCCATGAATCATGACCGGCCGGATGGGGGCGGTCAAGGTTTTTTCCACGCGGAGCGCCGTAAAACACCGGCCGGTTTATCACTTGACGCGGGCCGCCCAATGGCATAGCCTCATACCCGCACTCCACGTCACAGGCCGCCATATCGATTTGCAGGCGCACCGGAGGTTCACATGAAACAGCCTTTCCTTTCGATCGCGATTCCCTTCGCACTGTCCCTGGTCGCATTGACCTGGTCCTGCTCTTCCAGGGACTACGCCTACACGATCGAGGTGTCGCGTGACGGTTCCTGTTTCGTCGCGCTGGACAGTTTGACGGCCTATCGATGCGGGCTCACGAAACCATGGGCCTGCAGCGAACTAAAGACCGGACTGTCCATGTACGGCGGCTCGCTCGCGCTTTCAGGCGACGGCTCCAGGGCGCTCATCGGCGAAGGCAAGGGCTTCAAGCCGGAGAGCGCCATAGTCCTGTGGGACCTGAAAACCGGAAAGGAAATTCGCAGGTATTCAGGGCACAGGGGCCCGGTCAGCGCGCTGGCCTTCAACGCGAAGGAGGATTCCTTCTATTCAGCCGGCGAAGACGGAAGGCTTTACCGCTGGGCCCTGGACTCGGGCAAGCGGGAAACGCTGTACGTTCAGGACGGCGGAGGCCTCAACGACATCGCGCTTTCGCCGGACGGGGACGCGCTGTTCACCGGAACGGTACGCAAGGTCATCGGCCTCGACCTCGCCTCGGGAAAGGAGCGAATACTCGTGTGTCCCGACATGGATCCCCAAACCATGGCCTGCTCGCCGGACGGGAAGCTTGTCGCGGTCGGCGGACGTTATGCGCCGACGAGCACCACCTCGCGTTTCGACAGGAGGGACTACCTCTGGATCGTCGACGCGAAGAGCCTCGCGCGCATCTGGTCGTATCCTAAAATCGAGGGCACGGTCTACCATGTCCGATTTTCTCCGGACGGCGCGAGGCTCTACGCCATGGCCCACAGGTGGGACGAAGGCAAGGGGCGTTATTACTATTTCGTCGTCAAGATGGATATACCCTCGGGCGGCATCGCGACCGCCGAGTGCCCCGGCGGGGACACGCTCCACCGCATCGATTTCGACAGGAAGACGTTCGCGCTCGACGCGGCGGGCGGCCGCGCACTGTACCAGGGCGCGGCGACGGGCATCGCGCTGTGGAACCTCGAAAGCGGGCGCGTGGAGAACAGGTTCGATCCCTGGCGAGTCCCCGCGAAAAAACGCTGAGGCCCTACCGGCAGTCGCAGCGCGAGGAGAGGTCGGTCTCCCCGTTCGGGCCCCACCCGGGATACTGGAGAGCGTCCCACGACCTGTCCTGCCCGTCCATGGGGCCGAACACGTATGTGTTCATGCCGAAATTGAGTATCTTGATGGGATACCGGCTCGCCTTCCCCGTGTTCGGGTCGAACACCTTCAGGACATTCTGCGACTCGAAGGTGTAACACCGCTGGAAGCAGGGATAGTGCCCGTTCTTGACGAACACGTCCGGGTACTCCGCGTCGTGCAGCACGCCGGTCCTCGAGTTGAGGAACATCGCCTGGTTGGGTCCCTCCGAGCTCGTAATGATGACAAGCCAGCGGTCCTGGGGCAGCACGCCGTTCCTGTTCGGCGCGGGACAGCTCACGCATTTAGCAGTCCCGAACGGCATGACCGGCTTTGACAGGGGAGTCTTTCCTTCTCCGCCGGAGTATCTTCCGCCGCCGTCTCCGCGCTTTTCGTTGCCGTAATCCCTCTTTCTGCTCCCGCGCTCGCCGTCGCGCCCCCCGCCGGCAGCGGAGGCGATCCACTCGCCCCCGTCGGAATCGGAATCGCCCGAACCCCAACGGCCCACGAGCCTGACGGTCTGCCCGTCGACGGTGTAAATCCAGTAACCGCGCCCGCTGCGTCTCTTGCTGTCCGACCAGCGGTAATCGAGCCTTGTCCCTGAAACAGTGCCTTCGACCCTGCCCGGAACGGAGCCCGCGTAAGTGCCCGAAACGCGGTCGCCCCTCTGCGCGAGACTGAGCCTGCCCCAGCTGGAATCCCATTCGCCCGAGAAAGTCGGCCTGACGGAGAAAACGATGACCGCGGACATCACCATGATGAATGCCGCCAGCGATGCGACCAGCGCCGCCAAACGGACCCGGCCCCCTGCGCGCCATGAAATGACCAGCGCCGCGGCACACGCGGCAATGGCCAGAAGTGATACGATCCCCGATGTAAGTATCATGTGCCCCCCCTTGTGCAGTGTCAGGTTAGCTCCCATTTGTCGCGCCATAAAAGCGCGATGTCAAGCCATTAATCAGGGGGATATCCCCCTCCGCCATTCGAGCCATAGCTCGACCCGCAGGTATATCCGCCCCGTGCCCGTTTCTCCCGCGCCCTTTCACGCTTCTTCTTGCATTTATGAAACAGGCTCTTCAATTCCCTGCCCGATCTCGATCTTCTCCACTCTCTCCTGGTCGATGCCGGCGTTCTCGGCGTGAATCCCGATGACGTCCCGTTCCTTCATGATGACCGGCGTCAATGGTTTGACCTCGCCGCCACGTGGGCCGACGGCATGCTCGTCGATCATGATCGTCAGGTTCGACGTGATCGGCACGCTTCGTCGTTTCGGGCAAAAGAATTCCATAGTTTATTTTGAATAAGAACGCCTCCCCTTGCCATTTTTCATCGTTTTTTGGCCGGCCCGAATAATACCGCCAAATTTAAATTGACAGACGGTCCCATGAAAAATTTCACTCAAGCAATGCTAAAGCGATAAACAGCAATACTAAGCGAGGAGCGCCAATGCCCAAAAGAAAAGACATCAAAAAAATACTCATCATCGGCTCCGGTCCGATAATCATCGGCCAGGCCTGCGAATTCGATTATTCCGGCACGCAGGCATGCAAGGCGTTGAAAAAACTCGGCTACACGATCGTTCTGGTGAACTCCAATCCCGCGACGATCATGACCGACCCGGGCATGGCGGACTTCACCTATATCGAGCCGCTGAACGCGGAAACTATCGCGCGCATCATCGAGAAGGAGCGGCCCGACGCCCTCCTGCCGAACCTCGGCGGGCAAACCGGACTGAACCTGTCATCGGAGCTTCACAAGAGCGGCATCCTCGAGAAATTCGGAGTGAAAATAATCGGGGTCGAGGCCGACGCCATAGAGCGGGGCGAAGACCGCATCGCGTTCAAGAACACCATGGCGCAGCTGGGCCTCGAGGTCCCGAGGAGCGAACCCGCATATTCGGTGGAGGATGCCGAGAAGATCGCGGCCTCCATGGGATACCCCGTCGTGGCGCGTCCGGCCTATACCATGGGTGGGACCGGCAGCGGCTTCGTCTACAACCAGGAGGAGCTCAGGACCATCGTGTCCCGCGGCCTCGCCGAGAGCCTGGTCCACCAGGTACTCATCGAGGAATCGGTGCTCGGGTGGGAGGAACTCGAGCTCGAGGTCGTGCGCGACGCGAAGAACCAGATGATCACCGTCTGCTTCATCGAGAACGTGGACGCGATGGGAATCCACACGGGAGACTCATTCTGCGTGGCGCCCATGCTGACCATCGACGCGGCGCTCCAGAAGCGGCTCCAGGACTACTCGTACCGCATCGTCGAGGCGATCAACGTGATCGGAGGCACGAACATCCAGTTCGCCCACGATCCCCGCACCGGCCGCGTCGTCGTCATAGAGATAAACCCCCGCACCTCGCGCTCCTCGGCGCTCGCCTCCAAGGCCACGGGCTTTCCCATCGCGCTCATATCCTCCATGCTCGCCGCGGGTCTCACCCTGGACGAGATCCCCTACTGGAGGGACGGCACCCTCGAGAAGTACACGCCGTCGGGCGATTACGTGGTCGTGAAATTCGCGCGCTGGGGCTTCGAGAAGTTCCAGGGGGTCAAGGACGAGCTGGGCACCCAGATGCGGGCCGTGGGCGAGGCCATGAGCATCGGCAAGAACTACAAGGAGGCGTTCCAGAAGGCTATACGGTCCATGGAAAATGGGCGGTACGGCCTCGGCTTCGCGAACGACTACAACAAAAAATCCCTGGACGAGCTCCTCGGCATGGCGTCATCGCCCACGAGCCAGCGGCAGTTCATCATGTACGAGGCGCTGCGCAAGGGGGCCGACGTCGATGCCCTTGTCCAGCGCACGCACATCAAGCCCTGGTTCATCGAGCAGATGAAGGAGCTCGTCGAGCTCGAGGAAAGAATCCTGTCATGCGGTGGGAACGCGATACCCAACGAGCTCCTGGAGCAGGCCAAGAAAGACGGGTTCTCCGACATCTACCTGGCCAAGATCACAGGCACGTCAGAGGAGGATATACGCGCGCGAAGGGAATCGCTCGGGGTGAAGGAGGGCTGGCACCCGGTCCCGGTGAGCGGGATCGAGAACGCGGCCTATTACTATTCCACCTACAACGCGTCGGACGCGGTGCCCGTATCCTCGAAGAAGAAGATCATGGTGCTCGGCGG